>NZ_JBWKWT010000008.1:86769-259462 GCF_059422365.1 Pseudomonas sp. GW821-FHT01E10
GGTTACGGCAACGCCAGCGACAACATCATCAGCGGCGGTGCCGGTAATGACGTGCTGTTTGGTGGCGGCGGTGCAGACCAGTTCTTCGGCGGCGCCGGTATGGACACTGTCGGCTACACCGACAGCACCGTGGCGGTGACCCTTAACTTGATGACAGGCATCCACTCCGGTATCGCGGCTGGCGATACTTACGTCGATATCGAAACCCTCCGTGGGACCGCGCTCAACGACATCTTCATCGGTGGCACCACTGCCATGGGGTTGGACGGCGCAGCCGGTCAGGACCTGGTCAGCTATGAACAATCCACCACTGCCGTGACAATAGATTTGAAAACCAATGTCAATGCGGGCGATGCCGCTGGCGATACCTTCACCGGGATCGAGATTTTCCAGGGCAGCAGTTTTGACGACACGCTGTCGGGATCCACTGGCAGCGACATTTTCATCGGTGGCGCCGGTGCCGACCGGATCGATGGGCGTGAAGGGCTGGACAGCGCCTGGTACATCAACAGCGCAACTGCCGTGAATATCAACCTACAGACCGGGGTCACTCAGGGTGGCGATGCGCAAGGCGACGTCTTGCTCAACATCGAACGCGTAGTGGGCAGCCACTTCGACGACACGCTGACCGGTGATGCGGTCGGGAACTACCTTGAGGGTGGTCTGGGCAATGATCTGGTTTATGGCGGCGACGGTGGCGATACCATCTACGGCGGTTTGTACTCCCAGATCGGGCCATTCTCCCTTGGCGGTGTAGCAAACGGGCCTCAGGCCGACATGCTGTATGGCGGCAATGGTGGCGATGTCATCACCAGTGCTGCCGATGATCGTGGAACCATGGCTTTTGGCGAAGCTGGCAACGATAGCCTCACGGTGGTCAGCGGCACGGCCGATGGCGGTGACGGCGACGATATTTTGAGCGGCACCGGTGACAACTTCGTGTTGCTCGGCGGCGTCGGCAATGACAAGTTGACCCTGAACGTGAAGGGTGAATTCGCCTGGAACATGAAGTCTGGAGGCTTTGCCAACGGTGGAGAGGGCGATGATACCTATACCGTTAATACCAGTAAGTTGGTGACTATCCGCGATGACGGAACAAGCATCAATGACACGCTGATATTGAACAATGTCAACTCCGCAGCCGACTTGCAGCTCATGCGAGTTGACAATGATCTCTATCTCTACGATCGCTTTGATACTCAAGGCGCTGTGCCCGACCATGGTGTGAAACTGCAGGACTGGTACGCAGGCTTCACTACCATTGAGCATTTCAAGACCGCCAATGGTGACGCGTTCGATTTGTTTGGTTGAGGTTTTGGATCTTCACTCGTAATGGAGTTGAAGGTCTTCTTTGAAGTAATTGGGGAATCTGGTTGTGATTGACCCGGTTCCCCTTTTTATTGGGTCCGCATAGCTGCTAATTACCCTCTGTCGCTGATTCAAGTGCTGTCCCCCGACCTGAAAGAGCTGGCGCGTTTCCTGCAAGTCCCCCTCAAATCGCCATAAAACGAGCGCTTGCGGCCGGTACGCCAGCGCCTGACACGGCAGAGCGTTTTAGCCAGACAGCCCGCAAAAGCTTGAAATAGCTTGGCCGAGCTCTGTGAAGAACAAGAGGGGAGACGATGAAGGCAGTAATTCTGGCGGGTGGCCTGGGCACGCGCATCAGCGAAGAGTCGCACCTCAAGCCCAAGCCGATGATCGAGATCGGCGGCAAGCCAATTCTTTGGCACATCATGAAACAGTACTCCGCCCACGGGATTCATGACTTCGTGATCTGCCTTGGCTACAAGGGCTATGCGATCAAGGACTTCTTCGCCAACTACTTCCTGCACACCTCCGACGTCACCTTCGACATGCGCAACAACCGCATGGACGTGCACCAGAACTACAGCGAGCCGTGGAGCGTCACTCTCATCGACACCGGCGAGGAAACCATGACCGGTGGCCGCTTGCTGCGTGCCGGTCGTTACCTCAAGGACGAAGAGGCGTTCTGCTTCACCTATGGCGATGGCGTCTCCGATATCAATATCCGTCAACTGGTGGACTACCACAGCGCCCACGGTCGTCTGGCGACCGTCACCGCCGTACAACCGCCGGGCCGTTACGGCGCCCTGGAGCGTCACGGCGATCAGGTGCTCGGTTTCACCGAGAAACCCCGTGGCGATGGTGGCTGGATCAATGGCGGGTTCTTCGTGCTGTCGCCGAAAGTGCTGTCGTACATCGGCGGTGACGAGACCACTTGGGAAGCCGAGCCGTTGACCCGGCTGGCCCAGGACGAACAGTTGAAGGCTTTCGAACACGAAGGCTTCTGGCACCCGATGGACACCCTGCGCGACAAGAACCACCTCGAAGCGCTGTGGCAGAGCGGGGAGGCCCCATGGAAGCAATGGGCCTGAGTCCGGAGTTCTGGCGTGGCAAACGGGTGCTGCTGACCGGCCACACCGGTTTCAAGGGCAGCTGGTTGACGTTGTGGCTGCAAAGCCTCGGGGCCGAGGTCAGCGGGTTTTCGCTCGATCCGTCCACCGAGCCGAGCCTGTTCGAACTGGCGCGGGTACACGAGGGCATCAACGATCAGCGTGGTGATCTGCGTGATCTGGGCGCCTTGCTGGAACTGATCGTCGAAACCCAGCCGCAAATCGTCCTGCACCTGGCGGCCCAACCGCTGGTGCGCGAAGGCTATCGCGATCCGCTCGGCACCTATTCCAGTAACGTCATGGGCACGCTCAATCTGCTCGAAGCGATCCGCCAGGTCGGCGGCGTGCGTGCCTGTGTGTTAGTGACCACCGACAAGGTCTACGCCAACAAGGAATGGCTGTGGCCGTACCGCGAAGACGAAGCCCTGGGCGGTCACGATCCTTACAGCAGCAGCAAGGCTTGCTGCGAATTGTTGGCGCAGTCTTATGCCGCATCGTTTTTCCCGGCCGACAAGTACGCCGAGCATGGCTTGGCGTTGGCCACCGCCCGTGCTGGCAATGTGCTGGGCGGCGGTGACTTTGCGCCGGAACGCCTGATTCCCGATGTGCTCAAGGCCTGGTCGGCCGACCAGCCAGTGACCCTGCGCTACCCGCAGGCCGTGCGCCCATGGCAGCACGCTCTTGAGCCTTTGGCAGGTTACCTGCAATTGGCTGCCGGTCTCTACGAACAAGGCCCACAGTTTGCCGGCGCGTGGAACTTCGGTCCGAGCGAAGCGGACATGTGCAGCGTCGGCGAAGTGGTCGAGTTGCTTGCCAGCCGCTGGCCGCAAGCACGCGGATTGCGCATCGAGCCGAGTGATTTGCACGAAGCCGGCCTGTTGCGCCTGGACAGCAGTCGCGCCCGTCAACGGTTGGCCTGGCAACCGCGCTGGTCGTTGCAGCAGTGCCTGACCCAGACCCTCGATTGGCATCTGGCGTGGCAGAACGGTGATGACATGCGTGAAGTCACCCTGAACCAGTTGAACCTGTACCGAGGCGCGTTGTGAGCGAGTTTCTGTTGAAAGCCTTGCCGCTGGCCGGTCTGTTCAGCGTGCAGCACAAACGCTTCGAAGATGATCGTGGGCATTTCGCCCGGCTGTTTTGCGAAGGCAGCCTGAGCGCTTTCGGCCAGCCGTTTCATATCCGCCAGATCAACCACTCCTGCACCCGTGCGCGGGGCAGTGTGCGCGGTCTGCATTATCAAAATTCCAATGCGCCGGAAGCCAAGTTGATTACCTGCCTGCGCGGCGAAGTCTGGGATGTGGCGGTGGACTTGCGCCCCGATTCCGAAACCTTTCTGCACTGGCACGCCGAGCACCTGAAGGCCGGTGACGGTCGCAGCTTGCTGATCCCGTCCGGGTTCGCCCACGGCTTCCAGACGCTGACCGATGACGCCGAATTGCTCTACCTGCACAGCGCTGATTACACGCCTGCGTACGAGGGCGGGTTGTCGGTGAACGATCCACGGCTGGCGATTGCCTGGCCGTTGCCTGTCAATAATCTGTCGGCCAGGGATTCCAGCCATCCCTTGCTCGATGAACACTTCGCTGGAGTGCGTCTATGAACTGCCGTGGTTGCGGTACTCCTCTGGCCTTGCCGCTGATCGATCTCGGCACCTCGCCGCCATCCAACGCCTATGTGCACGCCGATCGCCTGGAACAAGCCGAGCAATGGGTGCCATTGAAGGTCGCGGTGTGTCAGCAGTGCTGGCTGGTGCAGACCGAGGATTACACCAGCGCCGACAGTCTGTTCGACGCCGAGTATGCGTATTTCAGTTCGTTCTCCAGCACCTGGCTGGCCCATGCCGAGCGCTATGTCGCCGAGATGGTCGAACGCTTCGGCCTGACTGCCGACAGTCGCGTGGTGGAAATCGCCGCCAACGACGGTTACCTGTTGCAGTACGTTGCCGGGCGCGGCATCCCCTGCCTGGGCGTTGAACCAACCCGCAGCACCGCGCAAGCGGCGCGGGAAAAAGGCCTGGAGATTCGCGAACTGTTCTTCGGTCGCGACACCGCCGCGCAGCTGAAAAGCGAAGGCTGGGCCGCCGACCTGATGGCCGCCAACAACGTGTTGGCGCATGTGCCGGACATTAATGATTTTCTCGGTGGGTTCTCCACCTTGCTCAAGCCGACCGGTGTGGCGACGTTCGAATTTCCGCAACTGCTGACGCTGATGGCCGGGCAGCAATTCGACACGCTGTATCACGAGCACTATTCCTACCTGTCCCTGACCGCCGTGCAGACCTTGTGCGAGCGCAATGGCCTGGAAGTGTTCGATGTCAGCCAGTTGTCGACCCATGGCGGTTCGTTGCGGGTGTTCGTCCAGCGGGCCGACGGTGTTCGCCGTGAGGTGCAGCCAGCCGTTCAACAGCAGTTGCAGGCCGAGCTGGCAGCGGGAGTGAAAACCCCCGAGTACTACGCGACCCTGGCGCCAGCGGCCGAGGGCATCAAGCACGAACTGCTGCGTTTCCTGCTGCAAGCCAAGGCCGACGGCAAGCGCGTGGTCGGTTATGGTGCGGCAGCCAAGGGCAACACCTTGCTCAACTACGCCGGGGTCAAACCGGACCTGTTGGCCTGGGTGGCCGATGCCAACCCGCACAAGCAGGGCAAGTACTTGCCGGGCAGTCGCATTCCGATCGTTTCGCCGGCGCAGATCGATCTGGAAAAGCCGGATTACGTTCTGGTATTGCCATGGAATTTGCTGCACGAAGTCAGTCAGCAGCTGGCGCAGGTGCGTCAGTGGGACGGCCGTTTCGTGATCGCCGTGCCTGAGTTGACCGTACTGTGAAGGTGCTGGTCACCGGTGCCACCGGGTTCGTCGGCCGACATCTGGTCGCGGCTTTACTCGCCCGTGGCTGCGAGGTGCGGGCCGTGGCGCGTAACGCCGAGACCGCCGCGCAATTGCCGTGGATCAACGCCGTGGAATTCGTGGCCGCGGATGTTCATGCCACCGACCTGGACTTTGCCGCGCTGACCGATGGCGTCGATGCCTTGGCACATCTCGCCTGGCCGGGGTTGCCGAATTATCAGGCGCTGTTTCACTTCGAACACAACCTGATGGCCGATTACCGGTTCATCAAAGGTGCGGTCGAGGCGGGTGTGTCGCAGGTGCTGGTCACCGGCACCTGTTTCGAATACGGCCTGCAGAGCGGGCCGCTCAGCGAGCAGACCGAGGCGCGGCCGAGTAACCCTTACGGGCTGGCCAAGAACACCTTGCGTCTGTTCCTCGAAAACCTGCAGCGCCAACAGCCCTTCACCCTGCAATGGGCGCGGCTGTTCTACCTGCACGGGGAAGGGCAGAACCCCAACAGTTTGCTGGCGGCACTGGACCGGGCAATCGAGGCCGGGGACGACAGCTTCAACATGTCGGCCGGCGAGCAGTTGCGCGATTACCTGGCGATCGACACGGCTGCCGATTACCTCGCCGCGATCCTGCAACAGCGTGAGTTCGATGGCGTGATCAATTGCTCCAGCGGCCAGCCGGTATCGGTCAGGGCGCTGGTCGAGCAGCGGTTGTGTGAGCGTGGCGCGTCGATCCGTTTGAACCTGGGCCATTACCCATACCCGACCCATGAACCGATGGCGTTCTGGGGCGTGGCGGACCGTTTGCAACAGCTACTGGGAGCAGAGCATGAGGCATGAGTTGTATCGGGTCGCCGACCTGCCGGTGTTGCAGAACCGTACCTTTGCCGACCCGGAGTCGGCCAGGGCATCGGCCAGCGCCGACATGCTGTTGGTGCAGGACGAGACGAGCGGGTTGATCTTCAATCAGGCCTTCGACGCCGACAAGCTCAGCTACGACGCCGACTATCAGAACGAGCAGGCGCATTCCGGCCAGTTCCAGAAGCACCTGAGCGATGTCGAAGGGATCATTGCCCGCCACTTCAAGGGGCAGGAACTGATCGAAGTCGGCTGCGGCAAAGGCTACTTTCTTGAACTGCTCAAAGGCCTGGGCTACGCCATCACCGGTATCGACCCGGCCTACGAAGGCGACAACGCCGACGTGATCAAGGCGCCGTTCACTCGCGGCCTGGGGCTGTCGGCGGACGCTATCGTGCTGCGGCATGTGCTGGAACATATCCAGGACCCGGTGAGTTTTCTCGCCGAGATGGCCGAGGCCAATCAGGGCGGGCAGATCTACATCGAAGTGCCGTGCTTCGACTGGATTCTTGAGCACCGCGCCTGGTTCGACCTGTTCTACGAGCACGTCAATTATTTCCGCCTCGATGACCTGCGCCGGATGTTCGGCACCGTGCACGAGGCCGGTCACCTGTTCGGTGGCCAATACCTGTACATCGTCGCCGACCTGGCCACGCTGCGCCTGACACCGGACCAACCGGTGCCGCGCCTGGCATTGCCGGACGGTTTCACCAGCAGCCTCGAGCGCGCGGTGCAGATCATTCAAGCGGCGCCCGAGCAAGGTTCGGCGATCTGGGGTGCCTCGTCCAAAGGCGTGATTTATTCGTTGTTCCTGCAACGCGCGGGTGTGGCGGTGGATCGCGTGGTGGATATCAACCCGGCCAAACAGGGGCGTTATCTGCCCCTGAGTGGCGTGCGGGTGTCTTCGCCGCAAGAGGCCATGGATGCCTTGCCCGAAGGCGCCAACCTGTTTGTGATGAACTCCAACTACCTCGAAGAAATCAAGCGGATGACCGGTGGACGCTACGTCTATCACGCCGTCGACAGCGCTTCGTTCCAGTGACTATTGAGATTCTAAAATGACCGACAACACCATCAATAAAGCCTTCGAAGCCGAATGCCGGGAACAGATCGCCCAGCAGGGTGACGACCAGAAACTCACCGGCCTGGCCCGGGATTTCTTCAACGAATCGGCCAAGCACAAGTACAGCTACCACTTCTCGTGGATGGGCCGTCCGATCATCCAGCTGCCACAAGACATGATGGCGATGCAGGAAATCATCTGGCAGGTCAAACCGGACCTGGTGATCGAATGCGGCATCGCCCACGGCGGCTCGATCATTTACTACGCCTCCTTGCTGGAGCTGCAAGGCCACGGCGAAGTGCTGGGCATCGACCTCGATATCCGTGCACACAACCGTGAAGCCATCGAGAGTCACCCGATGAGCAAGCGCATCTCGATGATCGAAGGTTCGAGCATCGACCCGGCCATCGCCGCCCAAGTGCGTGCTGCCGCTGAAGGCAAGAAAGTCATTCTGGTGCTCGATTCCAACCACACCCACGATCACGTGCTGGAAGAACTGCGCCTGTACGCACCACTGGTGTCGGTGGACAGCTACTGCGTGGTCATGGACACCGTGGTCGAAGACATGCCAGCCGATTTCTTCCCGGATCGTCCATGGGGCCCGGGCGATAACCCGAAAACTGCGGTGTGGAAGTACCTGGAAGAGAACAAGGACTTCGAGATCGACCAGCAGATGCAAAACAAACTGCTGATCACCGTGGCGCCGGACGGCTATCTGCGTCGCGTTCGTTAATCAAAAACAGCTTCAGGTACTTGGCGATCGGCCGGTTGTGGGGATAGGAAAATGCAGGTTCAAAGCAGCACTCAAACCAACGTGACACCGCTGAACGAGCTGTTCACGGTGGTGGTTATCACCCACAACCGCAGGGCGTTCCTGCGACGCGCCTTGCAGTACTACAGCCGTTACTCCGCCAAGGTGCTGGTGCTGGATTCGTCCGTGCAGGGCGATGAGCGCATCGCAACCGACTTTCCGTCGGTCGACTATCGTCATTTGCCGCAGTTCACCTACACGGGGTTTCAGCAAAAGCTCGGGTATGGCGTCAGCCAGGTCACCACGCCGTACATGGTGTTGGCTTCCGACGATGACTTCCTGCTGCACGATGCACTGACCGAATCGGTGAACTTCCTCGAGGCCAACCCTGATTACGGCATGTGCCACGGCTACTGCCTGATGTACCTGACGCACTCCAACTATGTGCAGTACTACCGTCGCGACAAGAAGGTAAAAGAGGATTACAACGCCGAGCGCGCGCAGGATCGTGTGCTCGACTACATGGGCCAGTACATTCCGCCGTTCTATGCGGTGCACCGCACCTCGCTGTTGCAGGACTGGTATGCGGCCATGCCGGAGGGCACGATTTTCGAGTGGCAGGAAATCGGCCATGTGTATTACATGCTCGCGCGGGCCAAGGCGCGGATTCTGCCAATGCCTTATGTGGTGCGGGAGGTCAACTACGGCCGTTCGGATCACAATACCGAAATCATTCACGTCCTGAGTTTCAAAGACGCCCGTTCGGTCGCCGAGCGTGAGCGCTTTGCCGGTTTCCTCGCCACGCTGCCGACCGACATCAGTGACCTGAACCAGAAGCAGACCGCAGAGTTCGCCCTGCAAAGTTTCCAGGCGCTGGCCGACAGCCTGGCCACGCGCAATGCATTGACTATCGAGCCGATCTTCGAGTCCTACTGGAAAGATCCCACCATTGGCCCGAAACGCGCATTCGGCACCCAGCAATATGTCGAGATGCCGTTTTACAACCAGGCGTTTTTTGATCAACTGACCGAGTGCGAATTCCTGCTCCATGCGATGCCGGCCGGCCGCTTGCAGCTGGAAGAAATGGAGGGTGCATTACTTCAGCAGCATACGTTGCAGCGCACTTATTCCAACGACACGCCCGAGACCATCCAGACTCGTTTGCTGCATGCCGTGCAGTTGGGCGCCTTCAACCGTCAGGTCGTGCAAAAACTGGTGCAGCAACTGCTGGACATGGGCGAGAGCGCCGATGCGAAAATATTGACGGACTGGATTGCCCGCCTCGGCAGCCTACCGACCTACGACAGCCGTGAGTTGCTGGGCAGCATGCCCTCCGGCCGGCTGTTGAACTGGTTGCAGGCACGCCAGCCGAACGACACCGCGGTACGGAAAATCAATCAACACCTGGCGGCCAATGAGGGCGGGCCTCAGTTTGGCATTCTGTTGCTGGATCTTGAAGCCGACATGGACAAGTTGCAGGTCACCTTTGACAGTCTGATGGAAAGCGCTTTCCGCGCCTTCAAGGTGGTGGTCTTCACCACCGGTGATTTGCCTGACGTCACCACCGAACAAAATACCGTGCATTTTGTAAAGGTCAGCGCAAGCAACTACGTCGATAAACTGAACCAGATTGCCCAGCGCTCAACCTCGGACTGGCTGCTGTTGGCCGAGGCCGGCGATGAGTTCACCGCTGCCGGCTTCCTGCGCGCCAGCCTTGAGTTGCAGGACGCGGAAGGTTGCCGTGCGGTGGCGATGGATGAGATTCATCGCCGTAGTAACGGCACATTGACCGAGGTTTTCCGCCCGGCCTTCAACCTCGACCTGCTGCAAAGTCTGCCGACGTTGACCGCCCGGCATTGGCTGATCCGACGCGAAGTGCTGGTGGATGTCGGTGGTTATGCCCGCGAGTTCAGCGATGCACTGGAATTCGACCTGCTGCTGCGCCTGATCGAAGCTGGCGGGTTGGCAGGGCTGGCGCATTTGGCCGAGCCATTGCTGATCACCCCGGCGGTGGAGTTGGCGCCGAATGAGCACCAACGTCAGACCCTGGTACGCCACCTGGCAACCCGTGGTTATCAGGCGCAGGTCAGTGCCGAGGCATTTGGTGGCTTGCGGATCGACTACCGGCATGCCCAGCGTCCGAAGGTGTCGATCATCGTCCGCAGCGAAGGCGATCAGGAGCCATTGCAGCGCTGCCTGGTGAGCGTATTGCAGCGTACGCGCTATCAGAACAACGAAATTATCATCGCCGACAACCACAGCCAGTCAGCCGATCTGCTGACGTGGCTCGACAGTCTGGAGCAAAACGGTCGCGGGCGGATTCGCCTGATCAAGAACGAGCAGCGCGTGAGCCCGTCGGCACTGCTCAACCAGGCCGCCGCGCAGGCACAGGGTGAGTACTTGATACTGCTCGCGGCAGACGCCGAGGTGGTCAATGCCAATTGGATCGAAGCTTTGCTCAACCAGGCTCAGCGGCCGGAAGTGGGGGTGGTGGGGGCCAAGCTGGTTGATCGCGAGGGCAGCGTGACCGGCGCCGGTTTGATTCTGGGGCTGGGGGACGGCGTGGCCTCTGCGTTCGTCGGCGCGAAAAAAGACGCACCGGGTCCTATGCATCGACTGTTGGTCGAGCAGAATTATTCGGCAGTTTCCGACGCTTGCCTGATGGTGCGCAAAGAGGTGTTCGATGCACTGGGCGGGCTGGATGAAGAGCATTTCGAGCAAGCGTATGCCGATGTCGACTTGTGCCTGAAAGTCGCCGATGCCGGGTTGCTGACCGTATGGACGCCGCAAGTGCAAATCGCCCACCCCGGCTCATTGCCGGATCACCCGCAGGCGGTAGCCGCCCTGCGCGACAAGTGGCAATCGCGTTTCGAACAGGATCCAGCCTACAACCAGAACCTGGCCTTGACCGGCAAGGGCTTTACTCTCGGCGAACCGACCAGTGTGAACTGGGCGCAGTTGCTCGCATAAGCCTGGCTGACAGGTAAAAGGACTCAAGGCATGTTCAACGGTAAATCGATTTTCATCTCTGGCGGCACCGGTTCGTTCGGACGCAACTTCATCCGCCGCTTGCTGGAGCAATACCAGCCCAAGCGTGTGGTGGTGTTTTCCCGCGATGAGCTTAAGCAGTACGAGATGCAGCAGACGTTCAACGCGCCGTGCATGCGTTACTTCATCGGTGATGTGCGCGACGCCGACCGTTTGCGTCAGGCCATGCGCGGTATCGATTATGTGGTGCACGCCGCGGCGCTGAAGCAAGTGCCAGCGGCGGAATACAACCCCACCGAATGCATCCGCACCAACGTCAACGGCGCGGAAAACATCATTGCCGCGGCCATCGACAACGGCGTGAAAAAAGTTGTCGCGCTGTCCACCGACAAGGCTGCCAGCCCGATCAACTTGTACGGCGCGACCAAGCTGCTGTCGGATAAATTGTTCGTGGCTGCCAACAACATTGCCGGCGAGCAACAAACCCGGTTTGCCGTGGTGCGCTATGGCAACGTCGCCGGCTCGCGGGGTTCGGTGGTGCCGTTCTTCAGCAAGCTGATTGCCGAGGGCGCCAAAGAGCTGCCGATCACCGATGAGCGCATGACGCGGTTCTGGATCACCCTCGATCACGGCGTGAAGTTTGTGCTCGACAGCTTCGCCCGCATGCACGGTGGTGAAGTATTTGTGCCGAAGATCCCGTCGATTCGCATCGTCGACCTGGCGCAGGGCATGGCTGAACATTTGCCGCACAAACACGTCGGCATTCGTCCGGGGGAAAAACTCCATGAGCTGATGGTGCCGTTGGACGACGCGCGCATGACCCTGGAGTTCGACGATCACTACACCATTCAGCCGTCGATCCGTTTCACCAGCGTCGACGTGGATTTTGCCGTGGACAAACTGGGCGAGCAGGGCCGGCCGGTGGGCGAAGATTTCGAGTACCGTTCCGATACCAACCCGCACTTCCTGTCGGTCGGCCAGATCGCCGACCTGCACGCGGAACTGTCGGCATGATTCCCTACGGTCGGCAAAGCCTCGATCAGGCCGACATCGATGCGGTGGTCGCCGTGTTGCAGTCTGACTGGCTGACCCAAGGGCCGACCATCGAGCGTTTCGAACAGGCGATGGCCGAGCGGTGCCAGGCCGATTTCGCGGTGGCGGTGTGCAATGCCACGGCGGCGTTGCACATTGCCTGTCTCGCCGCGGGCCTGGGGCCGGGCGATCGGTTATGGACCACGCCGAATACCTTTCTGGCCTCGGCCAACTGCGGTCGCTACTGCGGCGCCGACGTCGATTTTGTCGACATTGACCCGCTGACCTGGAACCTCGATGCCTACGCCTTGGCGTCGAAGTTGGAAATCGCCGAGCGCGACGGCAAGCTGCCGAAAGTGCTGGTGGCGGTAGCGTTCTCCGGGCAGAGCTGCGATATGCGCATGATCGCCGAACTGGCCGAGCGTTACGGTTTCACGGTGATCGAGGATGCCTCCCACGCGGTCGGCGCGTCCTATGCCGGGCGCCCGGTGGGTTGCGGTGAATTCGCGGCAATGACCGTGTTCAGTTTCCACCCGGTGAAGATCATCACCAGTGCCGAAGGCGGCATGGTGCTGACCAATCGCCCGGAACTGGCCGAACGCTTGCAACGTCTGCGCAGCCACGGCATGACCCGTGACCCCGAGCAGATGACCGAACCCAGCCACGGCCCCTGGTACTACCAGCAAGTGGAGCTGGGCTTCAATTACCGGATCACCGATCTGCAAGCGGCACTCGGTCTGTCACAGCTGAACAAGCTCGATGGCTTTATCGAGCGTCGACGCGAACTGGCGGCGCGTTATGACCGGTTGCTGGCGTACTTGCCGCTGACCTTGCCCAGCGCGCAGCCTGAAGCCGAATCGGCGTGGCATCTGTACGTGGTGCGCTTGCAGACGGAGCGGATCAACCTCAGTCATCGACAGGTGTTCGAAGGCTTGCGAGCGGCCGGTGTCGGGGTGAATCTGCACTATATTCCCGTGCACTTGCAGCCGTACTATCGCGACCTGGGTTTTGCCGAGGGTGATTTCCCCCAGGCCGAACGTTATTACGCCGAGGCCATCAGCCTGCCGCTGTTTCCTCTGCTGAGCGATGAACAACAGGACTATGTGGTCGAGCAATTGCGACGGCTGATCCTTGAGGAGTAGTGACTCTTGAGCTGTGTTGCGATCATTCCGGCCCGTGGTGGCAGCAAGCGAATCCCGCGCAAGAACCTCAAGCCGTTCGACGGCGTGCCGATGATCGTCCGTTCGATTCGCACGGCGTTGGAGTCGCGCCTGTTCGACCAGGTGATCGTCAGTACCGACGATGAGGAAATCGCCGACGTCGCACGAGCCAATGGCGCTCAGGTGCCGTTCATGCGGCCTTCGGCACTGGCTGACGATTTCACCGGGACTGCGGCAGTGATTGTGCATGCCTTGAATCAATTGCCACCGTTCGACCATGCCTGCTGCATCTATGCGACGGCGCCGTTGTTGCAAGCGCGTTATCTGCGTCAGGGGCATGAGTTGCTGGTGCAGCACCCGGACAAGTCTTTCGCGTTTTCAGTCACCGGTTTTGGTTTTCCGGTGCAGCGGGCCTTGACCCTCGACGCGCAGGGCGCCCTGACCTCGCTCTATCCGGAGTTTCGTGACACCCGCTCCCAGGACTTGCCCGAAGCCTTTCAAGACGCCGGCCAGTTCTACTGGGGACGCAGCGAGGCCTGGTTGCGTGGTGATGCACTGTTCTCGCCAGCGAGCCTGCCGGTGATTCTGCCGCGCTACCTGGTACAGGACATCGACACCCTTGAAGACTGGAAACGCGCCGAATACCTTTACGCCGCATTGAAGGCTGGTGGTGAGTTGCAATGAGGATACTGATCCGCGCTGACGCGTCGCCAACCATTGGCAGCGGCCATATCGCCCGCTGTCTGACCCTGGCCAGGGTGTTGCGCAAGCAGGGCACGCACGTTGCCTTCGCCTGTCGCCTGCTGCCGGGGCATCGACTGGACAGCCTGGCAAGCGAGGGCTTCGAGACCTTCGCGCTGCCGGCACGCTACCCCGATGAAGATCCGCAGCAGGCCATCGAATCGATGCTGCCCTGGCAGGCGGACATCGCCGCGCTGGCGCAAGCCCTGGAACGCCATCCGGCTTTCGACTGGATCATCGTCGACCACTATGGCCTCGATCATCACTGGCAGACTGCGGCCCGTCGCTGGGCATCACGGATCGCCGCGGTGGATGACCTGGCCACTCGGCAGTACCGCGTCGATCTGCTGCTCAATCAAAATCTGTCGGGCACCCCAGAGGCTTATGCCTCGCTGCTGACGCCCGACTGCCAGACCTTGCTCGGTCCACGTTTTGCGATGTTGCGCGATGAGTTCTGCTGCCCGGCGGTCGAGATCAAGCCTCGGGCCAGGCGAGTATTGGTGAACTTCGGCGGCTTCGATGCGGCCATGCAGACCCACCACGCGATGTTGGCGCTGGCGGACCTTCATGAGCTGGAGGTCGATTTCGTGGCGGGGGCCAACAACCCGGCCTGGGAGCAGATGCAGGCGCTGGCGGCGTATCGTCCGAACTGGCGCCTGCACAGTTTTGTCAGCGATTTCTATCGGCTGATGACCGAGGCTGACCTGTTTATCGGTGCCGGTGGCGGCACCAGTTGGGAGCGGGCGGCCATGGGGCTGCCGACGATTTGCATTGCGGTCTCGAATAATCAGCAGGCCAACGGCGAGGTGATGGCGACCTCGGGCGCTCATGTGTTCCTGGGCAACCGCGAGCATGTCAGCGTCGAGCAGTTGCGCCAAGCCATCGGTTTTGTCGTAGGCAATCAAGGTTTTCGTCAAAGTATGGCCGAACGCTCACGGCAGTTGGTCGATGGCCGTGGCGCGCAGCGGGTGGCGGCAGCACTGGCGGGAGCGGTACTGCAGGTGCGTCGAGCCGATCCGGACGATGCGCAATTGTTGTTCGAGGGACGTAATGCCGAGGCAGTACGGCGCTGGTCGCTGGACACCCACGCCATCGATTGGCAGCGGCATCAGGTCTGGTTGGCCGCGAGCCTGAACAACCCTCAGCGACTGCTGTTGATTGCCGAGGCGGATGACGGCCCGGTCGGTATGCTGCGCTATGACCTTGACGGTACTCGGGCCGAGGTCTCGATCTATCTGTTCGAAGGCCGATTCGGCCTGGGCTGGGGCAGGGCGCTGCTGGCGCGGGGCGAAGCGTTCGTCACGGCGCATTGGCCACAACTTGAGGCCATCACCGCTCAGGTGCTGCCGGCCAATCAGCCATCGCTGAAGGTTTTCCGCGAGGGTGGTTTTACTCAGAGTGCTTGCGCGTTCACGCGCGTGTTGAAGGATCCAGAACAATGACCAGTTTCAAGATCGGTAATCGCTCGATCGGTGCCGATGCGCCGCCGTTCATCATTGCCGAGATGAGCGGCAACCATAACCAGTCGCTGGACATGGCGATAAAAATCGTCGAAGCCGCGGCCAAGGCCGGCGCCCATGCCTTGAAGCTGCAAACCTACACCGCCGAGACCATGACCCTGGACTTGTCCGAAGGCGAGTTCTTCATCAAGGACCCCAACAGCTTGTGGGCCGGTTCTTCGCTGTATGCGCTGTACGAAAAGGCCCACACGCCGTGGGAATGGCACGCGCCGATTTTCGCCCGGGCCAAAGAGCTGGGCATGCTGGCGTTTTCCACACCGTTCGATGACACCGCGGTGGACTTCCTCGAAAGACTCGATGTGCCGGCCTACAAGATCGCCAGCTTCGAGAACACTGATCTGCCGTTGATTCGTCGGGTTGCGGCCACCGGCAAGCCGCTGATCATTTCCACCGGCATGGCCAGCATCGCCGAGCTCGATGAAACCGTGCGTGCCGCCCGTGAGGCCGGTTGCAAGGATCTGGTGTTGCTCAAGTGCACCAGCACTTACCCGGCGACGCCCGCCAACAGCAACGTGCGCACGATTCCTCATCTGCGTGAGTTGTTTGGTTGTGAAGTCGGTTTGTCCGACCATTCGATGGGTGTCGGGGTGTCTGTCGCCGCCGTAGCGCTGGGGGCGACGGTGGTGGAAAAACACTTCACCCTCGACCGTGCCGCCGGAGGCGTGGATGCCAGTTTCTCGCTGGAACCGGCCGAACTCGCCAGCCTGGTGGTCGAAACCGAGCGCGCCTGGCAGGCCATGGGCCAGGTGCATTACGGCGTGACTGACGCCGAGCGCAAGTCCCTGGTGTACCGCCGGTCGCTGTATGTCACCCAGGACATGATCGCCGGAGAGCCATTTACCGCCGCCAATCTGCGGGCCATCCGTCCGGGCCTGGGGCTGGCCCCGAAACACGCTGAAACCCTTCTGGGCCGCCGTGCCCGCCAGGCCATCAAGCGCGGAACGCCGCTGGACTGGTCGCTGGTCGAATAACCGCTTGTGGGGCTGATTCGGCAAAATAGCGTGACCTGCGAGTCATTACGCGCATCTTCACTGTATTGTATAAATAGGGAAGAGGGCGCCTGGCCTGCTTTTGGCTCAGTGATGGCCTTTTACTCTTCCCGCTGTCACCTCGTTGAGGGCGACGTTATTCGTTGTTTGTCGGCGCCCCTCGATTCCTTGCGAGCGGTGGTATTGGGCTGTTTATTATTGGGAAGCCGTAATGATTGGCATAAAGAGCATTGCGAGCTACGTTCCTGTAGCCGGCGTGGACAATTACGCACAAGGTGCAAAATTCGAGAAGGATGAAGAGTTCATCCTGGGCAAGATCGGTTCGGCTTTCCTGCCGCGCAAAGACGCCGGGCAAGAAACCTCGGACCTGTGTGTCGAAGCAGTCAACGCGCTGTTCGCCAACAACCCTGAATTGAAGCGTGAAGCCATCGACGTGCTGATCGTCGTGACCCAGAACGGCGACGAAGAAGGCCTGCCGCACACCGCCGCCATCGTTCAGGACAAGCTGGGCCTGCCGACGACCGTGGCCGCGTTCGATATCTCCCTGGGCTGCTCCGGTTACGTCTACGGCATCTACGCCATCAAGGGCTTTATGGAAGCCGCAGGCCTGAAGAATGGCTTGCTGGTGACCGCCGATCCGTATTCGAAGATCGTCGACCCGGAAGACCGCAACACCACCATGTTGTTCGGCGATGCCGCCACCGCCACCTGGATGGGCGAAGACGCTCCATGGCAGTTGGGCAAGGCCAAGTTCGGCACCGACGGTTCCGGTGCGCCGCACCTGAAGGTCACCGACGGGGTGTTCTTCATGAATGGCCGTCAGGTCTTCAACTTCGCGCTGCTCAAAGTCCCTGCGCATTTGCACGAGCTGCTGGGCGACTCGGGTCTGACGGCCGACGATATCGATGCCTTCTGCATTCACCAGGGCAGTGCGGCGATTGTCGATGCCGTGGCGCGACGCTTCGAAGGCGAGCCCGAGAAGTTCCTCAAGGACATGGTCGAGACCGGTAACACCGTGTCGTCGAGCATTCCATTGCTGCTGGAAAAACACGTGCTCGATTCCAAGTGGAAGCGTGTGGCACTCAGCGGTTTTGGTGTTGGTTTGTCCTGGGGTTCGGCGATCATCTATCGCCCTTGATCTTCTAAAAGCCGGACACAAAAAAAGCGCTCAAGGTGTAACCTTGAGCGCTATTTTTTTGCCCGAATCACAGCGAGGCGCCATGAGCGAGTTTTTTCAACCCAACGCCGAACTCATTCAGCGTCGCTGGCCGGCCGTGGCTGAGCGTCTGCTGTCTGAAGATCCGGGCCCGTTGCAGGCCGATCTGGTGGAAGGGCTCGGCTCGACCCTGAGCATCAACGGCATTCAGTTGACCAGTCGCCATGACCGTACCCGCGAAGCGCAGCTTCAAGCCGCAAGCCTGCCGGTCGACAGTCCGGTGTTGCACGTTTACGGCACGGGGCTGGGTGATCTGCAACTGGAGCTGCTGCAGCGTTCGGGGCTGATTCGGCTGCATGTTCATATCCTTAGCGGCGCAGTGTTTGCGCTGGTGCTGCAATTGCTCGATCAGCAGCCATGGCTCAGCGATTCGCGGGTCGAGCTGCACTACGCCGGTGATTTGGCTGAGATTTGTCTGCCGTTCTTTGCCCTGCCTTCGGAGCTGGTGCTGGCCGATGACTTCAACGCGAAGATCCGCGACCGCTTGATCAGCGAAACCCATCTGACGTTCAACAACCGTGAGTTCGATCCGGACAATCCGGAAATAGCGACGCGCCTGCTGGAAAGTGTCGAACAGATCCGCGTCGATAGTGACGCCGCACAATTGTTCGCAGCACACGCTGGCCAGCCGATGTTTGTCATCGCCACCGGGCCGAGCCTGGAACAGCACTTCGTGACCTTGCGATCAATTCGCGGCCAGACCCCGCGACCACTGTTCGTTTGTGTCGATACCGCTTATAGGCCGCTGATCGAGAGCGGTATCAAGCCGGATGTGGTCGTCACGATCGATCAGCGTATCTCGCAGCGCCATCTGCCGCCCGAGGACAGCGCAAACATCACGCTGGTCTACATGCCGCTGGTGGCTCCTGCGGTCTTGCAGGCCTGGCAAGGCAAACGCTATGTCGCTTACTCGGCAAGTCCGATTTTTCGGGTTCTGCGCGAGCTGCTCCCACGGGCAGGGCTGTTTGCAGGCGGCAGCGTGATTCATCCGGCGGTGGACCTGGCGGTGAAAATGGGCGCCAGTCAGATCACGCTGTTCGGGGCTGACTTCGCGTTCCCCAACAACAAGACCCATGCCGGCTGGAATGACGGTGACCTTGGTCCGCAATTGGGCGCGGCTCGTCATTGGGTGTTGGATGGGCATGGGCAGCGGGTCAAGACCCAGCTCAATTTCCGCAGCTACCTGTGTGAGCTGGAGCGCTATATCGCTGCGAATCCACATGTCGTCTTCTACAACAGCAGTCGAGCCGGGGCCATGATTGCCGGCACGACATTTCATCCGGAGTTCAGTCGATGAGCGAAGTGCTACTCGTTGATCAGGCCCGGCAATGTTCAGCGTTGTTTCGCCTGGGAAGGGATGTCGAGGCGGCGCTGGTCATGGTCGAGGTGGCGGAGCAGGTGCAGTCGCGGGTCGGCGGGGCCGAGAGCCAGATCGCGGCCCGGTGGACGGCATTACTGACAGGTATGCTGGATAGTCAGGAACGACAGGACTGGCTGGCGCTGGCGGATTACCTTGAATACGAACTGGTCGATTTGCTGGTGGCTGTCAATTCTGCGTAATGCCGTGGCAGATCAGCGGGAGCGGGGCTGTAAGAAAGGGTTGTGGCAGTTCTCTGGCGTCATTTTTTGGTGGTTGGATCGTCGCTAAGCCTCGGTTTTACAGGGGGTGGCAGGGTGATGGCAAAAAATTTCAAAAATCCCCTCAAGCAACCTGCATTGGCGACGATAACTATTACGAAGGTTCTCTAGGCCATACCGGGCGGTTGCCAGGGCCGGAAGCCGCAGTACCCAACCAACGAGGAATTCGTCATGGCTTTAACAGTAAACACTAACACTACTTCCCTGAGTGTTCAGAAGAACCTGAACCGTGCGTCCGACGCACTGTCGACTTCGATGACCCGCCTGTCCTCCGGCCTGAAAATCAACAGCGCCAAAGACGACGCCGCCGGCCTGCAGATCGCTACCCGTATGACTTCGCAGATCCGTGGTCAGACCATGGCTATCAAAAACGCCAACGACGGTGTTTCGATCGCTCAGACCGCTGAAGGCGCTCTGCAAGAATCGACCAACATTCTGCAGCGTATGCGTGAAATCGCCGTGCAATCGCGCAACGACTCCAACGGTACTGCTGACCGTACCGCTCTGGACAAAGAATACCAACAGTCGATCGCTGAACTGACCCGTATCGCTCAGTCGACCAACCTGAACGGTAAGGCGCTGATCGACGGTACTGCTGGTGCAATGCAGTTCCAGGTAGGTTCGAACACTACTTCCGACAACCAGATCACTCTGACCCTGTCGACCAGCTTCGACGCCAGCGCCCTGGGCATGACCGGTACCACCATTTCCGGCGTTTCCAACACTGCTAACCACAGCTCTGTTGATGCTTCTATCTCGGCTATCGACGCTGCTCTGGCAAACATCAACGCCACTCGCGCTGACCTGGGTGCTGCTCAAAACCGTTTCTCGACCACCATTTCCAACCTGCAAAACATCAACGAAAACGCCAGTGCTGCACTGAGCCGCGTACAAGATACCGACTTCGCTGCTGAAACTGCACAGCTGACCAAGCAACAAACTCTGCAACAAGCTTCCACCGCAGTTCTGGCTCAAGCCAACCAACTGCCATCCGCTGTACTGAAACTGCTTCAGTAATAGCCGATGAGTTTTGGCGGGGGAGTGCGCTTGTCGCGCTCTCTCGCTTTTTAATTTAAGAGGTGGTGGACATGGATATGAGCGTCAAGCTGAACTTGTCTTATCCTGCGGCCCAGCAGGCGACGACTGTTGCCGACAAGCCTGCGGAAAAGCCTCGAGCGGAAACTGCGCCAGCGGTTGCCGTCAAGGAAGAAGGTAAAAAAGACCAGACCGAGCAGGAAAAACTGAAGATGGCCGTCCAGGAAATCGAAAAGTTCGTTCAGTCGGTCAAGCGCAACCTGGAGTTCTCGATTGATGAGCCTTCAGGCAAAGTTGTGGTCAAAGTGATTGCCAGTGACTCCGGTGAGGTGGTTCGTCAAATCCCCAACGAAGAAGTCCTTAAGCTGGCGAACAGTTTGAATGATGCAAGCAGCCTGTTGTTCAGCGCCAAAGTCTGACAACTGGCACGAATTTTGTTGCTATGTTCTTTTGGGCGTTGTAGTGGTCAAAAGGCCGGCGACACACTGAAGGGAGTTCCACATGGCAAGTCCAATTCTACCGGGCACGGGCTTAGGTTCCGGTATTAATACCGGTGATATCGTCAAGGCTCTGGTCAACGCCGACAAGGCGGCCAAGCAGAATCAGATCGATCGTCAGACGACCACCAACACTGCGCAGATTTCCGGTATTGGTACTCTCAAAAGTGTCCTGGCGAACTTCCAGGCTGCGATCAAGAAGCTGCAAGATACGCAGGCTCCGCAATTCCTCGGCTACAACGCCACTTCCGCCGACGCGAAAGTATTGACCGCTGTGGCCAGCAACACCGCCGTCAACGGCTCTTACGTGGTCAAGGTCTCTAACCTTGCGACCTCGTCCAAAGTGGCCACCGCAGCCTTTGCCGGCGGCGCCAGCAGTGCCATTGCGAGCGGCACGCTCAATATCACGCAAAACGGCGTATCCAGTTCTGTCACCATTCCGGCGGGCGCGACGTTGCAATCGGTTCGCGATGCGATCAACACCCAGCAGGGCGCGAATGGCTTCAGTGCCAACATCGTGACTGACTCGTTTGGCTCGCGTCTGGTGATGGGTTCCACGGCGACCGGTGCCGGTTCCGATATCACCCTCAGCGGTATTGCGGGTCTGGAAATCAATGCCGGCCAGCAAATGGGCGCAACACCGACAGCGACTTCGGCTGGTGCTATCGGCGATTTCGCGAAGGACGCCAATTTCACCGTGGACGGGCTCGCGCTGACCAGCAAAAGCAACAAGGTTGACTCGGCTGTTTCTGGCTTGACCCTCAATCTGGTCGCCGGTGGTGATGTAACCACGACGGTGACGGTCGGTCCGAACAGTGATGGTCTGAAAAAGTCCATTCAAGCTTTCGTCGACGCTTATAACCAGGTTGTGACCAGTGTAAATACGTTGACCAAGCCATCCCTGGATGCAGACGGCAAGCTGACCGTTGCTGCTGCACTGACCGGTGACCCATTGGCGCGCGGTATCATGGCATCGATTCGTTCACCGTTGGTGACTACCGGTGCTGGCGACAAGCTCACTGTTCTGTCGCAATTGGGTATCACCACCAATCAGAAAACCGGTGCGCTGGATTTCGATAGCGCCAAGTTCACCAATGCGATGGACACCCAGAAGCTCGGTGGTGAGGTTCAGAAGCTGTTCCTGGGCGATCCGACGGCGACTGGCGATGCCGCCAAGGGGCTGCTCACGCGCATGAACGATGCCATCACCCCTTACACGATCACTGGCAGTGAGGGGATCCTCGACACCCGTTCGAGCAACCTGTCCAAGGCCAAGAGCAATCTGGCCAACCAGCAGGCAGCCCTGGATCGTCGGGTCGAGACGCTGACGGCGGTGCTGACCAAAAAGTACAACGACATGGATACCCTTGTCGGCAAGCTGAAGGCAACGGCGAGCAATATCACTTCGATGTTCGACGCGATGAATGCGCAGAAAAACGCTTCATAGCGCATAAACGCCAAAAGCCCGGCAGCGGATTCCGCTTGTCGGGCTTTTTTAGTTTCGGGCTAAAGATTTTTGACGCTATGTCGATAGCCTGATTATACGAATCACAGAGTTTAGATGAGGTACAGCATGAACCCGATGTTAGCCCTTCGGCAGTACCAGAAGATTGGCGCGCAAGCCCAGACTTCCGAGGCCAGCCCTCATCGTCTGGTGCAAATGCTTATGGAAGGCGGTCTGGATCGCATCGCTCAGGCTAAAGGCGCCATGGAGCGCAAGGATGTCGCCAGCAAGGGTGTTCTAATCGGCAAGGCCATCGGCATTATCGGTGGTTTGCGAGAGGGATTGGACCTGGAGAAGCAGGCGGAGTCCGTTGGTGAGTTGGACAATCTCTATGCTTACATGATGAAACGCCTGGCAGAAGCCAACCTCAAGACCGATCCGAAAATCCTCGACGAAGTTGCCGATTTGCTTCGCACGGTGAAAGACGGTTGGGATGCTATTGGCGCACCTGCTCCCCAGTTTTAAGGAGATCACCATGAGTCTTGTATTGCAGCGAATCGAACAAACCCGGGACGCCCTGGTCGAGGCATTGGCCGAGCGTAACTGGGAAGCCATCGGTGAATTGGACCTGGCTTGCCGTTCCTGCATGGAAGACGTCTTGAGTGAAGCTTCGGTGGACGAGGCCGCGTTGCGCGAAAACCTGGAGGAGTTGCTGGGGGTGTATAAACAGCTCCTGGAAGCGGCGACGGGGGAGCGACAAGCGATAGTCGACGAGATGTCGCAGATCCACCAAGCACAGAACGCGGCAAAGGTTTACCATCTGTTTGGTTAATTAACCCTCAGTTAATCCAAACATAGTGCGCCATAAATTTGACTGTGCACGGTTTTTTGACTTAACTAGTGGCTGGTTCCAGATTTCAGGCGTCTACAGGCACAACGTGTCTGCAAGCGTCTAGCTTGCCCCTCATTTTGGGCATTGAGTTGACTAGGGAAGTTGCTATTGCATGTGGCGTGAAACCAAAATTCTGCTGATTGATGACGATAGCGTCCGCCGCCGCGATTTGGCGGTGATTTTAAATTTTCTCGGCGAAGAAAATTTACCCTGTGGCAGCCATGACTGGCAGCAGGCGGTCGGCTCTCTGTCATCAAGTCGTGAAGTAATCTGTGTCCTCATCGGGACGGTAAATGCTCCTGGTGCACTTTTGGGCCTGTTAAAGACACTCTCAACCTGGGATGAGTTCCTTCCAGTTTTGTTAATGGGCGATAATTCTTCCATTGACTTGCCGGAAGACCAGCGTCGCCGAGTGCTTTCGACGCTCGAAATGCCGCCCAGCTACAGCAAACTGCTCGATTCGTTGCACCGTGCCCAGGTCTATCGCGAGATGTATGACCAGGCCCGTGAGCGCGGTCGTCACCGTGAACCGAATCTTTTCCGCAGCCTTGTCGGCACCAGCCGGGCGATTCAACACGTCCGTCAGATGATGCAGCAAGTCGCCGACACCGACGCCAGCGTGCTGATCCTCGGTGAGTCCGGCACTGGCAAGGAAGTGGTCGCGCGCAATCTGCACTACCACTCCAAGCGTCGTGAAGCGCCGTTCGTTCCGGTCAACTGCGGGGCGATTCCGGCCGAGTTGCTGGAAAGCGAATTGTTCGGTCACGAGAAGGGTGCCTTCACCGGGGCGATCACCAGCCGTGCCGGGCGTTTCGAGCTGGCCAACGGCGGTACGCTGTTCCTCGACGAAATTGGCGACATGCCGTTGCCGATGCAGGTCAAGCTGTTGCGCGTCTTGCAGGAGCGCACGTTCGAGCGCGTGGGCAGCAACAAGACCCAAAGCGTCGATGTGCGGATCATCGCGGCAACCCACAAGAATCTCGAAAGCATGATCGAGATCGGCACGTTCCGCGAAGACCTCTACTATCGCCTGAACGTGTTCCCGATCGAGATGGCGCCGTTGCGTGAGCGCGTCGAAGACATCCCGTTGCTGATGAACGAGTTGATCTCGCGCATGGAGCACGAGAAGCGCGGGTCGATCCGGTTCAACTCGGCGGCGATCATGTCGCTGTGCCGTCACGGCTGGCCGGGCAACGTTCGCGAGCTGGCCAACCTGGTGGAGCGCATGGCGATCATGCACCCGTACGGGGTGATCGGCGTGGTCGAGTTGCCGAAGAAATTCCGCTACGTCGATGACGAAGACGAGCAGTTGGTCGACAGCCTGCGCAGTGATCTCGAAGAGCGGGTGGCCATCAACGGTCATACCCCGGACTTCACCGCCAATGCGCTGCTGCCGCCGGAAGGCCTGGACCTGAAAGACTACCTCGGCGGTCTGGAGCAAGGGTTGATTCAGCAGGCGCTGGATGACGCCAACGGCATTGTGGCGCGGGCGGCCGAACGGCTGCGTATTCGTCGCACGACCCTGGTGGAGAAGATGCGCAAGTACGGCATGAGTCGTCGAGATGGTGATGAACAGGCGGATGATTGACGCCTGTTTTTCAACCCCTTCATTTATAGGCAGTTTTTTTTAGGCACGGGTATTGCTACGTCCCTCGCAACGTTCCGTTTAACTGACGGTCACCACGCGAGAGAGCACAATGCCCCAAGCCGCCCAGATGTCTCCTGTCCCTGATGTTTCGGGGCAACCGTCGTCCGTAGAGCAGGCAAGCCGGCTTGGCCTTGAGCAGGCGTTTGCGCTGTTCAACCAGATGTCGAGCCAATTGACCGATTCCTACAGCATGCTCGAAGCCCGGGTCACCGAGCTCAAAGGTGAGCTGGCGGTGGTCAGCGCCCAGCGCATGCAGGAGTTGGCGGAAAAAGAGCGTCTGGCCAACCGGCTGCAAAACCTCCTCGATCTATTGCCCGGCGGCGTCATCGTCATCGACGCCCAAGGCATCGTGCGTGAAGCCAATCCCGCTGCGTGTGAGCTGCTCGGCTTACCCCTCGAAGGCGAGTTGTGGCGCCAGGTCATTGCGCGATGCTTTGCGCCGCGCGAAGACGACGGTCACGAAATCTCCCTCAAGGACGGTCGGCGCCTGTCGATCGCTACCCGCTCGCTGGATGCCGAACCCGGTCAGTTGGTGTTGCTCAACGATCTGACTGAAACCCGTCATCTGCAAGATCAACTGGCCCGCCATGAGCGCCTGTCGTCGCTCGGTCGCATGGTCGCCTCGTTGGCCCATCAGATTCGTACGCCGTTGTCCGCCGCGTTGCTCTATGCCAGTCATTTGACTGAGCAGGAACTACCGGTCGCCACGCAGCAGCGTTTTGCCGGCCGCCTGAAAGAGCGACTGCATGAGCTGGAACACCAAGTGCGCGACATGCTGGTGTTCGCTCGCGGTGAGCTGCCGTTGACCGATCGTGTTACTCCAAAAATGCTGATGCAGTCGCTGCAAGCGGCGGCGCTGACTCTTGTTCAGGATCTGCCGGTGCGCTGGCAATGCGACAGTCATGCCGGTGAGTTGCTGTGCAATCGCGATACGCTGGTCGGAGCGATCCTCAATCTGATCGAAAACGCCATTCAGGCCAGCGCCGGCGACGTCCGTTTGAAAGTTCATCTGTATACCCGCGACAACAACCTGCGCGTATCGGTCAGCGACAGCGGCAGTGGTATCGACACGAAGGTATTGGCACGTTTGGGCGAGCCGTTTTTCACCACCAAAACCACCGGCACCGGTCTGGGGCTGACCGTGGTCAAGGCAGTGGCCCGTGCTCATCAGGGAGAATTGCAGTTGCGTTCGCGGCCGGGTCGCGGCACTTGCGCGCAGGTGATCCTGCCGCTTTTCGCGGGTGAGCAGTCCAGCGCTCAGGGAGTGAAGTGAAGGATATGACCATCAAGGTTTTACTGGTCGAGGACGATCGCGCGCTACGGGAAGCACTGGCCGATACGCTGGTGCTTGCCGGACACGCTTACAAGGCGGTCGGTTCGGCGGAAGAGGCGCTGGCTGCGGTTGGCGCCGAGGCATTTAGCCTGGTGGTCAGTGACGTCAACATGCCGGGCATGGACGGTCATCAGCTGCTTGGATTGCTGCGGGCTCGTCAGCCGCAACTGCCGGTGTTGTTGATGACCGCTCACGGTGCGGTCGAACGTGCGGTCGACGCCATGCGTCAAGGCGCGGCGGATTACCTGGTCAAGCCGTTCGAGCCCAAAGCCTTGCTCGACCTGGTGGCGCGTCACGCCTTGGGCAATCTCGGGGCGACCGAGAGCGAGGGGCCTGTGGCGTTCGAGCCGGCCAGTGCGCAATTGCTGGAATTGGCCGCGCGCGTGGCGCGCAGTGATTCCACGGTGTTGATCTCCGGTGAGTCCGGGACCGGCAAGGAAGTGCTGGCGCGTTACATCCATCAGCACTCCCATCGCGCCAGTCAGCCATTCATTGCGATCAACTGCGCAGCTATCCCGGACAACATGCTTGAAGCCACTTTGTTCGGTCACGAAAAAGGTTCGTTCACCGGCGCCATCGCGGCGCAGGCCGGCAAGTTCGAGCAGGCCGATGGCGGGACGATCCTGCTCGATGAAATTTCTGAAATGCCCCTCGGCCTGCAGGCCAAGTTACTGCGCGTATTGCAGGAGCGCGAAGTCGAACGAGTCGGCGCACGCAAGCCGATCACGCTGGATATTCGAGTGGTCGCTACCACTAACCGTGACCTGGCCGGTGAAGTGGCGGCGGGGCGTTTCCGCGAAGATCTTTACTATCGCCTGTCGGTGTTCCCGTTGGCCTGGCGTCCGCTACGTGAACGCACCGCCGACATCCTGCCGCTGGCCGAGCGCCTGCTGGCCAAACACGTCAATAAAATGAAGCATGCCGCGGCAAAGCTTTCGCCCGAGGCGCAGGCCTGCCTGATCGGCTATCCGTGGCCGGGCAACGTGCGTGAACTGGATAACGCGATCCAGCGGGCCTTGATTCTGCAGCAGGGCGGTTTGATCCAGCCGCAGGATTTTTGTCTGGCCGGGCCCGTGGCGTGTGCGCCATTGCCAGCATTGGCGCCGGCGCCTGCACGAGCAGTGGAAGTCGAAGTCGAATCGGCGGGCGCCCTCGGCGATGACCTGCGGCGCCGTGAGTTCCAAATGATCATCGACACCTTGCGCGCCGAGCGCGGCCGCCGCAAAGAAGCCGCCGAGCGACTGGGCATCAGCCCGCGCACCTTGCGCTACAAGCTGGCGCAGATGCGCGATGCCGGAATGGATGTGGAAGCGTATTTGTTCGCCACGTAACGGTCGGCAAACAAAAGCACAGGAGAGCTTTTGTTTAGAGCGGCCACGGAGCTGGCACCCTTGTTGCTAACACCTCACTACTCGCCGAGTGAGTGTCAAAAAATTGCGAGTAGCCAAAGAGAGCAGACCATGAGCCAAGGTATTGAATTCAACCGGTTGATGCTGGATATGCGCGCCATGCAAATGGATGCCATGTCTGCGCCGAAATCGACTGCCGCAGTCCCTGAAGTGGGTGGCAGCAGCTTTGCCGACATGCTCGGTCAGGCCGTCAATAAAGTGAACGACACCCAGCAGGCGTCCAATCAGTTGGCCAGTGCCTTCGAGATCGGTAAAAGCGGCGTCGACCTGACGGACGTGATGATTTCCTCACAGAAGGCCAGCGTGTCTTTTCAGGCACTGACCCAAGTGCGTAACAAGCTGGTTCAGGCTTACCAAGACATCATGCAGATGCCGGTTTAAGGACGAGATTGAGTCATGGCAGAAGCAATCGCCGATAATGTTCCGGCCAAGGCCACTCCAATAGACGGCAAACCGCCGCTGTTCGGGTTGTCTTTCCTGGAAAACCTCTCCGAGATGACCATGTTGCGTCAGGTGGGCCTGTTGGTCGGCCTGGCTGCGAGCGTGGCGATTGGTTTTGCCGTGGTGTTGTGGTCCCAGCAGCCGGACTACCGGCCTCTATACGGCAGCCTTGCCGGCATGGACGCCAAACAGGTCATGGAAACCCTGGCCGCCGCCGACATTCCCTATACCGTCGAACCGAATTCCGGTGCCTTGCTGGTCAAGGCCGATGACCTGTCCCGTGCGCGGCTCAAGCTCGCGGCCGCTGGTGTCACTCCCAGCGACGGCAATATCGGTTTCGAGATTCTCGACAAGGAGCAGGGGCTGGGTACCAGTCAGTTCATGGAGGCGACCCGCTATCGTCGCGGCCTCGAAGGCGAACTGGCCCGGACCATTTCCAGCCTGAACAACGTCAAGGGTGCCCGCGTGCACCTGGCGATTCCGAAAAGTTCGGTGTTCGTGCGTGACGAGCGCAAGCCAAGCGCTTCGGTTCTGGTTGAACTGTATTCCGGTCGCTCGCTGGAGCCAGGCCAGGTCGTCGCCATCATCAATCTGGTGGCGACCAGCGTTCCCGAACTGAGCAAATCGCAGATCACCGTTGTCGACCAGAAGGGCAACCTGCTGTCGGATCAGGCGGAAAACTCTGAGCTGACCATGGCCGGCAAGCAGTTCGATTACAGCCGTCGCATGGAAAGCATGCTGACTCAGCGCGTGCATAACATCCTGCAACCGGTGCTGGGCAACGACCGCTATAAAGCCGAAGTCTCGGCCGATGTGGATTTCAGCGCCGTCGAATCGACTTCCGAGCAGTTCAACCCGGATCAACCGGCGTTGCGCAGCGAGCAGTCGGTCAACGAACAACGTACCGCCAGCAATGGCCCGCAAGGTGTGCCGGGTGCCTTGAGCAACCAGCCGCCGTCGCCTGCCTCGGCGCCGCAAACCACTGGTGGCGCCACTGCGTCGGCCGGCATGGTGCAGCCAGGCCAGCCACTGCTTGATGCCAACGGTCAGCAGATCATGGACCCGGCCACTGGTCAGCCGATGCTGGCGCCGTACCCGGCCGACAAGCGTCAACAATCCACCAAGAACTTCGAGCTCGACCGTTCCATCAGCCACACCAAACAACAGCAGGGCCGTTTGAATCGCCTGTCGGTGTCGGTGGTGGTGGACGATCAGGTCAAGGTCAACGCAGCCAATGGCGAAACCACCCGTGCGCCGTGGAGCGCCGATGAATTGGCGCGCTTCACTCGCCTGGTGCAGGACGCGGTCGGTTTCGACGCCAGCCGTGGCGACAGCGTCAGCGTGATCAACATGCCGTTCTCTGCTGAGCGCGGTGAAGTGATCGCCGAGATTCCGTTCTACTCCCAGCCGTGGTTCTGGGACATCGTCAAGCAAGTGCTGGGGGTGTTGTTCATCCTGGTGCTGGTGTTCGGTGTGTTGCGTCCGGTGCTCAAGAACATCACCGGCGGGGGCAAAGACAAGCAACTCGCGGCCTTTGGCAGCGACGTGGAACTCGGTGGCATGGGCGGCCTGGACGGCGAACTGGCCAACGACCGCGTCAGCCTCGGTGGCCCGACCAGCATCCTGCTGCCGAGCCCGAGCGAAGGCTATGACGCACAGTTGAATGCAATCAAGAGTCTGGTGGCAGAAGATCCGGGTCGCGTGGCCCAGGTCGTGAAAGAGTGGATTAACGCAGATGAGTGATAACCGAGCCGCTGTCGCCAAACTGTCCCGGGTTGATAAAGCCGCGATCCTGCTGCTGTCCCTGGGTTCTACGGATGCCGCACAAGTGCTGCGCCACATGGGGCCCAAAGAGGTCCAGCGTGTGGGCGTGGCCATGGCCCAGATGGGTAACGTGCACCGCGAGCAGGTCGAACAGGTCATGAGCGAGTTCGTCGACATCGTCGGCGACCAGACCAGCCTGGGCGTCGGCTCCGATGACTACGTGCGCAAAATGCTCACCCAGGCCTTGGGCGAAGACAAGGCCAACGGCCTGATCGACCGGATCCTGCTGGGCGGCAACACCAGTGGCCTCGACAGTCTGAAGTGGATGGAACCGCGCGCCGTCGCCGACGTGATCCGCTACGAGCACCCGCAGATCCAGGCGATCGTAGTGGCGTACCTTGATCCGGACCAGGCCGGTGAAGTGCTGGGCAACTTCGACCATAAGGTGCGGCTGGACATCATCCTGCGGGTGTCTTCGCTGAACACCGTGCAGCCGGCGGCCCTGAAAGAGCTCAACCAGATTCTCGAGAAGCAGTTCTCCGGCAACTCGAATGCCTCGCGCACCACCCTGGGTGGCATCAAGCGCGCGGCAGACATCATGAACTTCCTCGACAGCTCGATCGAAGGTCAGTTGATGGACTCGATCCGCGAAGTCGACGAAGACCTGTCCGGTCAGATCGAAGACCTCATGTTCGTGTTCAACAACCTGTCCGATGTCGACGACCGCGGTATTCAGGCGCTGTTGCGCGAGGTGTCCTCGGACGTCCTGGTGCTGGCCCTCAAAGGCTCGGACGAAGGCGTCAAGGAAAAGATCTTCAAGAACATGTCCAAACGAGCGGCCGAACTGTTGCGCGACGACCTCGAGGCCAAAGGCCCGGTGCGTGTCAGCGACGTGGAAACGGCGCAGAAAGAAATCCTCACCATTGCCCGCCGTATGGCCGAAGCCGGAGAAATCGTTCTCGGCGGGAAGGGCGGCGAAGAGATGATCTAAGGTCACTATGTCGTCCAAACATGATGAGTCCCAGACCGACCTGATCCGTGGCAAGAACGTCGCAGGTTTCGATGTCTGGGCGCTGCCCAGCTTCGACCCGTTTGTGCCGGAACCCGAGCCGGAACCGGAACCCGAACCGCCGGAAATGGAAGAAGTGCCGCTGGAGGAAGTCCAGCCACTGACCCTCGAAGAGCTCGAAAGCATTCGCCAGGAGGCCTACAACGAAGGCTTCGCGGTTGGCGAGAAAGAAGGTTTCCATAGCACCACGCTCAAGGTCCGTCAGGAAGCCGAAGTGGCCCTGACGGCCAAGATCGCGCACCTGGAACAGTTGATGGCCAACCTGTTCGAGCCCATTGCCGAGCAGGACACCCAGATCGAAAAGTCGCTGGTCGACCTTGTACAGCACATCACCAAACAGGTTATTCAGCGCGAGCTGGCCATCGACTCGACGCAGATCGAACACGTCATGCGTGAAGCGCTCAAGCTCTTGCCACTGGGCGTGGGCAATGTGCGGTTGTACGTCAACCCGCAGGATTTCGAACAGGTCAAAGCCCTGCGCGAGCGCCATGAGGAAACCTGGCGCATCGTCGAGGACGAGTCCTTGTTGCCGGGCGGTTGCCGGGTCGAGACCGAACACAGCCGTATCGATGCGACCATCGAAACCCGTGTGACCCAGGTCATGGCCAAGCTGTTCGACCAATTGCACGATCAGGCGTTGCACCCGGCCGCGCCGGACCTCAGCCTGGAATTGCCGATCGACAAGAAGCCTGCCGTCACCCCGGTCGAACCGGAACTGGACCATCCCGATGCGACTTGATCGCACCAGCTTCGCCAAGCGCCTCGGCAGCTACGCCGAGGCCACGGAGCTGGCTGGCGCGCCGATCCTCGAAGGTCGCCTGTTGCGTATGGTCGGCCTGACCCTCGAAGCCGAAGGCTTGCGCGCCGCCATGGGCAGCCGCTGCATGGTCATCAACGATGACAGCTATCACCCGGTGCAGGTCGAAGCCGAAGTCATGGGCTTCTCCGGCAGCAAAGTGTTTCTGATGCCGGTCGGCAGCGTCGCCGGCATTGCGCCAGGCGCACGGGTGGTTCCTCTGGCGGACAACGGTCGCTTGCCGATGGGCATGAGCATGCTCGGGCGGGTACTCGATGGCGCCGGTCGTGCGCTGGATGGCAAGGGCGGGATGAAGGCTGAAGACTGGGTGCCAATGGACGGCCCGACCATCAACCCGCTCAAGCGTGACCCGATCAGCCAGCCGCTTGACGTGGGCATTCGCTGCATCAACGGTTTGTTGACGGTCGGTCGCGGTCAGCGCCTCGGGCTGTTCGCCGGTACCGGCGTCGGCAAGAGTGTGTTGTTGGGCATGATGACCCGTTTCACCGAGGCCGACATTATCGTGGTCGGGCTGATCGGTGAGCGGGGTCGAGAAGTTAAAGAGTTCATCGAGCACATCCTCGGTGAAGAAGGGCTCAAGCGTTCGGTGGTGGTGGCTTCGCCGGCGGACGATGCGCCGCTGATGCGTTTGCGCGCGGCCATGTACTGCACGCGGATCGCCGAGTATTTCCGCGACAAGGGCAAGAATGTCCTGTTGCTGATGGATTCCCTGACCCGTTTCGCTCAGGCCCAGCGGGAAATCGCCCTGGCCATCGGCGAACCGCCGGCGACCAAGGGCTATCCGCCGTCGGTGTTTGCCAAGTTGCCGAAACTGGTGGAGCGGGCCGGTAACGCCGAAAAGGGCGGTGGCTCGATCACCGCGTTCTACACGGTATTGTCTGAAGGCGATGACCAACAGGACCCGATCGCCGACTCGGCGCGGGGTGTGCTCGACGGGCACATCGTGCTGTCCCGGCGTCTGGCGGAGGAAGGGCATTACCCGGCTATCGACATCGAAGCGTCTATCAGTCGGGTCATGCCATCGGTGGTCGGCATCAAGCACTTGAACCACGCACAGATGTTCAAGCAATACTGGTCGCGCTATCAGCAGAGCCGCGACCTGATCAGCGTTGGCGCGTATGTGCCCGGTGGGGACCGGGAAACCGACACCGCGATCAATCTGCAACCGGCCATGACCCTGTACCTGCGTCAGGGCTTGAACGATAACATCAGCATGGGCGCCAGCGAAAACCATCTCGCGTCGGTCTTTGCGCCAGCGCCGGGCGGTTAACCGGTCATGGCCCCGAGTCGCGCAACACGTTTGGCGCCCGTGGTGGAAATGGCTGAAAAGGCGGAGAAAACCGCCGTCCAGCGCCTGGGGCACTTCCAGGGCCAGGTTCGTTTGGCGGAAAGCAAACTCGCCGACCTCGAAGCCTTCCGTCTCGACTACCAGGAGCAATGGATCGTGCGCGGCAGCGGCGGCGTTTCGGGTCAGTGGCTGCTGGGCTATCAGGGTTTTCTCGCGCAATTGGGCACGGCCATCGACCAGCAGCGCCAGAGCCTGAACTGGCATCAAAACAACCTGAACAAGGCCCGAGAAGCCTGGCAACAGGCATTTGCCCGGGTCGAAGGCTTGCGCAAACTGGTTCAGCGCTACATGGATGAGGCACGGCAACTGGAAGACAAGCGCGAGCAGAAGTTGCTGGATGAATTGTCCCAGCGGTTGCCGCGTCAGGATTCGTATTGAGTGTTGGTTTCAAAGGATTGCAGCCTGCGGCAGCACCTGCACGGGTGCATGCAAACCTGATTCCGGAGACGCTGTCGAAGGCTGCGATCTTTTGACCTTGCCCCAGCCCCCGGCAAGTGCTAAACCTTGTACACGTACGTTCGCCAATGACAAGGAAGCCGTGAAATGTCAGTCGTTACAGAAGTATCCCCGGATGGGCAAAAGTTGACGATTTCGGTTAAGGGGCGATTCGATTTCGGTCGTCATCAGGAGTTTCGTGAGTCCTACGAGCGACTCAACCAGAAACCCGAGTCCATCGTCGTAGATCTGAAGGACGCCACGTATCTCGACAGTTCGGCGCTGGGCATGTTGCTTTTGCTGCGCGATCACGCCGGTGGCGACAACTCCGATATTCGTGTCGTCAACAGCAGTAGCGATGTGAAGAAAATCCTCGCCATCTCCAACTTCGACAAGCTGTTCGACATCAGTTGACTGTCATGCAGCCGCTCGAGCCGCTGACGATTCTGATCGCCGAAGACAGTGCGGCCGATCGTATGCTGCTGTCGACTATCGTCCGTCGTCAGGGTCATGAAGTGCTGACAGCCAGTAATGGCGCCGAGGCGGTCGAGGCGTTTCGCTCGCAGCGGCCGCACCTGGTGCTGATGGACGCCATGATGCCGGTGATGGATGGCTTCGAGGCTGCGCAGCAGATCAAGGCGCTGGCCGGCGAAACCCTGGTGCCGATCATCTTTCTGACGTCGCTGACCGAAAGCGAAGCCCTGGCTCGTTGTCTGGAGGCCGGGGGCGACGACTTTCTGGCAAAGCCTTACAACCAGGTGATCCTCGCGGCCAAGATCAAGGCAATGGACCGCCTGCGGCGTTTGCAGGCCACGGTGCTGGAGCAGCGCGACCTGATCGCCAGGCACCATGATTACCTGCTCAACGAGCAGCGAGTGGCCAAAGCCGTGTTCGACAAGGTGGCCCACTCCGGTTGCCTGAATGCGCCGAACATCCGTTATCTGCAATCGCCCTATGCGCTGTTCAACGGCGATCTGTTGCTGGCCGCGTTTACCCCGGTCGGCGACATGCATGTGTTACTCGGTGATTTCACCGGCCATGGTTTGCCGGCCGCTGTCGGTGCCATGCCGTTGGCCGAAGTTTTCTATGGCATGACCGCCAAGGGTTATGGCTTGTCCGAAACCCTGCGCGAGATGAACGCCAAACTCAAACGTATCCTGCCGGTCGACATGTTCTGCTGCGCGACCCTGCTGCGCCTGAGCTTTCAGCGAGGGTCGGTGGAGGTCTGGAACGGCGGGATGCCGGACGGCTATTTGCACAACGCCACCAGCGGCGAGCGTACAGCGCTCACGGCACGGCACTTGCCGCTGGGTGTGCTGAGCCCGCAAACCTTCGATGACCGCACCGAGGTGTTCCCGATGGCTGTCGGGGATCGGGTGTTCCTGTTGTCTGATGGAGTGATCGATACTTGCGATGCCAATGAGCAGTTATTTGGCGTAGAGCGATTGGAGCAGGTGTTTGCAGCCAATCGTCAGCCCGATGCGCTGTTCGAAGAAATCGAGCAGGCTCTGCGGGACTTTCGCGGCGAGGCTCGCGATGACGTGAGCATGGTTGAGGTCAGCCTGTTGGATGCGGCGCAACTGAGCCCGCCAGCACCGGTATATTCCGACAGCGGTCAGTCCTGCCCGCTGGACTGGTCGGTGAGTTTCGAATTTCGCGCCGCCACCCTCAAACGCTTCAACCCGCTGCCGTACCTGTTGCAATTGCTGTTTGAGGTGCACGGCCTGCGCGCTCAAAGTGGTGCGCTCTACAGTGTGCTGGCAGAGCTTTACTCCAACGCCCTGGAGCATGGCGTGCTAGGTCTGGATTCGAGTCTCAAGCGCGATGCTTCGGGTTTTGCGCGTTATTATCAGCAGCGCAGTGCGCGCCTGGACGAATTGCAGGACGGCTATGTGCGGGTACATTTGCAGGTGACGCCCAAAGGCGAAGGTGGTTGCCTGACTGTTCGAGTCGAAGACAGTGGCAAGGGCTTCGATGTGGTGCGGGTGATGGAGCGTCCCGTCGATGATGTCCGTTTGTCGGGACGTGGAGTCAGTTTGATCCGACAGTTGAGTCATCATGCGAGCTGGTCCGATAATGGGCGCAGTGCTCGCGTGGAGTTTTTCTGGGAGGCTCAGGCATAATCCCGGGCATTCTTGATCAAAGGAGTGAACAAGTGGACAACACACATCTGGATCGTGACGTGCTGAGCGCGTTGCAAGAAGTTATGGAGGATGGGTATCCAGAATTGCTCGATACCTTTCTCAGCGATTCCGAAGAGCGATTGAGCTTGCTGCGCAAGGCTGACGATGCCGATCGGTTAGGTGCCACGGCGCACAGTTTCAAGGGCAGCAGCAGCAACATGGGCGCGACTCGGTTGGCTGAGCTGTGCCATGAGCTGGAGCAGCGAGCCAAAGAGAAAAAACTCGAAGGCATAGAAGCGCTGGTTGGAGAGATCGACGGCGAATTCGCGATTGTTCGACCGCTTTTTGAGGCAGAGCGCCAACGTTCCCTGGCTGAATAAGACAACCATCCAGCGCTTTTGGCGGCCAGCGAACAAAGCTGGCTCGACCCTTGCAGTCAACTCACTCAACTGTACCTACGATCCCAGTGCAGCGGAGACCGTTCCATGCCCGTTACCCCCAACATTCTTATTCAGGCCGCTGCTGCGGCCAAGACTCAAGCCGCGTCCGCCAATACACCGGCGTCGACGGTTGAGCCCGGGGACAAGGCGTCCAGCTTCGCTGAGGTCTACGCCAATCAAGCCCAGAACAAGCCTTCGGCTACGGCGGACGGATCGGCTAAACCTGTACGTGACAAAGCCTCGGACAACACTGGCAAAAAGGACGTGGGCAACGACTCGTCTGCCGCCCAGGAACCGACGGTTGCCGATAGCGGCAAATCCTTGCCCGCCGATAAACCGGCGCAGGCCGATGACAAGACCGCCAGCGATGACGCGCCGGATACCGCTGAGCCGACGACGCCGGTAGTCGATACCGCGCCTGTCGATCCAGCCCTCGATCCAGCCCTCGATCCGGCGTTGATGCAAGTGGTGCAGCCGGTGCTGCCAGCCCCTGTACCGGAAACCCCACCGGTTGTCGCCGCTGTGCAGTCAACCGTACAAGCACCCGTCGCGGCCGCCGTTACCGCAACAGCGACGCCGGCCGCTGCGACCACCGATCCTGATTTCGATCCCGAAGCCGATCCTCTTGATGCGCTGCCGGCCGTGCGTATGGCGTTGGAGCAGAGCGGGCACGTTTCGGCCGCCAGCCAGGCTCAGCCAAAAGCGGCGCCGACTCAGGCTCACGTCGACGGCGAGCTGACCTCGGCACAGAACTTTGCTGCAGGCATGGCGAGCATGCTCGACGTGCAGGCTGATCAGGACAGCACCAGCCAGGGCGGCGAGAAGGCGTTCAGTGGCCTGATCGATGACGGCCTCAAGGATCTCAAGTCCGCCAGCAGCGACACCCGTGTCGATGACTTCGCCAATCGTCTGGCGGCTCTGACCCAAGCGGCAACACCCAAGACTGCCAATGCATTGCCGGTGAACCAACCGATCGCCATGCATCAGAGCGGTTGGACCGAAGAGGTGGTCAACCGGGTCATGTACCTGTCCAGCGCCAATCTCAAGGCGGCGGATATCCAGTTGCAACCGGCCGAACTGGGACGCCTCGATATTCGGGTGAACATGGTTCCGGATCAGCAGACCCAAGTGACCTTCATGAGCGCTCACCCAAGCGTTCGCGAAGCACTCGACGGGCAAATGCATCGCCTGCGAGACATGTTCGCGCAGCAGGGCATGGGCCAGGTCGACGTCAACGTTTCCGATCAGTCCCGTGGCTGGCAGGGCCAGGGCCAGGGGCAGGAACAGGAACAGGAACAGGCTCAACAGGGGCAGGGCGGGCGCACCAATGCCAGTGGCGGTCGCCTCGATTCGATGGATGAAGAGCTTCCTGCGACGGTCGCTGATGTGGCCGCCAACACCACCAGCGTGATCGGCACCAGCGCGGTCGATTATTACGCCTGATAAATCAGGACGCCCCCTCAAAAGATCGCAGCCTTCGGCAGCTCCTTGTATCTACGGGTGTACACCATCCAAATGCAGGAGCTGCCGAAGGCTGCGATCTTTTGATTTTCGTTGCCTGCCTGCCGCCTCCACATAGCCCCAGACACTTCTGGCATAACACTTGCTCTTGCCTTGCCGTGCGACTGTGAAAACCCGAATAGTGACGGATTATTGGCATGGCGAAGAGTGAAGCAGTAGTAAAAGACCCCGCAACCAAAGGCAAAATCAAGCTGATCATTGTGATCGTCGTGGCCCTGCTGCTCGCGATCGGCTTGTCCGTGGGGGCGACCTGGTTCTTCATGCACGGCGCCCAGAGCAAGCCTGCCGCCGCGACTGAAACCGCTGTGGTCGGCAAGCAGCCGGCGATCTTCGAGCCAATGGCTCCAGCCTTCGTGGCCAACTACACCCAGAACGGCCGTCAGCGCTACATGCAGGTGAGCATCACCATGCAGGGGCGTAATCAGGCTGATCTGGAGGCGCTCAAAGTCCACATGCCAGTGATCCGCAATAACCTGGTCATGCTGTTTTCCGGTCAGGATTTCGCCACGCTGGCGACCCCGGTCGGCCAGGAGATGTTGCGTCAGAAAGCCACGGCCAGCGTTCAGGAAGTGGCGCAGAAAGAGCTGGGCAAAGTGGTGATCGAACAGTTGCTTTTCACTAATTTCGTACTGCAGTAGGAACACGACATGGCCGTGCAGGACCTGCTGTCCCAGGATGAGATCGATGCGCTGTTGCATGGCGTCGACGATGGTCTGGTACAGACCGATAACGCTGCCGAACCCGGCAGTGTCAAAAGCTACGACCTGACCAGCCAGGATCGCATCGTCCGTGGACGCATGCCGACGCTGGAAATGATCAACGAGCGTTTCGCCCGCTACACCCGCATCAGCATGTTCAACATGCTGCGCCGCTCGGCGGACGTTGCCGTGGGTGGCGTGCAGGTGATGAAGTTCGGTGAATACGTGCACTCGCTGTACGTGCCGACCAGCCTCAACCTGGTCAAGATTAAACCGCTGCGCGGCACCGCGCTGTTCATCCTCGACGCCAAACTGGTGTTCAAGCTGGTGGACAACTTCTTCGGCGGCGACGGCCGTCACGCGAAGATCGAAGGGCGTGAATTCACTCCCACCGAACTGCGTGTGGTGCGCATGGTGCTGGAACAGGCTTTCGTCGATTTGAAGGAAGCCTGGCAGGCGATCATGGAAGTGAACTTCGAGTACATCAACTCGGAAGTGAACCCGGCCATGGCCAACATCGTCGGGCCGAGCGAAGCCATTGTGGTGTCGACGTTCCACATCGAACTCGATGGCGGTGGCGGCGACCTGCACGTGACCATGCCGTACTCGATGATCGAGCCGGTGCGCGAGATGCTCGATGCCGGCTTCCAGTCGGACCTCGACGATCAGGACGAGCGCTGGATCAACGCCTTGCGCCAGGACGTGCTGGACGTCGACGTACCGATCGGTGCCACCGTTGCCCGCCGCCAGCTGCGCCTTCGCGACATCCTGCACATGCAGCCCGGCGACGTGATCCCGGTCGAGATGCCGGAAGAAATGATCATGCGCGCCAACGGCGTGCCGGCCTTCAAGGTCAAGATGGGCTCGCACAAAGGCAACCTCGCGTTGCAAGTGATCGAGCCGATCGAGCGCCGCTGACCGGCGCTCGTACCCCCCCTACGCATTTAACTGAATTGTTGCCCGCCGAGGACAAATGATGAACGACGATATGAACGCCCAGGACGACCAGGCACTGGCCGACGAATGGGCTGCGGCCCTGGAAGAGACCGGTGACGCCGGGCAGGCTGACATTGATGCGCTGCTGGCGGCCGATGCCGGTACGTCGGGCTCCAACCGTCTGCCGATGGAAGAGTTCGGCAGCGTGCCGAAGAACAACGATCCAGTGACGCTGGACGGTCCGAACCTGGACGTGATCCTTGATATCCCGGTGTCGATTTCCATGGAAGTCGGCAGCACCGACATCAACATCCGCAACCTGCTGCAACTCAACCAGGGTTCGGTGATCGAGCTCGATCGCCTGGCCGGCGAGCCGCTGGACGTGCTGGTCAACGGCACGCTCATCGCCCACGGCGAAGTGGTAGTGGTCAACGAAAAGTTCGGCATCCGCCTGACCGACGTGATCAGCCCAAGCGAACGCATCAAGAAGCTGCGCTGAGTGAACAAGGTTCTTGCGGTTCTGTTGGCCTTGCCATCCAGCGTGCTGGCGGCCGAGTCGGTGACGACTGCTGCGACAGCGGCCGCCGCGCCAGCTGTCAGCAGTGGTGTGGCCGGGCAATTGACGCAATTGGTGTTCGGCTTGCTGCTGGTGTTGGGGTTGATCTTCTTCCTCGCCTGGCTGCTGCGCCGGGTTCAGCAGGCCGGCCCGGCGGGCAAGGGGCAAGTGATCGAGTTGATCGGTTCCCGAGCCCTCGGCCCCCGTGACCGCTTGATGCTGGTACAGGTCGGCAACGAACAGATTCTGCTCGGCCTGAGCCCCGGCACCATCACCGCGTTGCATGTGCTCAAGGAGCCGGTACAAGTGCCGGGCGCAACCGAGAAAGCGACTCCGGAGTTTGCCCAGCGTCTGTTGGAGATGCTTGGCAAGGATCAGAAGGATAAGAAGTAATGGGTGCGTTACGCATCGTCTTGACGCTGGCCCTGATGCTGGCTGCGCCACTGGCGTTCGCCGCCGATCCGTTGTCGATCCCGGCGATCACCCTGGGCACCAATGCCAATGGCGCCCAGGAATACTCGGTCAGCCTGCAAATCCTGCTGATCATGACGGCGCTGAGTTTCATCCCGGCGTTCGTCATGCTGATGACCAGTTTTACCCGGATCATCATCGTGTTCTCGATCCTGCGTCAGGCCCTGGGCTTGCAGCAGACACCGTCGAACCAGATCCTCACCGGCATGGCGCTGTTCCTCACCATGTTTATCATGGCGCCGGTGTTCGATCGGGTGAATCAGGATGCCTTGCAGCCGTATCTGGCGGAGAAACTCACCGCTCAGGATGCTGTCGCCAAGGCTCAGGTGCCGATCAAGGACTTCATGCTGGCCCAGACTCGCAGCAGCGATCTGGAGCTGTTCATGCGCCTGTCCAAGCGCACTGATATTGCTACGCCGGATCAGGCGCCGCTGACGATTCTGGTGCCGGCGTTCGTGACCTCGGAACTGAAAACCGCGTTCCAGATTGGCTTCATGATCTTCATTCCGTTCCTGATCATCGACCTGGTGGTGGCCAGTGTGCTGATGGCGATGGGTATGATGATGCTCTCGCCACTGATCATTTCCCTGCCGTTCAAAATCATGCTGTTCGTGCTGGTGGATGGCTGGGCGTTGATCATCGGCACGTTGGCCAGCAGCTTCGGCGGTGTTTCACCATGACGCCCGAAGTTGCCGTGGACATCTTTCGCGAAGCGCTGTGGCTGACCACCATGATGGTCGCCGTGCTGGTGATTCCGAGCTTGCTGGTGGGGCTGTTGGTGGCGATGTTCCAGGCGGCCACGCAGATCAACGAACAGACCCTGAGCTTCCTGCCGCGTCTGTTGGTGATGCTGGTGACGCTGATCGTTGCCGGCCCGTGGCTGGTGCAGACTTTCATGGAATACATTCTTCAGCTGTACCACAGCATTCCTCAGGTCATCGGTTAAGCCATGTCGCTGCTGCAACTGACCGATACCCAGATCAGCACCTGGGTGGCGACGTTCATGTTGCCGCTGTTTCGCATCGGCTCGTTGCTGATGGTCATGCCGATTTTCGGCACGACGCTGGTGCCCAAACGCGTGCGTTTGTACTTCGCGCTGGCGATCACTGTGGTCATCGCACCGGGTCTGCCGCCCATGCCCGCGGTCAACGCGCTGGACTTGAGTGCGATGCTGCTGATTGCCGAGCAGATCATCATCGGTGCGGTTCTCGGTTTCTCCTTGCAACTGTTCTTCCAGGCGTTCGTGGTCGCCGGGCAAATTGTCGCGATCCAGATGGGCATGGGCTTCGCTTCGATGGTCGACCCTACGAACGGCGTGTCAGTGGCGGTGATCGGGCAGTTTTTCACCATGCTGGTGACGCTGTTGTTCATGTCGATGAACGGCCACTTGGTGGTGTTCGAAGTCCTCACTGAAAGCTTCACCACGCTGCCGGTCGGTGGCGGGTTGATGGTCAATCATTTCTGGGAGCTGGCCGGCAAGCTTGGTTGGGTGCTTGGTGCGGCGCTGTTGCTGGTGCTGCCGGCGATCACCGCGTTGCTGGTGGTCAACATTGCGTTTGGCGTGATGACCCGGGCGGCGCCGCAGCTGAACATCTTCTCGATCGGTTTCCCGCTGACCCTGGTACTTGGACTGTTCATCGTCTGGGTCGGCCTGGCGGACATTCTCAATCAGTATCAACCGCTGGCCGCCGAGGCCTTGCAGTTGTTACGCGAACTGGCACAGGCGCGCTGAGTCATGGCTGAGAGCGAAAGCGGTCAGGACAAAACAGAAGACCCCACGGAGAAACGCAAAAAGGACTCCCGTGAGAAGGGTGAGATTGCGCGCTCCAAGGAGCTCAACACCCTGGCGGTCATGCTCGCCGGCGCCGGTGGGCTGCTGATTTTTGGTGGCGCCCTGGCCCAGGATTTGATGGAGCTGATGCGCATGAACTTCTCGCTCTCGCGAGAGGTGATTCTGGATCAGCGCTCCATGGCGACTTATCTGCTGCATTCGGGACAGATCGCCTTGTTCGCGATTCAGCCGGTGATGATCACCTTGCTGCTGGCCGCGCTGATCGGCCCGATTTCCCTGGGGGGCTGGCTGTTTGCGGCTGGCTCCATGGCGCCCAAGTTCAGTCGCATGAATCCCGCCGCAGGGCTGAAACGAATGTTCTCGGTCAAGGCGCTGGTGGAGCTGCTCAAGGCTCTGGCGAAGTTTTTCATCGTGTTGTTCGTGGCGTTGGCGGTCTTGTCGTCGGACATCGACGATCTGCTGCGCATCGCTCATGAGCCGTTGGACATGGCGATCATTCACAGCCTGCAAGTGGTCGGCTGGAGCACGTTGTGGATGGCTTGCGGGCTGATCATCATCGCGGCGGTCGACGTGCCGGTGCAGCTCTGGGAAAGCCACAATAAGCTGCTGATGACCAAGCAGGAAGTGCGTGACGAGCACAAGGATCAGGAGGGGCGGCCGGAGGTCAAACAGCGCATTCGCCAGTTGCAGCGCGAGATGTCGCAGCGGCGAATGATGGCCGCGATCCCCGACGCCGATGTGGTCATCACCAACCCGACCCACTACGCCGTGGCGCTCAAGTACGATCCGGAGAAGGGTGGTGCGCCGATGCTGATCGCCAAGGGTAGCGACTTCCTGGCCTTGAAGATCCGCGAAATCGCCGTGGCCAACCAAGTGCAGTTACTCGAATCGCCCGCCCTGGCGCGTTCGATTTACTACTCCACGGAACTGGATCAGGAAATTCCAGGCGGGCTGTATCTGGCGGTGGCTCAGGTATTGGCGTACGTCTATCAGATCCGCCAGTACCGCGCGGGCAAGGGCAAACGTCCGGATCCGTTGAAGGATGATTTGCCGATTCCGCCGGATCTGCGGCGCGATTCCTGACTGGGTCTACGGTTCTGAAATCAAAAAGATCGCCGCCTTCGACAGCGCCTACGGGCGCTGATGCCGCCTATTGGCTTTTTCATTGCCGGGCTCTTTCGCGATACTGTTTTCCTGTTTCTTCCTGTCGTCCTGTTGCTTGGGCGCAACCAGATCGAAGCCTTTGGCGTCGTTGAATGACTTGACCGCTTTCTTGGGCATGATCGCTGCTCCGGCGCTTGGTATTACCAACGCTGATGATCACCATCCAATACCCATAAGGCCGTTTTGGCTACTATCAAAACTTACGGCTGTGCAGGTCTTTGGACGAATGGTGGGGCAGTGAACTTGAGCGATGTCATGTCCCGCCTCTGATCCACCTTGTTCGTAGCAGCTGCCGAGCTTGCGAGGCTGCGTTCGAGGACGCAGTCCTCGCACAGGATTTGCGACTGCTGCGCAGCCGAACGCAGCCTCGCGCAGCTCGGCAGCTGCTACCCCGGGCTCAACAAATCTATCTATTTCCCTCCTTGGCAAAAGTTGGAAGGCTTCTTGCAATAGCCGCCCTGCGCCTGCTTCAGGCGTCAAAAGTTTGCTTTAAAGGAACGGGGAAAACCGGTGGATCGCTCTCAGTTAATCAACAGTGCCCGCACAAACGTCGCCGACCTCAGTCGGGGCAATCTGGGCGTGCCGCTGTTGCTGCTGGTCATGCTGGCCATGATGATGTTGCCGGTGCCGCCGTTCCTGCTGGACGTGTTTTTCACCTTCAACATTGCCTTGTCCATCGTCGTGTTGCTGGTCTGCGTGTACGCCTTGCGGCCGCTGGATTTTGCGGTGTTCCCGACCATTCTGCTGGTGGCGACATTGCTGCGACTGGCGCTGAACGTGGCCTCCACGCGGGTGGTGATGCTCCACGGTCAGGACGGCCATGCCGCCGCCGGTAAGGTGATCCAGGCCTTCGGTGAAGTGGTGATCGGCGGTAACTACGTGGTCGGTATCGTGGTCTTCGCGATTTTGATGATCATCAACTTCGTCGTGGTAACCAAGGGCGCCGGGCGGATTTCCGAGGTGAGCGCGCGTTTCACCCTCGACGCGATGCCCGGTAAACAGATGGCGATCGACGCCGACTTGAACGCCGGCCTGATCGATCAGAACCAGGCGAAACTGCGCCGGATGGAAGTCGCCCAGGAGGCCGAGTTCTACGGTTCCATGGACGGTGCCAGCAAATTCGTGCGCGGTGATGCCATCGCCGGTCTGCTGATTCTGTTCATCAACCTGATCGGCGGCATGGCGGTGGGTATCTTCCAGCACGGCATGAGCTTTGGTGATGCCGGCAAGGTTTATGCGCTGTTGACCATCGGTGACGGTTTGGTGGCGCAATTGCCATCACTGCTGTTGTCGACCGCCGCCGCGATCATGGTGACCCGTGCTTCCGGCTCGGAAGACATGGGTAAACAAATCAATCGTCAGATGTTCGCCTCGCCGAAAGCCTTGGCGGTGGCCGCAGGCTTGATGGCGGTGATGGGCCTGGTGCCCGGCATGCCACACGTCTCCTTTCTGTCCATGGCAGCCCTGGCGGCCGGTGGCGCTTACCTGTTCTGGAAGAAGCAGAACGCGGTCAAGGTTCAGGCCCTGCAAGAGGTCAAGCGTCAGCAGGAGTTGCTGCCGTCACCGGCCCGGGCTCAGGAAACCAAGGAGCTTGGCTGGGATGACGTGACGCCGATCGACATGATTGGCCTGGAAGTGGGCTACCGCCTGATTCCGCTGGTGGATCGCAACCAGGGTGGGCAGTTGCTGGCGCGGATCAAGGGTGTGCGTAAAAAGCTCTCCCAGGACCTGGGCTTCCTGATGCCGACTGTGCATATCCGTGACAACCTCGACCTGGCGCCTAGCGCCTATCGCCTGACCCTGATGGGCGTGATCCTGGCTGAAGCGGAGATTTACCCGGAGCGCGAACTGGCGATCAACCCGGGTCAGGTCTACGGCACGCTCAATGGCATCACCGCCAAAGATCCGGCTTTTGGCCTGGAAGCGGTGTGGATCGAAATCAGCCAGCGTGCCCAGGCGCAATCCCTCGGTTACACCGTGGTCGATGCCAGTACGGTGGTGGCGACCCACTTGAACCAGATTCTGTACAAGCACTCCAGCGAACTGATCGGCCACGAAGAAGTCCAGCAACTCATGCAATTGCTGGCCAAAAGCTCACCGAAACTGGCCGAAGAGTTGGTGCCGGGGGTGGTTTCGCTGTCGCAACTGCTCAAAGTCTTGCAGGCGTTGCTGGCCGAACAGGTGCCGGTGCGGGACATCCGCAGCATCGCCGAAGCCATCGCGAACAACGCCGCCAAGAGTCAAGATACCGCCGCTTTGGTGGCCGCAGTGCGCGTCGGCGTATCCCGTGCAATCGTGCAAAGCATTGTAGGCACTGAGTCGGAGCTGCCTGTGATCACCTTGGAACCAAGGTTGGAACAAATATTGCTCAATAGTCTTCAGAAGGCAGGACAAGGCTCGGAAGAGGGCGTTCTGCTGGAGCCAAGCATGGCGGAAAAACTGCAACGCTCGTTGATCGATGCGGCGCAGCGTCAGGAAATGCAAGGTCAGCCGGTGATTCTGCTGGTGGCCGGTCCGGTTCGCGCGATGCTCTCGCGATTCGGTCGGCTGGCAGTGCCGGGTTTGCACGTGTTGGCTTACCAGGAAATTCCTGACAACAAGCAAGTGACCATCGTTGCGACAGTAGGGCCCAACGGCTGAGGTAGTGGTTTATGCAAGTTAAGCGTTTTTTCGCCGCCGATATGCGTCAGGCCATGAAACTGGTTCGTGATGAGCTGGGCGCTGATGCCGCCATCATTGGCAATCGCCGGATCGCCGGCGGTGTCGAGCTGACGGCTGCCCTGGATTACAAATTGTCGGCGCTGGCCCCGCGTGTTCCGAACATGGAACTCGAGGATGAGCTGCGCAAGACCCAGTCGCGGATCGTCACCGCCCAGGCCGAACTGAGCCTGCGCGGCGATGGCGAGAGCGACAAGACCACCAATCGCCAGTTGTTCGCCGGCCTGCCGTTGACCGCTGCCGAACCGCTGATCGAACCGGCGCTCGCCGAACCTCGGCGTCCGGCCCCCGCGCCTGCTGCGGCGACCGGTGTCGATCCGCGCGCATTCGATTCGATGCGTTTCGAGCTCAACAGCCTGCGTGAACTGATGGAAGTGCAGCTTGGCTCGCTGGCCTGGAATCAGCTGCAAGGCAGCCGTCCGGCCCAGGCCAACCTCTGGCGTCGCCTGCAACGCATCGGCCTGTCCGGCCCGTTGTCGCGCGATCTGCTGGCACTGATTACCGACATTGAAGAGCCTCGTCAGGCCTGGCGCATGCTGCTCGCGCACCTGGCGCGGATGATCGCTACCCCGGAAATCGAGCCGCTGGAAGAGGGTGGGGTGATTGCCATGGTCGGACCCGCCGGCATGGGCAAGACCACCACACTGGCCAAGCTCGCGGCCCGTTACGTGCTCAAGTACGGCGCGCAGAACATCGCGCTGGTGAGCATGGACAGCTATCGCATTGGTGCCCAGGAACAGCTCAAGACGCTGGGCCGGATCCTTAACGTGTCGGTGACCCACGTCGATCCAGGTCAATCCCTGGTGCAGGCGCTGGAGCCCTTGCTGCGCAAACGCGTGGTGCTGATCGATACCGCCGGCCTTCAGGCCAGCGATCCGGCACTGCGGATGCAGCTCGAAAGCCTGGCCGGGCGCGGCATCAAATCAAAAAATTATCTGGTCCTGGCAACCACCAGCCAGAAACAGGTTCTAACTGCCGCTTATCACAGTTACAAACGCTGCGGCCTCGCCGGCTGCATCCTGACTAAACTGGATGAAACGGCAAGTCTGGGCGAGGTGTTGAGCCTGGCGATCAGTCATGAGTTGCCGGTGGCTTACCTGACCGATGGTCCACGGATTCCGGATGATTTGCATCTGCCACGTCGTCATCAGTTGGTCAGCCGCGCCGTTAGCGTACAAATGCAGGAAGAACCCAGCGAAGAAGCCATGGCTGACATGTTCGCTGATATTTACCACAGCCCGACCAAGCAGGTTGGCTGAGGTGTTAATGAACATTTTTTGTACCTACATCGATGGTCTGCCATGCATTGTTCCGATGGTGAACGCGCAGCCAGTAATGTGGCCTCCGTCTAAGTAAGACAAGGTAAAGAAATAACATGGGCAGCATGCATCCCGTACAGGTGATCGCGGTGACCGGCGGCAAAGGTGGCGTCGGGAAGACTAACGTGTCAGTGAACTTGTCCCTGGCTCTAGCTGAGCTCGGCCGGCGCGTCATGCTGCTGGATGCCGATCTGGGGCTGGCGAACGTCGACGTTCTGTTGGGACTGACACCCAAACGCACGCTGGCCGACGTGATCGAAGGCCGCTGTGAGCTGCGCGACGTGCTGTTGCAAGGGCCTGGCGGTATCCGCATCGTCCCGGCCGCCTCCGGCACCCAGAGCATGGTTCATCTGAGCCCGGCCCAGCATGCCGGCCTGATCCAGGCGTTCAGTGATATCGGCGACAACCTCGACGTATTGGTGATCGACACCGCTGCGGGCATTGGTGACTCGGTAGTCAGCTTCGTGCGCGCCGCGCAGGAAGTCTTGCTGGTGGTGTGCGACGAACCGACCTCGATCACCGACGCCTACGCGCTGATCAAACTGCTTAACCGCGACTACGGCATGAACCGCTTCCGCGTCCTGGCCAACATGGCGCAGAGCCCGCAGGAAGGCCGCAACCTGTTCGCCAAGTTGACCAAGGTCACGGATCGCTTCCTCGACGTCGCCTTACAATACGTCGGCGCAGTGCCTTACGACGAAAGCGTACGCAAGGCCGTGCAGAAGCAACGCGCGGTGTATGAAGCCTTTCCGCGTTCCAAGTGCGCCCTGGCGTTCAAGGCCATTGCGCAGAAAGTCGATACCTGGCCACTGCCGGCCAACCCTCGTGGACATCTGGAGTTTTTCGTCGAGCGCCTCGTGCAACAAACTGCAGGACCCGTGCTATGACAGCCAGCGGTTACAACCTCTACAAGCAGTCGGCACGTGACGCGCAGTACGAGCTGATCGAGCGTTACGCGCCACTGGTCAAACGCATTGCCTACCACTTGCTGGCGCGTCTGCCGGCCAGTGTCCAGGTCGAAGACCTGATCCAGGCCGGGATGATCGGCCTGCTTGAAGTATCAACCAAATACGACGCCAGCAAAGGCGCGAGTTTCGAGACGTACGCGGGCATTCGAATCCGCGGCGCGATGCTCGATGAAGTGCGCAAGGGGGACTGGGCGCCACGTTCGGTCCACCGCAATACCCGCATGGTCAGCGACGCGATTCGCTCGATTGAAGCTAAAACCGGCCGTGACGCTAAAGATCACGAAGTTGCGGCCGAACTCCAATTGAGTCTCGACGATTATTACGGGATTTTGAACGACACCCTGGGCAGCCGGTTATTCAGTTTCGACGATCTGTTGCAGGACGGCGAACACGAAGGGCTGCATGAGGATGGCGCGAGTGCTCATCTCGAGCCGTCACGCGATCTGGAAGATGAACGCTTCCAGGCGGCGCTGGCGGACGCGATTGCCAATTTGCCGGAGCGTGAGCGACTGGTGTTGGCGCTGTACTACGACGAAGAGTTGAATCTCAAGGAAATCGGTGAGGTCCTGGGGGTCAGCGAGTCGCGGGTCAGCCAGTTACACAGCCAGTGCGCGGCCCGTTTGCGGGGGCGTTTGGGGGAGTGGCGAGCGCGCTGAAGGCAGTGTGGGGACACTGCGAATGGAGCTGGTGTGGTGTTGAACCGTACCGGTCTCGATCTGTTGTGCTCCAGACAGTCATTGAGTGCTTTGCCGGATTGATTGAAATGGCGCGTCCAGGTGCTGGGCGCGTTTAAGACTGCTTGGAGGTCGAATTGGACAAGAACATGAAAATCCTCATCGTTGATGACTTCTCAACGATGCGGCGGATCATAAAAAACCTGTTGCGTGACCTTGGGTTCACCAACACCGCCGAAGCCGATGACGGGCTGACCGGGTTGCCGATGCTGCAAAGCGGTAACTTCGATTTTCTGGTTACCGACTGGAACATGCCCGGTATGACCGGCATCGACCTGCTTCGTGCGGTGCGCGCCGATGAAAGGCTCAAGCACCTGCCGGTGCTGATGGTGACCGCCGAAGCCAAGCGCGAGCAAATCATCGAAGCGGCCCAGGCCGGTGTTAACGGCTATGTGGTCAAACCCTTCACAGCCCAGGCGTTGAAAGAAAAAATCGAGAAGATTTTCGAACGCATCGGCTGATGTACTGCGCACGGGGGAGCTATGGAGCATAACGAATCTTCACAGGGCGATTTTGAGTCGACCCTGAAAAAACACGCGGTCGAACTGGTCGACAGCCTTGAAAAAGGCAAGTTTGGCGACGCTGTGCAACTGATCCATGAGCTCAACCAGACCCGTGACCGCGGCCTGTATCAGGAAGTGGGCAAGCTCACCCGCGAGCTGCATAGCGCGATCGTCAATTTCCAGATTGACCCGCACATGCCGCAAGCCGAGGAAGTGTCTCAGATCACGGATGCCACCGAGCGCCTGTCCTATGTGGTCAAGCTGACCGAGGCCGCGGCCAACCGCACCATGGACCTGGTGGAAAACGCCACGCCGCTGATCAACAGCCTGAGCGATGAAGCCCAGGCGCTGAGCACGGATTGGGGACGGTTCATGCGTCGCGAAGTCGGGGCTGAAGAGTTCCGCGAACTGGCCCGGCGGGTCGATGGTTTCCTGACACGCAGCAGTGAAGACAACCGCGTCGTGTCGAGCAACCTCAACGACATTCTGCTGGCCCAGGATTACCAGGACCTCACCGGTCAGGTGATCAAGCGTGTGACCCAATTGGTCACCGAAGTTGAAAGCAATCTGCTCAAGCTCGTGCTCATGGCCAGTCACGTAGACCGCTTTGCGGGTATCGAACACGACCGTGAGGCGATGCTTGCTGAAAAAGATCCACAAAAACATCTCTCTCAGGGTGAAGGTCCGCAGATTCATGCCGATAAAAGAGAAGACGTTGTGTCCGGTCAGGACGATGTGGACGATTTGTTATCCAGTCTTGGATTTTAGTTTTCTGGGTTTTTAGACCTGTAGGAGCACCCCCTTAATGAGCTTCGGCGCCGATGAAGAGATCCTTCAGGATTTCCTGGTTGAGGCCGGCGAGATTCTAGAGCAACTGTCCGAGCAGCTGGTCGAGCTGGAAAGCCGACCTGATGATGCGGACTTGCTCAATGCAATTTTTCGCGGTTTTCACACTGTAAAAGGGGGCGCCGGCTTCCTCCAGCTCAACGAGCTGGTGGAGTGCTGTCACATCGCCGAGAACGTGTTCGACATCCTGCGCAAGGGTGAGCGTCGCGTCGACTCGGAACTGATGGACGTGGTTCTCGAAGCGCTGGACGCGGTGAACAGCATGTTCAGCGAAGTCCGCGAACGCAGCCCGATCACGGCTGCCACGCCTGAATTACTCGCGGCGCTGGCCCGTCTGGCCGAGCCGCAAATGGAAGCTGCACCGGCGCCGGTCGCTGAAGTGGTTGAAGCACCGGTCGCCGAAAGCGAATCGGGCGACATTACCGATAACGAATTCGAACAACTGCTGGACTCGCTGAACGCCGTCAAGGCCCAGGCCGAGGCGCCCGTAGCGGCTGCGCAGCCTGTTTCGCAGCCTGCCGCCGATGCAGCCGCCAGTGACGAAATCACCGATGCCGAGTTCGAGTCGTTGCTCGATCAATTGCACGGCAAAGGCCAGTTCGCCGCCGATGCAGTAGCCGCTGCGCCTGCTGCTCCGGCTGCTCCGAAAGCCGCCGGCGACAGCTCCGACATCACCGACGACGAGTTCGAAGCACTGCTCGACCAGTTGCACGGCAAAGGCAACTTTGCGGTCGATGCGCTGGAATCGGCAATCGCTTCGGCGCCAGCCCCGGCTGCGCCAACCGCCGCTGCGGCCGGTAGCGATCTGATCTCCGATCATGAATTCGAATCGCTGCTCGACGAATTGCATGGCAAGGGCAAGTTCACTGAAGTGGGCACTGCGTCTGCTGTTGCTTCGGTAGCGACTCCGGTTGCCAAGGCACCAGCACCTGTGGCCAAGGCACCCGAGCCAAAAGCCCCCGAGCCCAAAGCAGAAGCACCGAAGCCTGCTGCCGCCGCAGCGCCGGCTCCTGCTCGTGCCCCGGCCGCGCCGCCCGCGGAAAAGCCAACCAGCGAAGCCGAGACCACCGTGCGGGTCGACACCGCGCGTCTCGACGAAATCATGAACATGGTCGGCGAGCTGGTACTGGTTCGTAACCGCCTGGTTCGTCTGGGCCTCAACAGCGGCGACGAAGCCATGTCCAAGGCCGTGTCGAACCTCGACGTGGTCACGGCCGACCTGCAAACCGCGGTCATGAAGACCCGGATGCAACCAATCAAGAAAGTCTTCGGGCGCTTCCCGCGTCTGGTTCGCGACCTGGCTCGCCAGCTCAAGAAAGAGATCAACCTGGAACTGGTCGGCGAAGAAACCGACCTCGACAAGAACCTCGTCGAGGCCCTGGCCGACCCGTTGGTCCACTTGGTGCGCAACTCGGTCGACCACGGTATCGAAGAGCCGGCTGATCGCGAAGCGATGGGCAAGCCTCGCAGCGGCAAAGTGATTCTGTCCGCTGAACAGGAAGGCGACCACATCCTGCTGTCCATCTCCGATGACGGCAAGGGCATGGACGCTGACGTTTTGCGCGGTATCGCCGTGAAAAAAGGTTTGATGGACAAGGATGCGGCGGACCGTCTCAGCGAGTCCGATTGCTTCAACCTGATCTTCGCGCCGGGCTTCTCGACCAAGACCGAGATCTCCGACGTGTCCGGTCGTGGCGTGGGCATGGACGTGGTGAAAACCAAGATCGCCCAGCTCAACGGCACCATCAATATCTACTCGACCAAGGGCAAAGGCTCGAAGATCGTCATCAAGGTCCCGTTGACCCTGGCGATCATGCCGACGCTGATGGTCATGCTCGGCAACCAGGCGTTCGCGTTCCCGCTGGTGAACGTCAACGAGATCTTCCACCTCGACCTGTCGCGCACCAACGTGGTGGACGGCCAGGAAGTGGTGATCGTGCGGGACAAGGCGCTGCCCTTGTTCTACCTCAAGCGCTGGCTGGTCAGCTCCGCCGCTCACGAAGAGCAGCGCGAGGGCCATGTGGTGATCCTTTCGGTGGGCACTCAACGGATCGGCTTCGTCGTCGATCAGTTGGTGGGCCAGGAAGAAGTGGTCATCAAGCCATTGGGCAAAATGCTCCAGGGAACCCCGGGCATGTCCGGTGCCACCATCACCGGTGACGGCCGCATTGCTCTGATTCTCGATGTTCCGAGCATGCTCAAGCGTTACGCCGCACGGCGTATTTGATTCTGGGGGAGCGGGGCGCCAGAGCCTCGCCCCGTCTAACGGAGTGTTTATGGTAGTCAAAGTCCTGGTGGTGGACGATTCGGGGTTTTTCCGCCGCCGCGTCTCGGAAATTCTTGCAGCGGATTCAAACATCCAGGTCGTCGGTACGGCGACCAACGGAAAAGAGGCGATCGATCAGGCCCTGGCCCTCAAGCCAGACGTGATCACCATGGACTACGAGATGCCAATGATGGATGGCATCACGGCGGTGCGGCACATCATGCAGCGCTGCCCAACCCCGGTGTTGATGTTCTCCTCGCTGACCCACGAAGGCGCCCGGGTCACCCTCGATGCGCTGGACGCCGGCGCGGTGGACTTCCTGCCGAAGAATTTCGAAGACATCTCCCGTAACCCGGAGAAGGTCAAGCAACTGCTGTGCGAGAAGATTCTCAGCATCTCGCGCAGTAACCGTCGTGTCAGCGCCTACACCCCTCCGGCACCGGTCGCTGCGCCAGCCCCGACGCCTGCGCCTTCGAGCGTCGGCAGCTACGGCAGCAGCGCGCCTGCGCGTCCGGCACCGGCACCGATTGCGGCGCGCCCCCATGCAGCGGCTCCGTCATCTCCCGCGCCGAAACGCAAAGCCTACAAATTGGTCGCCATCGGTACCTCCACCGGTGGCCCGGTTGCGCTGCAACGGGTTCTGACACAGTTGCCGGCCAACTTCCCGGCACCCATCGTGTTGATCCAGCACATGCCGGCAGCCTTCACCAAGGCCTTCGCCGAGCGCCTGGACAAGCTGTGCCGCATCAGTGTCAAGGAAGCCGAGGATGGCGACATCCTGCGTCCGGGCCTGGCGCTGCTCGCACCCGGTGGCAAGCAGATGATGATCGATGGCCGTGGCGCGGTGAAAATCCTGCCGGGCGACGAGCGTCTGAACTACAAGCCGTGCGTGGACATTACCTTCGGTTCCGCGGCCAAGTCCTACGGCGACAAAGTTCTGGCGGTGGTACTGACCGGCATGGGCGCCGACGGTCGCGAAGGCGCGCGTCTGCTCAAGCAGGGTGGCAGTGCGATCTGGGCCCAGGATGAAGCCAGTTGTGTGATCTACGGCATGCCAATGGCCATCGTCAAAGCCGAACTCGCGGACGCGGTGTACAGCCTCGACGACATCGGTCGGCACCTGGTTGAGGCTTGCATCTGATGGATGTGCTCAGCCTTATCGGGATCATCATGGCGTTCGTCGCCATCATCGGCGGCAACTACCTTGAAGGCGGTCACCTCGGCGCACTGGCCAACGGCCCGGCGGCGTTGATCGTACTCGGTGGCACCATCGGTGCCGCGCTGCTGCAATCGCCGATGAGTGCCTTCAAGCGTGCCATCCAGATTCTCGCCTGGATTCTGTTTCCGCCTCGCGTGGACCTGGCCGGCGGCATTGATCGCGTGGTGAACTGGAGTCTGACCGCTCGCAAGGAAGGTTTGCTCGGGCTGGAAGGGGTGGCCGACGCCGAACCTGACAGCTACTCGCGTAAAGGCCTGCAATTGCTGGTCGACGGTGCCGAGCCGGAAGCGATCCGCAGCATTCTGGAAGTGGATTTCTACACCCAGGAAAGCCGCGACATCGAAGCCGCCAAAGTCTTTGAAAGCATGGGCGGCTACGCGCCGACCATCGGTATCATCGGTGCGGTGATGGGCCTGATTCACGTCATGGGCAACCTGGGCGACCCATCGCAACTGGGCAGTGGCATCGCCGTCGCCTTCGTCGCTACCATCTACGGCGTGGCCAGTGCCAACCTGGTGCTGTTGCCGATTGCCGCCAAGCTCAAGTCCATCGCGTTACGGCAGTCGCGCTATCGCGAAATGTTGCTGGAAGGGATCCTGTCGATCGCCGAAGGTGAAAACCCTCGCTCTATTGAGTTGAAGCTTCAGGGCTTCATGGATTGATGGGGGAAATGGATCATGGCTCGTCGCAGGCAACATGAAGAACATGTGAACCATGAACGTTGGCTGGTTTCCTACGCCGACTTCATCACCTTGCTGTTCGCGTTCTTCGTGGTGATGTACTCGATCTCGTCGATCAACGAAGGCAAGTACAAGATCATTTCCGAGGCGTTGATCGGGGTGTTTACCGACTCTGACCGCGCCCTCAAGCCGATACCCATCGGCGAAGAGCGACCGAAGACCGTGACCCCGGCCAAGCCATTGGTCAAGGACAGCGAGCAGATCGACGCCGGCATCGCCCAGGCCGCCAACGATCCACTCAAAAGCATCGCCGATGACATCAGCGCGGCGTTCGGCGACTTGATCAGTTCCAACCAGATGACCGTGCGCGGCAACGAGTTGTGGGTCGAGATCGAACTCAATTCCAGCCTGTTGTTCGGCAGCGGCGACGCCATGCCCAGCGACATTGCGTTCAACATCATCGACAAGGTCGCTGCGATCCTCCGGCCGTTCGACAACCCGATCCACGTCGAAGGTTTCACCGACGATCAACCGATCCGCACCGCGCAATACCCAACCAACTGGGAACTGTCCTCGGCCCGTTCGGCGAGCATCGTGCGGATGCTGGCGATGCAGGGCGTGAACCCTGGTCGCCTGGCATCGGTGGGTTATGGCGAATTCCAGCCAGTGGCCAACAACGCCACCGCCGAAGGCCGTGCGCGCAACCGTCGGGTGGTGCTGGTGGTGTCACGCAATCTTGATGTACGCCGTAGCCTCACCGGTACCGGAACGGCTCATGCACAACCGGATGCCGCATTGAAGCGGGCTGGCACACAAACTGCACCGACCCCGGTCAAGTCGCCGGGACGCGAGAGTGCCGTCAATTCTCCGTCACCCGCATTAATACGTTGAGCTATTTCTCGGTCGACGTTTTCGACCGGGAGGAACAATCCGAATGAGAGTCTGGGCAGTTGCCAATCAAAAGGGTGGTGTCGGTAAAACCACTTCCTCCATTGCTTTAGCCGGTTTACTGGCGGAGGCGGGCAAGCGCGTGGTTGTGGTCGATCTCGACCCCCACGGCTCCATGACCAGCTACTTCGGTTACGACCCCGACAGCCTGGAGCACAGCAGCTACGACCTGTTTCTGCACAAGGGCAACGTGCCGCAAGGCTTGCCCGGTCAGTTGTTGATGCCCACCAGCGACGAACGCATTTCCCTGTTGCCATCGAGCACCGCGCTGGCCACCCTTGAGCGCCAGTCGCCGGGCCAGAGCGGTTTGGGCCTGGTGATCGCCAAGAGTCTGGCGCAGTTGTGGCAAGACTTCGATTACGCCGTGATCGACAGCCCGCCGTTGCTCGGCGTGCTGATGGTCAATGCCTTGGCGGCCAGCCAGCAGTTGGTGATTCCGGTGCAGACCGAGCACCTGGCGGTCAAAGGCCTGGAACGCATGGTCAACACGCTGGCGATGATCAACCGCTCGCGCAAACTGGCGTTGCCGTTCAACATCGTGCCGACCCTGTTCGACCGCCGCACCCAGGCTTCGCTTGGCACTCTGCGCGTGCTGCGCGACAAGTACCCGGAAGAAATCTGGCAAGGCTACATCCCGATCGACACCCGCTTGCGTGACGCGAGCCGGGCAGGACTGACGCCGTCGCAATTCGATGGCAAGAGTCGCGGCGTTCTCGCCTACCGCGCACTGCTCAAGCATCTGTTGGCCCAGCAACTTGTTCCGCAGGTGGCTTGAGATGAGCCTGATTCCTACGATGGTATTCGCATGACCCGGCCGGTGAAGATCACCTCGCGCCCGCAATTGGCCCTTCAGTCTTATCTGGATGGCTTGCTGCAGGACGCGACCGAAGAGCTGTTGCCTGAAGTCGAGGCGCTGCCCGAGGTTGTCGAGGCTGAAGCTGCGCTGGACGAGTTCCAGGCGGCGGTGCTCGAAGAGCAGGCGCGCGATGCGCAGAAGCCGGCAGTGGTCGCGGCCCCCGTTGTTGCGCCAGTGGCGAAGGCACCGGTGGCCGTGATCGAAGCGCCGGCACCGATTCTGGCGTCCGTGTCGACGATTGCGCCGTTGCTGCAAGCGTTGGTGCCGCCGGTGGTGGAAGTTCATCTGCCGCCGAGCAACACGCCGCCTCCGGTGGAAAATGACGATCGTCCGGCCTGGGCGGCCGAGCCGTTCGAATGCCTGTTGTTCGATGTCGCCGGGTTGACCCTCGCGGTGCCGCTGGTGTGCCTGGGTTCGATTTATTCCCTGGCCGGCCACGAGCTGACGCCGTTGTTCGGTCAGCCGGAATGGTTCCTCGGGATCCTGCCAAGCCAGGCCGGCAACCTGAAGGTGCTGGATACCGCACGCTGGGTCATGCCGGACCGCTACCGCGACGATTTCCGCCAGGGCCTGCAATACGTTATTTCAGTTCAGGGCTATGAGTGGGGGCTGGCGGTGCATCAGGTCAGCCGCTCGTTGCGCCTGGACCCGAATGAAATCAAATGGAGAAGTCACCGGGGGCAGCGGCCATGGCTCGCCGGCACGGTGATTGAACACATGTGCGCTTTGCTCGATGTCGCCGCACTGGCCGAATTGATCGCCAGCGGCGGGGCGAAGCACATGGGCGGCAGTAAGCCGAACCACAAACCGACATAAAAAACACGCATCGGCATTCAAGTGCCGGTGCACTGAATACACACCGCTAGGGCGGTTTTTCGAGGGGTCAGGGTATGAATGACAAGGCGACGGCGGCAAAAGGTTCCGAAGATCCGATCCTGCAATGGGTCACCTTCAAGCTGGACAATGAAACCTACGGCATTAACGTGATGCGCGTTCAGGAAGTCCTGCGCTACACCGAAATCGCTCCGGTACCGGGTGCCCCGAGCTACGTGCTGGGTATCATCAACCTGCGCGGCAACGTGGTCACCGTGATCGACACCCGTCAGCGTTTCGGCCTGGGCACGGTCGACGTCAGTGACAACACCCGCATCGTCATCATCGAAGCCGACAAGCAAGTGGTCGGGATCATGGTCGACAGCGTGGCTGAAGTGGTTTATCTGCGTCAGTCGGAAATCGAGACCGCACCGAACGTCGGTAACGAAGAGTCCGCCAAGTTCATTCAAGGCGTGTGCAACAAGAACAATGAACTGCTGATCCTGGTCGAGCTGGACAAGATGATGAGCGAAGAAGAATGGTCGGAACTGGAGAGTATCTGATTGATTCTTGAGGTGGCTGTGATTGTCCTGTTCCTTTTGTGGGCGGGCACGCTGGCGATGTTCCTGGCGTACATCCGCGCTCAAAGGCAGGTCGCCGCACAACAGGCTCAGGGCGATGCGCTGCGCGATCAGCGCATCAAGGACCTGGCCAAGCGCGTCGACGACTACCAGAACGGCAACGTGCGCATGGGTGAAGACCTGCACGAACTGCGCGCGGTGGTCGGGCCGTTGCCGGACAAGCTGGCGCAGTTGGAGCAGCGTGATCCGTCGAGCCTTTCATTCGCCCAGGCCGCGCGCCTGGTGGGGATGGGGGCCAGCGTCGATGAGCTGACTCAGTCTTGCGGCTTGACCCAGGCTGAGGCGGAGTTGATGAGCAAGTTGCATAGAAACTGAGAAGAGCAAAAGATCGCAGCCTCGTTTCACTCGACAGCTCCTACATTGGGATGGTGTACGCCCTGTAGGAGCTGTCGAGTGAAACGGGGCTGCGATCTTTTTACATTCAACAAAGATTCAATAATCATCCCCGCGCTCGGTGACGTCCTTCTCCACCGTCACCGCATGCGGATCATGCCCCGCCGGAAACTTGCCTTTCAGATTCCAGGCAAACGCAATGATCTCGGCAATCGTGCGGTACAACTCCTCGGGAATACTCTCGCCCAATTCCATCCGCGCCAGCAGTTTCACCAGTTCGGCGTTCTCGTAAATCGGCACTTCGTAGTCACGGGCAATCCGTAGAATTTCTTCAGCCAGTTCTTCGTCACCTTTGGCCGTAAGGGTAGGGGCGTGGCTGCCGTCGTATTTGAGGGCGATGGCCTGGCGCGGTGCGGTGGATTCGTTCATGCGGTTTCGTCGACCCAGCGTTGTTCGAGACGGGTTTGAGGGCCTTGTGGCGGTGTGCCGAGGTGGCAATCCAGATCGCCGACGTTCAGCCCCGAATCCAGCAGGCGCTGGCGCAGCGCGGCCAGATTGCTTTCGATCAGGCTCGCAGTGTACGGCCGTTCGGCCCACAGCTGACTGGAGAGGCTGCCTTTGATCAGTTGGGCCTGAATCTGCAACGGCCCCAACGGTTCCATGTCGAATGCCAGCTCGACGCGCCATAGCGGTTGCTTGGGTTCGCGTTCGTCGCGGCGTTCGCGCGGTTGTTCTTTTTCGGGGGCTTCTTCGCGCTGGAATTTGACCTGCAACGGCACGATGTCCTGCAGGTTGCGCATGGGGATTTCCAGTTGCCAGGTGCTCATCAACCGCCCGTCACTGGTGACGCCAGTCTGCTCAAGGCTCGACAGCTGATGACTTTGCAAACGTGAAACCGCCGCCGCAGCCAGGCGCAGCAGGTGCTCGAGATCATCTTCGCCTTCCGCGCTTTGCAACAGGCGCTCGGGCAGTGGGAAGCTGGTCGGCGACGGTTTGGCACTGACTTGCCCGAGCATGCCGAGGGCATTGCGCACAAAACTCGGCATGGCCTGGGCCAGGGTGTTGGCGGCGATGATTGCGTTGAGATTGGTGTTGGCCGGCAGGCCCGGCGTCAGTTGGGCGATCAGCTTGAGCAGGTCGCCTTTCATGTCTGGCACCAGCGTCGGGTTTTGTCCGGTCAGCAATTTGGCTTCGAGGAACAGGCCACTGTTGGCCAGCGCCTGGGCCAGGCCTTTGGGCGTACTCAATTGTTGGACGTCCGGCAGGCCGGCGAGCAATTTGTCCACGGCAGCGCGCAGGTCGCTGGAGGTTTGATCCGACGGCGGCAGGTTTTGCAGGACCTTGATCAAGCCATCCAGAGAACCCTGGCGACTTTGCTGGCTGACCAATTGTTGCGTCACCGCCAACTGTTCCTGACGGCTGCTCAGCGGCACGAATTTGAGTGTCTGGGTGTCCTGCACCAAGGCGCTCAGCAAGCTGCCGATGCGCAGCGGCGTCGGGCTGTCGATGCTCAGCGTGCTGCCGCTCAGCGCGGTGTTGAGCAGGCTCACCATCGAGCGAAACACCGTCGGCTGGCCCGGCACCTGCGGCATCACCTGAGAGGTCAGCACTTTGCCTTGCAGCAGGGTGCCGACCGGCAGTTGCGCCGTGTCGATACGGGTAAGGGTGGCGACGCTGGAGGCGATGGCCTGTTGCACCGTGACTGCCAGATTGCCCGCCGACGGTTGGGTAACCGTCAGGCTGGCGCCCTGGGGCAAAGGCTGAGTGCTGGTGGCCTGGACAGTGGTCTGGCGGCCGCTGTCGAGAGTGACCTTGAGCAACAGTTGAAAGGTCTGATCCGCCTGCTTGAGTGACAGCACTTCAGCCTTGGCGGTCTGACCGGCCGTGATCAGGCCCTCCATCGGCGTCAGCAGATTGAGCAACTCGCTGCTGATCACCAATGGACGCGAAGTCGCCGGGTTGGTTGGCGGGAGCGGGAGGATGTTCATTTCGCCTGTCATACGCGGACACAACCTGAGGAAATTGCACTCTTGAGAGTAGGGAACGCCATGTATAATGCCGCCCGTCTTTCGCTGAGTGGCGAAAACTTTGCAATTGATTGACGCAGCTCTCTAGAACAAGCCGTCATAGCATCTATGCTGCATCTCTTTAACGGCCGCGCCAGAGCCGACTTGAACCGCATAAGGCCCGTGAACCCTTGACCAGTCCTGTCCTGCAAACCGTTGCCCTTGCCTGTGAGCGAGACCTTCGGCTGCTTTTCGAAAATCTCGAATTGCGACTGGCCAGTGGCGAAATGTTACAGATCAGCGGCCCCAACGGCAGTGGCAAGACCAGCCTGTTACGTCTGCTTTGTGGCTTGATGCACCCGACCGCCGGTCAAGTGTTGCTCAACGGCCAGCCACTGAGCGAACAACGCAGCGAACTGGCGCGCAACCTGCTGTGGATCGGCCATGCCGCTGGCATCAAGGACCTGCTGACCCCCGAAGAAAACCTCAGCTGGCTCTGCGCCTTGCATCAACCGGCCTCCCATGAGGCGATCTGGCAAGCACTGGCGGCGGTGGGGCTGCGCGGTTTCGAGGATGTTCCCTGTCACACCCTGTCTGCCGGCCAGCAACGTCGTGTGGCGTTGGCGCGGTTGTACCTGGACAGCCCGCCGCTGTGGATCCTCGACGAGCCATTCACCGCGCTCGACAAACAAGGCGTGGCGCAACTCGAAGAACACCTGGCCGCGCACTGCGAGCGCGGCGGCATGGTGGTGCTGACCACTCACCACACGCTGAGCCGGATGCCGGCCGGTTATCGCGACATTGATTTGGGGAATTGGGCCGTATGAGTGTTTTCGGCCTGTTGGTCGCCCGTGAGGCTCGTTTGCTGTTCCGCCGTCCCGCCGAATTGGCGAACCCGTTGGTATTTTTCGCCATCGTCGTCTCCTTGTTCCCGCTGGCGGTTGGTCCCGAGACTCAATTGTTGCAAACCTTGTCTCCGGGGCTGGTCTGGGTGGCGGCGCTTTTATCGGTTTTACTCTCGCTGGACGGGCTCTTCCGCAGTGATTTCGAAGATGGATCCCTTGAACAGTGGGTCCTTTCGTCGCACCCCCTGCCTCTTCTGGTGCTGGCCAAGGTGCTGGCACACTGGGCCTTTTCCGGCCTGGCACTGGTTTTGCTCGCGCCATTGCTGGCGCTGATGCTCGGTTTGCCTGCCGCTTGTCTGCCGGTGTTGCTGCTTTCTTTATTGCTCGGTACACCGGTGTTGAGCCTGCTCGGTGCGGTGGGCGCGGCGCTGACGGTAGGATTGAAGCGTGGTGGCCTGTTGCTGGCGCTGCTGATTCTGCCGCTGTATATCCCGGTGTTGATTCTCGGCAGTGGCGCCTTGCAGGCGGCATTGCAGGGCATGCCGGCGACCGGTTATCTCTTGTGGCTTGGTAGCCTGACCGCCCTGGCGATAACCCTGGCACCTTTTGCAATAGCTGCTGGCCTGAAGATCAGTGTCGGCGAATAATGAGGTCTGGTTAAAATTTAACCAGTAAAGACCCTTTGGCTGTTTCGTGATAACGAACAGCAACCGTGATGGAAACAGCAATGAACTGGACCTGGTTTCATAAGCTCGGCTCGCCCAAATGGTTTTACGGCATCAGTGGCAAATTGCTGCCCTGGCTGAGCGTCGCGGCGTTGCTGCTGATTAGCGTCGGCGTGGTCTGGGGCCTGGCCTTCGCACCGCCGGACTACCAGCAAGGCAACAGCTTTCGAATCATCTATATCCACGTTCCCGCCGCCATGCTGGCGCAGTCGATCTACGTGATGCTGGCCGTGTGCGGCGTTGTCGGGCTGGTGTGGAAAATGAAACTGGCCGATGTCGCCCTGCAATGCGCCGCCCCGATCGGTGCCTGGATGACCGCCGTGGCGCTGGTTACCGGAGCGATCTGGGGCAAACCGACCTGGGGTTCGTGGTGGGTCTGGGATGCGCGACTTACGTCCATGTTGATTCTGCTGTTTCTGTACTTCGGTCTTATTGCGCTGGGCAACGCCATCAGCAATCGTGACAGCGCGGCCAAGGCCTGCGCGGTGCTGGCGATTGTCGGCGTGATCAACATCCCGATCATCAAATACTCGGTGGAGTGGTGGAACACCCTGCACCAGGGCGCGACGTTCACCCTCACCGAAAAACCGGCGATGCCTGCCGAGATGTGGCTGCCACTGCTGCTGACGGTGCTGGGTTTCTACTGTTTCTTCGGCGCGGTGCTGTTGCTGCGCATGCGCCTTGAAGTGCTCAAGCGCGAAGCCCGGGCGAGCTGGGTGAAATCCGAAGTGCAGAACAGTCTGGAGGCCGCTCGATGAGTTTCGCTTCATTCGGCGACTTTCTCGCCATGGGCCATCACGGCCTGTATGTCTGGTCAGCCTATGGCATTTGCCTGGCGGTGCTGGCCCTCAACGTGGCGGCGCCGATCCTGGCCCGCAAGCGGTATCTGCAACAAGAGGCGCGTCGTTTGCGCCGGGAGAACGGCCAGTGAATCCGCTGCGTAAAAAGCGTCTTGTCATCATTCTCGCGATCCTGGTCGGTGTCGGCGCTGCCGTCGGCTTGGCCCTGAGCGCCCTGCGGCAGAACATCAATCTGTTTTACACCCCGACCCAGATCGCCAATGGCGAAGCGCCGCAAGACACGCGCATCCGTGCGGGCGGCATGGTCGAAAAAGGCTCGCTGCAACGTTCCGGCGATTCCCTGGACGTGAAATTCATCGTCACCGACTTCAACAAATCCGTGACCATCAGCTATCGCGGCATCCTCCCGGACCTGTTCCGCGAAGGGCAGGGCATCGTTGCCCTCGGCAAGCTCAACGCTGATGGCGTGGTGGTGGCCGACGAAGTGCTGGCCAAGCACGACGAGAAGTACATGCCGCCGGAAGTGACCAAGGCGTTGAAAGACAGTGGTCAGTCGGCACCTACGCCAGCCAAGGAGGGCTAACGGATGACTTCCGCACTTTACAGCTCGGGGCTGTTCATCCCCGAACTCGGCCATCTGGCCATGATCCTGGCGTTGTGTTTTGCGTTGGTGCAGGCCGTGGTGCCGTTGCTCGGTGCCTGGCGCGGCGACCGTTTGTGGATGAGCCTGGCCCAGCCGGCCGCGTGGGGGCAGTTCGCGTTTTTGCTGTTCGCCTTCGGTTGCCTGACCTATGCGTTCATGACGGACGACTTCTCCGTCGCCTACGTGGCCAGCAACTCCAACAGCGCGCTGCCGTGGTACTACAAGTTCAGCGCCGTGTGGGGCGCTCACGAAGGGTCGTTGCTGCTGTGGGCGTTGATTCTCGGCGGCTGGACCTTCGCGGTGTCGGTGTTCTCCCGACAGTTGCCGCAAGTGATGCTGGCCCGGGTGCTGGCGGTGATGGGCATGATCAGCACGGGTTTCCTGCTGTTCCTGATCCTGACGTCCAACCCGTTCGCCCGGATCCTGCCGCAGATGCCGGCGGACGGGCGCGATCTTAATCCTCTGCTGCAAGACATCGGCCTGATCGTTCATCCGCCGATGCTGTACATGGGTTACGTCGGCTTCTCCGTGGCCTTCGCCTTCGCCATCGCCGCGCTGTTGGGCGGTCGTCTCGATGCGGCGTGGGCGCGCTGGTCCCGTCCGTGGACCATCGTCGCCTGGGCCTTCCTTGGCATCGGTATCACGTTGGGTTCCTGGTGGGCCTACTACGAACTCGGCTGGGGCGGCTGGTGGTTCTGGGACCCGGTGGAAAACGCGTCCTTCATGCCTTGGCTGGTGGGCACGGCGCTGATTCACTCGTTGGCGGTCACGGAAAAACGTGGCGTGTTCAAGAGCTGGACCGTGCTGTTGGCCATCGCCGCATTCTCGTTGAGCCTGCTCGGGACCTTCCTGGTGCGTTCCGGCGTGCTGACCTCGGTTCACGCCTTTGCCTCCGACCCTGAGCGTGGTGTGTTCATTCTGGTCTTCCTGCTGTTTGTGGTCGGTGGTTCATTGACGCTGTTCGCCCTGCGCGCGCCGGTGGTCAAGAGCCATGTCGGCTTCAACCTCTGGTCCCGGGAAACCCTGCTTCTGGGCAACAACCTGGTGCTGGTGGTGGCTGCTTCGATGATTCTGCTGGGCACCCTGTATCCGCTGATCCTTGACGCGATGACTGGTGCCAAGCTGTCGGTCGGCCCGCCGTACTTCAACGCGCTGTTCATTCCGTTGATGGCGATCCTGATGATAGTGATGGCGGTCGGTGTGGTGGTGCGCTGGAAAGACACCCCGGTCAAATGGCTGGTGAGCATGCTGACCCCGGTATTACTCGGCAGCGCCGCGCTGGCCGTCGTGGCGGGTGTTGCTTACGGCGATTTCAACTGGGCGGTGCTGGCAACCTTCATGTTGGCTGCCTGGGTGTTGCTGGCCGGTGTGCGGGACATTTTCGACAAGACTCGCCACAAAGGCTTGATCAAAGGACTGCCGACCCTGACCCGCAGTTATTGGGGCATGCAACTCGCGCATTTGGGCATTGCCGTGTGCGCGCTGGGTGTCGTGTTGTCGAGCCAGAACAGTGCCGAGCGTGATCTGCGCCTGGCACCGGGTGAGTCCATGAGCCTGGCCGGTTACCAGTTTGTGTTCGAAGGCGCCAAGCACTTCGAAGGCCCGAACTTCACGTCCGACAAGGGCACCGTACGGGTGATCCGCGACGGTAAGGAAGTCAGCGTGCTGCACCCGGAAAAACGCCTGTACACGGTGCAGAACTCGATGATGACCGAGGCCGGGATCGACGCCGGTTTCACCCGTGACCTGTACGTCGCACTGGGCGAGCCGTTGGGCGAGGGCGCCTGGGCGGTTCGCGTGCACGTCAAACCGTTCGTGCGCTGGATCTGGTTCGGTGGGCTGCTCACAGGTGTAGGCGGGTTGCTGGCGGCGCTGGATCGCCGTTATCGGGTCAAGGTAAAAAGTCGTGTGCGTGAAGCGCTCGGCATGACGGGAGCCACCGCATGAGACGTTGGTTGATGCTGTTGCCGCTGGCGATTTTTCTGGTGGTTGCTGTTTTTCTGTATCGGGGGCTGTACCTGAACCCGGCCGAGTTGCCCTCGGCGATGATCGGCAAGCCGTTCCCGGAGTTTTCCCTGCTCTCGGTGCAGGGCGACAAAACCCTGACCAAAGCGGACATTCTGGGTAAACCGGCGCTGGTCAACGTCTGGGGCACCTGGTGCATTTCCTGCCGGGTCGAGCACCCGGTGTTGAACAAACTGGCCGAGAAGGGCGTGGTGATCTACGGCATCAACTACAAGGACACCAATGCAGACGCCTTGAAGTGGCTGGCCGAGTTCCACAACCCGTATCAACTGGACGTCCGTGACGATGAAGGCACCCTGGGCCTGAACCTCGGCGTGTATGGCGCACCGGAAACCTTCTTCATCGACGCCAAGGGCATCATCCGCGACAAATTCGTCGGGGTGATCGACGAACAGGTCTGGCGCGAAAAACTGGCGGCCAAGTATCAGGCGCTGGTCGACGAGGCCAAGCCATGAAGCGCTGGATTGCCGCCGCCGTTCTGGGGTTGAGCATGGCTGGCGTGGCCCACGCCGCCATCGATACCTATGAGTTCGCCAAAGAGGGCGATCGCGAGCGTTTTCGCGAGCTGACCAAAGAGCTGCGTTGCCCAAAGTGCCAGAATCAGGACATTGCCGATTCCAACGCACCGATCGCCGCCGACCTGCGCAAAGAGATTTTCCGCATGCTCGGCGAGGGCAAGGACAACCAGCAGATCATCGACTTCATGGTCGACCGCTACGGTGATTTCGTCCGCTATAAACCTGCTCTGAATGCCAAGACCGCATTGCTCTGGTTCGGCCCGGCCGGCCTGCTGCTGGGCGGTTTTGTGATCATCGCCGTGATCGTCCGCCGTCGTCGCGTGCAACGCGCTGACAGCCCGGACACGCTTTCTTTTGATGAGCGCGAGCGCCTCGACCACCTGTTGGATAAAACCAAGCATGATTGATTTCTGGCTCGCTGCAGGCCTGCTGCTTCTGGTAGCCCTGAGTTTTTTGCTGATCCCCGTTCTGCGCGGTCGTCGCGCCCAGCTTGAAGAGGATCGTACGGCGCTTAACGTCGCGCTGTATCAGGAGCGCGTGGCTGAGTTGCAGACTCAGCAGGAAGAAGGCGTACTCAACGCCGAGCAAATGAATGCCGGCCGAGCCGAAGCCGCCCGTGAACTGCTTGCCGACACCGAAGGCGTCGAGGCACCGCGAGTGTCGCGCCTGGGCAAGCCATTGCCATTGCTGGCGGCAATTCTGGTGCCTGTGCTGGGCCTTGGGCTGTACCTGCATTTCGGTGCCAGCGACAAAGTCGAGCTGACCCGCGAGTTCGCCCAGGCGCCGCAGTCGATGGAAGACATGACCCGTCGCCTGGAGCGTGCGGTTGCGGCCCAACCGGATTCGGCCGAAGGCCTGTATTTCCTTGGCCGCACTTACATGGCTCAGGACCGCCCTGGCGATGCGGCGAAGATCTTCGAACGCACCGTGAACCTGGCCGGTCGCCAGCCGGAACTGCTCGGGCAGTGGGCTCAGGCCCAATACTTCGCCGATGGCAAGAAGTGGTCGGGCAAGGTCCAGGCCCTGACTGACGAAGCACTGAAAGCCGATCCGAAGGAGGTCACCAGCCTCGGTCTGCTGGGCATCGCGGCCTTCGAAGGCGAGCGTTACCAGGAAGCTATCGACTACTGGAATCGTCTGTTGGTGCAACTGCCGCCGGATGACCAATCCCGTGTCGCACTGCAAGGCGGTATCGCCAAGGCCGCCGAGAAGCTTGAAGCCAGCGGTGGCAAGGTGGCTCAGGTTCAGGCGCCGGCAGTAAAGGTTGCAGCACTGCTCAAGGTGCGTGTCGATCTTGCACCGGACTTGAAAGCCAAGGTCCAGCCCGGCGACAGCGTGTTCATCTTCGCCCGCGCCACCGCAGGCCCGCCCGCACCATTGGCGGCCAAGCGTCTGACCGTTGCCGACCTGCCAGCGACCGTCGAGCTGGGCGATGCGGATGCAATGATGCCCCAGTTGAAACTGTCGAACTTCCCCGAAGTCCAACTGGTTGCGCGCATCTCCCGCGCCGGCCAACCGACTGCCGGCGAATGGATCGGTCGTAGCCAACCTTTGGCCACCAGCACCAGCGCGCCACAAAAACTGACCATCGACAGCCCGGATAAATAACAGGAAACGCCACCATGACCGCCTTCGCTCGTATCACTCTCCTCAGCATGATGGTTTTGGGGCTAAGCGCTTGTGCGGTCCAGGAGCACGAGCCCGAACGGCTGCCGCCGATTCCGCCCTCGCAGCCGAGCACCAAACCGACCACACCGAGCAAACCGGTCACGCCGAGCAAACCATCGAAGCCGGTGCAACGCACCTCCGCCAGCTTCGCCCCGCCACCGGGGGGCAACAGCCATTGGGATGCGAAACTCGGTGTTTACGTCCTCGACAATCAAACCAACACCTTCTATCGCCAGCGCACCTACTACCGCTGGGACAACGGCTGGAGCCGCTCGATCAGCCCTAACGGGCCGTGGGAAGAGACGGATATCCATGGAGTGCCGGGTGGGTTGGGCAGACAGTTCGGGCAGTAAATGGAAACGGCGATCTGAGGATCGCCGTTTTGCTTTCTGGCATTTATGAAAGGCGATTAAAGAATGGCCTGATAGTGGGTCAACGCCTTGCTCGACCGAGTCAGGCCCAGGCGTAACAGCAGTTCGAGATAAGTGCTGACATCCATCGGCGGCGTCTTTAGCTGTTTGCGTTGTCGTTGTGCTGCCGCAACAACTGCTGCCGGGTCCAGATCGAAGAGGTTATCGACGAACTCGTCAGGATGCTGGGCCTCGATGCCAAAAGGTCCCAGTGTTTCGTCAGGAAAACCTTTCTGATTAAAGGTCACAATGACACTGGCATTGCAGCGTATAGCGGCAGCCAGAACATGTCGGTCATCGACGTCAGGCAGTGTTAGCCCTTCGATCAGCCTTTCGTAACCGTAGACGCAAGCATCAGGTATGGCCTGATCCATCAAGTCGGACGTGCGATCCAACTGCTCTGTTGTCAGGTCCGGGCGGTTCTTCAGTAGATTGCGCTTCCATTCGTTATGTATCTCCAGTGACCATCGCGCCCTGAAACGCCCGGAGAGCGCGAGCCACATCAAAAAATCTCTCAAGGGGGCGGGGTACAAAACACATGCGTCATATACAGCGGTAAAAGGGGAGTGCCTCACTCGTATCCTGTCCTTAACGCTTGTGCCTGCTCGGCGAGAAGCGTCATTGCTTGCTCGCTGGCTATGTCGCGCTGGGTTTTATAGTCCATCAAATCGGTAAAGCGCACACGTCGGTGCTTGCCGGTTTTGTGGTAGGACAACTCACCGGACTCCAGCAGTTTGATCAGGTGCGGGCGTGAGACATTGAGCAAGTCCGCCGCTTCCTGGGTGGTCAGTTCAGCGTGTACCGGGACCACTTTGACGGCGTTGCCTGCAGCGAGCTCTGCCAGGATGTCGACAAGCAACCGAAGCGCTGAGGTGGGAAGTTCGACGCTGTGTGCTTCATTCTGCTCATCGAAAATCTGGATATGCTGAGTTTCGAATTGGGTGGCGAGGTAGGCAGCCAAGGCGCGCTGACCTTCGATAGCGGCCTGGACCTCACGCTCCATGGGCAGGTTAAGGGGGGGATGGATAACTGGTGACATGATGCTTTCCAATATTCTGAATAATCGATATTGGAAGGCTATTCGAATCAAACGAAAATCGCAATAAACGAAACGACCGGCTTTTCAGCTCCTTATGCAGTCGCGTTAGTGCTTCCTGACGCTTTCGCGGACAAGCCCGCTCACACAGGGACTTACGTTTGTTCACGATGTTTCTAACGTTGTTACGCCGTCGCCAGTGCCGGCTTCTCCGAAGCACTCAAAAACCGCAACAACGCCAGCAGCGGAAACACGCTGCCGACAATCACGATCCACAACCAGCCACCGTGTTCGTACACCGCACTGGCCACTGATGAGCCGAACGCGCCGCCGATGAAGATGCTGGTCATGTACAGCGCATTCAGACGGCCGCGGCTCTTGGCGTCGAGGGTGTAGACCGCACGCTGGCCGAGGACCATGTTCATTTGCACGCAGAAATCCAGTACCACGCCGGTCACGGCCAGGCCGATGACGCTGTAGGCCGGGTGGATGAAGGCCGGCAGGAAGCTCAGGCTGGCGAACAGCATCGCCAGCAGCGAGGCGAGGCGGGTGTGGCCGGCATCGGCCAGTCGACCAGCGATGGGTGCGGCAATCGCGCCGATGGCTCCGACCAGGGCGAAGATCGCGATCTGGGTTTGCGACAAGCCATGATTGCGCGCCAGTTCCAGCGGCACGGCGGTCCAGAACAGGCTGAACGTAGCGAACATGCAACCCTGATAAAACGCCCGTTGACGCAACACCGGTTGCTGGCGCAGCAGCGTCCAGAGCGAGCCCAGTAACTGGCCATAAGAGGCGCTGTGATCAGGCTGGCGCTTGGGCACCGTCAGGGCCAGTACGATGCTGATTGCAGCCATCAAAACTGCGGCAATGACGAACATAGCGCGCCAGCCGAAGTGGTCGGCCACTACGCTGGACACCGGCCGGGCCAGCAGAATCCCCAGCAGCAGACCGCCCATGATCCCGCCAACCACGCGGCCGCGCGACGCTTCCGGCGTCAGGTGGGCGGCCAGCGGAATCAGGATCTGTACCGACACCGAGCTGAAACCCACCAGCAACGAAATCAGCAGAAACACGTTCGGCTGATCGGTGAACGCCGCGCCCAGCAAACTGGCAATCGCCACCACGGTGGTGATGATCATCAAGCGACGGTTCTCCAGCAGATCACCCAGCGGTACCAGGAAGAACAGGCCCAGCGCATAACCAATCTGCGTCAGCGAAACGATCAGGCTGGCCATGGTGTCGGTCAGGCCGATGTCCGGCGCGATCAGGCCGATGATCGGCTGGGCGTAGTAGATGTTGGCGACGATCGCGCCGCAGCAGAAGGCGAAAAGCAGCACCATGCCCCGGGTCATTGTCGCGGCACCGTGGGGCGCCTGAGTCGCTGGATTCATAACATGGCTCGCTGAACAAGAAGGAATGCGCAGAGGCTAATCGGCTGGCTAGAGCGGCGGAAGAGGGTTTGGATTGATAGTAATCATTCTTTTGCGGAATGAGTAACGCCGGTATGCGCTGTCTGGCGATGAACCATGCGTCCAAACAGTGGGATCCGATGATACATTCACTGACATCCTCTTCGATAGCGTGCTTATGTTCTCCTGCGCTCCATAAACCGGAAGGTACTTCGATATGAATGCGATGTTCCGTCACCTGATTCGCGGCGCTTGCGTTGTTACCTTGATCAGTTTGTTCACGGCAGGTCTTGCCCAGGCCGCCGATGTGCCGCCGGGAATGCGCATTGGCGTGCGCGGCGAGATCACCGGCATCAGCGCCGACGTCATGAAGGTCCATGTCAACAGCGGCGAAAACGTGCTGATCCACCTGACCAAGGACACCAAAATCCGCGCTGTCACCCTGGCCAATATCGAAGACATCAAGCCCGGCAGCTACATCGGCTCGGCTGCCGTGCCGCAGGAGGATGGCACGCTCAAGGCGCTGGAAGTCCACGTCTTCCCGCCGGAACTGGCCGGCAGCGGCGACGGCCATCGGCCTTTTGATCTGGTCAAGGGCAGCAGCATGACCAATGGCAGCGTAGGCGATCTGGTGGTCAGCAACGGCCGGGTTCTGACCGTCAATTACAAGGGCGGCCAACAGACGATTCTGGTGCCGGAGGATGTGCCGATCGTCAATCTGGTGCCGGGGGATCGCAGCTTGTTGAAGGTGGGGGTGAAGATCGTGACGTTTGTGACCCAGAGTGCCGACGGGACATTGACCGCTCAATCCATCTCGGCCGGCAAGGACGGTGTGACGCCGCCGATGTAACGGTATCCCACAAAAAAGGCGACCTTCACAGGTCGCCTCTTTCATTGAACTCAGTGATTACTGGCCGTTGTAAATCTGGTCGAAAACCCCACCATCATTGAAGTGAGTCTTCTGCACGGTGCGCCAGTCACCAAAGGTCTTCTCCACCGACAGGAAATCCACTTTCGGGAAGCGATCGGTGTATTTCGCCAGCACCGCCGGGTCACGCGGACGCAGGTAGTTGGCAGCCGCAATTTCCTGACCTTCCGGCGACCACAGGTATTTCAGATACTCCTCGGCCGCCGCGCGAGTGCCTTTCTTGTCGACGGTTTTGTCGACCACCGACACCGGCGGCTCGGCTTCGGCGGAAACACTTGGGTAAATCACTTCGAACTGATCACGACCAAACTCGCGAGCAATCATTTCCGCTTCGTTTTCGAAGGTCACCAGCACGTCGCCGATCTGGTTGGTCATGAACGTAGTCGTGGCGGCGCGGCCACCGGTATCCAGCACCGGCGCTTGTTTGAACAGTTTGCCGACGAAGGCTTTTGCCTTGTTTTCGTCACCGCCATTTTTCAGCACATAGCCCCAGGCCGAGAGGTAGGTGTAGCGGCCGTTGCCCGAGGTTTTCGGGTTGGGGACGATCACCTGCACGCCGTCCTTGAGCAGGTCCGGCCAGTCTTTCAGGGCTTTCGGGTTACCTTTGCGCACGATGAATACGGTGGCCGAAGTGAACGGCGCGCTGTTGTTCGGCAGGCGTGTGACCCAGTTGTCCGGGACCAGTTTGCCGTTGTCCGCCAGGGCGTTGATGTCGGTGGCCATGTTCATGGTGATGACGTCAGCCGGCAGGCCATCGATCACCGAGCGCGCCTGTTTGCTGGAGCCGCCGAAGGACATCTGCAGCGTGATGTTTTCGTTGTGCTCGGCTTGCCAGTGTTTCTGGAAGGCAGCGTTGTAGTCCTTGTAGAAATCTCGCATCACGTCGTAGGAAACGTTAAGCAGGGTCGGTGCGGCCTGAGCCAGGCTGCTCAAGGCCAGGCCAGCGGCCAGAAGTGAGGCGCCAAAGAGTTTTTTCACTGCGCATTCCTTGTTTTATCAAACGTGTTCGATGGAGATTATTGGCAATTTGCCAGCGACTATAGCCGGACTCGCATAGTCGCTTAAAGATTAAAAAACACTTTGCTTATTCCATTTTCTTGAACAACGCATTGCCACAACGAGAGCAGAACGCCGCGCTGTGCTCGTGGCTGTTTTTCTTGCAGACCGGGCAATCGTGTTGCAGTTGATCACCGCGCATGGCGTTGGCCAGTTCCGCGGTAAAGATCCCCGTCGGCACAGCGATGATCGAGTAACCGGTGATCATCACCAGGGATGAAATCACCTGGCCCAGCGGCGTCTTGGGCACGATGTCGCCAAAACCCACGGTGGTCAGCGTCACGATAGCCCAATAGATCCCTTTGGGGATGCTGGTGAAGCCGTGCTCCGGGCCTTCGATCACGTACATCAAGGTGCCGAACACCGTCACCAGGGTGCTGACGCTGAGCAGAAATACGACGATTTTCTGCTTGCTGCCGCGCAACGCCGACATCAAATAGTTGGCTTGTTTCAGATACGGGCTGAGCTTGAGGACGCGGAAAATCCGCAGCATTCGTATGATCCGGATGATCAGCAGGTACTGCGCATCGCTGTAATACAGCGCGAGGATACCCGGCACGATCGCGAGCAAATCCACCAGTCCATAGAAGCTGAACGCGTAGCGCAGCGGCTTGGGCGAGCAATACAGGCGCAGGCCGTATTCGATGACGAAAATGACGGTGAAGCCCCATTCGATGTACGCCAGCACGTCGGCGTAGTTCTGGTGAACGCTGTCGATACTGTCCAGAACCACGATCACCAGGCTGGCGAGGATGATCAACAACAAGATGCTGTCGAAGCGCCGACCGGCCCGGGTGTCGGTCTGGAAGATCATGACGTAAAGCTCTTCACGCCAGTTTTTGCTGCTGTCCATGGATAACGCCTGAATCGAGAATCAGCGCAGCCTAGGGTGATTCTCCCCGCTAGCGCAAGGTGCGCTGTCCATGGCGGACTGACGCAACACCCGAATGCCAGCGCGAATCAGCCAGCAGGCAAGAATGAACGGCGCGGTCAGCGTTGCCAGGCCCAGTGCGGCGAACCCCGGCGTGAGCAATACCGCGAGCAGAATGCCGAGCAGCGGCAGCCAGGGTTGGCGGCGTTGCGGGCTGAAGGCGAGGGCGGCGAGTACCGCGTTGTAACCGCTCAAACCCTGCAAGGCATTTGAAGTTTCGCCATGCAGAAGGGCAAATCCGAGGCCGGCAGCGGAGCCCAGCAGCGCCCAGACAAAGGCGTGGCGATCGGCGATCAGTAATCCGGCGGCAATCAGCGCGCCGGCCAGGGGATGGCCGAGAAACATGACTTGCCCCAGGCCTTTCAATTCGGCAGCGAGCAGGTTGAGGGTGTTCAGTTCGATCAGCGGCGCGGGTTGCTGTGGTGCGGCAAAGCCGAGCAATAACCAGCTCAACCCAACGAAGGGTGCGGTGTACGCCGGTAGACATCGATGATCGCGAGCACCTTTGAGCCATTGCTGAGTGAACATCGCACTCAGGCCGCCGCAGGCGATGATCAGCGGTGGCAACAGTGCTGACCATGGGAAATACAGGCTCAGCAGCAGGCCGAGCAAAATACCGTTGTAACTGAACAGCCCGGCCTGACGATCCGCCTTGGCATACCCGCGACGTTGCGCGGTAAGCAACCCGGCGACACCGCCCAGCAGCGCACCGCCGAGCAGAGCGGGCGCGGTGAAAAGAATCGCTAACAGACACAACAGCCCGCTCAGCGGATGGCGCTGGAGAAAGATCTGGCTGAAGCCGTTAAGCAGGGCGGTCGCCCAGTCGGGGCAGTGGGTGTTGAAGTGGTTGGCAGGCATGGGTGGGGTCTAGGGCAGAGGAAAATCCAGGGTCTTGCACAAACCTGTGGCGAGGGAGCTTGCTCCCGCTGGGCTGCGGAGCAGCCCTGAAATCAGCAATGCGGTCTTTCTGTTGAAACCGTCATGCCAAAGCGACGACTGCTTCGCAGCCGAGCGGGAGCGAGCTCCCTCGCCACAGGGGTAGTTCTTACCGGGGTAGCTCTTACAGGGGGAGTTCTTTAGAGCAATGTCTCGATGCGCAACGAATTGGTTGACCCCGGCTGCCCAAAGGGCACGCCCGCGGTAATCAGCAGCGTATCCCCGCGCTGAGCCATCCCCTGAGCCTGGGCGATTTCCAGCGCCGTCGAGCACACTTCATCCACCTGTCGCAGTCGATCGTTGACCACCGAGTGCACGCCCCACGCCACCGTCAATCGCCGGGCGGTTTGCAGGTTTGGCGTCAGGTTGAGGATCGGCACCGTCGGCCGCTCCCGTGCGGCCCGCAGGCTCGAAGTGCCGGACTCGCTGTAGTTCACCAGCACCGCCACCGGCAGCACGTTGCTGATGCGGCGGATCGCGCAACTGATCGCGTCCGACACCGTGGCCTCGGCTTTTGGCCGGCTCACGTCCAGTTGGGTCTGATAATCCGGGCCGTTTTCCACCTGGCGGATGATCTTGCTCATCATCTGCACGGCTTCCAGCGGGTACTCGCCAGACGCGGTTTCCGCCGACAGCATCACCGCATCCGCGCCTTCGGCCACCGCGTTGGCGACGTCGGTGACTTCGGCGCGGGTCGGGGCCGGGGAGAAGCGCATCGACTCCAGCATCTGCGTCGCCACCACCACCGGTTTGCCGAGTTGGCGGCAGGTGCCGATGATGTTTTTCTGAATCTGCGGCACGCTTTCGGCCGGCACTTCCACGCCCAGATCACCGCGAGCGACCATGATCGCATCGCTCAATTCAGCGATTTCCCGCAGCTGAGTCACGGCCGATGGCTTCTCGATCTTGGCCATCAAGAACGCTTTGTCGCCGATCAGCGCGCGGGCTTCGCGGATGTCTTCCGGGCGTTGCACGAACGACAGCGCGACCCAGTCCACCCCCAGCTCCAGACCGAAGCTCAAATCACGGCGGTCCTTGGCGGTCAGCGGGCTCAGGTCGAGCACCGCTTGCGGCACGTTGACGCCTTTGCGGTCCGACAGCTCGCCGCCGTTGAGCACCGTGGTGTCGATGGCGTCGGCGTACTTGGTCACCACTCGCAGACGCAACTTACCGTCATCCAGCAGCAGGTCCATGCCGGGCTCCAGCGCGGCGATGATTTCCGGGTGGGGCAGGTTGACCCGGCGCTCGTCCCCCGGCGTTGCATCCAGATCCAGGCGCAGCGCCTGGCCGCGATACAGCTGCACTTTGCCCTGGGCGAATTTGCCGACCCGCAGTTTCGGACCTTGCAGGTCCATCAGAATCCCCAGCGGATAATTCAGCTGGCGCTCGACTTCACGAATCCACTGATAGCGCTGCGCATGGTCGGCGTGATCGCCGTGGCTGAAGTTCAGGCGAAAGATATTGACCCCGGCGCGCACCAGTTCACGGATATCGTCGATCCCGTCGGTGGCCGGGCCGAGGGTGGCGAGGATTTTGACCTTCTTGTCAGGCGTCATGTTTAGGGCTCTCGAGAATCAGAATGGCGCGGAAGTCGTTGACGTTGGTACGGGTCGGCTCGGTGACGATCAGTGCATCGAGCGCCGCGAAGTAGCCATAGCCATTGTTATTGTCCAGCTCATCGCAGGCAGTGAGGCCGAGGGCGGCGGCACGGGCATAGCTGTCCGGAGTCATGATGGCGCCGGCGTTGTCTTCGGAGCCGTCGATGCCGTCGGTGTCACCGGCCAGGGCGTAGACGCCGGGCAGGCCTTTGAGGCTGTCGGTCAGGCTCAACAGGAATTCGGCGTTGCGCCCGCCACGGCCATTGCCGCGCACGGTGACGGTGGTTTCGCCGCCGGACAGAATCACGCACGGCGCCGCCAGCGGCTGGCCGTGCTGGACGATCTGCCGCGCAATGCCGGCGTGGACCTTCGCCACTTCCCGGGATTCACCTTCCAGGTCGCCGAGAATCAACGGGCTGAAACCCGCCTGACGGGCTTTCACCGCCGCCGCTTCCAGTGACTGCTGTGGGCGGGCGATCAATTGGAAATGACTGCGGGCCAGGCTCGGATCGCCAGGTTTGACCGTCTCCGACTCGGGACTTTGCAGCCAGGTGCGCACCGAGGCCGGGACTTCGATGGCATAACGCTTGAGGATCGCCAACGCTTCAGCCGAGGTGCTCGGGTCGGCCACGGTGGGGCCGGAGGCGATGACGGTGGCGAGGTCGCCCGGCACATCGGAAATCGCATAGGTGTAAACCGTGGCGGGCCAGCAGGCTTTGCCCAGACGCCCACCCTTGATCGCCGAGAGGTGCTTGCGCACGCAGTTCATCTCGCCAATGGTCGCGCCGGATTTGAGCAGCGCTTTGTTGATCGATTGCTTGTCGGCGAGGGTGATGCCGGCGGCGGGCAAGGCGAGCAGGGCAGAGCCACCGCCCGAGAGCAGGAAGATCACGCGGTCGTCTTCGCTCAGGTCGCTGACCAGTTCCAGAACCCGTTTCGCGACGGCCAGACCGGCAGCATCCGGCACCGGGTGCGCGGCTTCGACCACTTCGATTTTTTCGCACGGGGCACCGTGGCCGTAGCGGGTCACCACCAGGCCAGACACTTCACCCTGCCAGCAGCGTTCGACCACCTGGGCCATGGCTGCGGCGGCTTTACCGGCGCCGATGACGATCACCCGACCGCTGCGGTCGGTTGGCAAATGGGCTTCAAGGACATGCTGCGGATGGGCCGCGTCGACGGCTGTGGCAAACAGCTCGCGCAGCAATTGTTGCGGATTGACCGACATGGCGGGCTCCCGGAATTCTTGTTATTGGGTTTGTCGCGGACCCTGTGGGAGCGACTCTGTGGCGAGGGGGCTTGTCGGAACGCCGCACCGCCCCGTTGGGTTGCGAAGCAGCCCCAAAATCTGTGATGCACTGAAGATCTTGTGAGTGCTACGCACTCAAACGGGGGCAAGCCCCCTCGCCACAGGCTCGCTCCTGCAGGTTTGATGCGGTTTGGGGCAGGGCTTACTTCTTGTCGCGAATCGAGAAATTCGCCATGTGTTCCAGGCCCTTGATCAGCGCCGAGTGATCCCAGTTGCTGCCACCGATGGCCGCACAGGTGCTGAACACCTGTTGGGTATTGGCGGTGTTCGGCAGGTTGATGTTCAGCTCGCGCGCACCGGCCAGGGCCAGGTTCAGGTCCTTCTGGTGCAGGCTGATGCGGAAGCCCGGGTCGAAGGTGCCCTTGATCATGCGCTCGCCGTGAACTTCCAGGATCTTCGACGAGGCGAAACCACCCATCAGCGCTTCACGCACTTTCGCTGGGTCGGCACCGTTTTTCGAGGCGAACAGCAGCGCTTCGGCCACGGCCTGGATGTTCAGCGCGACGATGATCTGGTTCGCCACTTTCGCGGTTTGCCCGTCGCCGTTGCCACCGACCAGGGTGATGTTCTTGCCCATGGCCTGGAACAGCGGCAGGGCGCGTTCGAAGGCATCGGCCTCACCACCGACCATGATGCTCAGGGTCGCAGCCTTGGCGCCGACTTCACCGCCGGAAACCGGTGCGTCGAGGTATTGCGCGCCTTTCTCGTTGATTTTGGCGGCGAAGGTTTTGGTGGCGGTCGGCGAGATCGAGCTCATGTCGATCACGACTTTGCCCTTGCTGACACCCGCCGCAACACCGTCGGCGCGGAACAGCACGTCATCGACCTGCGGGGTATCCGGCACCATGACGATGATGAATTCGGCTTCCTGGGCGACTTCTTTCGGGTTGGCCAGCGCAACGGCGCCAGCAGCCAGCAGATCGGCAGGGGCGGCGTCGTGGTGCGCCGACAGGAACAGGCTGTGACCGGCTTTCTGCAGGTTCAACGCCATTGGGTGGCCCATGATGCCGGTGCCGATAAATCCGATTTTAGCCATGAGAAAATCCTCTTGTTTTTATTGCTCTATTCGCAAAATTCGTGGGGTGGCAGCGAGGACGCCTTCGCGGGCAAGCCTCGCTCCTACAGACAACCCAGGCCCCTGTAGGAGCGAGCGGTGCGGCGATCCGACTTGCCCGCGAAGAACGATGACACGGTGCCGGATCAAACAGCGTTATGGGTTTTCAACCAGCCCAGGCCCGCTTCAGTCGTGGTCAGCGGCTTGTATTCACAGCCGACCCAACCCTGATAACCGATGCGGTCCAGATGTTCGAACAGGAAGCGGTAGTTGATTTCACCTGTGCCCGGTTCGTTGCGCCCTGGGTTGTCTGCCAATTGCACGTGGTTGATCTCGTCCAGGTGCGCGGCCATGGTGCGGGCCAGGTCGCCCTCCATGATTTGCATGTGATAGATGTCGTATTGCAGGAACAGGTTGGCGCTGCCGACCTGTTCGCGAATCGACAGGGCTTGCGCCGTGTTGTTCAGGTAGAAGCCCGGAGTGTCGCGGGTGTTGATCGCTTCCATCACCAGTTTGATGCCCGCCGCTTGCAGCTTGTCGGCCGCGTACTTGAGGTTGGCGACGAAGGTTTTTTCCACGGTGGCCTCGTCGACGCCTTGTGGACGAATACCGGCCAGGCAGTTGACCTGGGTGTTGCCCAGCACTTGGGCGTAGGCAATGGCCAGATCGACACCGGCGCGGAACTCTTCGACCCGATCCGGCAGGCACGCGATACCGCGTTCGCCCTTGGCCCAGTCACCGGCCGGCAGGTTGAACAGCACCTGGGTCAGACCGTTGGCATCGAGCCTGGCCTTGATTTCGGCAGAGCTGAAGTCATAGGGGAACAGGTATTCGACACCACTGAAGCCGGCCTTGGCGGCAGCGTCGAAACGGGCAAGAAAATCCTGCTCGGTGAACAGCATGGACAGGTTGGCTGCGAAACGCGGCATGGTGGTCTCCCGTATATGTGTGAGGCCTCCTGTGGGAGCCGGCTTGCTGGCGATGGAGGTGTATCAATCGACATTGATGTGATTGACACATCGCCATCGCCAGCAAGCCGGCTCCCACAGGGGAACGATCAGCAGTTAATCGAGCAGCGAAATCGCCGTTGGCGCATCGTTGCCGACCAGCGCCAGGTCTTCGAATTCGTTGACGGCGTTGATTTCGGTGCCCATGGAAATGTTGGTCACGCGCTCCAGAATGATCTCGACGATTACCGGCACCTTGAACTCTTCGATCATCTCCTGAGCCTTGCGCAGGGCAGGCTGGATCTGGCCCGGTTCGAATACCCGCAGGGCCTTGCAACCCAGGCCTTCGGCGACCGCGACATGGTCGACACCGTAGCCGTTGAGCTCTGGAGCGTTGAGGTTGTCGAAGGACAGCTGCACGCAGTAGTCCATGTCGAAACCGCGCTGCGCCTGACGGATCAGCCCCAGGTACGAGTTGTTCACCACGACGTGGATGTACGGCAGCTTGAACTGCGCGCCCACCGCCAGTTCTTCGATCATGAACTGGAAGTCGTAGTCGCCCGAGAGCGCCACCACCTTGCGGGTCGGATCGGCCTTGACCACGCCGAGCGCGGCCGGAATGGTCCAGCCCAACGGGCCGGCCTGGCCGCAGTTGATCCAGTGACGCGGTTTGTAGACGTGCAGGAACTGCGCGCCGGCAATCTGCGACAGACCGATGGTGCTGACGTAGCAGGTGTCCTTGCCGAACACCTGGTTCATCTCTTCGTAAACGCGCTGCGGCTTGACCGGCACGTTGTCGAAGTGAGTCTTGCGCTGCAGGCTGGCTTTGCGCTGCTGACAGTCTTGCAGCCAGGCGCTGCGGTTTTTCAGTTTGCCGGCGGCTTGCCACTCGCGAGCGACTTCGATGAACACGGTCAACGCGGCAGCGGCGTCGGACACGATGCCCAGGTCCGGGGTGAACACGCGGCCGATCTGGGTCGGTTCGATGTCGACGTGAATGAATTTGCGGCCTTCGGTGTAAACGTCGACCGAACCGGTGTGACGGTTGGCCCAGCGGTTACCGACACCCAGCACCACGTCGGACTTCAGCATCGTGGCGTTGCCATAACGGTGCGAGGTTTGCAGGCCGACCATGCCGACCATCAGCGGGTGATCGTCCGGGATGGTGCCCCAGCCCATCAGGGTCGGGATGACCGGAATACCGGTCAGCTCGGCGAACTCCACCAGCAACTCGCTGGCGTCGGCATTGATGATGCCGCCACCGGCCACCAGCAATGGGCGTTCAGCCTGGTCGAGCATGGCCAGGGCTTTTTCCACCTGCACGCGGGTCGCGCTCGGCTTGGCCAATGGCAGCGGCTGGTAGGCGTCGATGTCGAATTCGATTTCGGCCATCTGCACGTCGAACGGCAGGTCGATCAGCACCGGGCCCGGACGGCCGGAACGCATCTCATAGAAGGCTTTCTGGAACGCGTAAGGCACCTGGCCCGGCTCCAGAACCGTGGTCGCCCACTTGGTGACCGGCTTGACTATGCTGGTGATGTCGACGGCCTGGAAGTCTTCCTTGTGCATACGGGCCCGCGGTGCTTGCCCGGTGATGCACAGGATCGGGATCGAGTCGGCCGAAGCGCTGTAGAGCCCGGTGACCATGTCAGTACCGGCAGGTCCCGATGTGCCGATGCACACGCCGATGTTGCCGGCCTTGGTGCGGGTGTAACCCTCGGCCATGTGCGAGGCGCCTTCAACGTGGCGAGCGAGGACGTGATCGATGCCACCGACCTTCTGCAAGGCGGAGTACAGCGGGTTGATCGCGGCGCCCGGGATGCCAAAAGCGGTATCGACCCCTTCGCGGCGCATCACCAGAACGGCGGCTTCGATTGCTCTCATTTTGCTCATGGTTTTGTGCCTCTTACGTTTTGTAATTGTATACAAGTGGCTTTGCGCAGAGTGTATTCACGGCGGACGGCGCAGGTCAATCCATTTTCTCAAGCGGCTGTTTCATTCGTCGGAAGCCCAAATAACTGTGGCTTTTCGTCGCATGTCGCGCTTTTCGAAAATTATTGTATACAAAAAAATAATTCATTGTGTTCTATTTGTTGCATCGGATTGCGCAACACAAAGCAATCCAACGGCTTTCCCTATAACAAAATGAGGACGGCACCATGAGCGCTTTAACCTTGAAAGTCGCAGTCAACCTGGCCGATCAGGCCATCACCGCGGGGCGGGCGATCTCTGCCGCGCCATTGACCGTTGCAGTACTGGATGCCGGCGGGCACCTGATAACGCTGCAACGGGAAGACGGCGCCAGCCTGCTGCGTCCGCAGATCGCCATCGGCAAGGCCTGGGGCGCGATTGCCCTGGGCAAGGGCTCACGCCTGCTGGCACAGGACGCCCAACAACGCCCGGCCTTCTTCGCCGCGCTGAATAGTCTGGGGCAGGGCAGCGTCGTCCCGGTACCCGGCGGCGTGTTGGTTCGGGATCAGGACGGGACTGTGTTGGGAGCGGTGGGCATCAGCGGTGATCTGTCAGATGTCGATGAGCAATGTGCGATCCGCGCGATCGAGGGGCAGGGGTTGAAGGCGGATGCGGGGGTGGCTGGTTGATCTTCGGCGCCTGATTTACCGCTTTCGCGAGCTTGCTCGCGAAAGTGCCTTGCGGACGAAAACAGCTTTTTAGCTGCCTGCTTTCTCCGTTGAAATTTCCATCCGGTAAATTCCGGATTTTTAGAATTTTGTGCGAAACATTTGGCTGTTGCCGAATATTTTCGCAAGAAAATTCATAGGTATCACTCGTATCATTCTCTCGGAACAGGCCGAGAGCTTTACAATGAAAACAACACTGTCGTGGTGGGATATCAGCCCGCCTCTGAGCACCGCTACACCTACCTGGCCGGGTGACACACCTTTCCAGGAAGAGCGCGTTTGGACGTTCGGACCCGAGTGTCCGGTGAATGTCGGGCGTATCACCCTGTCGCCTCACACGGGGGCCCATGTCGACGCGCCGCTGCATTACAGCGCTGATGGAGTGGCCATTGGCGATGTGTCGCTCGATGTCTATATGGGGCCTTGCCGTGTGCTGCATTGCCTGAATAGCGGCCGGCTGGTACACCCCGAGCAGCTTGAAGGTCGCTTGCAAGACCTGCCTGAACGGGTGCTGCTGCGCACCTGGCAACAAGCGCCATTGAGCGCCTGGGATCCGGATTTCACCGCCGTCGCCAAAGAAACCGTCGACCTGCTGGCGAACCTCGGTGTGCGCTTGATCGGTATCGATACGCCGTCGCTGGACCCTCAGCAATCCAAAACCATGGATTCGCACAATGCCGTAGCCCGACATGGCATGGCCATCCTCGAGGGCATCGTGCTCGATGACGTCCCGGAAGGGGACTATGAATTGATCGCGCTGCCGCTGCGTTTTGCCCATCTGGACGCCAGTCCGGTCAGGGCAATTTTGCGTCCACTGAATAAACCGCAACTTGAGGAGCCGACTCAATGAGCCAATGCCCCTATTCACCTGCAAACCAGACGGAAGAATGGCATAACGCCGAGCTGAATTTTTCCGACTCCATGAGCTACGGCGACTACCTGGATCTGGGGCGCATTCTCAGCGCACAGCACCCGTTATCTCCGGACCATAACGAGATGCTGTTCATCATCCAGCATCAGACGTCAGAGCTGTGGATGAAGCTGATGCTGCACGAGCTCAAAGCCGCTCGTGAACACATTCGACAGGGAGAGTTGCCGCCCGCGTTCAAGATGCTGGCGCGGGTCTCGCGGATTTTTGATCAACTGGTGCATGCCTGGACGGTGCTGGCCACCATGACACCCACCGAGTACCACGCGATACGGCCGTTTCTGGGGCAGTCATCGGGCTTTCAGTCGTTCCAGTACCGCGAGATCGAATTCATTCTGGGCAACAAAAGCGCGACCCTGTTGCGCCCCCACGCGCATCGGCCGGAACTGTTGCAGGCGCTTGAAAAGGCGATCGCCACACCGTCGCTGTATGACGAGGCGATTCGCTTGATGGCCAGCGCAGGCTTGACCATCGACCCACAGCGTTTCGAGCGCGATCCGAGCAGTCCGACGGCGCATGACGCGTCGGTCGAAGCCGCCTGGCGCGAGGTCTACACTGACCCTTCGCGTTATTGGGATCTCTATCAGCTGGCGGAGAAACTCATCGACCTTGAGGACTCGTTCCGTCAATGGCGCTTCCGGCATGTGACCACGGTCGAGCGGATCATCGGCTTTCAACCAGGGACCGGTGGCACAGAAGGTGTCGGTTATCTGCGCAAGATGCTCGATACCGTGTTGTTCCCGGAGTTGTGGCGAGTGCGCTCAACTCTTTAATTTACCGAGAATGATGTTTGAACGCTTAAACCGAGCGGCAATTGAGTAAATTGACGCATTCAAACCATGCCTGACCATAACAATTAAAAGGTAACCAGATGGCGGATGAAATCTTGAGGCAAGGCGAGCTCAAGCGAGGGCTGAAAAATCGTCATATTCAGCTGATCGCATTGGGCGGAGCGATAGGGACCGGGTTGTTTCTCGGCTCTGCCGGAGTACTCAAATCGGCCGGGCCGTCGATGATCCTCGGCTATGCGATTGCCGGCTTCATCGCCTTTCTGATCATGCGCCAGCTGGGCGAGATGATTGTCGAGGAACCGGTGGCCGGCTCCTTCAGTCATTTTGCCCACAAGTACTGGGGCGGCTATGCCGGCTTTCTGTCCGGCTGGAACTACTGGGTGCTGTATGTGCTGGTGGGCATGGCCGAGTTGACGGCTGTCGGCAAGTACGTGCAGTTCTGGTGGCCGGAAGTCCCCTCCTGGGTCAGCGCGGCAGTGTTCTTCGTCCTGGTCAATTTGATCAATATGATGAACGTCAAAGTCTTCGGCGAAATGGAGTTCTGGTTCGCAATCATCAAGGTCGTCGCGATCATTGGCATGATCGTCCTGGGCTGCTACATGTTGTTCAGCGGAACGGGCGGCCCGCAGGCCTCGGTCAGCAATCTGTGGAGTCACGGCGGCTTCTTTCCCAACGGCACCACTGGGTTGCTGATGTCCATGGCGTTCATCATGTTCTCCTTCGGCGGCCTGGAACTGGTCGGCATCACCGCCGCTGAAGCCAGCGAGCCGGGTAAGGTGATTCCCAAGGCGATCAACCAGGTGGTTTATCGCGTGCTGATCTTCTACGTCGGCGCACTCACCGTGTTGTTGTCGCTGTATCCGTGGGATCAACTGCTACAGACACTGGGCGCTTCGGGCGATGCCTATAGCGGCAGCCCGTTCGTGCAGATCTTCTCCTTGATCGGCAGCGACACCGCAGCGCACATCCTCAATTTCGTGGTGCTCACCGCAGCGCTCTCTGTCTATAACAGTGGCGTCTACTGCAACAGCCGCATGCTCTATGGCCTGGCCGAACAGGGCGACGCACCCAAGGCGCTGATGAAACTGAACAAGCAGGGCGTGCCTCTACTGGCGCTGGGCGTATCTGCGTTGATCACCATGCTGTCCGTGCTGGTTAACTACCTCGCCCCGCATCAAGCGCTTGAGTTGCTCTTTGCACTGGTGGTCGCATCGCTGATGATCAACTGGGCGATGATCAGCCTGACGCACCTGAAATTTCGCAAAATCATGGGCCAGCGAGGTATCGTGCCGGGCTTCAAGGCGTTCTGGTTCCCTTACAGTAATTACCTGTGCCTGGCCTTCATGGCCATGATCGTCTGCGTCATGCTGATGATTCCAGGGATACGCGCTTCAGTCTTCGCCATACCGGTGTGGGTGTTGATCATCTTCGGTTTTTACCGGATGCGTATGGCCAAGGATCGGGCCTTGCCGATAGTTCAATAGCCTTTGCCGTGGGTGCGCCGTGATGAGTAGCAACGCTGATCCGCAGTTTCGCGACATTCGTATCGATCACTATGACCTCGAGGGTGCAAGGAGCTGGATGTCTGGTATCTGCGGGCCGCACCGCCTCCAGACTTCGACGCCCGAGCGGATCCGCTTTCATCACAGCGCCAATGTGTTCAAGTCGATGGCCACGACCCTGGGCACGCTCTCGTACGGCACCGATGTCACCATCGATATCGAAGACGCCGAGCACTTCAGCAGTTACAGCCTGAGTTTGCCTTTGGTGGGCGAGCAGGAGCTGAGCAAGAATGGCAGCGTGTCGAAATCCAACCGCGATCAAGGGGTGATCATTTCCCCGAACGAGAACCAGATGCTGGCGATCTCCGGCGACTGCCGCAAAGTTCAGGTGGTGATCACCCGCGTCGCCATGAGCGAGTCGCTGGAGGGCATGCTGCAGCGACCGTTGGATACGCCGCTGCGTTTCGAGCCGGTGATGGATGCGGTGGACGGCGCGTCGGCCTCGTGGTGGCGCATGGCGCGTTATTTCATCGCGGAGCTGGAACGCAGCAATGAACTGTACGAACAGGTGGTCTTCACTCGGGACATCGAAAGCTCATTGATCAAAGGCTTGATCCTCGCCCAGCCGAACAACTACTCCGAAGAATTGCGCAACGTGCTCGGCGTGAAACTGCCGCACTACCTGATCAGGGCCAAGCAATACATTCACGACAATGCTCGCGAAGCCTTGCACCTGGAGGATATCGAGGTCGCGGCCGGGGTCTCGCGTTTCAAGCTGTGCGAGGCGTTCAAGAAGTACTTCGCCCTGTCGCCGATGGTCTACCTGAAAAAGTACCGGTTGAACGCTGTGCGCCAGGAAATCCTCGAACACGGCTCGGCGCGCAATATTTCTGCGATTGCCATGGGCTGGGGCTTTACGCATTTGGGACGTTTTTCCGCCGAATACCGCAAGTTGTTCGACGAGTCCCCCAGCACGACCTTGCAGCGTAACGAAGCCCGGCGCATGCGCGGGGGCTGAATATCCCGGTGTCCAGAATTGAATCAGATCTGCGACAGCAGCCTGATGAAGCTCTATTTGTGGCGAGGGAGCTTGCTCCCGCTGGGCTGCGAAGCAGCCCTAAAGCCTGCGGATGGGGGATCTCTGACAAACCTCGGTTGCGAATTTCAGGACCGCTTCGCGCTCCAGCGGGAGCAAGCTCCCTCGCCACAATTGATCACCTGATCATCGATATCCATTAACTGGCGCTCACTTACGCACCACCAAATCAAGCAACGTCTCCCGCTCCTTGATTTTCTGCAACACGATTTCCGAGCGGATATCAGTCACCCCCGCCGTGCGGTTCAGTTGGTTGACGATGAAGTCGGAGAAGTGTTTGACGTTGCGCGCCTGGACCCGCAGCACATAGTTGCTCGCCCCGGTAATCACGTAGGCGGTGACCACTTCCGGCCACAACTGGACCTTCTTGATGAAGGTCTCGTGCCAGTCCTCGACGTCCTGTCGCAATGACACATGGACGATGGCTTCCAGTTCGACTCCCAGCTTCTCTGCGTTCAGCATCGCGCGATAGCCAGTGATGATTCCTTCACTTTCCAGCAAGCGTAAACGGCGCAAACAGGCCGACGGCGACAGTGCGACCTTCTCTGCCATTTCGTGGTTGCTGATACGGCCATCTCGTTGCAAGAGATGCAGGATCCGCAGGTCTGTCGGGTCGAGAGTCATGGCTAGAATAAATCCTCGATATTTGGCGTTGGATTCGAATTTTCTACGAGATAAATACTAGATGGCTGCTTACTTTGCACGAAAATTCTCTAAAGCTTCGTTCATTATTTCCTCATCGTGAAGGCGCAAATAACGCCTGAAACACGACACCCACACCCGACTATTGCGATCTGCCCGGACGGCACTTCTTTCAAAAAGCAGGACACCCAATGACTACAAGAAACGATTGTCTGACGCTTGATGCGCAGGACGCTCTGGCCCCTCTGCGTCAGCAGTTTGCGCTCCCCGAAGGGGTGATCTATCTCGACGGCAACTCCCTCGGCGCGCGCCCGGTCGCAGCGCTGGCGCGTGCTCAGGCAGTGATCGCCGATGAATGGGGCAATGGCCTGATCCGCAGTTGGAACAGCGCTGGCTGGCGCGATTTGCCTGAGCGTCTGGGCAATCGACTGGCGGGGCTGATTGGCGCCGGTGACGGCGAAGTGGTGGTGACCGACACCACCTCGATCAACCTGTTCAAGGTACTCAGCGCCGCCCTGCGCGTGCAGGCCACGCGGGCACCGACGCGGCGGGTGATCGTCAGCGAGACCAGCAACTTTCCGACTGACCTGTATATCGCCGAAGGTCTGGCGGACATGCTGCAGCAGGGCTACAGCCTGCGTCTGGTCGACAGCCCGCAAGAGCTGGCGCAAGCGATTGACCAGGACACCGCGGTGGTCATGCTCACCCACGTCAACTACAAGACCGGCTACATGCACGACATGCAGGCCCTGACCGCGCTGACCCATGAATGCGGCGCGCTGGCCATCTGGGACCTGGCGCATTCCGCCGGGGCGGTGCCGGTCGACCTGCATCAGGCGCGCGCCGACTACGCCATCGGTTGCACCTACAAGTACCTCAATGGCGGTCCGGGCTCGCAAGCTTTCGTCTGGGTTTCCCCTGAGTTGTGCGATCTGGTGGCGCAACCGCTGTCCGGCTGGTTCGGTCATTCGCGGCAGTTCGCCATGGAGTCGCATTACCAGCCGAGCAGCGGAATCGCCCGCTATTTGTGCGGCACCCAGCCCATCACTTCATTGGCGATGATCGAGTGTGGTCTGGATGTCTTCGCCCAGACCGACATGGCCAGCCTGCGCAGCAAGTCCCTGGCGCTGACGGACCTGTTCATCCAGTTGGTCGAGCAGCGCTGCGCCGCTCACGAGCTGACCCTGGTCACTCCACGCGAACACGCCAAGCGTGGCAGCCATGTCAGTTTCGAACATCCCCAAGGTTATGCGGTGATCCAGGCCTTGATCGCCCGTGGCGTGATCGGCGACTACCGCGAGCCGCGGATCATGCGGTTCGGCTTCACCCCGCTGTACACCCGCTTCACCGAGGTCTGGGATGCGGTGCAGATCCTCGGCGAAATACTTGATCAGAAAACCTGGTCGCAAGAACAATTCCAGATCCGCCACAGCGTCACCTGATACCCCCCGAGCCTTTGTCCTGCTGCCGCGAATTTCCCGGCAGCAGGGCTTCGGTCGCCTCCGATAAGCACTTCTGTGAAAACACAATAATAAGGAACACGCAGAATGAAATTGTCCCTTTGGCCCGCCTTGCCGCTCGCCATTACCAGCTGTCTCGGCCAAGTGGCCCATGCCGCACCCGACAATGGATTCGTTGAAGACAGCAGCCTGACCCTGACCCATCGCAATTTCTATTTCTACCGCAACAACCTCAACAACCCGGGCGGCCAGAACTATCGGGAGGAGTGGGCCCACGGACTTATGCTCGATTATCGTTCCGGCTATACCCAGGGCACAGTGGGTTTCGGAGTCGACGCCTACGCGCAGTTGGGTCTCAAGCTCGACAGCGGCAGGGGGCGTACCGGCACCGGTTTGTTGCCGGTCGGTTCCGATGGACGCGCCGAGGATGAGTATTCCGAAGCGGGTGGCGCGCTCAAGGCGCGGATCTCGAAGACCGAACTCAAATACGGCAATCTGACACCGCTCAACCCGGTGTTCGGCACCGGCTCGGCGCGCCTGTTCACCACCTACGCCAATGGTTTCCAGCTGACCAGCAACGAGTTGAAAGGACTGCAACTCGATGCCGGGCACTTCACCTCGGGCAATGACAGTGCGTCGACCAACGACGATGGCGCCCTCAAGGCGCTGTATGCCGGGGTGGAAACCCGTAGCGTCGATTATCTGGGCGGCAGTTATGCCCTGAGCGATCAATTGAGCGTCAGCCTGTACGGTTCGCAGTTCGCTGATATCTGGCGGCAGCACTACGCCAACGCCAACTACAGCTATGCCCTGAGCGGAAACCAGTCGCTGAACCTGGATTTCAACCTCTATCGCACCAACGACTATGGCCAACGCCTGGCCGGCAAGATCGACAACACTACCTGGTCGCTGGCCGCCGCGTACAAGGTGGGCGCGCACCGCTTGACCCTGGCCTACCAACGGGTCGATGGCGATGAACCGTTCGATTATCTCGGCTTCGATCAGCAGCCGGGCACCTCGGTATTCCTTGCCAACTCGGTACAGATCCTCGACTTCAACGCGCCCAATGAGCGTTCCTGGCAGCTGCGTTATGACCTGGACATGGCGCCCTTTGGCGTGCCGGGCCTGAGCTTCATGTCGCGCTATGTGAGCGGTGACCATATCGACGACAGCCACTACGACGGCGGCCCCAATGGTGCCTATGGACGTTACGGCAGTGACGGCAAGCGCTGGGAACGCGACCTTGAAGCGCGCTACGTGGTGCAGGAGGGCAAGGCCAAGGACCTGTCGATACGTGTGCGTCAGGCCAGTGTGCGTTCCACCGCCCAGGTGGCCCGGGCGGACACCACCGACAACAACGAAGTCCGGGTGATCGTCGAGTATCCGCTGAATATTTTCTGATCCGTGGATGATCCCCACCGGCAACCCAAACGATTTGCTCTCTTCAAGAAAGACAATATTCAGAGGAAAGAAAAATGACCGATAACGCCGGTTTTGAAAACATCTCCAAGCGTGAGCAGGGCCTCAGGCGCCAGCTCACCTCGGGTCAGATGAGCATGATCGCCATTGGCGGTGCGATTGGCACCGGGCTGTTCATGGGCAGTGCCTACGCCATTGGTTATGCCGGGCCGAGCGTGCTGCTCAGCTATGCGATTGGCGCGATCATCACCCTGCTGTTGATGGGCTGTCTGGCGGAAATGACGGTGGCCCATTCGACCTCCGGCTCGTTCGGCGCCTATGCCGAATTCTATGTCAGCCCATTGGCCGGGTTCCTGGTGCGCTATGCCTATTGGGCGGCGATTGTGCTGGCAGTGGGCACGGAAGTGACGGCGGTGGCGATGTACATGAAGTACTGGTTCGCCAACGTACCGGAATGGATCTGGATTGTTTCGTTCTCGAGCATGCTGATCGTGCTCAACGCCATCAGCGTGAAAACCTTCGGCACCTTCGAGTACTGGTTCTCGACCATCAAGATCGGTGCGATTGTCGGCTTCATCATCCTCGCGGTGTATGTGGTGTTCGGTTCCGGCAACGCGGATTACGGCGTGCACAATTACACCGCCCACGGCGGCTTCTTTCCCAATGGTCTGCAAGGCATGTGGATTGCGGTGATCGTCTCGATCTTCAGCTATCTGAGCGTGGAAATGATCGCAGTGGCCGCCGGCGAGGCGCAGGACCCGGAGCGGGCGGTGAAGAAGGCTTTTCGTGCGACCATCGTGCGGCTGGTGGTGTTCTACCTGCTGACCCTGGCCCTGATGCTGGCGATTGTGCCGTGGGTCCAGGCCGGTCAAGCGCAGAGCCCGTTCGTCACCGTCATGCAGACCATCGGCATTCCCGGCGCAACCGGCGTGATGAATTTCGTGATCCTGATTGCGGCGTTGTCGGCGATGAACAGTCAGCTCTACATCACCACCCGCATGATGTTCAGCCTGTCCCGCGGCGGTTATGCACCCAAGTCCATGGGGGTGTTGAGCAAGACCGGAATCCCGCTGAATGCCTTGTTGCTGTCGAGTTCCGGCATTGCCCTGGCAACGTTGCTCAATGTGCTGTACCCGGAAAGCTCCTTCACCTTGATGATGGCGATCTCGATGTTCGGCGCGATCTTCACCTGGTTCATGATCTTCCTGACCCACTACTGTTTCCGTCGCTACCACGAGCGCAACGGTGAACGGAAACTGTCCTTTCGCATGCGCCTGTTCCCGTACACCACGCTGTTGGGGCTGCTGCTGATGGGCGCGGTGATGATCACCACCTACTTCACCGATGCCTTCAAAATGACCTTGGTATTCGGTGTGCCTTTCCTGCTGATCCTCACGATTGTCTACTGGATCTTCTTCAGAAAACCCAGGGCAGCCGTGGCGTTGAATCCGCTGCCGAAGGTTTAGAGGGCGCAAACATGCAATCCCGACCGGCAGTTTTCATGGACTGCCGAGTCGGCATTGATCCTGGGCCGCTATCAGTCCGGCTCACATCCCTTGAGCACCAACCGGATAATTGTCTGCGCCGCCGCTTCATAGTCGGCCTCATCCAGCTTGGCCTTGCCGGTCACTGCAGAAATCTGCCAGTCGAAATCGGCGTAGGTCTGGGTCGCGGCCCAGATGCTGAACATCAGGTGGTTGGGGTCGATCGGGGCGATCTGGCCGCGGTCGATCCAGGTCTGGATGCAGTCGATGTTGTGCCTGGCCTGGCCGTTGAGCTGCTCGACCAGGTCGGGGCTCAAATGCGGGGCGCCGTGCATGATTTCGCTGGCAAACACCTTGGAAGCGAAGGGCAGGTCGCGGGAGATGCGGATTTTCGAGCGGATGTAGCCACTGAGCACTTCGCTGGGCACGCCGTCGGCGTTGAACGGCGTCGAGGCTTGCAGGATAGGCTCGATGATGCTTTCCAGGACCTCGCGGTAGAGGTTTTCCTTGGATTTGAAGTAGTAGTAGACGTTAGGCTTGGGCAGCCCGGCCTTGGCCGCGATGTCACTGGTTTTGGTCGCAGCGAAGCCCTTGTCGGCAAATTCTTCACTGGCGGCACGCAGGATCAGTTCTTTGTTGCGCTCGCGGATAGTGCTCATAAACCAAGGGGTTCCTTGCCTGTTCTGGCGGTTGCGCATGGTAGCACCGGCCTCGCGCGGCGCTCAAGAATGCCCCGTGTGGCCTCGGGTCGCGTTATGCTGCGCACCATTCATTCAAGAAGGAAACCCGATTCATGGCAGGAAGCAGTTTGCTGGTGCTGATCGACGACATCGCCACCGTACTGGACGATGTAGCGTTGATGACCAAAATGGCCGCGAAGAAGACCGCCGGTGTACTGGGCGACGATCTGGCGCTCAACGCCCAGCAGGTTTCCGGCGTGCGTGCGGAACGGGAAATCCCGGTGGTATGGGCAGTCGCCAAGGGCTCGTTTCTCAACAAGCTGATCCTGGTGCCGTCGGCGTTGGCCATCAGTGCGTTCATTCCGTGGCTGGTCACACCGTTGCTGATGGTCGGTGGCGCTTACCTGTGCTTCGAAGGCTTCGAAAAACTCGCCCACAAATTCCTGCACAGCAAAGCCGAAGATCAGGCTGAACACGCAGAGCTGGTCGAGGCCGTGGCCAACCCGGCAGTCGATCTGGTGGCGTTCGAGAAGGACAAGATCAAAGGGGCGATTCGTACCGATTTCATTTTGTCAGCGGAAATCATCGCCATCACGTTAGGCACGGTGGCTGACGCTTCACTGACCCAGCAAGTGATCGTGCTCTCGGGCATCGCCATCGTCATGACTATCGGCGTCTATGGCCTGGTGGCCGGCATCGTCAAGCTCGACGACCTTGGCCTGTGGCTGACCCAGAAGCCGGGCCAGATGGCTAAAAGCATCGGCGACGGGATTCTGCGCGCGGCGCCGTACATGATGAAAAGTCTGTCGGTGATCGGCACGGCGGCGATGTTTCTGGTCGGCGGCGGGATTCTGACCCATGGCGTGCCGGTGGTGCATCACTGGATCGAAAGTGTCACCGCAGCGTCTGGTGGGGCCGGGTTTATCGTGCCGACGTTGCTCAATGCAGTGGCCGGGATTGTGGCAGGGGCGGCGGTGCTGATTGGGGTAATGGCTGTCAGCAGGGTTTGGAAGACAGTGAAAGCCTGAAACCTGGTCAGTCCCGTAGGAGCGAGGCTTGCCCGCGAATGGAGCGCGTCGGTTGAACTGAATGACCGCGTTATCGTTCTTCGCGGGCAAGCCTCGCTCCTACAGTGATTGGTGGTGTTTGATACGCCGCGCATGAAAAAGGCCATTCGACGCAAATCGAATGGCCTTTTTTTGTTGTCGACGAAGTTACTCGGCGATCTGCAGCTTGCGCGCCTCGGTATACACGTAACGCACTTTTTCATACTCGAACGGTGTGTTCATCTGCCCGTAGCGGAAGCCGTTCTGATAGCGCTTGTCGATGCCGCGCAGTACCCAGATTTCCGGGTGGTTGGAACTGACTTCGGACACGTTCAGGAAATTGATCGCCGATTCGCCGGTGTAGTCGACCGCCAGGCCTGCGGTGTCACGCAGGTTCGACGGGCCGAGGATTGGCAGCACCAGGTAGGCGCCGCCCGGTACGCCGTAGAAGCCCAGGGTCTGGCCGAAGTCTTCATTGCGGCGCGGCAGGCCCATGGCGGTGGCCGGATCCCACAGGCCGGCGACACCGATGGTGGTGTTGAGCAGCAGGCGAGCGGTGGTGTCCAGCGAGCGCTGCCCCTTGAATTGCAGCAGGCTGTTCAAAAGGTTCGGCACATCACCGAGGTTGTTGAAGAAGTTGCTGACGCCGGTGCGCAGGAAACTTGGGGTGACGTAGCGATAGCCGTTGACCACGGGCAGGAACACCCATTCGTCGAACCGGTAGTTGAAGTGGTAGACGCGGCGGTTCCACTCTTCCAGCGGGTCATAGACGTTCAGTGCGTTGAGCGATGAGCGTTCGAACTCGCGCTGGTCCAGCCCCGGGTTGAATTTGAGTTTGCTCAGCGGTTCCTTGAAGCCGTCTTTATCGATCACCACTGGGGCGTTGGCTTTGCTGTTGTCGGCATTGGCGACGCCTGCACAGAGTAACGCTGCGATCAGCAGGAAGTATTTAGCCACGGAAAAACTCCAGCATGGCGTCGCTGTTGACGCGATAGTTGAGGTTGCCGCAATGGCCGCCCAATGGATAAACAGTCAAACGGTCGCCAAAGGTGCGGCGCAGAAAGCCCAGGTCGCCAGGGCCGAGGATCACGTCGTCGGCGTTGTGCATGACGGCGATTTTCGGGCTGTCGTGCAGGTAGTCCTTCAGTGCATACAGGCTGACCTGATCGATCAGTTGCAGCAGGCTGCCACCATCGGTGCGGGCGCGCCACATCGGGATGACCTGCTCGGTGATGTAGCAGTCGAAGTCGCACTGCAGCGCGCGCTTAAGGAACGGCGTGAGGGTTGTGCCTTCGGTGATCGGGAATTTCGGTGGCGTGATCAGGCCGCGACGGTTGATCAGGTCCGAGGTAAAGGCGATGTCCGCCGCCGAGAAACGGAACGAAGTGCCGATCAGCATCGCCATCTGCTCGTTGCTCAGGTGTTGCTTGGACTGCTGGAAGTCGTAGAGCAGGGCGTCGTTGAGGTCGATGTAGCCCTTTTGCTGGAAGTAGCGGGTCAGTTTCCCCAGTACCAGCTCATAGAAAGTGGTGGTGTTGTTGATGCCCTTGACCTCGGTCTGTACCAGCTTGTCCAGGTTGGTGACCGAGGTGTAAAGGTTGACCGGCGGGTTGAGCAGCAAGACTTTTTTGAAGTTGAAGCTGCGACGGGTTTCATCCAGGTGTGCAACAAAAGCCGCATCCAGGGCGCCGAGGCTATAACCGGTCAGGAAATAATCGGTGACCGGCAGCTTCGGGTTTTGCGCCCGCACGGCCTGCATCACCCGGTACATGTCTTCGGCATCTTCCTTGGTTACGCCCGGGGTGGCGAAGCGCGAGGCGGCGCTCATGAAGTCGAAGCTGGTGGGCGACGACAGCTGCACCACGTGATAGCCGGCCTTGTAATAGAGCTTTTTCAGGTATTCGTTGAGGGTGCTGTCATAGCGTGCACCGGTGCCGGAGATCAGGAAGATCAACGGTGCGGCATGATCCTGCGTGGCGATGCGATAGGTGAGTTTTTTCACCGGCCAGAAGTTGTCCGGCAGATTGAACTCACGCTCCGGGCGCATCGTGACACTGCGGTCCGACTGATTGATGTCTTCATCCAGCGGCAATTCCGGGCGCAAGTCGGGCGGTGTCGTGGCGATGGTCGCCTCGAACGGGTTGGTCAGGGGGTAGCCATAACTGGCGGCGTCAATATCGGCCGCCAGTACGGACGCACTTAAAAGCAAGCCGCCAAACAGGGCGACGAAGCGCAAGGAACGGAGCATGACTAGATCCCTTAGAGGAAGGTGCCAAATGAAGTTCGCAGGCTATGACCATCGGATTTGGGCCAAAGTGCCATGCATCGGCCGCAAACAGGCCTGATTTCGGAGCAACGGTAGCGGGACGATACACTTTGCCGTTATTTCATGAACAGTTAATTGATGTTATTTGCTTACCACGGGCGGGGGATTAAGCTGGCGGCCGATTTCGTTTATTGGAGTGCTTCATGTCCCGCCGTCTGCCCGTGATTCTGCTGCTCGTTCTTCTGCCATTGTGGCTGGCCGCCAGTTATGGCGCGCGTTATGGCTTCATGGAGGATGCTCAATGGGTCGGCATCTGCGTTGACGAGGCCAGTCGCTGGGAATGCCTGGTGCGCTCGAACCTGGGTTTGATGATTCATTTCAAGGTGTTGGGCTGGGCGGCAGTGGCGGCAGCCGTGACCGGTTTTGTGCTGCCGGGGCGGGCAGGGTGGTGGCTGGCGGTACTGGCGCTGGTGCTCGGGTTTCCGGCGCTGGCGTTGTACACCACCACGTTGGCGGTGTTTGCGGTGGTGATTGCTGCTTTGCGTCTGGTTCGGGCATAAAAAAGATCGCAGCCTGCGGCAGCTCCTACACGGGGATATGCGTTTCCCTGTAGGAGCTGCCGCAGGCTGCGATCTTTTGATCTTGCTGTGTTGATTACCCTTTGCGAACCCGCAAGCTGCGCCACAACGCCGCGACCATCAACACACTCACCAGCGCCCAGCCCCAAGCCTGCTGATTCTGCAGACCTTCACGAAACAGCTGCGGCGCAATGCCGGCGCCGATGATGAAGGTCAGCACGGCGATTTCCCGACGAGGCACGCTCACCGGCCGGCACAGGTACACCAGCGCCGGCAGGATGAAGGCGACACTCGGGAAGCTGCGATAACGCGGGTCAAACACCAGTTCCAGCATCATCACCGCCGCGGCAAAACCTGTCGCTGCCAGCCACCAGCCGGCTCGACGTTCGAGTGCATTGAAGGCGCGTCCACGCCAACCGGTGCGGGCGCTCAAGGTCAGCGCGGCATGGGCCAGCACCAACAGGTTCAACCCCGTCAGCAACGCTACCCACAACCATTCACTGGCAAAGCGGGTGGTGACGCGAGCCAGGTCGCCCCAGGCGCCAATCGAACAGGCCGCAAGGGCACCGAGCAGTGGCAGCACCAACGCTGCGCGGGTGCTGCGAACCCGACCGCCGAGGATCAGCGTGCCGATGAAGATCAAGCCACCCACCGCCAGCCATTGCGACCAGTACGGCACGTTCGAGACCGTCCCGGCGAGCACGCCCTTGTCCTGGCGATCGGCATCGAACAGTCCCCAATAACCGCCCACCGCACCTTCGCTGGCGCGTTTCCAGGGCTGGTCGAACGCCTCGATCAGGTTGTAATGCCAGCCTTGCTGCTCGGCCATGATCACAAAGCTGCGGATGAACTTGGCTTCATTGACCCGGCTCGGCAGCGCCGTTTCGCGCTGACGACCTTCGCTCGGCCAGCCGGTTTCGCCAATCATCACGTCCTTGGGCGCGAACTTGTTGCCGAACACCTGGCGCACTTCTGCCACATGTTGCAGCGCAGCATCGATGTTCGACGGATCGTCTTCCCAGTACGGCAATAAATGGATGGTCAGGAAATCCACTGCCGGGGCGACTTCCGGGTGTTTGAGCCAGAACTCCCAGACGTCGGCGTAGGTCACTGGTTGCTTGATCCGGCTTTTGACTTTATTGATCAGCGTTGCCAGTTGCGCGCCGGTGACTTCCTTGCGCAGCAGGGCTTCGTTGCCGACGATGACCGAGGTCACCACATCCGGGTTGGCATTGGCCGAGGCGATCAGCAAGTCGACTTCCTTGGCGGTGTCCACCGGGTTGCTGTTGACCCAGGCGCCGATCATCAGCTTCAAGCCGTGCTTGCGCGCCAGGTCGGGCAGATCCTGGAGGCCGGTCATGGAATAGGTGCGGATGCATTCGAAACGGGTCGCCAGCAGCGCGAGGTCGGCGTCCATGCGCTCGGGGCGCAGTTTGAACGGCACGTCGAATGGCGATTGGTCCTTGTCGAACGGGGTGTAGGAGGCGCATTGCAGCTTGTGCGTTGCGCTGACCACGTCCGGCAGGATCACCGGTTTGCCGAGGCCGTACCAGAAGCCGCCGAGGGCAAACAGCCCCAGCAGGCAAGCGAAAAGATAAGCCAAAAAAGGAAAGCGTGATGTCGCGGGCATGTTCAGGCCGTCTGGGAGCAAAGCCGGGCATGTTACCTGCATTTGGCCTACGCTTGGTGGGCTGCTTGGTTTTGACATGCAAAGTTCAGGCGGGATGGCCTATGCATTTTTAGCGGTCGCGATTAATGGCCTTCTGATGTCGTTTCTCGATGCCTTGAGGTCGCTGGCAGAGCAGGTCACTGTTGGCGTCAGGTTGATGATCGACACGTCAGTACTCCACTGATAATCGAGCGAGTTTGCGGTCGGCGTGATGGGGGCGCTGTGCACCATAAAAATACGTTGAGCGACTCGGCATCCGTCGAGTGCAGCACTTTCGGGGAAGTAACGATGAAGATGCGACGACTCTTGGGCGCAGGTGCCGCTTTGGTGCTGGCAATCAGTTCTACCGTAGCCAGCGCTGAAGGCAAGGCAGTAACGATCGGTTATGTGGACGGCTGGTCGGACAGCGTCGCCACGACCAACGTGGCTGCTGAAGTGATCAAACAGAAACTCGGTTATGACGTGAAACTGCAAGCGGTTGCCACCGGGATCATGTGGCAAGGTGTGGCCACCGGCAAACTCGACGCCATGCTGTCGGCGTGGCTGCCTGTGACTCACGGCGAATACTGGGCGAAGAACAAGGATCAGGTCGTCGACTACGGCCCGAACTTCAAGGATGCGAAAATCGGTCTGATCGTGCCGGAGTACGTCAAGGCCAAGTCGATTGCGGACCTGAAAACCGACGAGAGCTTCAAGGGCCGTATCGTCGGCATCGACGCCGGTTCAGGCGTGATGCTCAAGACCGATCAGGCCATCAAGGATTACGGTCTGGACAATTACACCCTCAAGGCCAGTTCCGGCGCCGGCATGATTGCCGAGCTGACCCGTGCCGAGAAGAAAAACGAATCCATTGCCGTCACCGGTTGGGTGCCGCACTGGATGTTCGCCAAGTGGAAACTGCGCTTCCTGGAAGACCCGAAAGGCGTTTACGGCGCAGCTGAAACCGTGAACAGCATCGGCAGTAAAGAACTGGCAACCAAAGCGCCTGAAGTCGCGAAGTTCCTGAAGAACTTCCAGTGGGCGTCGAAAGACGAAATCGGCCAGGTCATGTTGGCGATTCAGGACGGTGCCAAGCCTGAAGCCGCAGCGAAAGACTGGGTGGCTAAACACCCGGATCGCGTTGCCGAATGGACCAAATGATTTGAGCTGAAGCGTCTGGTCAGCACCTCTCAAGGCCCCTTGGCTTAAATGCCAAGGGGCTTTTTGCTTTCTGTGGGAATTCGGCGGGGGAGAAACCGTCATGTCGTTCTAATACTAAGGTCGTCTGGAACCTCTCCGGCAGCCGCATAGAGTGGATAACGTTCCAACTAAAATCTGTGCTGCGAGGATAAAAACAATGAACGACAGCATTTACCTCTCGATTCAAAACAGCCCGCGCTTCAAGGAGCTGGTTAGCAAGAGAGAACGATTCGCCTGGATTCTTTCAGCGATCATGCTTGGGCTGTACTCAGGATTCATCCTTTTGATTGCTTACGGGCCGCATATTCTGGGCGCAAAAATCAGCCCCGAGTCTTCGATTACCTGGGGCATTCCGATCGGTGTCGGGCTGATTGTTTCGGCCTTTGTCCTGACTGGCATCTACGTACGACGCGCCAACGGCGAATTCGACGACTTGAACAATGCGATTCTCAAGGAGGCTCAGCAATGATCCGGCGTCTAATCGCTCTCTTGAGCATCGCAGCCTTTGCACCGGGCGCCTGGGCGGCTGAGGCCCTGACAGGTGCAGTGCAGAAACAACCGCTCAACGTATCCGCGATCATGATGTTCGTGGTGTTCGTCGGGGCAACCTTGTGCATCACCTATTGGGCGTCCAAGCGCAACAAATCGGCCGCCGACTACTATGCGGCGGGTGGCAAGATCACCGGTTTCCAGAACGGTCTGGCGATTGCCGGTGACTACATGTCCGCGGCGTCCTTCCTGGGTATCTCCGCCCTGGTGTTCACCTCCGGCTACGACGGCCTGATCTACTCGATCGGCTTCCTGGTGGGCTGGCCGATCATTCTGTTCCTGATCGCCGAACGCCTGCGTAACCTGGGCAAGTACACCTTTGCCGACGTGGCGTCCTATCGCCTGGGGCAAACCCAGATCCGCTCGCTGTCGGCGTGCGGTTCGCTGGTGGTGGTGGCGTTCTACCTGATCGCGCAAATGGTCGGTGCCGGCAAGCTGATTCAGCTGCTGTTCGGCCTGGACTACCACGTTGCGGTGATCCTGGTCGGTATCCTGATGTGCCTGTACGTGCTGTTCGGCGGCATGCTGGCGACCACTTGGGTGCAGATCATCAAGGCAGTGCTGTTGCTGTCCGGTGCCTCGTTCATGGCGCTGATGGTGATGAAACACGTCAACTTCGACTTCAACACGCTGTTCTCCGAGGCGATCAAGGTTCACGCTAAAGGTGAAGCAATCATGAGCCCGGGCGGCCTGGTGAAAGACCCGATCTCGGCGTTCTCCCTCGGCCTGGCACTGATGTTCGGTACCGCTGGCCTGCCGCACATCCTGATGCGCTTCTTCACCGTGAGTGACGCGAAAGAAGCGCGTAAAAGCGTGCTGTATGCGACCGGCTTCATTGGTTACTTCTACATCCTGACCTTTATCATCGGCTTCGGCGCGATCCTGCTGGTCAGCACCAACCCGGCCTTTAAAGATGCGGCAGGCGCGCTGTTGGGCGGCAACAACATGGCGGCGGTGCATTTGGCCAACGCGGTGGGTGGCAGTGTGTTCCTGGGCTTCATCTCGGCGGTGGCGTTCGCGACCATTCTGGCGGTGGTGGCCGGCCTGACCCTGGCCGGTGCCTCGGCAGTGTCCCATGACCTGTATGCCAGCGTGATCAAGAAGGGCAAGGCCAACGAGAAGGACGAAATCCGCGTCTCGAAAATCACCACCATCGCCCTGGCGGTGCTGGCGATCGGCCTGGGCATTCTGTTCGAGAAGCAGAACATCGCGTTCATGGTGGGCCTGGCGTTCTCCATTGCGGCGAGCTGCAACTTCCCGGTGCTGCTGCTTTCCATGTACTGGAAGAAACTGACGACTCGCGGTGCGATGATCGGCGGTTGGTTGGGGCTGGTCAGTGCGGTTGGCTTGATGGTGCTGGGGCCAACCATCTGGGTGCAGATCATGGGTCACGAGAAGGCGATCTTCCCGTATGAATACCCGGCGCTGTTCTCGATGATCATTGCCTTTATCGGGATCTGGTTCTTCTCGATCACTGACAAATCTGCTGCGGCTGACAATGAGCGGGCGCTGTTCTTCCCGCAGTTTGTCCGTTCGCAGACGGGGTTGGGGGCGAGTGGGGCGGTTTCGCACTAAGGCTTCTTATATATAAGCTGCGCTGACACGAATGCCCCGGTCGAGAGATCGGGGCATTTTTATTGGGCTTTTATGGGCGGTTATCGCCCTTTGTAGGGGCGAGGCTTGCCCGCGAAGGCTATATGCAAAAGCCAAAGCGAGGCGGCCGACCGGCCGGCCTGATCGGACGTGGGGATATATTCCTCCCGTAGGAACTGCCGAAAGCTGCGATCTTTTGATCTTGCCGTTGCTTTGGCTTTTGATCTGTCTGCACGTTTCCCGGAGGCCGAGCCGCCGTTACCGAAGAAACGGATATATACACAACCAAAGAGCACAAACAAAAACGGCCTCTATCTACATAGAGGCCGTTCCCGGTACAGCTTAAGACGTTATCGCAAGACAGGTCTTATTTGCGGTCTTCAAGCGGGGTGATGTCACGCGACTCGTAGCCGGTGTACAGCTGGCGCGGACGGCCGATCTTGTACGGGCTGGAGAGCATTTCTTTCCAGTGGGAGATCCAGCCGACAGTCCGCGCCAGGGCGAAGATCACGGTGAACATACTGGTTGGAATGCCGATCGCCTTGAGGATGATCCCCGAGTAGAAGTCGACGTTCGGGTACAGCGAGCGTTCGATGAAGTACGGGTCGGTCAGGGCGATCTCTTCCAGGCGCATGGCCAGTTCGAGTTGCGGATCGTTGGTGATGCCCAGTTCCTTCAATACTTCGTCGCAGGTCTGCTTCATGACGGTAGCGCGTGGGTCGCGGTTTTTGTAAACCCGGTGACCGAAGCCCATCAGTTTGAACGGATCGTTCTTATCTTTGGCCTTGGCGATGTACTTGTCGATGTTCGAGACATCGCCAATTTCATCGAGCATGGTCAACACGGCTTCGTTCGCACCGCCGTGGGCAGGGCCCCACAGTGCAGCGATACCGGCGGCGATACAGGCGAACGGGTTGGCACCCGAGGAACCTGCCAGACGTACGGTGGAGGTCGATGCGTTCTGTTCGTGGTCGGCATGGAGGATGAAGATCCGGTCCATGGCCTTGGCGAGTACCGGGCTGATCGGTTTGATCTCGCACGGGGTGTTGAACATCATGTGCAGGAAGTTTTCCGCGTACGACAGGTCGTTGCGCGGGTACATCATGGGTTGGCCCATGGAGTACTTGTAAACCATTGCAGCCAGGGTCGGCATCTTGGCAACCAGGCGGATCGCGGAAATTTCGCGATGCTGCGGGTTATTGATGTCGAGGGAGTCGTGGTAGAACGCCGAGAGGGCGCCAACTACACCGCACATGACGGCCATCGGGTGGGCGTCGCGACGGAAGCCGTTGAAGAAGGTCTTCAACTGCTCGTGGACCATGGTGTGGTTCTTCACGGTGCCGACGAACTGGGCCTTCTGTTCTGCGGTCGGCAGTTCGCCGTTGAGCAGCAGGTAGCAGGTTTCCAGATAGTCCGACTTTTCAGCCAGCTGTTCGATCGGGTAGCCGCGGTGCAGCAGAATACCGTTGTCGCCGTCGATGTAGGTGATCTTCGACTCGCAAGAGGCGGTCGACATGAAACCAGGGTCAAAGGTGAAACGGCCCGTGGCCGTCAGGCCCCGAACGTCGATAACATCGGGACCAACGGTGCCGGTTAAAATGGGCAGCTCGACGGGGGCTGCGCCCTCGATGATCAACTGCGCTTTTTTGTCAGCCATGTGGCCTCCTATTTATGCTTGAAATCATCAGACAGACCCCCCACGCAGGGCCCGCACCACTATAGTGAGATAAATTCGAATGTCAATTTGCCTAAAGTCTTGCTCCAGAAGGCTTTAACCGCACTTTTTTCTCGAAATTGTCTGCCGTTTACGCCTTTTATGTCACTTGTGCAATCCGCTATTAGGGGAAGGTGAACGCGTTGTCATTAGTAGCCTAACTGTCTATACTCGGCCACCGACCGCCAGGGGCTTTTGGGCCTGCTTTATTGGGGGTCGCATCCCTGGGTGGTGGTTACCTGACCAGTGCACTCCCCAACAACTTTGCCCTGATTGTTAGGGGCTCTTCAGTGTGAAAAAAAAGCCGTGAAAAGCCAACGACCTGTAAACCTAGACCTAAGGACCATCAAACTCCCCATCACCGGCGTTACGTCGTTTCTTCACCGTGTTTCCGGCATCATCCTCTTCCTGGGCCTTGGCTTCATGCTTTATGCATTGGGCAAGTCTCTGGGTTCCGAGGAAGGTTTTGCCGAGGTGAAGGCATGCTTGACCAGCCCGCTGGCCAAGTTCGTAGCATGGGGCCTCCTGTCCGCTCTTCTGTATCACCTGGTAGCCGGTGTGCGCCACTTGATCATGGACATGGGCATCGGTGAGACGCTGGAAGGCGGCCGCCTGGGCTCGAAAATTATCATCGCCGTTTCCGTGGTGTTGATCGTTCTGGCAGGAGTTTGGATATGGTAACCAGCGTTACGAACCTTTCGCGTTCGGGCCTCTATGACTGGATGGCGCAACGTGTGTCTGCGGTTGTTCTCGCGGCTTATTTCATTTTCCTGATCGGATACCTCGCTGCGAATCCTGGCATTGGCTACGCCCAATGGCATGGCCTGTTCGCCCACAACGGGATGCGTATCTTCAGTCTGCTGGCCCTTGTGGCCCTGGGCGCTCACGCCTGGGTCGGCATGTGGACCATCGCGACCGACTACCTGACGCCGATGGCGCTGGGCAAGTCCGCGACTGCAGTACGTTTCCTTTTCCAGGCGGTATGCGGCGTTGCGATGTTCGCTTACTTCGTCTGGGGTGTGCAGATTCTCTGGGGTATCTGATCCATGGCTAACATTCCAACGATTTCTTTCGACGCCATCATTATTGGTGGCGGCGGTGCCGGCATGCGCGCAGCGCTGCAACTGGCACAAGGCGGTCACAAGACTGCCGTGATCACCAAGGTTTTCCCGACTCGTTCGCACACCGTATCGGCCCAGGGCGGCATCACTTGCGCCATTGCATCTGCGGATCCGAACGATGACTGGCGCTGGCACATGTACGATACCGTCAAGGGTTCCGACTACATCGGTGACCAGGACGCTATCGAATACATGTGTCAGGAAGGTCCGGCCGCAGTTTTTGAACTGGACCACATGGGCCTGCCGTTCTCCCGTACCGAAACCGGTCGCATCTACCAGCGTCCGTTCGGCGGTCAGTCCAAGGACTACGGCAAGGGCGGCCAGGCTGCACGTACCTGCGCGGCGTCCGACCGTACCGGTCACGCGCTGCTGCACACCCTTTATCAGGGCAACCTGAAAGCCGGCACCACGTTCCTGAACGAATACTACGCTGTCGATCTGGTAAAGAACGGTCAAGGCGAGTTCGTCGGTGTGATCGCGATCTGCATCGAAACCGGTGAAACCACCTACATCCGTGCCAAGGCCACCGTACTGGCCACCGGCGGTGCAGGTCGTATCTACGCTTCGACCACCAACGCCCTGATCAACACCGGTGACGGCGTTGGCATGGCGCTGCGTGCCGGCGTACCGGTACAAGACATCGAAATGTGGCAGTTCCACCCGACCGGCATCGCCGGCGCCGGTGTACTGGTAACCGAAGGTTGCCGTGGTGAAGGTGGTTACCTGATCAACAAGCACGGCGAGCGTTTCATGGAGCGTTATGCTCCGAACGCCAAAGACCTTGCCGGTCGTGACGTGGTTGCCCGTTCGATGGTTAAGGAAATCATCGCCGGCAACGGTTGCGGTCCGAATGGCGACCACGTAATGCTCAAGCTCGACCACCTGGGCGAGGAAGTGCTGCACAGCCGTCTGCCAGGCATCTGCGAACTGTCCAAGACTTTCGCGCACGTTGACCCGGTCGTCGCTCCGGTTCCGGTTGTTCCGACTTGCCACTATATGATGGGCGGCGTTGCCACCAACATTCATGGCCAGGCGATCACTCAGGACGCCGAAGGCAAAGACACCATCATTCCTGGCCTGTTCGCGGTTGGTGAAGTGGCTTGCGTATCGGTTCACGGTGCCAACCGTCTGGGCGGCAACTCGTTGCTCGACCTGGTGGTTTTCGGTCGTGCGGCCGGTCTGCACCTGGAAAAAGCGCTGACCGACGGTATCGAATACGACGACGCCACCGACGCCGACATCAATGCGGCCCTGTCGCGTCTGTCCGCTCTGAACGAGCGTACCGATGGTGAAGACGTGGCAACCCTGCGTCGCGAGCTGCAAAGCTGCATGCAGAACTACTTCGGTGTATTCCGTACTGGCGAATACATGCAGAAGGGTATTGCTCAACTGGCTGATCTGCGTGGCCGTATCGCCAACGTCAAGATCAACGACAAGAGCCAGGCGTTCAACACCGCGCGTATCGAAGCGCTGGAGCTGCAGAACCTGCTGGAAGTGGCCGAAGCTACCGCCATTGCTGCAGAAGTACGTAAAGAGTCCCGCGGTGCTCACGCCCGTGAAGACTTTGAAGATCGTGACGACGAAAACTGGCTGTGCCACACCCTGTACTTCCCGGGTGAGAAGCGCGTTGCCAAGCGTGCAGTGAACTTCTCGCCGAAGACTGTTCCGACTTTTGAACCTAAGATTCGGACTTATTAAGGGTGGCCGCCATGTTGCAAGTCAGTGTTTATCGTTACAACCCTGATCAGGACGCTGCGCCGTTCATGCAGGAATTCCAGGTTGATACCGGTGGTAAAGACCTGATGGTGCTGGACGTGCTGGCCCTGATCAAAGAGCAGGACGAGGGTTTCTCCTATCGTCGCTCTTGCCGTGAAGGTGTTTGCGGTTCCGACGGCATGAACATCAACGGCAAAAACGGTCTGGCGTGCATCACGCCGCTGTCTGCCGTCGTAAAAGGTAACAAGCTGATCGTTCGTCCTCTGCCAGGTTTGCCGGTTATCCGTGACTTGGTCGTCGATATGAGCATCTTCTACAAGCAATACGAAAAGGTTAAGCCATACCTGCAGAACGACACGCCGGCTCCGGCCATCGAGCGTCTGCAGTCCCCTGAAGAGCGTGAAAAACTCGACGGTCTGTACGAGTGCATCCTGTGCGCTTGCTGCTCGACTTCGTGCCCGTCCTTCTGGTGGAACCCGGACAAGTTCCTGGGCCCGGCTGCCCTGCTGCAAGCGTACCGCTTCCTGGCAGACAGCCGCGACACCAAGACGTCCGAGCGTCTGGCTTCGCTGGATGACCCGTTCAGCGTATTCCGCTGCCGGGGCATCATGAACTGCGTCAACGTTTGTCCGAAAGGCCTGAACCCGACTAAGGCCATCGGTCACATCCGTAACATGCTGCTGCAAAGCGGCGTGTGATTCAGCTGCTGTACCCGTAGAACCGCTGTACCCGTAGATGCTACGGCGCAGGCTTCAACCGGCGCCGTAGTTTTAACCTGAGCAGCAGCCCATAAGGCTGCGGCTCTTATTTTGAAGAAATGAGACAAGCAGGGGCATCCGGGCTGGTACCCGGACTATCAGCGTGATCCTAAGTGGCTTGTTTTAGTCGCTGCATTCGGACTTCTGCAAGTTTGCTCGGTGTCGACGCCGGTGGTGTTCCCCTAACCGAGGGTGACCAAGCATGCAAGAAAGCGTGATGCAGCGCATGTGGAACAGCGCCTACCTTTCCGGTAGTAACGCTGCCTATGTGGAAGAGCTCTACGAGCTCTACCTGCACGACCCTAACGCTGTGCCAGAAGAGTGGCGCACCTACTTCCAGAAGTTGCCTGCTGATGGCAACACTGCCACCGATGTTTCGCACTCCACAATTCGCGATCATTTCGTCTTGCTGGCAAAGAACCAGCGCCGCGCCCAACCGGTTTCCGCCGGCAGCGTGAGCAGTGAGCACGAGAAGAAGCAAGTTGAAGTGCTGCGATTGATCCAGGCCTACCGTATGCGTGGCCACCAGGCAGCCCAGCTTGACCCGCTGGGGCTGTGGCAGCGTCCTGCACCTGCAGACCTGTCAATCAATCATTACGGCTTGACCAATGCCGATCTTGATACGACCTTCCGTGCCGGCGACCTGTTCATCGGCAAAGAGGAGGCGAGCCTACGCGAAATTCACGAAGCGTTGCAGCAGACATATTGCCGCACCATCGGCGCTGAATTTACGCACATCACCGATTCCGAGCAGCGCCAGTGGTTCCAGCAGCGTCTGGAAAGCGTGCGCGGCCGTCCGACGTACTCCGCCGACATCAAGAGTCACCTGCTCGAGCGCGTCACTGCCGGCGAAGGTCTTGAAAAATACCTTGGGACCAAGTATCCGGGTACCAAGCGTTTCGGTCTGGAAGGCGGCGAGAGCCTGATTCCGATGCTCGATGAACTGATCCAGCGTTCCGGCTCCTACGGCACCAAGGAAATCGTCATCGGCATGGCCCACCGTGGTCGTCTGAACGTGCTGGTCAACACCTTTGGCAAGAACCCGCGCGAGTTGTTCGACGAGTTCGAAGGCAAGAAGAAGGTCGAGCTGGGTTCCGGTGACGTTAAATATCACCAGGGCTTCTCGTCCAACGTCATGACCACCGGCGGTGAAGTTCACCTGGCCATGGCTTTCAACCCGTCTCACCTGGAAATCGTTTCTCCAGTGGTCGAAGGTTCGGTCCGTGCCCGTCAGGATCGTCGTAACGATCCTACCGGTGAAAAGGTTCTGCCGATCTCCATCCACGGTGACGCGGCATTCGCCGGTCAAGGCGTGGTCATGGAAACCTTCCAGATGTCGCAGACCCGCGGTTTCAAGACCGGCGGCACCGTGCACATCGTGATCAACAACCAGGTCGGCTTCACCATCAGCAACCCGCTGGACTCGCGCTCCACCGAGTACGCGACCGACGTTGCGAAGATGATCCAGGCGCCGATCCTCCATGTGAATGGTGATGATCCGGAAGCCGTGTTGTTCGTGACCCAGTTGGCCATCGACTACCGCATGCAGTTCAAGCGTGACGTGGTGATCGATCTGGTCTGCTACCGTCGTCGCGGCCACAACGAGGCTGACGAGCCAAGCGGTACCCAGCCTCTGATGTATCAGCAGATCACCAAGCAGCGCACCACCCGTGAGCTGTATGCCGATCGTCTGACCCAGAGTGGGGTGCTGGACGCTGAGCGTGTTCAGGCGAAAGTCGACGAATACCGCAACGCGCTGGACAACGGTCTGCACGTAGTAAAAAGCCTGGTCAAAGAGCCGAACAAAGAGTTGTTCGTGGACTGGCGTCCGTATCTGGGCCACGCCTGGACCGCGCGTCACGATACTCGCTTCGATCTGAAAACCTTGCAGGAACTGTCCGCCAAGCTGCTGGAGATTCCGGAAGGCTTCGTGGTTCAGCGCCAGGTCTCGAAAATCTACGAAGACCGTCAGAAGATGCAAGCCGGCGGCCTGCCGATCAACTGGGGTTACGCCGAAACCATGGCGTACGCGACCCTGGCGTTCGAAGGTCACCCGATTCGCATGACGGGTCAGGACATCGGTCGCGGTACGTTCTCGCACCGTCACGCTGTCTTGCACAACCAGAAAGACGCGGGTACCTATATCCCGCTGCAAAACCTGTACAAGGGTCAGCCACGTTTCGACCTGTACGATTCGTTCCTGTCCGAAGAAGCGGTTCTGGCGTTCGAATACGGTTATTCGACCACCGAGCCAAACGCTCTGGTTATCTGGGAAGCCCAGTTCGGCGACTTCGCCAACGGTGCCCAGGTGGTTATCGACCAGTTCATCACCAGTGGCGAGCACAAGTGGGGCCGTCTCTGCGGTCTGACCATGCTGTTGCCGCACGGTTATGAAGGTCAGGGTCCGGAGCACTCCTCGGCTCGTCTGGAGCGTTACCTGCAGCTGTGCGCCGAGCACAACATTCAGGTAGCCGTGCCGACTACGCCGGCCCAGATCTACCACTTGCTGCGTCGTCAGGTGATTCGCCCGCTGCGCAAACCATTGGTAGTCCTGACTCCGAAGTCGTTGCTGCGTCACAAGCTGGCCATCTCGACCCTGGAAGATCTGGCCGAAGGTTCGTTCCAGACCGTGATCCCGGAAATCGATGCGCTTGACCCGAAAAAGGTCACTCGCATGATCCTGTGCAGCGGCAAGGTCTACTATGACCTGCTGGAAAAACGCCGTGCCGAAGGTCGTGAAGACATCGCCATCGTGCGTATCGAGCAGCTGTATCCGTTCCCTGAGGACGACCTGATGGAGGCGCTCGCCCCTTACACCAACCTCGAAAACGTGGTTTGGTGCCAGGAAGAGCCGATGAACCAGGGCGCCTGGTACAGCAGCCAGCATCACATGCGTCGCAGCCTGACCAACCATAAACAAGGCCTGGTCCTGGAATACGCTGGTCGTGAGGCGTCTGCCGCACCTGCTTGCGGTTACGCTTCGATGCACGCCGAGCAGCAGGAACAACTGCTGCAAGATGCTTTCACTGTTTAACGCCTTCGCGCACCTGAAACCGAATTTAAGGACCCACAGATAATGGCTATCGAAATCAAAGCCCCCACTTTCCCGGAATCGGTTGCCGATGGCACCGTTGCCACCTGGCACAAAAAACCGGGCGACGCCGTCAAGCGTGACGAACTGATCGTCGACATCGAAACCGACAAAGTCGTACTGGAAGTTCTGGCCACTGCTGATGGCGTGCTGGGCGCGATCGTCAAGAACGAAGGCGACACCGTTCTGTCCGACGAAGTTCTGGGCTCCATCGGTGAGGGCGGTGCTGCCGCCGCTCCAGCCGCTGCTGCACCTGCCGCTGCTGCCGCTGCTCCTGCCGAAGCGGGCGAAGACGATCCTGTTGCTGCACCGGCTGCTCGCAAGCTGGCTGAAGAAAACGGCATCAACATCGCTTCCGTTGCCGGTACTGGCAAAGGCGGTCGTGTGACCAAGGAAGACGTGGTAGCAGCTGTTGCCGCCAAGAAAGCCGCTCCGGCTGCTGCACCTGCCAAGGCTGCTGCACCGGCTGCTTCGGCTCCGGTATTCGCTGCTGGCGACCGCGTAGAAAAACGCGTTCCGATGACCCGTCTGCGTGCCAAGGTTGCCGAGCGTCTGGTTGAAGCTCAATCGAACATGGCCATGCTGACCACTTTCAACGAAGTCGACATGACCGAAGTCATGGCCCTGCGTTCGAAGTACAAGGACCTGTTCGAGAAGTCCCACAACGGCGTACGCCTGGGCTTCATGTCGTTCTTCGTGAAAGCGGCTACCGAAGCGCTGAAACGCTTCCCGGCTGTCAACGCGTCGATCGACGGTGCCGACATCGTTTACCACGGCTACGCCGACGTTGGTGTGGCTGTTTCCAGCGACCGCGGTCTGGTTGTACCGGTTCTGCGTAACGCCGAACTGATGAGCCTGGCTGAAATCGAAGGCGGCATCGCTACCTTCGGCAAGAAAGCCCGTGACGGCAAACTGTCGATGGAAGAAATGACCGGCGGCACGTTCACCATCACCAACGGCGGTACTTTCGGTTCGATGATGTCGACTCCGATCGTCAACCCGCCGCAGGCTGCGATTCTGGGTATGCACAACATCATCCAGCGCCCTATGGCGATCAACGGTCAAGTCGTTATCCGTCCGATGATGTACCTGGCGCTGTCCTACGATCACCGTCTGATCGATGGCAAAGAAGCTGTGACCTTCCTGGTGACCATCAAGAACCTGCTGGAAGACCCGGCTCGTTTGCTGCTGGATATCTGATTTCGTTGCACGGGCCGTTCAATGATGGACGGCCCTTCTGTAATGACCAGCTTCGTCCCACGACGGTCCTCAAAAGGGGCCGTCCGGTTTGATTCGAGAAGGAATGACACATGACTCAGAAATTCGACGTGGTAGTGATTGGCGCGGGTCCTGGCGGCTACGTGGCTGCCATTAAAGCAGCGCAACTGGGCCTCACCACTGCCTGCATCGAGAAATACACCGACAAGGAAGGCAAACTGGCCCTCGGCGGTACTTGCCTGAACGTCGGCTGCATTCCATCCAAGGCGCTGCTGGACAGCTCCTGGAAGTTTCACGAAGCGCAAGACGGCTTCGCGATCCACGGTATCAACCACGCTGGCGTGACCATGGACGTGCCAGCAATGGTCGGCCGTAAAGCCAACATCGTCAAAGGCCTGACCTCCGGCGTTGCAACGCTGTTCAAGGCTAACGGCGTCACTTCGATCCAGGGCCACGGCAAACTGCTGGCTGGCAAGAAAGTCGAAGTCACCAAGCCTGACGGTTCGGTTGAAGTCATCGAAGCCGAAAACGTCATCCTGGCTCCGGGCTCGCGTCCGATCGACATTCCACCGGCTCCGGTCGACCAGAATGTGATCGTCGATTCGACTGGCGCTCTGGAATTCCAATCCGTACCAAAACGCCTGGGTGTAATCGGCGCTGGTGTTATCGGTCTGGAACTGGGTTCGGTATGGTCCCGTCTGGGCGCTGAAGTCACCGTTCTCGAAGCACTGGATACCTTCCTGATGGCAGCGGACACCGCTGTTTCCAAGGAAGCGCTGAAAACCCTGACCAAACAGGGTCTGGACATCAAGCTGGGCGCTCGCGTGACCGGTTCCAAAGTGAACGGCGACGAAGTCGTTGTGAACTACACCGATGCCAACGGCGAACAGAACATCACTTTCGACAAGCTGATCGTAGCCGTTGGTCGCCGTCCGGTGACCACTGATCTGCTGGCTGCCGATTGCGGCGTGACCCTGGACGAGCGCGGTTTCGTGCACGTTGACGATCACTGCGCCACCACCGTACCGGGCGTTTACGCCATCGGTGACGTGGTTCGCGGCATGATGCTGGCTCACAAAGCCTCGGAAGAGGGCATCATGGTTGTCGAGCGCATCAAGGGCCATAAAGCCCAGATGAACTATGACCTGATCCCTTCGGTTATTTATACTCACCCGGAAATCGCGTGGGTCGGTAAAACCGAGCAGGCCTTGAAAGCTGAAGGCGTAGAAGTTAACGTCGGCACCTTCCCGTTCGCAGCCTCTGGCCGTGCCATGGCCGCCAACGATACCGGTGGTTTCGTCAAGGTCATCGCTGATGCCAAGACTGACCGCGTATTGGGCGTCCACGTGATTGGCCCGAGCGCCGCAGAACTGGTTCAGCAGGGCGCGATCGGCATGGAATTCGGCACCAGCGCTGAAGACCTGGGCATGATGGTTTTCTCCCATCCGACCCTGTCTGAAGCCTTGCACGAAGCAGCGTTGGCAGTGAATGGCGGCGCCATCCACATCGCCAACCGCAAGAAACGCTAAGCGGATAATAAGAAACCACGGCGGTACGGCCCGTCGTGAGCCTTGCGAGCAAGACTCACCGCGGAATGTCCGCTGGACGCAGTCTTGCGTAGCTGCACCGGGTACCCGGAAAGGTTACGCAAGCAGCAGTCACAGGTGGTGCGGCACTTGAATGAGTGCAGCACCGAATGCGCAGTACCTAACGAAGACGGTAATAAGCATGAATCTTCACGAGTATCAGGGTAAGCAGCTGTTCGCTGAGTACGGCCTGCCAGTATCCACCGGTTACGCGGTAGACACCCCGGAAGCAGCAGCAGAAGCTTGCGACAAAATCGGCGGCAGCGAATGGGTTGTCAAAGCCCAGGTTCACGCCGGTGGTCGCGGTAAAGCGGGCGGCGTAAAGCTGGTTCGCAGCAAAGAAGACGCTAAAGCATTCGCACAGCAGTGGCTGGGCAAGCGTCTGGTGACTTACCAGACTGACGCCAATGGTCAGCCAGTCACCAAAATCCTGGTTGAATCGTGCACTGATATCGCTAAAGAGCTGTACCTGGGCGCTGTCGTTGACCGTTCGAGCCGTCGCATCGTGTTCATGGCTTCCACCGAAGGTGGCGTGGACATCGAGAAAATTGCTCACGACACTCCAGAAAAAATTCTGAAAGCCACTATCGATCCACTGGTTGGCGCTCAGCCATTCCAGGGTCGCGAGCTGGCATTCCAGCTGGGTCTGGAAGGCAAGCAAGTTGCTCAGTTCGCCAAGATCTTCGTAGGTCTGGCCAAGCTGTTCAAGGATCACGACCTGGCTCTGCTGGAAGTGAACCCGCTGGTGATCAAGGCTGACGGCGATCTGCACTGCCTCGATGCCAAGATCAACATCGACGCCAACGCCATGTACCGTCAGCCTAAGCTGAAGACTTTCCACGATCCGTCGCAAGACGATCCGCGCGAAGCGCACGCTGCCAAGTTCGAACTGAACTACGTAGCACTGGAAGGCAACATCGGTTGCATGGTCAACGGTGCTGGCCTGGCCATGGGTACCATGGACATCGTCAACCTGCATGGCGGCAAACCAGCCAACTTCCTCGACGTGGGCGGCGGTGCTACCAAAGAACGCGTAACCGAAGCGTTCAAGATCATCCTGTCCGACACTAACGTCGCTGCAGTACTGGTCAACATCTTCGGCGGCATCGTTCGTTGCGACATGATTGCCGAAGGCATCATCGGCGCTGTGAAAGAAGTCGGCGTGAAAATCCCGGTTGTTGTTCGCCTTGAAGGCAACAACGCTGAGCTGGGCGCTAAAGTACTGGCAGAAAGCGGTTTGAACATCATCGCTGCTACCAGCCTGACCGACGCTGCTCAACAAGTTGTCAAAGCTGCGGAGGGCAAATAATGAGCGTCCTGATCAATAAAGACACCAAAGTTATCTGCCAGGGTATTACCGGTTCGCAAGGTAGTTTCCACACCCAGCAAGCCATCGAGTACGGCACCAAGATGGTTGGCGGCGTAACTCCAGGCAAAGGCGGCACCGAGCACCTGGGCCTGCCAGTGTTCAACACCGTGAAAGACGCTGTAGCTGCTACTGGCGCCACCGCCAGCGTGATCTACGTTCCAGCTCCTTTCTGCAAGGACTCCATCCTGGAAGCAGCCTTCGGCGGCATCAAGCTGATCGTTTGCATCACTGAAGGCATTCCTACCCTGGACATGCTGGATGCCAAGGTCAAGTGCGACGAGCTGGGCGTAGTCCTGATCGGTCCTAACTGCCCAGGCGTGATCACTCCAGGCGAATGCAAGATCGGCATCATGCCAGGTCACATTCACTTGCCAGGCAAGGTCGGTATCGTTTCCCGTTCCGGCACCCTGACCTACGAAGCTGTGAAGCAGACTACTGACGCCGGTTTCGGTCAGTCGACTTGCGTCGGCATCGGTGGTGACCCGATCCCGGGTTCGAACTTCATCGACATCCTGAAGCTGTTCCAGGAAGACCCGAAGACCGAAGCGATCGTGATGATCGGCGAGATCGGCGGTTCGGCTGAAGAAGAAGCGGCTGCCTACATCAAGGCACACGTGACCAAGCCGGTTGTTTCCTACATCGCTGGTGTGACTGCTCCTCCGGGCAAGCGCATGGGCCATGCTGGCGCAATCATCTCTGGCGGCAAAGGCACTGCAGACGAGAAATTCGCTGCTCTGCAAGACGCAGGCGTTAAAACCGTGCGTTCGCTGGCAGACATCGGCAAGGCCCTGGCCGAGCTGACCGGTTGGGCCGTCAAGTAAGCCTCGCGCTTAACTGACGCTCCACCAAACAAAGGCCACCTTCGGGTGGCCTTTGTCATTTCCGGGGTTTGAGATATTCGCAGCGCTTTTTGTAGCGAGGGAGGTTGTGAAAATTAGATATGTAAACACGACACTGAAATGTCGCGTATCGGATAGTTCGCCCCGTAATAGTGCGTTTGGCGGGCAAATTCGGTAGGCTAGCCGCCATTTTGCGTTTGCGGCCCACAAGGCTGCGGCGCGCTAAACGGGTCAGTCCTATACGGATCGACAGCATTTCCCTCACCCATAAGGGAAATCCCTCTCTAAATTCCGATTCAGTAGTGTGGTATTTCCTTAATGAAAGTGTTGAAAGGCCAGGACATCCTGGCACTGGGCTTCATGACATTTGCCCTGTTCGTCGGGGCTGGCAACATCATCTTCCCGCCTATCGTCGGTTTGCAGTCCGGGCCTAATGTCTGGATGGCGGCGCTGGGTTTTCTGATCACCGCAGTCGGTCTGCCGGTGATCACCGTGGTCGCCTTGGCCAAGGTCGGCGGTGCAATGGATGCCTTGAGCAGCCCGATCGGTAAAATCGCGGGTGGCCTGCTGGCAGCCGCGTGCTACCTCGCTGTCGGCCCGTTGTTCGCGACACCGCGCACCGCGACCGTGTCGTTCGAAGTAGGTCTGGCGCCGCTGACCGGCGAGAGCCCGCTGGCGCTGTTTCTCTATAGCTCGGTGTACTTCCTGCTGGTGTTCTTCATCTCGCTCTATCCGGGCCGTCTGCTGGACACCGTAGGACGATTCCTCGCACCGCTGAAGATCATCGCCCTGGCCGTTCTCGGTATAGCAGCGTTCGCGTTGCCGGCCGGTAACATTGGCGTGGCTACCCCTGAATATGTGGCGGCACCGTTCTCCCAGGGCTTCATCAATGGTTACCTGACCATGGATACCCTGGGTGCGCTGGTATTCGGCATTGTCATCGTCAATGCGATCCGCTCCCGTGGCGTGGAATCGCCGGTGTTGATCACCCGTTACGCGATCATCGCCGGGCTGATTGCTGGTGTAGGTCTGGCGCTGGTTTACGTCAGCCTGTTCCGTCTCGGCTCGGGCAGCCATGAAGTGGCCGCCGGTGCCACCAACGGCGCGGCGGTATTGCACGCCTACGTGCAGCACACCTTCGGTTCGCTCGGTAGCGGTTTCCTCGCGGTGCTGATCTCCCTGGCCTGCCTGGTGACTGCGGTCGGTCTGACCTGCGCCTGTGCCGAATACTTCAGCCGTGTGCTGCCACTGTCCTACAAGACGCTGGTGATCATCCTGGCCGCGTTCTCCCTGCTGGTGTCCAACCTGGGCCTCACCAAGCTGATTGCGTTCTCGATTCCGGTACTGACCGCCATCTACCCGCCGTGCATCGCCCTGGTGGCCCTGAGCTTCTGCAAGGACTTCTGGCATGAGCAGGGTCGCATCGTCGGTCCGGTGATGCTGGTGTCGTTCATTTTCGGCATGATCGACGCTCTCAAGGGCGCCGGTCTGGCCGACTGGATGCCGGCTCAACTGGCTCACCTGCCGCTGAGCGAGCAGGGCCTGGCGTGGCTGGTGCCCTCGGTCATGACCCTGGTGGTTGCCGTGGTTTGCGACCGTCTGCTGGGCAAGCGCGAAGAAGCGCTGGCTTAAGCCGCTTCATGACCCGCCACAAGCGGGCTTGATCTACAAATGGAAATGCCCCGTATCAATCGATACGGGGCATTTTTTATGCGTGTGATGCAGTGTCTTTTTCCTTGGGTTAACGTCGAAGCACTATCCGCAGGTTTCATCATCGTCTACACATCACAAGGAACTGCATGTCGTTCATCCACGCCAATCTGATCCACATCCTCGCCGCGCTCTGGTTTGTCGTCTGCTGGGGTGGCTACACCCGTTACGCGACATGGAAGGGCCGTGACACCGCATGCCTGGCCAGTGTGCTGCACCTGTACCGCGAAGACTGGATGCGCCGCATGCTGTTGCGCGACAACCGCATCGCCGATGCCAGCGTGATCGGTAACCTGGAGCGCAACGCCTCGTTCTTCGCTTCCAGCACGTTGATTATCCTGGCCGGTATTCTCACGGTGTTGGGGGCATCCGAAAGAGCCGTGTCGTTGCTTGCTGATATCCCGATGGTGCAACAGGCTTCCCAAGGCATGTCGGAGATCAAGTTGTTGTGCCTGGCGCTGGTGTTTGTCTATGCGTTCTTTACGTTCAGCTGGTGCATGCGTCAGTACAACTTTGCGGCCATTCTCGTGGGTTCGGCACCGATGATCGGTGAGCGGCATGTGTCCGAGCAAGAGCGTAACGCCTTTGCTTCCCGAGCCGCCCGTGTCATCTCCATGGCGGCCAACCAGTTCAACTTCGGTCTGCGTTCCTATTACTTCGGCATGAGCATGCTGGCGTGGTTTGTCAGCCCCTGGTTGTTCATGTTGATGAGCGCCGGTGTCGTGTTGGTATTGTATCGCCGCGAGTTTCACTCCGACGTTCTTGACGTGATGGTCTATACACCTACAGAGGCGCCATTGCCTGAGCTGAACAAAGAGGCGGCTTGATGAGTATTCCATTCTGGTGTGTGTTTATCAGCGCCTTGTTGATTTTCGTGGCGCGCATGCCGGTGGCCAAGGCGATGAAAGAGCAGGGCGGTTACAACAATCACCTGCCGCGTCAACAACAGGCGCAACTCACAGGTTTCGGCGCCCGGGCGTTGGCGGCCCACCAGAACAGTTTCGAGGCGTTCATTTTGTTTGCGGTCGGGGTGTTGATGGCGCACACCACGCAAACGGCGGGATGGCTGATCGATGCACTGGCGATCGCCTTCGTGATCGCGCGCGTTATCTACTTACTGTGTTATTGGGCTGATCTGGCCTGGCAGCGAAGTCTGGTGTGGTTCGTCGGATTAGTGTGTTCGTTGTTGCTGATGATTAGTCCGACTTTTAGGACTGTTTTGCTCTAAGGACGCGTTTCGAGCAAAATTTCAGATAAAAGAAAACCCGCACTTGGCGGGTTTTCTTTTATCACTAAAAACGCTTTTAGTTTTTAGGTGCTTCTGGAGCGGCTTCTTTTGCCGCTGCTTCGTTCGATTCAGTCTGAGCTTTGGCAGCTTCAGCGTTTTCTTTTGCCGCCTCGTTCACTTTATCCTGAGCTTCGCTCATTTTTTCCTGAGCTTGCTCTGTATGTTGGGTGGCTTCTTGAGCTTTGTCCTCGGATTTTTTACCGCAAGCGGCGAGACCGAGGGAAGCGGTCAACATCAAGGCAATAGCTAAAGTCTTACGCATGGGGTGTTTCTCCTGATGGAAAATATTTACTGGCCTTTCGAGCACAGCGACCAGGGTTAAGTTCCTTAAATCATTCAGATATATAAGTTTGTTTTGCTACGGAACTTTTACTTAAGAGCCGGCTACTTCGCCCGGACACTAAGGAGCGTTTACCAAATGGCCGAAAACCCCGTTTTTGAGCGTGCGATGCGATTCCTGTCGGCGTTGCGCCATTGTCAGGTACTCGGCATGCGCCTTCACAGCGCCAGCAGCGAAGGACTGACGGTGATTCTGCCGTATAGCCCGCAGATCGTCGGCAACCCGCAAACCGGGGTGATTCATGGCGGTGCGCTGACCTCGCTGATGGATACCGCCTGTGGCATGGCCACCCTCTGCGTGCTGCCTGAGTTCGAAGTCTGCCCGACGCTCGACCTGCGCATCGACTACATGCATGCCGCCGAGCCACACAAAGACGTTTACGGCTTCGCCCAATGCTACCGAGTGACTACCGATGTGATTTTTGCGCGCGGTTTTGCCTATCAGGACGACCCCGAACAGCCCATCGCTCATGTAGTGGGCACTTTCATGCGCATGGGCAAGGGCATCAAAGGTACTAAAAACTTTGGCGGCGCCATTTCCGGAGGTACGAAATGACCGACACGTTCAAGGAGCAGCTTCAACAGGCCCATGCTCAGGGGGACTACGCCGCGCTGCTGCAGCTGATTCCTTACGCCGAGCTGATCGGCGTCGAATGTTCGCGGGTAGGAGATGAGCTGCTGTTTCGTCTGCCGGCCAACAAGGACAACATTGGTAACCCTTTACTGCCAGCGATTCATGGTGGGGTGATTGCCGGGTTCATGGAGCTCTCGGCGGCGCTGCACCTGTTGATTTTCACCGGCTCGCCCGGTGTGCCGAAGATTATCGACTTCTCCCTCGACTACCTGCGCGCGGGGCAGTTTCGCGATACCTGGGCCCGATGCCAGGTTTGTCGCCAGGGGCGGCGGGTGGCGAACGTGGCGATTACCGCCTGGCAAAGCACTGAAGCCGAGCCCATTGCCACGGCCCGGGCCCACTTCAAAATCGAAGAGCCCTTGAAATCCTGATCTCAGCCCCCAACTCTGAGGACAACCCGCCGCCGACCCTCAAGGTCGCGGCCACTGCCATCTGATTGGAGTTTGATGACCATGAGTGTGGAAACTCAAAAGGAAACCCTGGGCTTCCAGACCGAGGTGAAGCAGCTGCTGCACCTCATGATCCATTCGCTGTATTCCAACAAGGAAATCTTCCTTCGCGAATTGATCTCGAACGCCTCTGACGCTGTCGATAAATTACGTTTTGAAGCGCTGGCCAAGCCTGAATTGCTGGAAGGCGGCGCTGAGCTGAAAATCCGTGTGAGCTTCGACAAGGACGCTAAAACCGTCACCCTCGAAGACAACGGCATCGGCATGAGCCGTGAAGATGCGGTCACTCACTTGGGCACCATCGCCAAGTCCGGTACCGCCGATTTCATGAAGCACCTGTCTGGTGATCAGAAAAAAGACTCGCACCTGATCGGTCAGTTCGGTGTCGGTTTCTACTCGGCGTTCATCGTCGCCGATAAAGTTGACGTATTCAGCCGCCGTGCCGGCCTCGCTGCCAGCGAAGGTGTGCACTGGTCGTCCAAGGGCGAAGGCGAATTTGAAATCGCCACCGTCGAAAAAGCTGATCGCGGCACCCGTATCGTTCTGCACCTGAAATCCGGCGAAGACGAGTTCGCCGATGGCTGGCGCCTGCGCAACATCATCAAGAAGTATTCCGACCACATCGCCTTGCCGATCGAGTTGCCGAAAGAAGTTGCAGCCGCCGAAGGCGAAGAGAAGCCTGCCGTTGAGTGGGAAACCGTCAACCGCGCCAGCGCCCTGTGGACTCGCCCTCGCACTGAAGTGAAGGACGAGGAATACCAGGAGTTCTACAAGCACGTCGCTCACGATTTCGAAAACCCGCTGAGCTGGAGCCACAACAAAGTCGAGGGCAAGCTCGAGTACACCTCGCTGCTTTATGTGCCGACCCGTGCTCCGTTCGATCTGTACCAGCGTGAAGCGCCGAAAGGCCTGAAGCTGTACGTGCAGCGCGTGTTCGTCATGGATCAGGCTGAGTCGTTCCTGCCGCTGTACCTGCGCTTCATCAAAGGCGTGGTCGATTCCAACGACCTGTCGCTGAACGTGTCGCGGGAAATCCTGCAGAAAGACCCGATCATCGACTCCATGAAATCGGCGCTGACCAAGCGCGTTCTGGACATGCTGGAAAAACTGGCGAAGAACGAGCCTGAGCAATACAAAGGCTTCTGGAAGAACTTCGGTCAGGTCATGAAAGAAGGCCCGGCAGAAGACTTCGCCAACAAAGAAAAAATTGCCGGTCTGCTGCGTTTCGCGTCCACTCAGGGCGATGACGGCGAGCAGGTTGTAGGTCTGGCCGACTACCTGGCCCGTGCCAAGGAAGGTCAGGACAAGATCTACTACCTGACCGGTGAAACCTACGCGCAAGTCAAAAACAGCCCGCACCTGGAAGTTTTCCGCAAGAAAGGCATCGAAGTGCTGCTGCTGACCGACCGTATCGACGAGTGGCTGATGAGCTACCTCAGCGACTTCGACGGCAAGAGCTTTGTCGACGTGGCACGCGGTGACCTGGACCTCGGCAACCTGGATTCGGAAGAAGACAAGAAAGCCGCGGAAGAAGTCGCCAAGTCCAAAGAAGGCCTGGTTGAGCGTCTCAAGACCGCTTTGGGTGAGTCCGTTGCTGAAGTGCGGGTTTCCCATCGCCTGACCGATTCCCCGGCGATTCTGGCCATCGGCGAGCAGGACCTGGGCCTGCAAATGCGTCAGATCCTGGAAGCCAGCGGTCAGAAGGTTCCGGATTCGAAGCCGATCTTCGAATTCAACCCGGCTCACCCGCTGATCGAGAAGCTCGACAACGAGCAGAGCGACGAGCGCTTCGGCGACCTGTCGCACATTCTGTTCGATCAGGCGGCCCTGGCGGCCGGCGACAGCTTGAAAGACCCGGCCGCTTATGTGCGTCGTCTGAACAAGCTGCTGGTTGAACTGTCGGTTTAACCACGTTGTATAAAAACCCGCTTCGGCGGGTTTTTTCATTCTGGTGCTTTTTTACTGGGAGTCAGTCATGAGCCAAATCACTGTTCGATCCGTCGCCTATCAGATCGACGGCCAATCGTATGAAAGCCGTCTGGCCTTCGATGCCGACCATAAAGGCCCGCGTCCGGGTCTGTTGATGGCGCCGAACTGGATGGGCGTCAGCGTCGGCGCCGAGGAGATTGCCAAATCGGTGGCATCCAAGGGTTATGTGGTGCTGATCGCGGATCTGTACGGGCAATCGGTTCGTCCGCAGAACGGCGACGAGGCAGGCGCGGCGATGATGCCGCTGAAGAATGATCGCGCCTTACTGCGCAAACGCATGCAGGCAGCCTTCGAACAACTGCAAGGGCAGGGCGAGGCGGCGGTCGATACCTCGAAACTGGCGACTTTTGGTTTCTGCTTCGGTGGTTGCTGCGCGCTGGAGCTGGCGCGTAGCGGTGCGCCGGTGAAGGCTGCGGTGTCGTTCCACGGTACGCTGGATACGCCGAACGTGAACGATGCGAAAAACATCAAGGGTTCGGTGCTGGTGCTGCATGGCGCTGCCGATCCGCTGGTGCCGAAAGAGCAGCTGCCAGCGTTTGAAGCTGAGATGAATGCCGCCGGTGTGGATTGGCAATTGCTGAGCTATGGCGGCGCGGTGCATTCGTTCACCGACCCGCATGCCAACGTGCCGGGCATGATGATGTATGACGCGAAAACCGCGGCTCGCGCGTTCACGTCGATGCATAACTTGCTGGATGAAGTGTTCAAGGGTTGATTGCTGCTCTCGGTCCGGACGATGATCGTTCCCACGCTCTGCGTGGGAATGCCTCTAGGGGCGCTCGCGGCGTGGGAACGATCAGCCGATCAGTTACAGGGGCGTTGGCGGGCTTCGGTGTTTCGGCAACTCAATCCGCTCACTTTCCCCCGGCACCGTCGGCCAATCCCCGGCCGCCCAGCGCCGACGTGCTTCATCAATCAACGCCGGATCACTGGCCACGAAGTTCCAGTTGATCCGTCGTGGCCCGTCCAGTGGCGCTCCGCCAAACAGCACGGCATGGCAGTCACTCTCGGCGAACAGCGTCATCTCTTCCCCGGCCGGCAGCACTACTAGCGTGTAGGGCTCCAGCAGCTCGCCATCAAGCTGCGCCTCGCCGCTCAACACATACAGCGCCCGTTCTTCATGCTCGGTGGGAATCAGCAGCGTGGTCGCCGTTTGCAGGTTCAATTCGGCATACAGCGTAGGCGAAAGCACCGGGACCGGTGATTCAAGGCAAAAGCCCTTCCCGGCGATCATTCGTATCTTCACGCCAAGGTTTTCGCTGACGGGCAGCGTGGCTGCTGGATGGTGGCTGTAGTGTCCTGGGCCGTGCTCACGGTCCTTGGGCGAAGCCAGCCAGATCTGTAAGCCGTGCATCGTACCGCCACTGTTCTTCAAGGCTTCGGGCGTGCGTTCGACGTGGGCAATCGCACTGCCGGCGGTCATCCAGCTGACATCGCCGGCATTCACCACCTGATCGGATCCGAGGCTGTCCTTGTGCTGGATTTGCCCTTCGAACAGGTAGGTGAGGGTGGACAGCCCGATGTGCGGATGCTGACGGATGTCCATGCCTTTGCCCGGTGGATAACGGGTTTCGAGCATGTGGTCGAAAAACACGAAGGGCCCGACGTTGCGGCATTTGGCTGACGGCAAAGGGCGAAGGATCGGCTGGCCTTCGACATCTTCGGCGCGGGGGCGGATCACGAGCGGAGTGTTCATGGTGCGTTCCAGGCTGAGCGGGTGACGCAGGGAGCATAACCCGCTTGCGCAGCCGTTGCCGCTATTGGCTGAAGGCGCCTTCGGACAGATGAGTCTCGATGCTGACTTCAGAGGTGGTCATCAGCTTGTGTACCGGGCAGCGGTCGGCCACGCGGTGCAGCTCGTCGCGCTGGGCGTCGGTGAGTACGCCCTTGAGCGTGAGTTTGACGTGCAGGGCATATTTGCCTTTCTGCTCTTCACTGTTGTCGCGCTTGACCTCGACCCCGACGCCGGTCAGTGGGATGCCCTTCTTCTTCGCATACAGTTTCAGGGTCAGGGCCTTGCAGGCGCCGAGGGCCGCGTCGAAATAGTCATGGGGCTCTGGCGCGGTGCCTTCGCCACCGGACGACTTGGGAACATCGGCAAACAGTTCATGGTCATCGATCTGGACGCTGTGACGAAAACCTTCGGCGGAGACAGTATTGACGGTAACAGTCATGGGAAACCTCGCAGGGATCAGGAAAAGTCATTCGATCAAAAAAGACCCTGAATTTATAGAGTATTCCTTCACGTTCGCGTTCCTATTTCTTGCCGGACGATTTGGCCACAGCTCAAAGTTGTCATTGTCCTGTCCCCCGCTTAACGCCAGACGAAAAAAAGCCCCGCGTTTGCGGGGCTTTCATGTCGGTCCGGATCAGCTGCCTTTGACCGTCTTGCCGTTGACCGTACCGTCGAGGAGCATGATGTTGTACTCCTTGCCGTCGGTTTCGACCTGTTGCAGACGGACCAGCAGGTAATCCCAATCCTTGGCGAACCACAGCACGGTGATGCGCTTGCTTTGTGTCGGATCGCGCACGCGCTCGACCTTGACCGCATCGATCTGGCCTGCCTTGGTGTCGACTTTCTCCGAGCCCAGCACGCGGAAGTCATAGGTATCGACTTCGCCGGCATCGACGACCTGATAGCTCATGCTTTTCTTGCCGGAGGCCACGTCATGCTGCAGCGCCAGTTGATAGGTGGACTTGTCGACCATGCCGCGGTTGAGCGGGAGCTTGACGGCGTCACCGCGATCGGTGCCGGTGACCATCTTGTTGGTCCAATCGAAATCCAGATCAGCCTTCTTGGCTTTGCCCAGGCCACCGCGTTCGAAGTGGTAGGACTGCGGCAGCAGCGTGTCCTTGTCCAGGGTCAGGGTGCTTTCTTCGGTCAGGCTGGCGATCATCATCGATGCCTTGAAGCTGAGTTTCCAGACGCCGTTGGCTTCCTTGGTCAGGCTGCGTTCGGCGGTGCCGCTCATGGGCAGTTGCTTCCAGTCGGCGGTGTAGCTGGCGGAGAAGGGATGAAGGTCCGCGGCCTGCGCAAACGGCAGGGCGAGCAGGGCGCAAGCGAAGAGCAGGGCACGACGCATAAAATCTCCTAGGTTCGAATCAAGTGGCCGCTGGCCGCGAGTAACTGTCCGTCCAGTAAAGCACCTTGTTCGCCGAGTGATAAACGGCCTTCGGCAAACCAGCGTACGGCCATCGGGTAGATCAGGTGTTCCTGGGTGTGGACTCGCTGCGCCAGACTCTGCGGCGAATCGTGCAACTCTACCGGTATTACTGCCTGTACGACCAGTGGTCCGCCATCGAGTTCCTCGGTGACGAAGTGCACGGAGCAGCCGTGTTCCGTATCGCCGGCCTCCAGCGCGCGCTGATGAGTGTGTAACCCTTTGTATTTGGGCAGCAGCGAGGGATGGATATTGAGCAGGCGACCCTGGTAATGGCGCACGAAGTCAGCGCTGAGAATGCGCATGAAACCGGCCAGTACCACGAGTTTGGGGTTGAAGGCGTCGATCAGTTCGATCAGCGCGGCATCGAAGGCCTCGCGGCCCTCGAAAGCCTTGTGATCCAGGGTGCGGGTGTCGATACCCGCGTCCCTGGCGCGTTGCAGGCCGTAGGCGTCGGCGCGGTTGGAAATCACCGCAGCAATGCGGGCCGGGCTGTCGCCGGTCCGCGTGCTGTCGATCAAGGCCTGCAAGTTACTGCCGGTGCCGGACAGCAGCACCACCACATCACAGGTCTGGGACATTAATGAGCCTTGAGGTTCTTCAGTTCGACCTGAGCCGCGCCTTCGGCAGCGGTGGCGATCTGACCGATGACCCATGGCTGCTCGCCAGCTTCACGCAGGACGTTCAGCGCGGTTTCAACGTGCTCTTGAGCCACGCAGATGACCATGCCGACGCCGCAGTTCAGCACGCGGTGCATTTCGGTTTCGTCGACGTTGCCTTTCTCTTGCAGCCAGTCGAACACCGCAGGGCGGGTCCAGCTCGCGACGTCAACCACCGCTTGAGCGCCTTTTGGCAGTACGCGCGGGATGTTGTCCAGCAGGCCGCCACCGGTGATGTGGGCCATGGCTTTGACGGCGCCGGTGTCCTTGATCAGCTTGAGCAGCGGCTTCACGTAGATACGGGTCGGAGCCATCAGCAGGTCGGTCAGCGGTTTGCCGTCGAGCTGGATATTCTCGATGTCGGAACCCGACACTTCGATGATCTTGCGGATCAGCGAGTAGCCGTTGGAGTGCGGGCCGGAAGACGGCAGGGCGAGCAGGGCATCGCCGGCAGCGACTTTTGAACCGTCGATGATTTCGGATTTTTCCACGACGCCGACGCAGAAGCCGGCCAGGTCGTAGTCTTCACCTTCATACATGCCAGGCATTTCAGCGGTTTCGCCGCCGACCAGGGAGCAGCCGGACAGTTCACAGCCGGCGCCGATGCCGGTTACAACCTGAGCAGCGGTGTCGACGTTCAGTTTGCCGGTAGCGTAGTAGTCGAGGAAGAACAGCGGCTCAGCGCCGCAGACCACCAGGTCGTTCACGCACATGGCCACCAGGTCGATGCCGATGCTGTCGTGCTTGTTCAGGTTCAGCGCCAGGCGCAGCTTGGTGCCGACGCCGTCAGTGCCCGATACCAGCACCGGTTGTTTGTAACCGGCCGGGATTTCGCAGAGGGCGCCGAAACCGCCCAGGCCGCCCATGACTTCCGGGCGCGCAGTGCGCTTGGCGACGCTCTTGATGCGTTCGACCAATGCTTCACCGGCGTCGATGTCTACACCGGCGTCCTTGTAGCTCAGGGAGGGTTGCTTGCTCATGATCCAGGCCTTTAGGGGGGATTCAGGGGTAACGACCGAGTTCAGCGGGCCTGTCGAAATTGATGAGGCAATTGCCTCACGCGCTATTTCGACACTACCCGGCTGTAGCCGGTCTGCGAAGGCGCGCGATTTTATCAGGCTTGAGGGGCAGCGGCCATCCTCGTGCCGACGGGCAGGGGCATATCGCGTTAAAAAAACTGATATTGCCCGTGTTGGCGACGTCCCACATGGCTGTATAAGGTACGACGTTAACCGTCTATCGTTATGACAGTGCGAAAACTTACCGCGATCGTGTGAATGTTTTGCTTGGGCCTGCGGTCACAGCCCTGGCTCAATCGTCTTCATGCGGTCTGTTCCAGCCGCTCTTGTCGTCAGGAATCTTCCATGCGTTTTCTTAAATTCTTGTTCGTGGGCTGTTTATCCGTGGTCAGCCTGGCCAGCCATGCCGAAACCGTCAAAGGCCTCTATCAAGTGCGCCAACCGGTCAGCGGCCAGACACCGGAGGAGCGCGACCAGGCGACTCAGCAGGCGCTGGAAACGCTGGTGTTGCGCTTGACCGGCGATCCCAAGGCGGCGCAAAGCCCTGGCCTTGCGGCCGTGCGCAAAGACCCTCAGCAGATCATCAGTCAGTTCGGCTACGACGCCGGGCCACCGCAAGTGCTGAAAGTCGATTTCGACCCGGCCACCACCGAGCAGGCCTTGCGTCGTGCCGGGCTGGCCGTGTGGGGGGCCAATCGGCCGTCGATCCTCGGCTGGTGGTTGAACGATTCCACCGAAGGTTCGAGCCTGGTCGGCGATGGTCAGGCCAGTGCTGCGCCCTTGCGTCGGGCGGCTCAGCACCGAGGCCTGCCGCTGCGTTTGCCGCTGGCTGACCTGAATGAACAGATCGTCGCCACGGCACCGAATCTGGAAGGTGCCGACCCTGCGCCACTGCGCAGTGCCTCCGATCGTTACAATGCCGATGCCTTGCTGGCGGTGCATGCCCGTGAAGAAGGGGGGCAATGGCAAGCCAAGTGGCGACTGTGGCTGGGCGATCAGAAAGAGGCCGGCAGCGTGCAGGGCGCCGATACCGCCGCCGTGGCCGATGCGGTGATGCTGGCGGTCAGCGAGCGTCTGGCGTCGCGTTTCGTTGCCAAGCCAGGTGTGTCGGGCGAGCAGTTGTTGGAAGTGCAGGGCATGAATCTGGAGCGTTATGCGACGCTTGGGCGTTTGTTGGAGCCTTTTGGCGCGCGTCTGCAAAGTGTCGATGGTGACCGCGTGCTTTATCGCGTCAACGGCAGTGCCGATCAGCTGCGAGCTCAGTTGTCCCTGGCGCAATTGCAGGAGGTTCCGGCCAGTCAGGTGCCGGCACCTGTTCAGCCGGTGACTGTGGGTTCTGCGCCGGCCGCAGCGCCAGCGCCTGCCCCGACGCCGCAGTTGCATTTCCGTTGGTGAGTTTTTTCTTTATATAGAAGCAGGAGTGGTACATGGCCGATACGCGGCGTTGGTTCTGGCTCGGTGGGGTGGCCCTGCTTTGCGCGTTTGTTTACCTGTTGCATCCGATCCTGACGCCGTTCCTGGTGGCGCTGTTGCTGGCCTATCTGTTCGACCCGCTGGTGGATCGGCTGGAGAAGCTCGGCTTGTCCCGGACATGGGGCGTGGTGGCGGTGTTCGCGTTGTTCACGATGGTCCTCACCACGCTGTTGTTGGTGTTGGTGCCGATGCTCGCCAAGCAGCTGTTTCGCTTGTATGAACTGGCGCCGCAGATGCTCGACTGGTTGCAGCACACCGCGTTGCCGTGGGCGCAATCGAAGTTGGGTTTGTCGGAGGGCTTCTGGAAGTTCGACAAGCTCAAGGCGGCGATCAGCGAGCACATGGGCCAGACCACCGACATTGTCGGCGTGGTGCTGAGTCAGGCGACGGCTTCAGGCCTTGCGCTGATCGGCTGGCTGGCCAATCTGGTGCTGATCCCGGTGGTGAGTTTTTATCTGCTGCGCGACTGGGACCTGATGATGGCCAAGATCCGCAGCTTGCTGCCGCGTGATCGTGAAGAGCGTGTCATGACCCTGGCTGGGGAATGCCATGAAGTGCTTGGGGCGTTCGTGCGCGGACAGTTGCTGGTGATGCTGGCGCTGGGTGTGATCTACGCCGCTGGCTTGATGATCGTCGGGCTGGAACTGGGGTTGTTGATCGGTCTGATTGCCGGCCTGGCGGCGATCGTGCCGTACATGGGGTTTGTCATCGGGATTGGCGCGGCGTTGATTGCCGGCCTGTTCCAGTTCGGTGGCGATCTGTATCCCATGATCGGTATCGTCGCGGTGTTCATGGTCGGCCAGGCGCTGGAAGGCATGGTTCTGACGCCGTTGCTGGTGGGTGACCGGATCGGCCTGCACCCGGTGGCGGTGATCTTTGCGATTCTGGCCGGCGGCGAGCTGTTTGGTTTTACCGGGGTGCTGCTGGCATTGCCGGTGGCGGCGGTGATCATGGTTCTGGTGCGCCATGTGCATGATTTGTATAAAGATTCGGATATCTACGGCGGTGTCGACGAGTCTGAGAAGTAAGGCCTTTTGATCGCTCGTCGCGGGCAGCCTGGTTTCACGCCGGGTTTGCCCGTATCCCTCGCGCGGCTGTCACATGCACCGCCAAAGAAACTGTCATAAAACCAGCACGTTAACGCAAACCTTTGATTTTGCTTGTGGTCTGTCGCATTGTGCCGTCAGCTTCACGGGTATAAACTTCGCAAACTTTACACAGAGGCCACTAACGGTTCCTTTGGAACTGTTCAGTCAGCATGAAACCGATTCAGCTGCCCCTAGGTGTGCGTCTGCGTGATGACGCCACCTTTATCAATTACTACCCAGGCGCCAATGCCGCTGCACTCGGCTATGTCGAGCGGCTGTGCGAAGCCGACGCCGGCTGGACGGAAAGCCTGATTTACCTCTGGGGCAAGCACGGGGTAGGGCGCACGCATTTGTTGCAGGCGGCTTGCCTGCGTTTCGAGCAGATGGGTGAACCGGCGGTGTATCTGCCGCTGGCCGAGTTGATGGACCGCGGCATCGAAATCCTCGACAACCTCGAACAATACGAACTGGTTTGCCTGGACGATTTGCAGGCGGTCGCCGGCAAGGCGGATTGGGAAGAGGCGTTGTTCCATCTGTTCAATCGTCTGCGTGACAGCGGTCGGCGTCTGCTGATCGCCGCCTCGACATCCCCGCGCGAACTACCGGTGAAGCTGGCGGACCTCAAGTCTCGGCTGACACTGGCGCTCATCTTCCAGATGCGTCCGCTCTCTGACGAAGACAAGTTGCGTGCCTTGCAGTTGCGCGCCTCCCGTCGTGGCCTGCACCTGACTGACGAAGTCGGTCATTTTATTTTGACTCGCGGTACTCGCAGCATGAGTGCGCTTTTCGAGCTGCTTGAGCGCCTCGATCAGGCCTCCCTTCAAGCTCAGCGCAAGCTGACAATCCCGTTCCTGAAAGAGACGTTGGGCTGGTAAAGGCCAGGTTTTTCGCGGGTTCCGGCATATTCCAGGCGTCAACAAATCCGCTTTCCTGCAAGGGAGCAGGCTGCGCAAAGGTTTAAAATGGGCTTAAGCGCTTAGATGGAAACGAGAAACCGATAAGTCACATAAAGATCGATTGAATTTGCAAATGAGATCGATAGCGGGCATAGTCTCGGCTTCTTTACAACTATCAGCCACGGTCGTGCCCATGCTAAATCGCTTCGCACCCCTCGTGCCTCTCGCACTCGTCACCCTGTTGTTCGGTTGCGCTGCTCACTCTCCAGTGTCCCAGCAAGAGCCACAGCATCAGGTTTCAAATTCAGTTACCGCGCAGTCTTCTTCCGTTCTTTTCCAGGAAGAGCTAGCAACCAATAAAGAACTGGCAGACTTCGCCGGGGGCAAGTCGTATCAGCTTCCGGTTCTGGCTGACAGCATCCTCGAACGTGGCATGTCCCTGATCGGTACCCGTTACCGTTTCGGCGGCACCTCCGAGGCAGGCTTCGACTGCAGCGGCTTCATCGGTTATCTGTTTCGTGAAGAGGCTGGCATGAACCTGCCGCGCTCCACTCGCGAAATGATCAACGTTGACGCTCCGCTGGTGGCTCGCAGCGCCCTCAAGCCGGGTGACCTGCTGTTCTTCGCCACCAATGGCCGTCGCGGTCGTGTCAGTCACGCCGGGATCTACGTGGGTGACAACCAGTTCATCCACTCCAGCAGCCGCAAAAGCGGTGGTGTCCGGGTCGATAGCCTGGGCGACAGCTACTGGAGCAAGACCTTCATCGAAGCCAAGCGTGCGCTCGCAATGGCACCGGCTGCAGCGCCTATCGTCACTGCGCGCCAATAAGCGGACAGTTTACAAGGCGAACTTAAAGTCTTACTTGAAGTTTGCCGCGTAGCCGCTAGAATCCTGATCTATTATTGATGGCAAACCGCCTGCGTTCTGCGCAGGCGGTTTTCTTTTCTGTCTTTGTGGCAGAAAAAAGCCGCAGCCAGATCAGGATGTTCTGTTTATGACGATGTCGGCCCGCCTCGCACTCATGTTCTTCGCAGCGCTGCTCAGCGCCTGCGCCAGCCGCACACCGCCACCTGCGCCGGTGGTTCGCGCACCGATTGTTTTCGGTTCTCCCCAAGCCTTTTCCCCTGCGGCAGAAGACGTGCTGTTTCGCGCGCTCGGTCTGGTGGGGACGCCTTATCGTTGGGGCGGCAACACGCCGGATTCCGGGTTCGATTGCAGCGGTTTGATCGGTTACGTCTATCGCGATGTCGCAGGCATTTCCTTGCCGCGGTCCACACGCGAGATGATCGGCATGCAGGCTCCCGACGTCGGCAAGGAAGGCCTGCAAACCGGCGACCTGATCTTCTTCGCCACCAATGGCGGCTCCCAGGTCAGCCATGCCGGGATCTATGTCGGCGAAGGGCGCTTCGTCCATGCTCCAGCCACGGGCGGCACGGTCAAGCTGGACAGCTTGTCCAAGGCTTACTGGCAGAAAGCCTACCTGAGCGCCAAGCGCGTCCTGCAGCCCGAGCACTTGGCACATAATCCCTAGGGGTTTGTCATGATCGCTCTGGCGGAGTTGTAGGAGCGAGGCTTGCCCGCGAAGGCGGCAGCACAGTCAACATTGATATCGACTGACACACCGCTTTCGCGGGCAAGCCTCGCTCCTACGGACAGACTTTACTTGGCCGCGGAAACGCGCCACACCTTGTTCCCCACATCATCTGCCACCAACAAGCCGCCCTGCTGATCGATCACCACGCCCACCGGCCGCCCCATGGCTTTTCCCTCGTCGTTGAGGAAGCCGGTAAGCACATCCAGCGGCTGTCCGCTCGGTTTGCCGGCGCTGAACGGCACGAAAATTACTTTGTAGCCGCTGTGCGGTTTACGGTTCCACGAGCCATGCTGGCCGATGAAGGCGCCTTGGGTGAACGGCGCGGGCAACTTGCTGCCTTCGGCGAACGTCAGGCCCAGCGACGCGGTATGGGGCCCCACTGCGTAGTCCGGTGCAATGGCCTTGGCGACCAGATCAGGGTTTTGTGGCTCGACGCGAACATCGACATGTTGCCCGTAATAGCTGTAAGGCCAGCCATAGAACCCGCCGTCCTTCACTGACGTGATGTAGTCCGGCACCAGGTCGCTGCCGATTTCGTCACGCTCGTTGACTGCGGTCCACAGAGCACCGCTTTGCGGCTCCCAGGCCAGGCCGTTCGGGTTACGAATCCCCGAGGCGAAGATTCGATGGTTGCCGGTGGCGCGATCGACTTCCCAGATCGCCGCGCGACCTTCCTCCTGATCCATGCCGTTTTCACCAACGTTGCTGTTCGAGCCCACGGTGACGTACAGCTTGCTGCCGTCCTTGCTGGCGATGACATTTTTGGTCCAGTGGTGATTTCGCGTGCCGCCCGGCAAATCGACCACTTTGATTGGCTGTGACTTGATCGCTGTCTCGCCGTTTTCATAGTGAAAACGCAGCAAACGGTCGGTGTCGGCGACATACAGGTCTTTGCCAACCAGGGTCATGCCGAAAGGCGAGTTGAGGTTTTCCAGGAACACCGTGCGGGTTTCGGCGACGCCGTCGTGGTCCTTGTCCCGCAGCAGAGTGATGCGGTTCGGGCTGGGGACGCCAGCCCCGGCGCGGCCCATGACTTTGCCCATGATCCAGCCGCGAATGCCATTGCTGTCATCGGATTTGGACGGCGCGTTGGTTTCGGCCACCAGTACGTCGCCGTTGGGCAGCACATAGAGCCAGCGCGGGTGTTCGAGGTTTTCGGCAAACGCTGCTACTTGAGTGCCTGCGGCGGCGACGGGTTTTTTACCCTGAGGCCAGCCGATCGCCGGGGCGATGTTCACCGTCGGGATCAGGGTTTTGTTCGGTTCCGGCAGCTTGGGCGACGGTCCGGTGCCGTCCGAGACTTGCAGGCTGGAGGTTTCACCACAGGCGGCGAGCCCTCCGGCGAGCGCGATGATGAGAATGAGCTGGGGTTTGCGCATTACTGATCTTCCCTATGAATGCATTGACGTAATCATAGAGAAGCGTAAACACCCGATGGTTCAACCGGTCAGCCGCGGGCCTCCTTGAACAGCACGGCGATCCCCGGATGGTAGTTGCCGGTTTCATTGCGCAACTTGCGGTAGGCGTAAGGGAAATACCAGGCCACGGCGCAGGTGTGCTCCTTTTGCAGGTCGTCGAGCATGTCCTGGAGTTCTTCCGGGGTGGCGCTGTGCTGGGCTTTTTGTGGGGCGACAAACAGGCAGCCGAGTTTCAGGTCGCTGGTGTAGCTGATGCGCTTCGCGTCGCTGGTGATGTCCGCCAGTGCCTGGGTCAGGTTCAGGTTGTTGACCCGCGGCCAGCGCTGGGTGGCCTGCAGGTACGCGCGTTCTTCGCTGGTGGCGATAAACAGATCGGCGCGGGCGTTGCGTTCGCCTTCTTCGGTCTGTTTGCGCGACGGTGTTTGCTGCAGCGTGACCATTTCCGCCATCCAGGCTGCGGCAGAGAGCAGGCCGAGGTTGGCGTTTTCGTCGTACCAGTAAGGCGTATCGTTATCGCCGCGCACGGCGTTGTAGCGGTCGATACAGTCAAACCAGCGTTCCAGCACCGGGCGCAGGAATTCCAGCTTCGGATTGCTGATGATCATGCCTTGCATGTGGCTCACCCTTGTTATTGTGTTGTGAGGTTGTGGCTCTTTGATATCACTGCTGGCAGTGTGGCACAAGATTGGCGTCAGATAATTGATCAGCGGCAGTTATTCGCCGGAAGGCGTCCCGTCTTTAATTGACGCTCCACCCCCAACCCTCTAACCTTCGCGGCTTGTTTCAGGTGCTCTGTGGCCTTGGTCGACAGAGTGAAACAGGGAAGCCGGTGAGTGGATTTCTTCCAGCGAAGAATGATCACGATCCCGGCGCTGCCCCCGCAACGGTAAATGAGTGAAGACTGCGCCTGATGCCACTGTGTCGATGAACGATGCGGGAAGGCGCGCAGTTGGCCCCGAGCCGCTCATGAGCCCGGAGACCGGCCTGATCCATTCAGCGGCATCACGGTGGGCGATGCCAGGCTTCTTGCCGTCTATTCTTGTGCCTGCCCGCCGTTATCCAGCCTCAACGGAGAGCTCCCCCATGACTGATACCCCCGATCGTGACGAACGCCATCTGGCGCGCATGCTGCGCAAAAAAGCCGTGATCGACGAACGCATCGCCAATTCGCCGAATGAATGCGGCCTGCTGCTGGTGCTGAGCGGCAACGGTAAAGGCAAAAGCAGTTCGGCGTTCGGCATGCTGGCGCGCTCCATGGGCCACGGCATGCAATGCGGTGTGGTGCAGTTCATCAAGGGGCGCAGCAGCACTGGCGAGGAGCTGTTCTTCCGGCGTTTCCCGGAGCAGGTGCGTTTTCATGTGATGGGCGAGGGCTTCACCTGGGAAACCCAGGACCGCCAGCGTGACATCGCCGCCGCCGAAGCTGCGTGGGCGGTGTCCCGCGAACTGCTGAGCGATCCGTCGATTGGCCTGGTGGTACTCGATGAATTGAACATCGCCCTCAAGCACGGTTACCTCGATCTCGATCAGGTGCTCAGCGACTTGCAGGCCCGTCCGCCGATGCAGCATGTGGTGGTCACTGGCCGTGGCGCCAAACCGGAGATGATCGAACTGGCTGACACCGTCACCGAAATGGGCATGATCAAGCACGCCTTCCAGGCCGGGATCAAGGCGCAAAAAGGCGTCGAGTTGTGAATCAACCACGTCAATGCCCGGCGGTACTGATTGCCGCGCCGGCCTCCGGTCAGGGCAAGACCACCGTCACCGCCGCGCTCGCCCGCTTGCACCGCAATCAGGGGCGCAAGGTGCGTGTGTTTAAATGCGGCCCGGACTTTCTCGACCCGATGATTCTCGAGCGCGCCAGCGGTGCACCGGTCTATCAGCTGGACATGTGGATGGTCGGCGAGCAGGAAAGTCGTCGTCTGTTGTGGGAAGCTGCTGGCGAAGCTGACCTGATTCTCATCGAAGGCGTCATGGGGTTGTTCGACGGTACGCCGTCCAGTGCCGACCTGGCGCGGCATTTCGGTGTGCCGGTGCTCGGCGTGATTGACGGCACCGCGATGGCGCAGACGTTTGGCGCACTGGCCCTGGGGCTTGCGCGCTATCAGCCGGATTTGCCGTTTGCCGGTGTGTTGGCCAACCGGGTTGGCACCCTGCGTCATGCGCAATTGCTCGAAGGCAGTCTGACAGAAGGCTTGCGCTGGTACGGCGCGTTGTCCCGGGAGACCGGCATCGAATTGCCGAGTCGGCACCTCGGCCTGGTACAGGCCAGCGAATTGAATGATCTCGATCTGCGCCTCGATGCAGCCGCCGCCTCGCTGGCCAGCAGTTGCGACGTGGCTTTACCGCCGGCCGTGGAATTCGCCGCGCCTGAAGTGATCGCCGCCGAACCATTGCTGGCCGGTGTGCGGATTGCCGTGGCCCGGGACGAAGCCTTTGCGTTTACCTACGGCGCGAGCCTGGATCTGCTGCGGGCGATGGGCGCCGAGTTGTCTTTCTTCTCGCCGATCCGCGACCGCGAGTTGCCGGAGGCAGACAGCCTTTATCTGCCGGGTGGTTACCCTGAATTGCACCATGTGGCGTTGTCACAAAACACGCCAATGCTGACCGCCATCCGCGCTCATCACGCAGCGGGCAAACCGTTGCTGGCCGAGTGTGGCGGCATGCTGTATTTGTTGGATTCGTTGACCGATGTCGAGGGTACTCGCGCTGAATTGGTTGGCTTGCTGACCGGTGATGCGGTGATGCAGAAGCGTTTGGCGGCGTTGGCCTTGCAGGCGGTGGAATTGCCCGAAGGTTTGCTGCGCGGGCACACCTATCACCACTCGCTGACCAGCACCGAGCTTGAGCCGATTGCGCGTGGCCTGAGCCCCAATGGCGGGCGAGGGGCGGAGGCGGTTTATCGTGAGGGGCGGATGACGGCCTCTTATGTGCACTTTTATTTTCCGTCCAATCCGGCGGCGATTGCTGCGTTGTTGGCGCCCGATCGTGAAGCCGTCATCGCGAGCAGGCCATGACAGAAAACGCCTTTTCCGAAGTCGAACGCGATGCGGTCTACCGGGCCATCGGCGAACGCCGTGACATGCGCCACTTCAGCGGCGGCACGGTCGAGCCCGAGTTACTGAGGCGCCTGCTCGAAGCCGCGCACCAGGCGCCGAGCGTCGGCCTGATGCAGCCCTGGCGGTTCATCCGCATCAGCGACCGGGCGCTGCGCGGACAGATCCAGCAACTGGTGGAGGAAGAACGCGTCCGCACCGCCGAAGCCCTCGGCGAGCGCTCCGACGAATTCATGAAGCTCAAGGTCGAAGGCATCCAAGACTGCGCCGAAGTGCTGGTCGCTGCGCTGATGGACGATCGCGAACGGCATATTTTCGGCCGTCGTACGTTGCCGGAAATGGACATGGCCTCGCTGTCCTGTGCCATCCAGAACCTTTGGCTGGCGTCCCGCGCCGAAGGCCTGGGCATGGGCTGGGTGTCGCTGTTCGAACCGCAAGCCTTGGCGAACCTGTTGGGTTTACCGGTCGGGGCCAAGCCTTTGGCCGTTCTTTGCCTGGGGCCGGTCAAGGAATTCTATCCAGCGCCGATGCTGGTACTCGAAGGCTGGGCGCAAGCGCGTCCGCTCAACGAGTTGCTGTATGAAAATTATTGGGGAGTGAGTCAATGAGTGTGGCGTTGTTGAGTGTCGCCGCGGTCGCGCTGGATGCGCTGCTGGGTGAACCCAAACGCTGGCATCCGCTGGTGGCGTTCGGTCGTTTTGCCGATCGCATCGAACAACGTTTCAACTCCGCTGGCCGCGGTTGGCGCAGTCACGGGGTGACGGCCTGGGTGATGGCGGTCGTGCCGCTGACCTTGCTGGTCACCGCGCTGTCCTGGGCACCTTATGTTGGCTGGATCGTCGAGATTCTCGCGCTCTATTGCGCGCTTGGCATGCGCAGCCTCGGCGAGCATGTCGAGCCGGTGGCCAAGGCCCTGCGCAGCGATGATCTGGTTGAGGCGCGCACACGCGTCGGTTATCTGGTCAGCCGTCAGACCAGCGAACTGGACAAAACCGAAGTCGCCCGCGCCGCCACCGAATCGGTGTTGGAGAACGGCAGCGATGCAGTGTTCGCCGCGCTGTTCTGGTTTGCCGTGGCGGGTGCGCCCGGTGTGGTGCTCTATCGTCTGAGCAACACCCTGGATGCGATGTGGGGTTATCGCAACGAACGCTTCGAGCGTTTCGGCTGGGCTGCCGCAAAGATCGACGATGTCCTCAACTACATTCCTGCACGCCTGGTGGCGTTGACCTACGCACTGTTGGGCAAAACCCGACTGGCGCTGAAATGCTGGCGCACCCAGGGGCCGACCTGGGACAGCCCGAATGCCGGGCCGGTGATGGCGGCTGGTGCCGGTGCGTTGGGTGTCGAGTTGGGCGGGGCGGCGATTTATCACGGCGAACTGCATCAGCGTCCGCAGTTGGGCGAAGGCGTGCCGGCGGATGCCGATTCCATCGACCGTGGCTGGCAATTGGTCCAGCGCGGGGTATGGTTATGGCTGCTGATTCTCTGCGTGGGGGCTGAATTCTATGCTTGAACACGGTGGCCGGTTGCGCAAGGCAGCACTTGAATACGGTATCGCCGAAGCCGATTGGCTCGACCTGTCCAGTGGTCTTGCGCCCTGGCCATTCCCGGTTCCGGATATCCCGCTGCGGGCCTGGGCACGTTTGCCGGAAACCGATGACGGTCTGGAGCAAGCTGCCTGCGACTATTACGGTGCGGCCCAGGTGTTGCCCGTGGCCGGTTCGCAAATGGCGATTCAGTTGCTGCCGCGTTTGCGCAGGGCCGGCAAGGTCGGTGTGCTGTCGCCGTGTTACGCCGAGCACGCCGAAGCCTGGCGTCGCAACGGTTATGTCGTGCGTGAAGTCCTGGAGTCGGAAGTCGATTTCTTTCTCGACAACCTGGACGTGCTGGTGGTGGTCAATCCGAACAATCCCACGGGTCTGAGCCTGACCCCGGCCCGCCTGCTGGATTGGCATGCGCGGCTGGCCCAGCGCGGTGGCTGGTTGGTGGTGGACGAGGCGTTCATGGACAACACACCGCATTTGAGTCTGGCACCGTTCACCAACCAGATCGGCTTGATCGTGCTGCGTTCCTTCGGCAAGTTTTTCGGCCTGGCCGGTGTGCGGCTCGGGTTTGTGCTGGCCGAGCGCAAGTTGCTCAAACTGTTGGCCGAGCAGGTCGGGCCTTGGGCGGTCAGTGGGCCGACCCGCGTCTTGGGCCAGGCGTGCCTGACGGATACGGACGGGCACACCCGACAGCGCATTCGCACTGACGAAGCTGGCGAGCGTCTGGCGTTGCTGCTTGAGCAGTATGGTTTCAAACCTCAGGGCGGTTGCGCGTTGTTCCAGTGGCTGATCACCGAGCGCGCCCAAGCGCTGCATGAATTCATGGCCCGGCGTGGCATTCTGCTGCGGTTGTTCACCCACAACAGCAGCCTGCGTTTTGGTTTACCTGCGGATGAAGCGGACTGGTCGCGCCTCGAACAAGCCCTGCAAATCCATGCCAAGGAAAACCCATGACAACGTTGATGGTGCAAGGCACCACATCCGATGCCGGTAAAAGCACACTGGTGACGGCACTGTGTCGCTGGGTCACGCGCCAAGGCGTGAGCGTGGTGCCGTTCAAGCCGCAGAACATGGCCCTCAACAGTGCGGTGACCGCCGACGGTGGCGAGATAGGTCGCGCTCAGGCGGTGCAGGCCCAGGCTTCAAACCTTGAACCGCACACCGACATGAACCCGGTGCTGCTTAAACCCAACAGTGATACCGGCGCCCAAGTGATCATCCATGGCCGCGCCGTCACCACCATGAATGCGGTCGCCTATCACGACTACAAAGCCATCGCCATGCAGGCGGTGCTGGCCTCCCATGAACGGCTGAGCGCGGCGTATCCGCTGGTGTTGGTTGAAGGGGCGGGCTCGCCGGCCGAGATCAACCTGCGCGCCGGCGACATCGCCAACATGGGGTTTGCCGAGGCGGTGGACTGCCCGGTGGTGCTGATTGCCGACATCAATCGCGGCGGAGTTTTCGCGCATTTGGTCGGTACGCTGGAGCTGCTGTCGCCGAGCGAACAGGCGCGGGTCAAAGGCTTCATCATCAACCGTTTTCGCGGCGACATCGCCTTGCTGCAACCGGGGCTGGACTGGCTGGAAGCGCGCACCGGCAAACCGGTGATCGGCGTGTTGCCTTATGTGATGGACCTGCATCTTGAGGCCGAGGACGGCCTCGATCAGCGTCAGGCCGACAAGGCCGATCAAGTGCTCAACGTGGTGGTGCCGGTGCTGCCGCGCATCAGCAACCACACCGATTTCGATCCACTGCGCCTGCATCCGCAAGTGGACCTGCAATTCATCGGCCCCGGCCAGGCGATTCCACCGGCCGACCTGATGATTCTCCCGGGTTCGAAAAGCGTACGCAGCGACCTCGCGTACCTGCGGAGCAACGGCTGGGACTCGGCGATCGCGCGGCACTTGCGCTACGGCGGCAAAGTGCTGGGAATCTGCGGCGGCCTGCAAATGCTCGGTGAGCAGGTGCATGACCCGCTGGGCCTCGAAGGCGCGCCGGGTTCCAGTGCCGGTTTGGGTTTGCTGGCGTTCGAAACGCAGCTCGAAGAAGAGAAGCAGTTGCGCAACGTACGTGGGCGTCTGGCGCTGGAAGATGCGCAGGTCAGCGGCTATGAAATTCATGCCGGCGTGACCACCGGGCCGGCGCTGGAAAACGCCGCCGTGCAGCTGGACGATGGTCGCAGCGATGGTGCGCAAAGTGCCGATGGGCAGATTTTCGGTACGTACCTGCATGGCCTGTTCGAATCACCGGCGGCGTGCAGTGCACTGTTGCGTTGGGCTGGTTTGCAGGAGGTGCAGGAGGTGGATTACCACGGGTTGCGCGAGCGCGATATCGAGCGGTTGGCGGATCTGGTGGAGAAGCATCTGGATACCTCGCTGTTGCGTGAACTCTGCGGTTTTTGAGGTGGCTGCACTGGCCTCATCGAAGATTTTAAGGAATGAACCATGCTGCAACTGATCCTCGGCGGCGCCCGCTCCGGCAAAAGTCGTCTGGCTGAAAAGCTGGCGACTGACAGTCAGCTCCACGTCACTTACATCGCCACCAGCCAACCCCTGGACGGTGAAATGAACGAGCGGGTGGCCCATCACCGTGCCCGTCGTCCGGCCGAATGGGCGTTGATCGAGGAACCGCTGGAGCTGGCCCGCGTACTGCGCGAAAGCGCCGGCGTCGACCGTTGCGTGCTGGTGGATTGCCTGACGCTGTGGCTGACCAATCTGCTGATGCTCGACGACGCCGAGCGCCTGTCGGCCGAGCGCGAGGCCCTGCTGGACTGCCTGGCATCGTTGCCGGGTGAAATCATTTTTGTCAGCAACGAGACCGGAATGGGTGTCGTGCCGCTGGGCGAATTGACTCGCCGCTATGTCGATGAAGCCGGTTGGCTGCATCAAGCCTTGGCCGAGCGCTGCCAACGTGTCGTCCTGACCGTCGCCGGCCTGCCCCTGACTTTGAAAGGAACTGCATTATGACTCACACCTGGTGGCTGAACCCGTGCAAGCCAATCGATGCACAAGTGGTCGAACAGGCGCAGGCGCGTCAACAGCAACTGACCAAGCCTGCCGGTTCCCTCGGCCAGCTCGAAGCGGTGGCGGTGCAACTGGCCGGGTTGCAGGGGCAGGTCAAGCCGACCCTCGATCAGCTGTGGATCGCGATTTTTGCCGGTGACCATGGCGTGGTCGCCGAAGGGGTGTCGGCGTTTCCGCAGGAAGTCACCGGACAGATGCTGCACAACTTCGTCAGCGGCGGCGCGGCGATCAGCGTGTTGGCGCGGCAGTTGGGCGCGTCCCTTGAAGTAGTCGACCTCGGCACCGTTACGCCGTCATTGAATCTGCCGGGTGTGCGTCACCTGAACGTCGGCCCGGGCACGGCGAATTTCGTCCAGGGCCCGGCGATGACTCAGGCCCAGGGCGAACTCGCCTTGCAGGCTGGTCGCGACAGTGTGCAGCGCGCCATCGCGGCAGGCGCGCAGTTGTTCATCGGCGGCGAAATGGGCATCGGCAATACCACGGCGGCCAGCGCCTTGGCCTGTGCTTTGCTCGATTGCCCGGTGGTGCACCTGGCCGGACCGGGCACTGGCCTGAACGCGGCGGGTGTCAGCCATAAAGCCCAGGTCATCGAGCGCGCCTTGGCGTTGCATGGTGCTCAGCGTGGCGATGCGCTGCAAACCTTGTTCAACCTCGGCGGTTTCGAAATCGCTGCGCTGGTTGGCGCGTACCTGGCTTGTGCTCAGGAAGGCGTCGCGGTGTTGGTCGACGGGTTTATTTGCAGCGTCGCCGCGCTGGTGGCGGTGCGTCTGAATCCGGCCTGTCGTGAGTGGTTGCTGTTCGGTCATCGTGGTGCCGAGCCAGGTCATCGCCATGTGCTGGAAACCCTGAACGCCGAACCGTTGCTGGACCTCGGCCTGCGGTTGGGCGAGGGCAGTGGTGCGGCGTTGGCCGTGCCATTGCTGCGCCTGGCCTGCGACCTGCACGGACAGATGGCAACATTCGCCGAAGCCGCAGTGGCGGATCGCCCGGCATGACCTTGCGCCTGGACCTGTTGCGTCATGGCGAAACCGAACTCGGTGGCGGCCTGCGCGGCAGCCTCGATGACGCGCTGACCGGCAAGGGCTGGGAGCAGATGCGCGCTGCGGTGGTTGAGCAGGGCCCTTGGGATCGCTTGGTCAGCTCGCCGTTGCAGCGTTGTGCACGCTTTGCTGAAGAGCTTGGGACGCAACTGGGGTTGCCGGTGCAGCTGGAAAAGGATCTGCAAGAGCTGCACTTCGGCGCTTGGGAAGGGCAGAGCGCCGCGGCGCTGATGGAAACCAGTGCCGAGGCATTGGGCTTGTTCTGGGCCGATCCCTATTCGTTTACGCCGCCTGATGGTGAGCCGGTTGCCGACTTTTCGACGCGGGTGTTGGCGGCCATTGAGCGGTTGCACGCGGCCTATGCGGGTGAGCGGGTCCTGCTAATCAGTCATGGCGGCGTCATGCGATTGTTGCTGGCGCAAGCGCGCGGATTGCCGCGTGAGCAGTTGCTCAACGTTGAGGTCGGCCATGGCGCGTTGTTCTCGTTGACGGTTGAATCTGGCGCCTTGTTAAGGGAAGCGATCTGATCATGTTGCCGTTCTGGATCGCCCTGCAATTTCTCAGCAGCCTGCCGATTCGCCTGCCGGGCATGCCGACGCCCGAGGAGTTGGGCCGGTCGCTGCTGTTTTATCCGCTGGTCGGCGTGCTGTTCGGCGCCATTCTGTGGGCGTTGAACGGGCTGTTGCAGGGCGCGCCGTTGTTGCTTCATGCCGCACTGTTATTGACTGTGTGGGTGTTGCTCAGCGGAGCGTTGCACCTGGATGGCCTGGCCGATAGCGCCGATGCGTGGCTCGGTGGTTATGGCGACCGTGAGCGCACTCTCACGATCATGAAAGACCCGCGTAGCGGGCCGATCGCGGTGGTAACGCTGGTGCTGGTGCTGCTGCTCAAGTTCGCCGCGTTGCTGGCGTTGATTGAGCAGCAGCACAGCGTGGTGTTGATCATCGTTCCACTGATTGCTCGCAGCGCGCTGTTGGGATTATTCCTGACTACACCTTACGTGCGTCCTGGTGGATTGGGGCAGGCGCTGGCCGATCATCTGCCGCGTTTGGCCGGGAAACAGGTGTTGGTGATCAGTGCGGTGGCGTGTGTGTTGATCGCGGGCCTCAGCGGTGTGTGGGCGCTTGCGCTGGCAGCTGTGGTGTTTGTCTGGTTGCGGAAAGTCATGATGCGGCGATTGGGCGGGACGACTGGCGACACTGCCGGGGCGTTGCTGGAATTGCTGGAAGTGGCGCTGCTGGTGGGGTTGGCGCTGCTCTGAGTCCCCGTAGAAGCGAGGCTTGTCAGCCAGTTAAGCCGTTTCAGGTGCAGCACACTCTTTGTAGCAGCTGCCGAGCTCGCGAGGCTGCGTTCGGCTGCGAAGCAGTCGCGAGTTCGGCTGAGGCGGTCTGCCTGATGCACCGCAAGTTCTGATTTTACGACTGCTGCGCAGCCGAACGCAGGCTTCGCCAGCTGCTACAGGTAAAATGTGTCGAAATATTTGCTTTCATTTAACCGCGGGTATATACACGCACCATGCTTCCTTCTCAATGTTTGTGCACTAACCTGCGTCGCGCCGCTCGTGGCGTCAGCAGGCATTACGACGGCGCGCTCGACGGCTTCGGGATCAACGTTGCCCAGTATTCTCTGCTGTGCAACCTGCAGCGTCTGGATCAGCCGAGCATCTCGACACTGGCCGAGGCCATGGGCCTGGATCGCAGCACCCTGGGGCGCAATCTTCGGGTGCTGGAAGGTGAAGGTCTGGTGACGCTGGTCGAGGGCGAAGACATGCGCAATCGCATCGTCCTGCTCACCGAGACGGGGCGCGAACGTCTGGCAGCGGCCTTGCCAGCCTGGGAAGCGGCGCAGCAGCGGTTGATCGACCGTCTGGGTGCCGAGAAGCGTGAAACCTTGCTGAAACTGCTGGACGAACTGGCTTGAGGCCAGTTTTTTCGATCTTAAGCGGGTATATACCCGCTACCGGAGAACAATAATGACATCGATGTGGCGTACGTGCGGTTGGGTGCTGTTGGGCAGTGCGCTGATTCTGGCGTTGTCCCTGGGGGTGCGACACGGCTTCGGGTTGTTTCTGGCGCCGATGAGTGCCGAATTCGGCTGGGGTCGCGAAGTGTTTGCCTTCGCCATTGCCCTGCAGAACCTGATCTGGGGCCTGGCGCAGCCATTCACCGGCGCATTGGCCGACCGCTTTGGCGCCGCAAAGGTGGTGTTGATCGGTGGTGTTCTGTACGCCCTGGGCCTGATGTTCATGGGGTTGTCCGATTCGGCGGTGACCTTGTCCTTGAGCGCCGGGTTGTTGATCGGTATCGGTCTGTCCGGCACCTCGTTCTCGGTGATCCTTGGCGTGGTCGGCCGTGCCGTACCACCGGAAAAACGCAGTATGGGCATGGGGATCGCCAGTGCTGCCGGTTCCTTCGGTCAATTCGCCATGTTGCCCGGCACGCTGGGGCTGATCGGCTGGCTGGGCTGGTCTGCGGCATTGCTGGTGCTGGGCCTGCTGGTGGCGTTGATCGTGCCGCTGGTGAGCATGCTTAAAGACAAACCGTTGCCGGTGCTTGGGCATGAGCAAACCCTCTCTGAAGCGCTACACGAAGCCTGCTCCCATTCAGGGTTCTGGTTGTTGGCGTTCGGCTTTTTTGTCTGCGGTTTTCAAGTGGTGTTCATCGGTGTGCACCTGCCGGCGTATCTGGTGGATCAACACCTGCCAGCCTCCGTCGGCACCACGGTGCTGGCGCTGATCGGGCTGTTCAATATCTTCGGTACCTATACCGCAGGCTGGCTTGGCGGACGGATGTCCAAACCGCGCTTGCTCACCGCTCTGTATCTGTTGCGGGCGGTGGTGATTGCACTGTTCCTCTGGGCACCCGTCACTCAGGTCACGGCCTATTTGTTCGGCATGGCCATGGGTTTCCTCTGGCTGTCGACGGTGCCCTTGACCAACGGCACGGTGGCAACCTTGTTTGGTGTCCGAAATCTGTCCATGCTCGGCGGGATTGTTTTCCTGTTCCACCAGTTGGGCTCGTTCCTCGGCGGCTGGTTGGGCGGGGTGGTGTATGACCGAACCGGGAGCTACGACTTGATCTGGCAGGTGGCGATTCTCTTGAGTCTGATGGCCGCAGCCCTGAACTGGCCAGTACGGGAGCAGCCGGTGGCGCGCCTGCAAACCCAGGTGAGTGCCGCATGAACAGTCTTTGGCCGCGGATGGCAGCCATCGCCGTCGGCGTATTGCTGCTGGCCCTGGTTTGGTGGGGCTGGCATCAGGGTGGGCTGGCATTGATGCAGCTGGGCATGGGTGCTTGCTAGCGAGCTGCTTGCTAGCGAGCGGCGAAGGCGAGTAGTTTCGCGTTCTGACGATTGCTCAAGGATGCACCGACATGCCGATGCGCTGGCTTGCAGTTCCTGCGTTGCTGATGTTTTTTTCCGGGCTGGCTCAGGCAGCAGAATGCCCGGAGCTGTTGCAAGGCTCATTGCCGAAGCTGCGCGCCAAGGAATCCATCGATTTGTGCCAGCGCTTCGCCGGCAAACCGTTGGTGGTGGTCAATACCGCAAGCTTCTGTGGCTTCGCCCCGCAGTTCAAAGGTCTTGAGGCGCTGTATCAGCGCTACAAGGATCAAGGGCTTGAGGTGGTCGGTGTTCCATCCAATGACTTCAGGCAAGAGTCCAAGGATGGTGCAGAGACTGCCAAGGTCTGTTATGTGAATTACGGCGTGACCTTCACCATGACCGAACCGCAGAAAGTCCGCGGCGATGACGCCACGCATTTGTTCAAGGTCCTTGCCGAGCAAAGCAGTTCGCCGAAGTGGAATTTCTACAAATACGTGGTCGATCGCCAAGGCAACGTGATCGCCAATTTCTCCAGCCTGACCAAGCCCGACAATCCCGAGTTCATCGAGGCGGTGGAGAAAGCCCTGGCCTCGAAGCCCTGATCGACGCGCACTAAAAAGCCCCGCCTCTGTACAAGAGTGCGGGGCTTTTTCAATTCAGGCGGCGAGGGGTTCAGGTTCGCCGTGAATGATCAGAAACGGTAGGTCGCGCCTACACCGAAACCGTTTGCCCAGTTTTCATACTTGGCGTTGTAGCTCTGGCGGCCGTTGCTGTTGTTGACCTTGACCGACTCTTCGCGCAGGTACGAGTACGCTACGTCGATGGTCAGGTCGTCGGTCGGACTCCAGCCCGCGCCCAGGCTGAAAATCTTGCGATCGCCAGTCGGAATGCGCGGGGAGCGGTTTTCGTTGTTGGTTGGTGCCTGGTCGACGGACAGACCGGTACGCAGAACCCATTGTTTGTTCAACTGGTACGAAGCACCGATGGCGTGAGCCCAGGTGTCATGCCAGTTCTGTTCTTCGGTGATGGTACCAAACCGGCTGTTCAGGGCTGCAGGGACGCCGCTGTTTTCGACGCTGATTTCTTTCAGGCGGCTCCAGCGAGTCCAGGTGCTGCCCGCGTAGAGGGTCCACTTGTCATCCAGTTGGTGAGTGAGCGAGATATCAACCGACTCAGGAGTCGTTATGTCCAGGGATGCATCGTACTTCTGGTTAGGGTTCTGACCCAGAGCCCCGAGGAGGCTGTAGTTGACCTTGGTGTCACCTTCGAGCTTGTACTTCACTTTCGAGTGGTAGGTCAGGCCAACGCGAGTGCTGTCGGTCGCTTGTACCAAGATGCCGATGTTGTACCCCAGCGCGGTGTCGTCACCTTTGATCTTGACGTTACCGTCCGCTGCGCGCGGGTTTAGTGACAGGTTCGATTCCAGGGTGCCGTCAATGCGGTTGATGGTCGGACCGAAACCGATCGACACCTTGTCGTTGAAGGCATAGCTGATGGTTGGCTGGAGAGTCACGATTTTGACTTCGCTTTTACTGCCGAAGTAACGGCCGGCGAAGCCGTTCTCGTAGTCGGTCACCAGACCGAATGGAGCATAGACGCCGAAACCGACTGCCCACTGGTCATCGAGTGGCTTTACGTAGTAGCCCATGGGCACGCCCATGAAAGGGACCATGTCACCTTTGTTGGTACCACCATTCGGGCTGGAGCTGGCATCACTGATGTCAGCGTGCGCGTCGATAAATGCAACACCGCCGGTCACTTGTTCGCGCTTGAGGCGAGACATGCCGGCAGGGTTACCAAAAACAGTGGATGCGTCGTCGGCAGAAGAAGATCGCCCGGCAAAACCTGTCCCCATCCCGCTGATGCTTTGTTCGTTGAGGGCAAAGCCACTGGCGAAGATCTGGGTGGATGCCAAGGCAACGGCGAGGCTAAGGGTGGTTTTGAGCATTACTTTTTTCATTATTAGAACTCCTGGTGATCACCGGAGCGAAAATTACCAACATTTTCGTCCGGGCGCCATAGCCTGTATTGCTTGATTTAGAGCGGTTTTGTAGGACAATCCGACCAAAATCGCGACCTGTTGGGCGATCTTCTGAAATGGGTGAATCAGCAGGCGACCTGATTCAACGATGAAACACAGGTTTGCCAGGCGTAGGTGAAGTCTCGCAAACGACCTTGGGGCTGGAAGGTCTGGCGCCAGATTCGGGCCATTCCCAGCAAGTCATCGGAGGCGGGGAGGGGAGTGTTCTGTTCTTCTACCAGCAGCCAGGCGATGGCTGTGGCATAACGCAGGTTGACGGTCAATTCCAGGTGCGGCCCGCTGAGAAAAGCATGCTGGCTGGCCAGGCCGCGAACCAGGCTCGCCCGCTCCGGGTCCAGGGCCAGGTAGTGATCCCAGAGGGCCTGGTGGCGGGGCTCGGCGATCCGGTACAAGCCGTGTCCACGGCGGTCATGCAGGGCTGAACCAAGGGCTGACTGACTGGCGGCGATGCCCAGCAGCAGGGATTCGGCAGTCGCGCTATGGCGCCCGAGGTAGATCAATGTCGGACGGATCACATAACGGCACAGTTCGCTGGCAGCGATACCCATAAAGCCCTCGAAACATCAAGTGGTCGGCGATACCTGAAGAGGCCTTGGCAGCTGTGGATCGAATCAGGCTCGCCGTAAGCGGATCAAGCCGCTTGAGTTGAAGTGTAGTGTCATTATTTTGCTGTAAAGGACTGTTTTTAAAATATTTCCGGCTTCGAGTTATAACCGTTATATCGGTTGGTGCTTAGGCAATGGCGGCTAAAAGAGAAATATCGGGCGATAAAAACCCCGCTTTTCAGGGTGATGCTGTTCACCTAAGCGGAGCCGCCTTACCGTCCTTGGCCTGGAAGGCCTTGGACGGTGCAGACGCGACTCACTCTATGGGGGGGTGGAGGAAGGTGCTCAGGAGCCGGCGTACGCGACGGCGACGGGTCGATGATGTAAAGGCACAGTGCAACCACGTTCTACGTGGCGGCGAAGCCCTGGAAGGAGTTGTCCTAGCTCTTCATGTTGACATTGCAAAAGCAAACAGCGACGACACCAGAATCAGCGACACGGTCAGCAGCAGGGTGTCGTCAGGCAACTTGATCGGGCATTCATAGGGTTTGTTGATTTACGCGCCTTTTCATGAATATTTTTTTTCTTGGATAAAATGCAGGTGCTTCATTTGACATTTGGGATCCAATGTCTAGAATCGATCGCATGAGCCCCTCGGATGGGCCAAAAAGAATAAAAGTAAGAAGGAAGATACAATGCATGGAAGCTATCCGTATCAGCGTATTGCAGTCTGCAATACCTTCAAATTGCACCTCGCAAAAATCATCACTGAATTTCCCGCCTCGTCGCATTGTGCTGTGAATTATTTTGCTCGCGCACGGTTTTAATTAATCTCGACCTTCATGCATCTAACAGTTTGGATTGTTGATATCCCAAACTTATGGTGCCTGGCTTGCTGTGGGCCGTTATTGGCAGGTTCGCACTTTCGATATTGAATAATCGAAATAGACGTTCGTCCCAAAAAAAGTTGGCTGATCAAATGGAATTCCGATTCTCGCTAAAGGAGTGGCTTGGCCATGTTTAAAAGACGCAAGCGCATTGCGCTGGATGATCCCAGTCTGGAACGTGTGAAGTTAACACCCCAGATGCTCACCTACGATCAATTCGCCAGTCGCAGTCGTTCCCAGTACTTGCCTTATGTGATGGGTTTCAATGCCGCCGATTACCGTTCGGAAGCGATCAATACCGATCGGCTCGGATTTCGCCTGGCCTATGATGCGCAAGGTCGGCCGGTCAGTGTCGGCACCCTCGAGGCCAGCACGCTATCAGAGGTGAATTTACTGGTCGGGGCATCGTCAGCCTTGGGTTACGGGGCTTCCAGTGATGCCGCCTCGGTAGCGAGCCGCCTGTCCACGCATGATCCCGATGCTACGCCATGGCTGAATTTCGCGGGGCATACCTTTAATGCGACCCAGGAATTGATGCTGTTCGTGCTGCATGCTCATCGACTGCCCAAAGTGCGACGCATCGTGATCATGGGCGGCTTCAATACTCTGGTCATGGCGCGTCTTCCTGAGTTCATTCGAGGTGATCTGCCACCGTTCTACTTCTGCGGTGACTATTACGAAAAGTTTGATGAAATTGCTGAGGAAAATGGTGCAGAACTGCCGCCTGGAAAACTTCCAAAATGGCCGGCCGAAACGACTGAGGTTCCGCCTGTTTCGCAAACTCTGGTACGCGCTCTGCAAGACACCATGAATTGTCTGACTACCTGGAAACGCCTCGCGGATTCTTTGGGTGCAGAACTTACGTTTGTTCTCCAGCCCTTGGCGACTTGGGTAAGAACGCCGTGTGCCGAAGAACAGAAGCTGTTCAATGAGCTTGATCAGATTTCCCGGTTTGGTACCTGGCAGCATTTATATGGCGATATATCCGCCCCCACGGTCGCGGAATATTACGCCGATAGTCTGGCCAACAGTTGTCATGACTTGGGTATTCGATTTGCCAGTTTGATCGATGATTTTAGAGAGCGTCCGGATGATGAATGGTTATACGTTGATCGCGCGCACTTTACCGACCTTGGCAGTGATGTCGTAGCACGCGCCATTCATCGATACCTGCAATGAAAATTTAGGGGGCTCTATGTTAAAGCGAATTCGCAAGGCACTTGGTTCTTTGTTCAAGAAAAAGAAAAAAGCCAAGAAGAAAAACAATTCCTCCATATATCCAATGCACTGATGAAGACTAATAGGCAAATCTTTTCCAGCTTCCTCGGGGCAGAGACCGGGGGAGAGGCCAGGCGCATGTTCACGCCGGTCAGCCTGCGCACTTGCCTGGGTGAGGTGCATGGGACGGACTTGGTAGACGTCGACTTCACCAGCCCGGCGGCTTTGGCGGGGCTGGCGAGTGTTGCATGCGAGCGGCTTGGGCCGTTGCGCGACGGATTCCGAAGGTTGGTACAGACAATCGAGGGGAACGAAGCGGATGCCCAGGCGTTGCGTGCCAAGGCGGCGTTGGAGTCGGCTCCCTTTCTGATCGGCAGTCAGCACCTGATTCATGGGGTGTGCGGCAGCTGGAATAATGAAGCACGCCATGCCATGGCAGCGCTTAGTATCCATGCGGCGGATGTGGGTGCCGGTCAGCCAGGGGCCAGTCGTATCCAGCGCTACCTGGAATTGCTGCGTCAGCACGCGCTGGCAGATGCTGGCGAAGATCTCTTGCGAGCAGTGGCCGACCCAAGGATCTCGGACGGAGCCTTCAACTTTGCCTCGACCCTGCTCGTATTGGGGCATTTTCCGGAGTCGCTGACGGCCCAGATCCTGGGGATCAACCTTTACCTGCGTCATTGTGGGCTGTTGCCCTCGTTTGAGTTCATCGCCCATAACGAGCCGTCCGCTCGACAGTTTCTCGATCTGCGTCGCGACCCCGCTGGTAGTGCCGACGATCTTGCCGTGCTCGCCGAAACGGCAGTCCGGGAATTTCTCGTGCAAATGGGCGCTGCCGGAAACGATGGGGTACGCCAAGGCTACCTGTGGGCGCGCCGACAGGCCGAGGAGATGAACGAAGCGCTGCTCGATGTGCTTGAGCGTTGGCTCGATCCGAGAGAGGCGGCGCGCCACCTGATCAGCCGACGTCGGCTGGATGCTTGTCAATACCATGACAAGACTCAGTTGAATAAGGTGCCGATGAAGCCCTTGCTCGCAGTCGACGACTCCTTGAAGTTTCTCGACCATCTTGCCGCCAGCGCTTACGTGCGGGCGGGCAGGCCGGAATCGAGTCCACTGCTCACCAGCCTGATTTCGCCGCGGGGCAAGATGTTCCGAATCTTCAGTCGCGACGATATTGCCATTCTTCACCGCTGGATCTGCGGCTTGCCTTATTCCGATGCGCCCAGGCAGACCCCGGCTTTCCAGGCATGGAAAGACGACGGCAAACTCGCCGGGGCTCTTCGCGAGGTTGCTGAAACCCAAGCGTTGGTCGCCAGATTCAGCCCGCGACAGGCCTACCCGCGCCTGTTGCGAATAGAGCTCACGCCGTCGGAGGAATCCTATGCCGGTCACTACGTGAAGAGCTGGCTGGCCAGGGCCGCCCGTGGCGTCACCAAGGGGTATTGCTCGTTGCCGGAGCGTTGGGCTCCCGGTGTCTTGCAGCAGTGGTTGCAGGGCCAGCATGAAGCTTCCAACCAGGCACTGGAGCAGGACGAAGAGCTGCCGTCTCGCGATGAGGTGGTCGCCGATATCCTGTCCCTGGCGCCGCTGACAATGATCGACGGGGCCTGGCTGGCCGGGTTCGCCCACCCGGCGGTAGCCTCCACGGCGTACGGCAGCAGACTGTTCGAAACGCTTTTCGATGAGTTGGGCAACGGAATCGAGGCGCAGAACCATCCCGTCATCTACCGCCATCTGCTCAAGGCAGTACATGGCGAGTTGCCGGCCACCGCCGACCCTGGATACGCCAACGCCGCTTGCTTCAACGACGAGAACTTCGAGCTGCCCGTGTTCTGGTTGTCTATCGGGCGATATCCCCAAACCTACTGCCCGGAGATTCTCGGGCTGAACCTGGCGATGGAGCTATCCGGAGTAGGGGGCGGTTATCGGCGTACCCACAAGGCGTTGGTTGCCTATGGCTATCCGACGATGTTCGTCGATCTGCACAACTCCATCGACAACATCTCCACCGGGCATACGGCATGGGCTGCCGCGAGTCTGGATACCTACCTTTGTGCTTTTTCTCGTAGTGACCGTGATGAACTCTGGGCGCGCGTCCGTAATGGATTCGTCGCGCTCAATCCACCCAGGGAGCAAACAATGCTGGATAAGTTTCGCGAAAAAGTGAGGTCGCTGCTATGACGATTACGCTTGGCATCTCTGCCTTTTATCACGACAGCGCGGCCACTCTGGTAGTGGACGGCAAGATCGTTGCCGCGGCCCAGGAAGAGCGTTTCAGCCGGATACGGCATGACCCGGGTTTCCCACGCAAGGCCATCGAGTACGTCCTGAGGAACGCAGGTATAAACCTGGCCGATGTCGACCATGTCGCCTATTACGAAGACCCGGCACTGAAGTTCCGTCGGGTACTCTCGACGGCCGCCGTGGCCGGGCTTTCGGCAGCGCGCACCTACGCACCGGTGCTTGGCGAATGGCTATCAACCAAGCGCCGGATGGACCGTGAGGTCGTGCGTCATCTCAGAGCGATGGGAGACCGGGACGGTCGCCGAATCGAAGTGCATGGTCACCACGAGTCCCACGCTGCATCGGCATTTTTCCCCAGTCCTTTCGAGAGCGCCGCGATCCTGTGTATCGACAGTGTCGGCGAGTGGGCGACGACCACCATCTGGCACGGCAGGCCAGAAGGTATAAAGCTGGTTGCCGAGTTGTCCTTTCCCCATTCGCTGGGCCTGCTTTATTCGGCCTTCACCTATTTCTGCGGCTTCAAGGTGGACTCCGGCGAATACAAACTCATGGGACTTGCGCCATATGGCAAGCCCCATTACGTCGACACGATCCTCTCGCATCTGATCGATGTGAAGCCCGATGGCAGCTTCAGGCTCGACTGGACCAAGTTTGAGTTCATCAAAGGCCAGGTTATGACGGGCGATGCCTTTGAGCAGCTGTTCGGTGGCCCCCGGCGCTTGCCCGAGGCCCCCCTTACCGATCGCGAGTTCGATTTGGCCGCATCGGTGCAGAAAGTCACGGAGATCGTCGTTTCGCGCCTGGCCAAGACCGCCCGTGAGCTCACTGGCGAGACCGCACTGTGCATGGCCGGGGGCGTTGCCCTCAACTGCGTAGCCAACGGCGTGATCTCGCGTGAGCGGATATTCGACCGTCTGTGGGTGCAACCGGCGGCTGGCGATGCGGGTGGCTCGCTGGGCGCCGCGCTGCTGACTGACCGCAAGTATCGCGGCGTAGCAAGCCGCGAACTGCCTGCTGGCGTGCGTGATGGCATGAGCGGAGCATTGCTTGGGCCGGAGTACAGCGAAGAGCAGATCAGGGACGAACTGGAAGCCTGCGGCGCTGTTTTTCACAGGCTTTCGCCGGAAGAGCTCGACCAGCGGGTGAGCACCAGCATCGAGGACGGCGGGGTCATCGGCTGGTTCCAGGGGCGAATGGAGTTCGGTCCGCGATCGCTTGGCAGCCGTTCGATCCTGGGTGATCCGCGCCGCTCGGACACCCAGTCAAACATGAACCTGCGCATCAAGTTCCGCGAGTCCTTCCGCCCCTTCGCTCCCGTGGTGCTTGAGGAAAAAGCGGCAGACTACTTCGACATCGTCGAGGAAAGCCCCTACATGCTGGTGGTCTCGCCCATTGCAACGGGCATTCGCAAGGCGATCCCACAGGAGAGTGCGCGGCTTACCGGGATCGACTTGCTCAAGTTGGTGCGTAGCGATCTGCCGGCAATCACCCACGTGGACTTCTCGGCAAGGGTGCAGACCGTTGACCGGGAGCGCAACCCGCGGTTCCGGGCGCTGCTTGAACACTTCTATCAGCGTTCAGGGTGTCCTGTATTGGTCAACACCTCGTTCAACGTGCGCGGTGAGCCGATTGTGAACACGCCGTTCGAAGCCTATCGCTGCTTCATGCGTACCAACATGGATGTGCTGGCGATTGGCGACTTCTACCTCGATAAATCGGAGCAGCCTCAGTTCGAGGAGGCGGTCGACTGGCGCGAGACAGTACCGCTGGATTAACTCTTTCATACACTAGGGAAGGTGCACTATGGATTATGTTCTGCTCTACCTGATCCTGCCGTTGGGGATGTTTATCCGACGAACCAAGGCGTTCGCCCATCAGCCGGACCCCAAGGTCACCTCATACCTGAACCGCAAATCATGAGCGTCATGGCCATGGATGTTCAGGAGGCTTCATTGGTACAGGTGGTGGTCGTCAATGATCCCGACCTGACCGGGCTGGAGGGCTGTCGCGTGAGGCTGGCCGAAACGCCGCACTGCGCTGAGAGTGTGGGAGCAGTCGGCGGGGACTGGCTCGGCACAGTGTTGGGCCGGGACATCGTCGAGGCAATTCGCGCATTTCCTGACAGCCCGCACAAAGCGCTGCTCATCAGAGGCATTTCGCTCTCTACGGACGTCGCGACGCCGCGCAATGGTTTCCTGCCCAACGCCGAGTGTGTTCTTGACTTCGATCTGCTGCACTTTGGCATGTTGCGGCTGCTGGGTGTCAGGCCGCATGCAGTCGAGTATGAGAACTTCGGCAAGCTGGTCAGAAACGTCGTTCCGGTTCCGGAGGCCGCGGGCACCACCAGCTCTTGGGGCGCGGATGTGGAGTTTTTCTGGCACACCGACAATCCCAACTGGCCCTTCGCCGATCAAAGCCGAAATGTCGCGACCGCCGTGCCGAACTTTTTGGCCTTTACCGCCGTGCGCAACTTTGAAGGCGCCTCCACCGACATTGTTTGTGTGGATCATGTCCTTTCAAAGCTGCCCGGCTGGGCGATCGCCCAGTTGCAGAAGTCTGCCTACACCTTTGGTGCCCCTGCCTCCAACGAGGGCTTCGATGGCCAGCCGAGGGTGCTGCCGGTGCTGGAGCACGACGAGGGCGGTTATCGCCTGCGCTTTGACGATGGCATCGTGGCCGCCCTCGACCTGGACAGCGAAAAGGCACTTGGGCTCCTGCGCCAGTGCCTGCGCGATGCCCAGGGTATAGAGGTGGTGTTGCAACCAGGCGACTTCTTCATTTTCAAAAATGCCCGCGTGCTGCACCGGCGCAAGGCGTTCCAGCCTCTGCTCAACGGCAAGGCGCGCTGGCTGCGCCGGGTGTACGGCAGTTGAGCCTTTGCTTCAAGAACCATCACACAACAAACATCACAGTAGACAGGGAGTTCATGCATGAATAAGCGTATCGCAGTAGTCGGTGGTCGTCCCTCGCCCATTCACGGTGCCAAGGAGCTGGGCATCGACGTAGTGCTGGTGCATCAGGAGGGTGACTACGAGCAGGAAATCCTCGCCCATTGCGAACAGGTGGTGCATGCCAGGATTGACGACGCCGAGGCCATCATCAAGGTCCTCGAGCCCCTGCACCGCGACCGTCCGTTCGATCGCATCATGACCACTACCGAAGTGGCAGGCGAGTCAACGGGCAAAGTGGTCGATCACTTCGGTCTCACCGGGGTTTCCTATAAGACTGCGCGCCTGCTCAAGGACAAAGTGGCCATGCGCGAGTTGCTGGTCGAGCACAACCTGAGCCCGGTTGCCTATCGCCATGTCACCAGTGCGCAGGATGCCGTCGCGTTCGTCAAAGAGCATGGCAAGTCGGTTCTCAAGCCCGCCGAAGGCGTGGCCAGCCTGCATATCCATCCCTGCGATGACGCAGCCTCTGCTTCCAAGGCCTGGCAGGCGCTTCAGGATGCCGACGTCAAGCACATTATCATCGAGGAGTACCTGGAGGGGCCGGTCGTCAGCGTCGACTCCTTCTCGTTCAAGAGGCGCCACCTTCCCATTGGTTACTCCCAGTACCGCATGAACGACAAATACGTTGAGTGGGAAGTCAGCACGCCGAGCACCGAGGCCAGGAAATGGCTGAGCGAGCTGAAGGAAATGACCTGCCGCCTGCTCGACGCGGTAGAACTGGAAGAGGGGCCCTCCCATAGCGAGTTCGTGCTGACCCCCAAGGGGCCTCGTGTACTCGAATCCCATGCTCGCCTGGCGGGCTCGGGTGCCCCTGAACTGGTGCGGCGTGCGTTCGGCCTGGACCTGAACCGCATGTTCCTGACTGTGCCGCTGGGTATCGACACTCTGCCGCAAGTGTCGCCCGAGCCGAAAGCGGGTGCCGCGATCCAGTTCTTCGTACCGACACCTGGCAAGGTCAGAAAGGTCGAGCTCGATCTCAAGCCTGACGTCGATGTGCGCCATACCAAGTCAGGCGAGACTCCACGGGTGTTCTTGCCGTTCCTGTTCGAACTGGGCGCAGCCGAGCGTGCCGTAGTCATCCAGAAGCATGAGGGCGATACGATTCCACCGCTCGACACCGTTGCCGACTGCGTTTCAGGGTATGTCCTGGCAACAGGCACCTCGCGCGAGGATGCCGTGCGTATCGGTGACGAACTGGTAGCGGCGGTCAACTTCATCGTGGATCCCACGGCATGAAATATGTCCTCTGCTTGCACCGTTGGGTCGGTAGCCAAGCGCTATACGACCGATACGAACTGCCGGCAGGAATGCAGATTCGGGCGATCTGTACGCCCGAATCCTGCGCGTCCCTGCCGAGCGAGCGCCTGGCGTCAAGCTCGGTGCTCGTCTCACTGGACGATGCTGAGGCGGTCATGGCTGAGGCCGAGCGTCTGGTCGAGCAACATGGGGTTCCAGCGCTGGTGGTTGCCCTCAATGAGGGCGACCTGCTCAATGCGGCTTCTATCCGTGAGCGATGGCAGGTACCGGGAGATCTTGTCGCGTGGACCGAGCGGTTCCGCGACAAGCTCACCATGCTGGAGGTCGCAGGCCGGCAATCGTCGATCGGCGTGTTGCCTGCTTCGCCTGCCGATTCCCGCGAAGCGGTGGAGCGACTGGCTGCTGAACACGGCTATCCGCTGGTGCTCAAGCCGCGCTACGGCACGGCGAGTCGCGGCGTAAAGTTTCTTCGCGGCCCAAGGGATCTTGATCAGATCGGGCAGGCCAAGGAGCCGATGATGGTCCAGGCTTGCTGCGCGGCCCCCATCCTGCACGTTGACGGCTGGTGGGATGGGCAACGGATTGTGGTAGTCACGGCGTCGCGTTATGTGAACAGCTGTGCCGATTTCGGTCCGGATAGCCCGCTGGGCAGTATCGAACTCGAGGAGGGCGACAACGAACGGCGGATTGCGGGGCGCGTCGAACAACTGCTGGCGGTCTTCGCGCCTGAGCGAGAAATCGTCTTCCACCTCGAACTGTTCGACCTGGATGACAAATTGCTGTTCCTGGAAATCGGTGCCCGGGTCGGTGGCGCCGAAATCCCGTTCCTCTGGCGAGAGGTGAGGGATATCGACCTGCTGGGGATCGCTTGGGAAATCCAGACCGGGGCGTCTACCCGCTACCGGGACCTTGCGCGCAGCCTTAGCAAGGAGGGCAGGCCATTGCACCGCGAGCGGGGGGCATGGGTGATCGCCCGCCGCAACAGCTCGCCGCGTGAAGGCTTGGGTACCCTGTACTGGGCTCAGCCGCAGAACCTGGATCGCTTCGCCAGCGGTGTTTATGAGGGCGCTGGCACGCGCCTTCGGCTGCGCAGCTTCGATCGTCCCGCGCTGGTACGTGACGTGGGGAAGATCTTCGAACAGTTATCCGAAGCATGGGGAGCTCAATCTTGAAAACAGCAGTTGTTACCGGTGCAAGCAGTGGCATTGGCGAGGCATGCGCTCGTACCTTGGCCAGTCGTGGTTGGCGGGTATTCCTTGTGGCGCGCAGGGGGGATCGGCTCGAGCAGATTGCCGGCGAAACCGGCGGACGCGCCATTGTGCTGGATGTGACACAGGCGCGAGAGGAGGACTTGGTGCAGGTTTTCGAGTGCGATCTTCTGGTGAACTGTGCGGGCGGGGCGATCGGCCTGGATGGGGTAGACGCGGCCAGTGCCGAGGACTGGACGAACATGTTCAACAGTAACGTCCTTGGGACTTTGCGGATGACCCAACTGCTATTGCCTCGGCTCATCGCGTCCCAAGGGTGCATCATCAATATCACCTCAACGGCTGCGCTAGCCGGATATGAGGGGGGAGGCGGCTATTGCGCGGCCAAGAGTGCCCAGCGCGCACTGACCCATTCCTTGCGACTGGAGATGAAGGGTATACCGGTGCGCATCACCGAAGTGCTCCCCGGCATGGTGCATACGCCAGAGTTTTCCTTGAATCGTTTTCGCGGCGACGCCGAACGGGTCAGTGCCCTCTACAAGGATGTCGACCGGCCTTTGAGCGCGGACGATGTCGCCCAGGTTGTGGCTTGGGTTGCCGATCAGCCTGCACATGTTAATGTCGATGAAATCGTGGTTCGGCCAGTGGCACAGCGTGCTCAGCATGCGCTGTTCCGCGGCAGCCTCGGCTGGTTCGAGCCGCAGCGGGCCGATACATCCCCTTTGAACGATGGAGCACGCCAATGATGGCGCTGGAAAGCCTGGCCGGTGTGGCCATCATCTCCTTGGGCATGGTGCTGACACCGGGTCCCAACATGGTCTACCTGACCTCGCGGGCGATTTCCCAGGGGCGGCTGGCCGGGATGATTTCGCTGGCGGGTGTGGCGCTAGGCTTCGTGTGCTACTTGTTGGCGGCGGGACTGGGACTGGCCGCTTTGTTCAAGGCAGTGCCAGTCGCCTACGATGTCGTCAGGATCGCAGGCGCATTTTATCTGGGCTATCTGGCCTGGAACATGCTGAAGCCCAGGGGGAGTTCCCCCTTCGAGGCGCGGGAGCTGCCACCTCACTCGCGGAGACGGCTGTTCACCATGGGGCTTGTGACGAACCTGCTGAATCCGAAGATTGCGCTGATGTATTCCGCGCTGATCCCGCAGTTCATCGACCCTTCCGCAGGATCTACCTTCCAGCAATTCATCCAGATGGGGTTGGTACAGATCACCATTGCCGTCACCGTGAACGGCATGATCGTTCTCGCCGCCTCCCGGGTCAGTGGATTCCTGGCCAAGCGACCTTCTGCCATGCGCACCCAACGCTGGGTGTCCGGGACTGTCCTGGGCGTCTTCGCGGTCGATATCCTGCTGCGCAAACCGCTCACCTGATAGGGAGCGAGTGTTTCGCCTGACCGTAATGCTGTTCACTTGAGTATTTGAGCCTCAGCCGGACTTCCTCGAAAATCCGATGCCAGACCTCTGGCATCGGATTTTTATGGTGCGCCCAGCATGGGCGTAATCTTGTGCGTAGATCCGGCGGTTGTGCGGGGACATTGCCGTGCAACTGATCGTGATGGCCGCGGACAACCCGATTTCAGGTACAGACGGATGATTGGCAGGGTTAAGAACCGGTATCGGAGGGGTGTTTCTGAATCACCGTCCAAGGCCTTCAAGGCCAGGGACGGTGAAAATATCAAAGCCCCGGTTTCCAGTGGACCGTAAGGCTGCTCCGCTTAAGTGAGCAGCATTACGCTTTTCAGCAGGGCTTTTGAGGTTTTCAGCCTTTCTGGCGTCTCAGGCAACCAGTGCCTGGCGAGTACGCTCGATCACAGCCTGCAGCGGCTCGGCGCTGGAGTATTGATCGGGGTACAGGCGTTCGCTGTGACGAGCGATGCCGTGTTCGTTGACCAGAGTGAAGCTGAAGCAGCCTTTGCGAGCGGCCATGATCAGGCAGTTCATTGGAGCAAAAGCGTTGGTTAGGGTGCGAATGGCATCCTGAGTGTGGATTTGAGTAGACATAATCGGGTGTTCCTACAAGCGACACGGATAAGAACCGTGCAAAATTAAAACGTTCCAGTGACGACGACCACCATTGGTCGAACGAAGAACCCGACTGGAACAAAGCAGCCAGTTTGAAGCGCTGATAAGTTGGCGCGCTTGGGCTGGCAGGTAGGTACTTAGGAGGGCAGGCAACACATCAGGGGCAAAGGTTCTGGGCCCGGGGTGAAGATCCTGATCAATTTGCAGGTTGGTTCGGTCAGAGTAAGTGAACTTCGCAACACCCTTTGCTTTCGATTCAAAGGCTGTGTTGACGCAAGATTTACCTGGAAACCATCGAGGTGGTCGATCCCGCTTTGTCGGTGAAGGCTTCTCTCAGGGAAGGCTGACCGGGGGGATTTGTTCGACCAGAATTGACTTTCAGCTTGGTACTAACGCCGCGGATACTAACGGATTGAATGGCCGAAGGGAAGCCTGCTCGCAAAAAAACACTGAAGTGCCGGCCGACCACATCCGCAAGTGCTGTCGGAAAATGTCATCGGCCGACACGTGCCCCGCAATTGCCCAAAAAACGGCCGTTGATCCGAGAGGGCGATCGAGCCAGGATCAATCTGCGGCGCGGGTTGCCGGGTTTATCCCCAGGCGTCACCGTAAAAACGCGCCGAAAAAGCGCACCGATATAACCGCCTCGCAGGTACTTGTGCACATTAGTTGCGCGGACTGTCATCCCACTGTCATCCTCGCTTCACCGAGGGTGGGTGCCTGTAACGAAAATTTAAGTCAATGAAAAACATCGCTTTTTTTTACTGGTGAAAAAATCGTCAGTTTGACTGCGAGCCCCATTCCACACGGCTTTGCGCGACTTCAAGGGCGGTTGTCCACTGAGTTATCCACAGCTTCTGTGGATTGTCCCGAGCGCTTGCTCTAGGACGGGCGTGCAGGCTTTTCTCGACTTTACCTGTGCGAAAAAAAGAGTAGAGTGGCGCGCCTTCCGATCTGCCCCACAGTGCTTTATGAAGTTTCGCTCAGTACCAGTCTCTCCTGCCTCAGCACCCTCCAGCATTAACCCACCCAAGCGCTTTTCGATGCGTGTGGCCGAGTGGCTACTGGACAGCCCGCGCCTGGGCGAAAACCCCAACGTCAAACACTTCGCCGGACGTTTACTCAAGCAACCTGCCCGTGAAGGCGTAGTGGCCGCGCAAAGCCGCCTCGGCCAATTGATGTGCCGCGAATGCGGGAATGCCCGGGATCGCCGTATTGGCCAGGACCTGTTGCGCCAGGCTGCGCGCGCAGGGGACCGACGCGCCCAGCAGGAACTCGGCCTGATCGAAGACTGAGCTGTCCAAGACCTGACGCCTTGGTTAACCTTCACGCTTTATCTAATCGGCAGGAGTGGCTATGGCGATGGACTTGACCAGCGCATTGCTGGGGCTGGCGGGCGCTGCACTGCCGTTGCTGGTACTGGCCTGGCAACTTCAGCGTCGGGCGAGTACGGGGCAGGCCGAACTGGCATTGCTGGAAGAGCGCCTGGCCATGGCCCAGCTGACGCAGGATGGCTTGAACGCCCAGCTCGACACCTGCCGTGATGAAGTCGCTGACCTGAGCCAGGCCAACGCCGCCAAACAAGCCGATCTGGCAGCCCTGCGCCGTGAAGTCGAATTGCTGCAGATCGAACGCGACGATGCCCGCGACGCAGCCCACGCCTGGAACATCGAACGTGCCGGCAAAGAAGCTGAGTTGCGTCGCCTGGACGCTCAGGCTGCCTCCCTCAACGCCGAGTTGCGTGAGCAGCAGGAAAGCCATCAGCAGCGCCTCAACGACCTGCAAGGCTCGCGAGACGAACTGCGAGCGCAATTCGCCGAGCTGGCGGGCAAGATCTTCGACGAGCGCGAACAGCGTTTTGCCGAAACCAGTCAGCAGCGTCTGGGGCAATTGCTCGATCCGTTGAAGGAGCGCATCCAGTCGTTCGAAAAGCGCGTCGAGGAAAGTTATCAGGCCGAAGCCCGCGAACGCTTTTCCCTGGCCAAGGAACTGGAGCGTCTGCAACAACTGAACCTGCGCCTGAGCGACGAAGCCACCAACCTCACCCGCGCCTTGAAAGGGCAGAAAACCCAAGGCAACTGGGGTGAACTGATTCTTGAGCGGGTGCTTGAACACGCGGGCCTGGAGAAGGGGCGCGAGTACCAGACCCAGGTCAATCTGAAGGGGCCGGACGGTGAGCGATTCCAGCCGGATGTGATTATTTACCTGCCTGGCGACAAGCAGGTCGTGGTCGATTCCAAGGTCAGCCTCACGGCTTATCAGCAATATGTGGCCGCCGAAGACGACGGCATCGGCCAGATCGCCATCAAGCAGCACGTGCTGTCCCTGCGCAATCATGTCAAAGGCCTGGCCGGCAAGGACTACAAGCGGCTCGACGGGTTGCACAGCCTGGATTTCGTCCTGCTTTTCGTCCCGATCGAAGCGGCGTTTTCCGCGGCGTTACAGGCAGAGCCGACGTTGTTTCAGGAGGCCTTCGACCGCAACATCGTGATCGTCAGCCCGACCACGTTGCTGGCCACTTTGCGGGTCATCGACAGCCTGTGGAAGCAGGAGCGCCAGAGCCAGAACGCTCGGGAAATCGCCGAGCGCGCCGGGTGGCTGTACGACAAGTTCGTGTTGTTCATTCAGGATCTGGATGAGGTTGGCAATCGCTTGCAGCAACTGGACAAAGCCTACAGCTCTGCCCGCAATAAGCTGACAGAAGGCCGTGGCAACCTGGTCAGTCGCAGCGAACAGCTCAAATTGCTTGGCGCGCGGGCCAGCAAGAGCTTGCCGGCGGACCTGCTGGAGCGGGCCATGACGGATGTCGATGGCTTGGCCGAGTTGCCCGAATAAGCCATCTTTTTCGATGGCATCTGTGGCGAGGGGGCTTGCTGTGGCGAGGGAGCTTGCTCCCGTTGGGCTGCGCAGCAGCCCCCGTTTCCCGTAAAGCAATCCGCGTTGCGTGTTTTGCGACTGCTGCGCAGTCTAGCGGGAGCAAGCTCCCTCGCCACGGGTTCTGGGCTAGCCAGACGCATTTATTACAACGGCAAATGCCGACTCAACAACGCCCGCAACGCCGCCGGCTTCACCGGTTTGGCCAGGTAATCCAGGCCCGCTGCATGCACCTGGGCCACGGTCTCCGGCCGTCCATCGGCGCTGATCACCACCCCCGGCACCGGCTCGCCCAATTGCGTGCGCAACCACGCCATCAAGTCGGTTCCGGTCTCGCCATCGTCCAGGTGGTAATCCACCAGCGCCAACTGCGGGCGCATCCCGTCGTTGAGCAGCGTCGCGCATTCATCACGGTTGCGCGCGGTCCAGACCTGGCAACCCCAGCGCGTGAGCAGGCTGTTCATGCCGATCAGGATGCTGTCCTCGTTATCAATGCACAGCACCTGTGCGCCGCCGAGCAAATGGCCATTGAGTTCGGCAACCTTGGCCGGCACCGCGGCTTGTGCCCGAGCCAACGGCACGCTGACACTGAATACACTGCCGCGCCCCGGCCAGGAGCGTACGCGCAAAGTGTGACCGAGCACGCGGCACAGTCCATCGGCAATCGCCAGCCCCAGGCCCAGGCCTTTCTCGGCCCGGGTCTGGTGGCTGTCGAGGCGTTTGAACTCTTCGAAAATCACCTGTTGTTTGTCTTTCGGAATACCCGGTCCACGGTCCCAGACCTCCAGGCACAGCTCGCCGTTGCGCCGCCGAACGCCGAGCAGCACGGGGCCTCTGGCGTAGCGGAAGGCATTGGTCAGGAAGTTCTGCAAGATCCGTCGCAGCAGTTTTATGTCGCTGTCGACCCGTAGCGTGCTGCCCCGGACGCGGAATTTCAGCCCCTGTTCCTGAGCAAGTGCCTTGAACTCGGCTCCCAGCGTGTCAAACAACTCATTGAGCACGAAGGGCCTGCGATCAGGGTTGATCTTGCCGCTTTCCAGACGGGAAATATCCAGCAGATCACTGATCAGGTCTTCGGCCGAACGCAGTGAGCTGTCCAGGTGATGAACCAGCTTCTGCGCTTCGCTGGACAAACCCTCTTCCTGATGGGAGAGGGCGGCGGAGAACAGCCGCGCGGCGTTCAGCGGTTGCATCAAGTCATGGCTGACGGCGGCCAGGAAACGCGTTTTCGACTGGTTGGCCGATTCGGCGGTGCCCTTGGCTTCGGTCAGGGCAAGGTTGAGTTGCGACAGTTCGTGGGTCCGTTCGGCGACCCGCCGCTCAAGGCCTTCATTGGCTTCGGTCAGCGCCTGCTCGGCTTCGCGGAACGCGGTAATGTCGGTGAAACTCATGACGAAACCGCCGCCGGGCATCGGGTTGCCGATCAGTTCGATCACTCGGCCGTTGGGGAACAGTCGCTCGGAGGTATGGGCGCGGCCCTGACGCATCCAGTGCAAGCGACGGGCGACATGCACTTCCGCTTCGCCGGGGCCACACAGGCCGCGTTCGGCGTTGTAGCGAATGATGTCGGCAATCGGTCGGCCGACGCTGATCAAACCGTCGGGGTAGTTGAACAGCTCCAGGTAGCGCCGGTTCCAGGCCACCAGTTTCAGCGACTGGTCGATCACGCTGATGCCCTGGGTGATGTTCTCGATGGCGCCTTGCAGCAGGGCGCGGTTGAATTGCAGCACTTCCGAGGTTTCGTCGGCGATCCGTACGACGTCCTCCAGTTGCATTTCCCGACCTTCGATGGCGGCTTTTACCACCGCCCGAGTCGAAGAGGCGCCGAGTACACCCGCCAGCAAGCGTTCGGTATGGGCGATCCATTCACCGTCGGCGTTCTGGTTCGGGTTGAAGCCTTTGCCCTGGCGGTAGGCGAAACGGATGAAGCTCTGACGGGCCCGTTCTTCGCCGACAAACCGGGCAGCCAGTTGCAGCAAATCGTCGATCTGTACCGCCAGCATCGAGCGGGCGCTGGGGCGGGGGCTGATTTCCTGGCCGATGAAACGACCGGCCTGCCAGTGCTCCGAAACCCGTGTGCGTGACAGCACCGAGACCCAGGCGAACAAGGTGAAGTTACCCGCCAGGGACAACACCACGCCCTGAGTCAGCGGCGTGATCGGCAGGTTCAGCGGATTGCTTTGCAGCCAGGCCAGGCCCGGAAAACTGCTCAAGGGCAAGCCGAGGCTGTTGGCGGCAACCGGCAACACCAGGGTGTAGAACCAGAGGAATGTCCCGGTGGCCAGACCGGCGAACACGCCACGGCGGTTAGCCTGTTTCCAGTACAGCGCGCCGAGCATGGCCGGGGCCAGTTGGGTCACGGCGGCGAAGGCAATCTGGCCGATGGTCGCCAGGCTCGCGGTCGAGCCCAGCAGGCGATAGCTGACGTAGGCCAGCAGCAGAATGACCACAATGCTCACCCGGCGCACCGAAAGCATCCACTGGCGGAACACTTCGAATGGCCGTTCGGCGTTGTTGCGCCGCAGCAACCATGGCAGCAGCATGTCGTTGGAGAGCATGGTCGACAGCGCCACGCTGGCGACAATCACCATGCTGGTCGCCGCCGAAGCGCCGCCGATAAACGCCAGCATTGCCAGGGCAGGGTGAGATTGGGCCAGAGGCAGGCTGATAACGAATGAGTCCGGCAGCACCGAACTGGGTAGCAACATCTGACCGGCCAGTGCAATCGGCACCACAAAAAGCGCGGCCAGCGCCAGATACGTCGGGAACACCCACTTGGCCAGGCGTAAATCCTGGGGGTCGATGTTTTCCACCACGGTCACGTGGAACTGCCGGGGCAGGCAGATGATCGCCATCATCGCCACACCGGTCTGCACTACCATGGACGGCCAGTTGATGGTTTCCTTCCAGTACTCTTCCAGGCGCGGGGCGAGCATGGCCTGGTCGAACAGGTCGTCGAAACCGTCGTACAGGCCGTAGGTCACGAACGCGCCGACCGCGAGAAAAGCGAACAGCTTGACCAGCGATTCAAAGGCAATCGCCAGCACCATGCCGCGGTGGTGTTCCGTGGCGTCGAGGTTGCGGGTACCGAAAACGATGGTGAACAGCGCCAGTACCAGGGAGACGATCAGCGCCGTGTCCTGCGCGCGCGTGCCCATGGCGTCGGCGCCGGCGCCGATCAACAGGTTTACACCCAGCACGATGCCCTTGAGTTGCAAGGCAATGTAGGGCAGCACGCCGACCAGGCAGATCAGCGCGACGACTACCGCCAGGGACTGGGATTTACCGTAACGGGCGGCGATGAAGTCGGCGATGGAGGTGATGTTCTCCTGCTTGCTGATCATCACCATTTTTTGCAGGACCCACGGCGCGCACACCAGCAGCAGGATCGGCCCGAGGTAGATCGGCAGGAAGGCCCAGAGTTGTTCGGCTGCCTGGCCCACGGCGCCAAAGAACGTCCAGCTGGTGCAATAAACCGCCAGCGACAGGCTGTACACCCAGGCACGCACCCGTGGCGGCAGCGGCGTGCTGCGACGGTCGCCGTAAAAGGCGATGGCGAACAGGATGGCCATATAGGCCAGGGCGACAATGGCGATCAGCCCGGTGGACAGCGACATGGGAACTCCAGACAAAAGACATCCGGGACTGCGCCCGATCCAGACAGTCTCGCATGACCGCCTGAGTTAGTCAGTGTCGACCAAGGTCGTGGCGTGGCGGGGTGTCGCAGGTTGGGAGTCAGTTGGATCTTTGGTGTCTTTTCGGGTCTCTTCGCGGCGTTACTGACTCAACGCAATATCGATCAGCCGATGCAACTCTTCAACCTCCAGCGCCTGCGCCGCAAACAGGATGCGAAACACCGTCGGTGCCACCACCATATTGATCAGCCGGTCGACACTTGGCCGCGATTGATCGGGATAGCGATCCAGAATCGTCTGCAACTGCCCGCCAATGATCGTCACGCAATAGCCCGGCGTGGCGCTGGATTGCACGTCGCGCATCATGTTGCGCCCGGGTTCGGAACTCATTTCATCCAGATACTGCTCGGCCCAAGCCCGCACGTCCCCGCGTAAGCTGCCGGTATTGGCCGGCTCACTGTCGGGGCGCATGCGGGCGAGGGCGACATCAGCGAGCAGTGCTGACAAATCCCCCCAGCGCCGATAAATGGTCGACGGCGTCACCCCGGCCCGGGCAGCAATCTGCGGCACAGTCACGCAGGCGCGGTCCTGCTCTTCGAGGAGCGCGCGGACAGCCGAATGAATCGACTCTTGAACCCTGGCACTTCTGCCACCAGGGCGTAAACCTTCTTTAATAGCCATGCGGCGGACCTTAACACAAAGAATTTGCTTTAAGCGCTGACCAGTAGCACACTCCGCAAAAGCAAAAAATTAGCTTTTGCGGAGTGTGCTCATGTCTCTTCCAGCGACAAATCGTTCCAGCCTGTGGTTTCTGGCGATCACCTTACTCAGTTTTCTCGCCGCTTCCACCGCGCCGACCCCGTTGTATCACCTCTATCAGGAGCACCTGCAGTTCTCAGCCGCGACCCTGACCCTGATTTTCGGTGTCTACGCCCTCAGCTTGCTGGCGGCGCTGCTCACGGTCGGTTCGCTGTCGGATTATCTGGGGCGCAAACCGGTGATTTTTACCGCTGTGTTGCTGAATATGCTGGCGATGTTGCTGTTCATCAACGCCGACAGCGTCGCCTGGTTGATCGGTGCGCGAGTACTTCAGGGGTTTGCGACGGGAATGGCCACCGCCGTCTTGAGTGCGGCGTTGCTGGACACCGATCGCCAGCAAGGGCCGATGGTCAACAGTGTTGCGCCGTTGCTGGGCATGGCGCTGGGGGCCATGGGTTGCGGATTATTGGCCGAGTTTGCGCCCCTGCCGCTGCAATTGACCTATTGGGTGTTGTTCGCGCTGTTTGCGATGCAAGCGCTGTACGTCTGGCGTCTGCCGGAAAGCGTCAGTCGACAACCGGGTGCCTGGGCCTCGCTGCGCCCGACCCTGCATGTGCCGATTCAGGCGCGGCGAATGTTGTGGCGGGTGCTGCCGATTGACCTCGCGGTGTGGGCGCTTGGCGGCTTTTTCGCCTCCCTGGCGCCGTCTCTGGTGCGGACAGCCACCGGGTCGACGTCGAATCTGATTGGCGGTGCGACGGTGGCCGTGTTGACGGTGACCGGTGCCTCGATGATCTACACCTTGCGCAATCGGCCGGCCGACAAGGTCTTGCTGCTGGGCGCGAGCTTGCTGCCCGCAGGCGTTGCGCTGATTCTGCTGGCGGTCCACAGCGCCAGCCTGCCATTGTTTTTCTTCGGCACGCTGGTGGCGGGCAGCGGATTCGGTACGGGTTTCCTTGGCGCCTTGCGCAGCATCGTGCCGCTGGCCTTGCCTCATGAGCGGGCCGGGTTGATGTCGGCGTTTTATGTGCTCAGTTATCTGGCGTTCTGCTTGCCGTCGTTGCTGGCCGGTAATCTGACCCGCAGCTTTGGGCTGGTGGCGACCACCGACGGTTACGGCGCGGTACTGATCATCCTGTCGCTCGGTGCGCTGATCGGCTTGCTTCGTGAGCGGTCTGTCAAAGTCTGTGGCGTCGATGTCAGATGACCGTTAGCCTTGGCACCGCCATTCATTTCGACGGACCGACCCATGAAGATCATCCGCAGCAAATCCTTCACCGGTGACCGCGCCTGGGCGGCGCTGGACATCGCCAACATGAACGGTATCACCACCCGTTTGCACTGGACCGATCAGCCGTATAAATGGCACGTCAACGATGGCCAGGAAGTGTTCGTGGTGCTCGACGGTCAGGTGCAGATGCGTTATCGCGAAGCAGGCCTCGAAAAGGAAACCCTGCTGGAGGTCGGCGATATTTTTTATGCCTCGGTGGGCACCGAACATGTGGCTCATCCGCAGGGCGTGGCGAGGATATTGGTGATCGAGACTGAAGGCAGCGTCTGATGCTATATCTGCAAAACAGATAACAGTTAGAGATATTACCCGTTATATCGATATTCTATTCGGATCTATCATGAGCGCCTACCTCATTAGAGGACAGGAGTTCGCCATGACCTGCACCCGTAGCGTTAAACCCGGTATCAAGCCGTTCAGTCATCTGCAGCACCCAAGAGAAGCCATCCGCCAATTCACCCCGAACTGGTTCGCGGCGACCATGGGCACTGGTGTATTGGCGCTTGCGCTTGCGCAACTGCCGGTGTCGACTCCCGGTCTGCATGCGTTGGCCGAAGGCTTGTGGCTATTAAATATTGGCCTGTTTGTGTTGTTCACGGCCATGTATGCCGCGCGTTGGGTCATGTTCTTCGACGAAGCGCGGCGGATTTTCGGCCACTCCACGGTTTCGATGTTTTTCGGCACCATTCCCATGGGCCTGGCGACCATCATCAATGGCTTTCTGCTGTTCGGCCTGCCGCGTTGGGGCGACGGTGTGATTCATGTCGCCGAAGTGCTGTGGTGGCTGGACGTGGCGATGTCGCTGGCCTGCGGCGTACTGATTCCCTACATGATGTTCACCCGTCAGGAGCACAGCATCGACCAGATGACCGCTGTCTGGCTGTTGCCGGTGGTGGCGGCGGAAGTGGCGGCTGCCAGTGGTGGCTTGCTGGCGCCGCACCTCGCCGATGCTCATTCGCAGTTAGTGGTGCTGGTGACCAGCTACGTGCTTTGGGCTTTTTCCCTGCCAGTGGCGTTCAGCATTCTGACCATCCTGTTGCTGCGCATGGCGTTGCATAAATTGCCCCACGAAAACATGGCCGCCTCGAGCTGGCTGGCGCTTGGGCCGATTGGCACGGGTGCGCTGGGCATGTTGTTGATGGGCGCCGACGCACCGGCGATCTTTGCCGCCAACAGTCTGCCGGGGATCGGTGAAATAGCTGAGGGCCTTGGGCTGGTGGCCGGGATCACGCTGTGGGGCTTCGGGCTTTGGTGGATGCTGATAGCACTGCTGATCACCGTGCGTTACTTGCGCGCCGGTATCCCGTTCAATCTCGGCTGGTGGGGTTTCACGTTCCCGCTGGGTGTCTATTCCCTGACTACGCTGAAACTGGCCAGCACCTTGAACCTGACGTTTTTCAGTGTCTTTGGTTGCGTGTTGGTGGCCATGCTGGCGGTGATGTGGCTGATTGTCGCCAAACGCACGGTGCAGGGCGCGTGGAAGGGCGAACTGTTTGTCTCACCGTGCATCGCAGGATTAAAGAAATAACCGGCAAAGATTAGGTAATGTGTGTGGCCTGGATCGACGTTCGACATTCCAATAACAGTATCCACGCCACCCTCTACCAAAAAAATCAGGGACACATGGAAGATGAGTCACCCCTCGCAGTTCACCTTGCTTCGCACTCGGCGCTTCCTGCCTTTTTTTGTCACGCAGTCCCTTGGGGCCTTTAACGACAACATCTTCAAGCAGTCGCTGATCCTCGCCATTCTGTACAAGCTGACCATCGAGGGTGACCGTTCGATCTGGGTCAACCTGTGTGCGCTGCTGTTTATCCTGCCGTTCTTCCTGTTCTCGGCGCTGGCCGGGCAGTTCGGGGAGAAGTTCGCCAAGGACGCGCTGATCCGTCTGATCAAGCTCGGGGAAATCGTCATCATGACGGTGGGCGCGGTCGGTTTCATGTTCGATCACCTGTCGCTGATGCTGTTGGCGCTGTTTGCCATGGGCACCCACTCGGCGCTGTTCGGGCCGGTGAAGTACTCGATCCTGCCGCAGGCCTTGCGCGAAGAAGAGCTGGTGGGTGGCAACGGGTTGGTGGAAATGGGCACCTTCCTGGCAATTCTCGCCGGGACGATTGGCGCCGGCATCATGATGTCCGCCAGCAACTACGCGCCGGTGGTGTCCACGGCAATCATCGGCATTGCGGTGCTCGGTTATCTGGCCAGCCGCAGCATTCCCCGAGCTGCGGCGGCATCGCCGCAAATGCGCCTGAACTGGAATATCTTCAGCCAGTCCTGGGCCACGTTGAAGCTGGGCCTGGGGCAAACCCCTGCGGTCTCGCGTTCGATCGTCGGCAACTCATGGTTCTGGTTTGTCGGGGCGATTTATCTGACGCAAATCCCGGCGTATGCCAAGGAATGGATGCACGGCGACGAGACCGTGGTGACGCTGATTCTTACCGTGTTCTCGGTCGGTATTGCACTGGGTTCGATGCTTTGCGAGAAACTCTCCGGGCGCAAAGTCGAGATCGGTCTGGTGCCGTTCGGCTCATTCGGCCTGACCGTATTTGGCCTGTTGCTGTGGTGGCATTCCGGTGGAATTCCGGACAGCGTTACCGGCCATGGCTGGATCGAAATCCTTGGCTTCGGTCACACCTGGCTGGTGTTGATCGACATCCTCGGGCTGGGAGTCTTCGGCGGTTTCTACATCGTGCCGCTGTATGCGCTGATCCAGTCCCGCACCGTCGAGAACGAACGGGCCCGAGTGATTGCCGCCAACAACATTCTCAACGCCCTGTTCATGGTGGTGTCGGCGATTGTGTCGATCGTCTTGCTGAGCATCGCCAAGCTGTCGATCCCGCAGCTGTTCCTGGTGGTGTCGCTGCTGAACATCGGCGTCAACGCGTACATCTTCAAAATTGTCCCCGAGTTCAGCATGCGTTTCATGATCTGGCTGCTCGGCCATTCCATGTACCGCGTCGAGCATCGCAACCTCGAGCTGATTCCCGATGAGGGTGCTGCGCTGCTGGTTTGCAACCATGTGTCGTTCGTCGATGCGTTGCTGATCGGTGGGGCCGTGCGTCGGCCGATTCGCTTTGTGATGTATTACAAAATCTACAACCTGCCGGTGCTGAACTTCATCTTCCGCACGGCCGGGGCAATTCCGATTGCCGGGCGCCAGGAAGACATTCAAATCTACGAAAAAGCCTTCACCCGCATTGCCCAGTATCTGAAGGATGGCGAGCTGGTGTGTATTTTCCCTGAAGGCAAGTTGACCGCTGATGGCGAGATCAACGAGTTCAAGGGCGGGCTGACGCGGATTCTCGAAGAAACGCCGGTGCCGGTGATTCCGCTGGCGTTGCAAGGGTTGTGGGGGAGTTTCTTCAGCCGCGATCCGAACAAGGGCTTGTTCCGTCGGTTGTGGTCGCGGGTGACCTTGGTGGCAGGGCCGGCGGTGGCGGTTGAAGTGGCGGAGCCAGCTAAGTTGCAGGCGTTGGTGGGGGATTTGCGTGGGGCCGTCAGATAGTTGGTGACTTTGCGGGCGTCATCGCGGGCTTGCCCGCGATGACGTCAGTGGCCTAAGCGCTGACCTTGAGCCCAACCAACCCGGTAATGATCAGTGCCACACTGGCCAGCCGAAACAGTGCCATGGATTCACCAAACAGAATGATCCCGGCGATCACCGTGCCCACTGCACCCACGCCGGTCCAGATCGCATAGGCCGTGCCCAGCGGCAATTCCTTCATGGCAAGGCCCAGCAGGCCAAGGCTGATCGCCATGGCGGCAACGGTCAATGCGGTGGGAAGAGGGCGGCTGAAGCCGTCGGTGTATTTCAGGCCAACGGCCCAGCCGACTTCGAACAGACCGGCAAAAAACAGAATGATCCAGGACATGGAAGACCTCCATCGATGGATGGGGTCGTCCCCGGATTAAGCACTCGATCGAGCCGCGAGGTCGTCCCCGCGTTGCGCGATAGAGTGCCCATCATTAACCCGAGGATCAAGTTTTCGGATCAGTCAGCCACTTGCTGAGCAGCGATTTTCCGATCCTCTTTTTCGCTCATGCGACGGAAATACGTCGAGAGCAGGGCCCCGGAAATGTTGTGCCAGACGCTGAACAGCGCGCTCGGCACCGCCGCCAGCGGCGAGAAGTGCGCACTGGCCAGTGCCGCACCCAGACCGGAGTTCTGCATGCCGACTTCCAGTGCCAGGGATTTGCGCTGGGCCAGCGGCAGGTTGAACAGGCGCCCGGTGAAGTAACCCAGCAAGTAGCCGAAGCTGTTGTGCAGCATCACCACGGCCATGATCAGCAGACCGGATTCGGCAATCTTCGCCTGGCTGGCGGCCACCACGGCCGTGACGATGATCACGATGTTCACCACCGATACCAGCGGCAACACTTCTACCGCGTGACGAACCCGATCACCGAGTACGCGTTGGGCAACCACGCCAAGTACGATCGGCAACAGCACGACTTGCAGGATCGACCAGAACAGCTCCATGAACGACACCGGCAACCAGGCCGAGGCCAGCAGCCAGATCAGCGCCGGTGTCAGCAATGGCGCGAGGAGGGTGGTGACGGCGGCAATGGCCACCGACAACGCCAGGTCGCCGCGAGCCAGCCAGGTCATCACGTTCGACGAGGTGCCGCTCGGGCAACAGCCGACCAGAATCACCCCGACGGCGATCTCTGGCGGCAGGTGGAATACCTGGCAGAGTAACCATGCCATGCCGGGCATGATCACGAAGTGGGCGACCACGCCCAGGGCCACGCGCCACGGATGGCGAGCGACTTCGGCGAAGTCTTCGAGCTTGAGGGTCAGGCCCATGCCGAACATCACCAGCCCCAGCAGCGGCACAATGGCGCCTTTCAAACCGATGAACCAGGCCGGCTGCAGAAACGCCACGATGGCGAAAATCAGTACCCAGTAAGCGAAGGTGTTGCCGACAAAACGACTCAATGCAGCGAGTGCGCGCATGGCCTGATCCTTGTTATGTGTTTAAAAGCGGGTAGGGCTTGGAACTTGGGTTGCCTGCAAAAAGATCGCAGCCTTCGGCAGCTCCTACATTTGAAATGCGATCCTCTGTAGGAGCTGCTGAAGGCTGCGATCTTTTCTTACCAGGCGCCGCCGATCAAGGCCGGCGCCCTAAGGCAATCAGATACCCTGTGGGGTCTCTTCACCGCCCAACGCTTCAACCAGTGCCGGCAGGAAGTCGCCGAAGGTCAGCATCATCAGGGTGAAGCTGGCGTCCAGTTGGCCCAGTGCTTCGTCGCCACCGTCCTGCTCCGCCTGATCTTGCAGCAGGTCTTCGAACTTCAGGCGCTTGACCACCATTTTGTCGTCGAGCACGAACGACAGTTTGTCCTGCCAGGCCAGCGACAGCTGAGTGACCACTTTGCCGGTGCTCAGGTGCAGCTGGATTTCTTCGCTGGTCAGGTCCTGACGCTTGCAACGCACGATGCCGCCGTCTTCGTGGGTGTCGCGCAGTTCGCACTCGTCCAGCACAAAGAAATCGTCTGCGGCTTTCTGAGTGGTAACCCACTCGGTCATGGTTGCGGTCGGCGACATCTTCACCGTCAGCGGACGTACCGGCAGCGAGCCGATCACTTCACGCAGGGTGGACAGCAGGTCTTCGGCACGTTTCGGGCTGGCCGAGTTCACCAGGATCAGGCCCTGTTTCGGCGCAATGGCGGCGAAGGTCGACGAGCGACGGATAAAGGCGCGGGGCAGGAAGGCCTGGATGATTTCATCCTTGATCTGATCGCGTTCCTTTTTATAGACCTTGCGCATTTGTTCGGCTTCGATCTCTTCGACCTTTTCCTTCACTGCGTCACGCACGACGCTGCCCGGCAGAATGCGTTCTTCTTTACGGGCGGCGATCAGCAGGAAGTCTCCGCTGACGTGTACCAGCGGTGCATCTTCGCCTTTGCCGAAGGGCGCGACGAAACCGTAGGTGGTCAACTCCTGGCTTGCACATGGACGCGCCAGTTTGGTGGCCAGTGCAGTTTCCAACGCCTCGGCATCAAAAGGCAGATCTTGGGTCAGGCGATAGATAAGCAGGTTTTTGAACCACATGGGGTGAGTCTCTCCTTTATACAAAGGGGGGCATTATTGTCTTCGCCGGGTCATAGGCCAACCCTTCTCTAAGCCTTTGGAAGGCCTGAGAAAATTATTTAAAAAAGTGCTTGCCAGAGGTTGGGTCGCTCCGTAGAATGCGCGCCACACCGAAGCGAAGGGTGATTAGCTCAGCTGGGAGAGCGTCTGCCTTACAAGCAGAATGTCGGCGGTTCGATCCCGTCATCACCCACCATTCGTTTCAAGTGTTTAGCGCAGCGGTAGTTCAGTCGGTTAGAATACCGGCCTGTCACGCCGGGGGTCGCGGGTTCGAGTCCCGTCCGCTGCGCC
>NZ_JBWKWT010000009.1:0-253627 GCF_059422365.1 Pseudomonas sp. GW821-FHT01E10
TGGCAATGGTCACAGGAAGGTATCGGCTGCTGCGCCATTTTCCGACTTCGGGCCGGATGCCTTTGCCGGACGCTTACCCATCACCCCCTGATTATCCCTATATATCCCCGTAGCGCACCCCATTTTGCCCCTTCCAATGTTGATGCCGACTCCAGATTGGCCTAGTTGCCGACGCAAGACTGACCCATATCCAAACATGCAAAAATCCAGCACAGACATTGATTTATGTTGAGCCTGAGTGGGTCAGTGAAATTTCGACGACTGGGTCGACCCCGCATCAGCGTCAACAGGCCAAGTAATCCATGGCAATCAAGTAGTAAGCCTCGGGGCGCCGGAGCTGCGCAGCAGACTAACGGTGGTGTGCCCCTACCGGCAGTATATTCAAGTTGTGATCGCGTGAGCCGCCGGCCAGAATCCATCCATTGGCCCGCATCACGGTTTCCAGACTTCCTCATAACGCTTCCAGAGCGAATGCTTAGGCCTAACAAGCGCAAAGACAATCAAGCATGGAACTGGAATCTGTAATGGTCACGAGGTAAATTTGTAATTTGAAAACAGCCTGAAGATAAGCCCCTACACATGCCTGCCTCAAAATCCCTTAAATCAGAAATCGAACGCCTCTCGCGTCAGCCTGGGATTCCGGACAAGGCCTATTACCGGCTCACACGTCTTGCGACCGATGACGGCCTGCTACTCAAAAGCACTCATACTGAATGGGTTGGGTTTACTGAGTCAAAACCACGGCGTGAAATCAGAGAAGCGTCGCTTTTAGATGGCCCTAAATGCCGGTCAATCCTTCACTCCATGGGGCAAACTTGCTTACTTATCAATTCCGAAGAGGAGCTCAAATTCTGGTATGCCTTCGGAGGGAATGCTGTAATCGTTGAAGATGTGGCTCAAGCTCGGCTTTCCTCAGAAATTGGACCGCGCGAGACTGCAACAGCTTCAGGTGCATTTGGATTTGTCGACATTTCAGCGCTCTCTGCGTCTCAATGCCAACACGCACCATCCAAGAAATTGCGGATGAAGGTACTCGACCGTGATGGCCGACGCTGCTTCATTTGCGGTCGCTCGCCCGCCAACTATGTTGACCTTGAGCTTCATGTTCACCACATCGTCCCTTGGGGAAACGGTGGAATCACCGAGCAAGAAAATCTCGTGACGTTATGTGGAACGTGCCACGACGGCTTGGATCCTCACTTTGACTGGGGGCTGGTGTTCGGCGTCAAAGAGAAGCACTACCCTGAAGAACCGGATTATTCCAAGCAATTGCAGAATTACCAGAAGTGCATCCGCAAGCTCATGCAGGCAGAAAATAGAAACACCTCAGCCTCTGGCTCATGATCTCTACCATCATCACCTACATTGACCTAACGGAAACGACTTTGACATACCGGTTTTTCCTGGCGTTCCCCCCCCTGATCTGCCAACAGCTTACTCAATTGTCGGACGCTTGATTGCCCGCTTGGATTTTGAATTCTTCGGTGTGACGCGGGGTGCTCATGGCACCTCCTGATTGACCTCACTCTAAGGTAGAGAGGTGTCTACCAAACTAGGGGCGATTATTCATTCAGGCAGAAGCAATTGTTCCCGAGGCGAGCCACGCACGCCCTCAACTATCAACATTTGTGCGGATTTCCAAGAGCGAGTAACCGGTATCATGCAGGACTGGATTCAACACAAATACAAGGAAATATCCGCGTCTAACCTTTTTTATATTTTTTCCATGACGACCTTCTTACTCGGAATGATACTGTCACACTGGCTCGGCGCCCTTTCGATGGATATTGCCGTAATAATTGGATCAGTCGGAGTTGTAGGAGGTTTCATTTCGTGGTGTATGCCAGCGGTTCAATGGATCAGCGCTGTATGGGAAAGTACGCTGGGGAAAACCGCGGTGGCCCTTCTTCATTTTGTAGTCCTTCTGATCGCCACGGTGATGGCTCGGTCGCTTGTTTCCGAGTCGTTAGGTTTACCGCCACAAAGCTTTGACGTAACAGTCGGTTTTCTTATCGTCGCCTTTTACATCCCGGCGCTGATGACCGTTGCGTCCATAGCGCTTCTTTTCTTTGCGCTCGTGATGGTCATAGTCGGATTTATCCATACGATGACACTTAATTCGATACATATGCTCGCCCCCGTATTGGAAGTGGTGGGCCTAAAAAAGAAAATCCCCAGACCCACCGCAACTGCAATGCTACATTCGTTTGGTTCGCTGATGATGGCGGTTGTTCTGGTGAGCGGCAGTTCATACATGACGGGCCAGCATGGTTCATGGGTGCATACAGCAGTAAAAGTGATAGCAGTTCTAAGCGATTTTCAACTGGCAGTTAATTATCCCGGAGGAGAAGAAGATGTGCGAATTCATCCTTTAGAGAACGGATTGGTAGCCTTTGCCAAGGTTGAAGATGACCGTAGCATTTCTATACACATTCGAAAGCAGGGAGACGAAATCGGGTCGCATCAGATCGGCACCTCGATTCCTTCCATCAAACAGATGATTAGCCCTTTGATTGAGGGCCTACGTTGAGCAACGTCTTGGTGATGGAGAACAGCACGTCCCGAAAGTCCGGGTGCAAACAGAAGGCGCTCTCCGTTACAGTCTGGACAAAACCTCTCGCTTGAAGAGCGTTGACCAGCCTCATGTCGAGATCGGTGCATGGCAACTCAGTTTTGAGTGGAAGTAAATCGTGACGGAGATGCTGGGTCGATATGCTATGGCTTTGAGCAAAAATAGGCTTTGCAGCGGCGAGGAGATTCACACACTGCAAAGGGCTCCTAAATCAACTAAAGCGCTTCTGAATCCTTGGCGAATAAGGTGTGTATTCCCTCTAGATGCGATTCCATTTGACTGCAAATGAACTCGTTGAGTTTACCTGCTACAGTCGAATGGAGGGCGATCTTACCAATGCACAGCGCGACAATGAATTCGAGTGCTGCCTCTCCGCGTGAGTACCCGTACCCCCGAACGATCCGTCTGATAATGTCAGCCATCGCTAAGCTGTAGCCTTCGTGCTCTCTGTAATCCAATTCTGCCGGATGAGCGGCCCGAAGAAACGCGGCTTGGATTACCCCATCGTCGTATCGTGAGAAAACCTCCGGAGATAGCAAAACCTGTTGAAGCTCTATGGAGGCCAATTTTTTACCCTCCTCAACTTTAGCGGATTGCCTGGCATTCTGCAGTACCCAATTAATTGTCAAGAATATTTCGACACTGGTACTGGATTTCACATCAGTCTTATCGTCTACAAATGCAAACCCCTTGGTGATAGTCATTGGCTTGCCCGTGTGACTGGAGCGCCAGAATGCGAATTGGGTGAGGCTTGAGTCAGCCGGAATCTTCAACTCTTTGGCCCGCTCAATCACGAAAGCCGGCGGCCTGGAACTTTGACTAATAATTCTCGACAATAGATTGTCTTCATCTTCCCAATGACTATTACAGATGGGATTGGAAACTGGAAATTCGAAATAGCTCTTGACCGAATAACGCTTAGCGCCGCTAGGCGGCTGGGTCAGATTGGAAGAAAGCTCTGCCATCTGGTCATATGTTCGACCCAGAAGTGCCCCAATAAGGTAAACTCGCGTCCCACTTTCCTGATTGCTTCTTAAGCGTCGGCTCACGCTCAGCAGTCGAGATCCTCTCTCCGCGGCAGCTGTCAAGACAAGTGCTCCGCCGACGAACTTCTCCAAATCTTCCAACTCATTAAAGGTTAGAAAATGTGCAATCGTGAGTCCATACCCTTCCAGCAATGACTTGGCGAGCGTTGCCATTGCCAAGCTAGCTGCGTCATCGTCATAGATAATGGTGTTCGTCGATAATGAAACCTCTTCAATAACGCAATCGCTGAGCCATTTTTGAAATTGCTCGTCCGCAGCCAACTTTGATCTATCTATCCAAACTGTTCTTCGGTTAACAGTTTGCCCTTGGCCATAGCAACCAAAAAATCCTTTACCGACGTACTTTTCAAATTTTTCTTGCAACGTCGCGTGAGCATGTTTTACAGAAATGTTAAGGAGTTGTGTTTCGGAATGCTGAGCGACGAAACGCTCCCCTTGGATTCTAATTAATGGCCGGGAATCTGAACCAGTGCTGGTACTGAAATCATGGGGTTTTCCTAACGGCAGCACGATCGAGCAGTAAGGCGATACTTTCTGAAATGACAGGATGGTAATGATTTTTGAGGCATCAAAACCATTCTCCTCGTACCATTTCTGGGCAAGCCCGCAGTTGGTAGATGCCGATATCAGGCAGAGTGCTACGCTGCCCGATGGGGCGCATCCAGCGACGCCCTCATACGACTTGAATGACCTAATGGAAAGAGGGCTATTTTTGCCGAAGGTGTTCAGAAATAGCTTTATCGACAAGGCGACAGGGAGGAATGCAATCGTGTCCAAATATATGACTTTGGGCGCAGTGGATAGCTCCGCAGGAGCTACATGTTTCAGACACGCAAGTGCGATGAAATGAGAGTTGGCAGCCTCTGCCAACAGGGATTCTGCCCTTATGAAATAGTTGGCCGCGCGAGACGATGGCTTTGAAAATAAGAACCCAGATGGCGCCCTCTCTAACACATTGTATTTCTTTGCCAAGTGCTTGAGGCCTGCGCTCAAAATGCCATCGAAAGAGTTAACTATACTCTTGCTGAGGTCTTTATCCGCACCATCATATATTTCGTAGTTGGAGAGTCGCCCATCATGACTGAAAAATCCGAATCCATATTTGACGTTAGATGACCGACCCTTTCGCTGCAGGGCTATAGAGATGTCCGAGTTGTCTTTCTTGAGTTCATCTTTGATCTGACCTCGATATACATCAGGAGTCAAAAATAAAACGTGATCAGGAAGCACGTATTCCTGGAGCCGTATTTGTAGTGCGTGGGTGATTTGTTCAGGTGTTATCTGATCAGGCCCATTAAAAAACACCACAATATTGGTAGCGCTAGGCGAACCTTCATTGAGGCAAAACTCAAAGTCAAGGAGATCTGTCATTTAGTTCACCGGGATGCATATAGTGAAGACAGTTCCTTCCACCGCTGACAGCGTCCCGTCTGCTTTCCATGGCTTAGGGGAAAATTTTGCGGTTTGAGGCTTTCCGCTGAAAGTCTGCTGAAGAGACAACCTACCTGTGCGGAGTCTTACGAATGCCTTGAGATCGTTCATGGCTTTTGTGGCTCGGTGAAGTCCCATACCAGAAGCCTCATCATCTTTCGATGTCACATGTTTCTCAAAGCATTCCATAGTTGCTTCCAGCTCTTCCTCGATGGTGATAGCTGATAAATCTTCAATAATGCGCCCGTGTTTATGCGATAACCATCTGCGCGCCATACCAGGGCCGCTATCTATGACAGAAACCTCTAAAAGATCGAGCGTATCCCCTTGAGTCATATTGTTAGCTATAAACCGCTCAAACGTCGCAGCCAATCCGGAGAATTTATCCTTGAGCTGACTTCTCTGAACCTTGATCGATTTTATAGTCAGGCCGCGCAATCCCTTTTTATATTTAGCACCATGAAGGTCTGTAGTTGCATGCTGGTCGGCATTTAATATGAGTTCATAGATCACATTCCCCAATGAGGCCAAGCCGTGCTTCATCAATGCACGCCTGTCCGCTCTGGTCTGCATTAGAGTCGAGGCCCTATCAATTATGCCTTCAAATGAGTCACTTGGATGTACCTTGGGAGGCAGACCTCCAGCGTAGAACGGTTTGAGATACTCCCTTCGTGCATTGCTGATACTAAAAAGATTGATGACAGTGGGCCGTGCGCCCCTTGCGTTGCTCGTTTCCTTTAGGGCACCGTCGTACATCGCCTGAATCATTGGAAGCAGTTTTAATAAAGCTTCGCTTTTCTCGATTTCGACATGATTGGTGGTATCGACTTTAGTGCACATCACCAAAGCCGCGAGGCCAGCGCTAGATCGGCCCAGCGCGGCAACATGAGATGCCCAATCATCTTTATCACAATACAGGTGTAAAAGCTTTTCACCCTCTCCTTTCGCCCAAGTGATCATGAGCTGTGCTAAAGCCGCTTCTATGCCGAATATCCCGCCATAGTTGGTGTTGAGCGGAACGCGTACAAAATCATGCATTGACTCTGCTGTCAGCAGTTCTTCAATGTTGTCTATGGTTACAGATTTTTGAATAATCACTTCGCATCCTTGTGCAAAGACATCATACGGTGACTCTGTTGCCGGAGTTCACTGAGACCTGAGGCGCAACCTCCCGCACAGATCGCGGTGGCTCAAGTACGATTTGCGTCCGAGGGCTCTTCGGATGCAGTTGATTGATTTCGGATACTAAATTATCGCGCAGTGATTACATCAAGCGCCGGCTCTCAGGATTTCTGATAGTGCGCCAAGCTGGATTCGCCTTGAACCCTCGTCGAGGACTTCAGCCCGCTCCCAAATCTCCTGCATTTTTGGTTTTAACTCTTTTGTCAGTGCCCTGCAATCAGTTTTGTTGAGGCGACGCCCGAGCAAAGAGTTAGTCGGCCTGGCCAAGTCAACCCAGCCCCAATGGCGCTCGCCTGAGTACTGGAACTCCAGCTGAGTTGACGTCATCTTGCACGGACCATCGACAGTCACGGAGCCAGTCTTCGCTTTCCAGAGTAGACACAAATACTCATTCTTTTCAGAGGTATCTAAGGATTCTGGCCAGCATTCAAACGTCCACCGACTGGTCCCCTTCCCTTTGACTTCATCAGCTCCAGCCGCGATTGCCTCTGCTTTCAAATGCCCAAGAGTTGCTGCCTCTGCCTCTTCACTTGGTCTGCTGACGTAAATGAGCGCGTAGGCGTCTCGCCCTTGAAGCTGTTCAGGCTGATACTTGTTGAAGCTGAAGGGCCCGGGAGGGCTGTAATCAGGCCGACTACTTTGATTACGCTTGTAGGCTTCGATTGCATCAGCCATGTCTTCGACGGTGATATCTCGTGTATCCATAGAGCTCCAAAGCTGGTCAAACCAACGCTGAGAAGAAGCTATTTCAGCTAGATTGTTGGTGTGGAAACCAGCTTCAAGCCAGTGCGCCGACTCGCTGCCCTCCAGCCCCAGTCCGTTTGCCGAGATGTTTGCAGACCCTATCAGGGCTTGGGTGGCACCGATCAGGACCTTTGCATGAAGTCGATCACACTGCCGGACTTGAACATGTGGATTGGTCTCGGCTCGCGTGAGCAGGCTCTGGATGGCCCAGGGGTTTGACCCTCCACTGCGTAAATTACAGATGACTCGGATTGGTTTGCTCTCGTTGGGGTGGATACGGCTATCGGCACCCTGCCCCCAAAATGCAACGGCCACATCGAGTGCTGGCTCATCAGCGACCATGCATTCTAGGGTCGTGGTGTACTGGTCAGGTCCTACGAACATTGTTGCTCCTTAGGTCATAAGTGGTGTCAGCGAGATGGGCAGCTCTTAGGTGTCGTTGCCTTCACTTCCTTGGAGGGAGTTCTTCTGCCACAGCTATCAATTTTTTGAGTTTTTTTGGTGCCCGTGGCTTGGCTGCTTTCGCCTTATTGAACTCGCTGTCCTTTCGCACTTTCGCTGCCTGCGCGGCATTGGAGACATCCAGTACCACCACTGACGTTGTAGCAGCTAGTGCGGCTGGCAGCAGATCTTCCAGTGCCGCCTTCAACGCTTCAGGTTTTTCGGGTTTTATGCCTGCTGGAGGCGGCGTCACACCAAGCGCATTACCGAACCAGAAGATCACATAAATGCCTTGACCTTCGGTACTGTTCGCCAGTGTGTAGGTCTGAAGCTGACCGATATGCCCATACCAGAGATGTGTATGACTCGTCCGTTTCGCTTCGACCGGCACGGTAAATGGGCCGTGAGTAACAAGCAGGTCCGCCCGCGTTCCTCCGGATGACGCCGCTTCAGGGGACACCTCGAAGCTACCAAAAAAGCCAAGTTTGTCTCTGAGCTTGCCGGCCAGCACGTCTCGGCAATCGTTCTCGACCTTGGGCTTGTTGTTGTCCCAAAAAAGCCTCCACAGGTTGTGTGGAGAAGGCTGCAACTCGGCAGCGACTTCCTCAAGGATCAACAGCACCAAGGCCTTCAGGTCCTGCGCATTGATAGGGCCTCTGCCGCTGAGCACCTTTGCCAGATCTCTCGGGGAGAGTAGCTTCTGTGTTTGCGATCGGACATCTCGCCTGTAGAGTTCAAGCTCGTGCCTGATGGTATCAACCCAGCGTGTACCTTTAGCGTCCGTGAGCAATTCCAAAAGGGTCGTCTCGACGCCTGGTTCATCCGACAACGAAACGGCTTTCAATACTTTCACGGTGTCCGGCCACACTCGCTCAAAGTGCCCCTGCATCAAAGGGGTGCGCTGGAACAGGAACTTCAACAGGAGGCGGCTGACGGCCAGCGTGGACGTCGGCGTCCGCCAATAACTACAGTTGGGGTATCCGTCGAAGATCACCCGGTGAATGGCAGCGTCCTCCGCCTCATCCAGGGCATGTACGAAGTCATTGCTGAACACATCCGACTGCAGGCAGACGGCAAAGTATGCCCAGCGCAGGCGGTCAGCGCAGCGCCGATCGCTGCCAGTGATCAAAGCATCAGTACCGTCGCCCTGGTTCGACCAATGGGACAACACATCAGCCAACAGTGGTGTCAGTGCTGGTGCATCAACATTAAGTTCAGCCAGCCGAAGCACGCTGTCTAGAAGACTTCCACTCAGCGCATCAGGTTGCTCCAATGCCACCTGCACGGCCCACGCATGTAACTTGGACGGCGCTGGATGCTCTCCCAGCTTGTACAAAAGTGCATTCCAACTGGCGTCCCGCTTATGAGCGAGCTGACTAAAGTAAGCAGGATCGTCTATGAACGATCGATTGAGTTGATCAATGCAGCAGGCCTCTAAGCGTTCCTTGAGATAGGCATCCCGCATCGACACTGTGGCGAAAAGGACCTGGAGAATTCGTCCCGCAGGTTCCGCAGAGAAATCCCGCCCGCCACCCAGGTGAATGGAAGCAGACGCAGCTGTGATGGCCCCTCTAGCCCCGCGGTCATCTTCATGCTCACCTTTCGACCACACACGGGCGAGCCCTTCAAGGATGGACTGAGCTAGCGGCTCACCGAACACTTCCAGCAGCGCTTCTATCCCGCTTACATGACGACTCGTGATCGGGCGACTACCGCAATAGACTTCTGCCCCCCAGTAGAAGGCACCGTCGACCTTGCCTGCTACCACTGAGGGTAACTGCAGCTGCCATTCGGCTATTTGACGGACCAGCCACTGCTCGATGCTTTCCTGTTGGTGCGCTTGCCGCTCCGACTCTTCTTCGACCTGTAGCCGTATGTATTGCAGGGCGGCGTTAGCAGCATCACCCGGGCTCTCCTGGAGTACCGGGATCAGCCAGGCCGGTACGGGCTCCCCTCGTTCCAGTGCCCAGATACCGACCTGTCTGCCGACGTATGCTGAACCGACGTTGGATATCAGTGGCTCAGAGTTCAGTATCAGGCGCACTAGCGTCTCGCTAGGCTTCAAGCCAAGCGCGAGCAGTCCGTGGGCAAGCGACCCGCTATCCGCTACATCCTGGTCCGAAATCAAAAGCAACGCGTGCAACACCTTCTCGGAGGTGGACCGAGCGATCAACCATTCTCCGGCAGCCTTCTTGCAGGTTGACTCGGCCCCGGTGATCACACCGGTCGCGACCATCATGTGCGCGAACTCTTCCGCGGTTACACCGTCGCCTGACAAGGCAGCAATGCACAGCACCGAAGCGAACTTGTGCTCCAGGGCACCCACGCCAGCCTGTAGCCGCCAACGCTTCGGTGCATTCAAAATCAGGGGGCGCCAAAAATCTGCTGCCACATGCCAGGCAATGTCCCTAATCGCGTAAGTGCTCTCCATGCGTCCATCTTCCGGCGCAGCCCGCGGAAGAAGTGCATCATTGGCTCTTTGCAGGCTAGCCAGAACCCGCTCCACGTCGCCGACCAACAACTGTTGCGCAGGGATCGCGCAAAAAAGTTGTGCGATGCTACGCAAGTGACCGCGCGACGCTTCCCCTGGGGTACAGAGCTCGTCGATCCGCCCCCAAATGTCATCCGCAGGGGGCACTGCATTATGTAACCAGGCATCAATGGCCTGCGCGCGGCACCATTGCACGTCACTCTGGCGTAACGCGACGCTCCAGCAGGCGTCAGCGGTGGAAGCCAGCGCCGGCCCGGTCGACAACGCCTCCAGCAACATGCTGAGTCGGTGCGTGGACGCCTCTGTTTGCAGCAGCTCAATCACCAGCGGCACAAGGTCCGGGGAGACAAGTCCCACGGAGCAGATCCGCGCCGGTCCCCACTGCTCCGGAGTCCAGCGAAAAAACGGATCGCGAGCACCAACCTCCTGCAGTACGGTGACGCGCGACGCAACGGGAAGCGTGGACGCATCGCCATGCAGTAACAGCGTTTCCGGGTCGCGCTGGACCAGCCGTTGGGCGTGGTGTAGTGCGCCCTCGTTGACCAGGTGACAGGTGAACCAGGCGTACAGCGCCTTCAGACCTTCAGATGGCAACCCATCGACCGACACCAACAGAGCAACCGCGCGTTCGATATGCAGTCTTGCACCCCCGAGGGCGCCTGTCACTAAGCGGGCCAGGTAGCGCGCGGCCAGAAATTCCTGGATGCTGCGATGAAAAGGCAGGAAGTCCTCGCCCTTCTTCATGAACAGCGCGGTGTCCAAGACAGTCTCGCGAGCGGCCGGTTCAAGCCCCGCATCATGCACCGACAGCATGGTGTCTGCGATGGGACCAGATCGCTGCAAGCCATGCTTTCCAGCCAGGAGCAGGGTCAGAAAGACACGGCCGGCGTGGTCTAGGACGACATCAGGCGCAGGTTCGCCGCCTTGCCGGTCTTCTGCCTTGGAGGGGTTGTGCTCCGTAGCGAAATGGCGTGCACCGGACTGGTACAGCTCGAAACGGGTGAGGGACGGCAACCGTTCGGGCTTCACACTCACGAGAAACTTCAGCCCCAGTGGGGATAGCACGAAAGGCGTCGATTGCAGCGTCTGCAGTGTGGAGAGGAGCGTTATGGGCTCTGAGCAGCCAAACGCTGTGAGCACTGCGACTGCTTCCTCCTCACTGAGAGGTTGCAACTGAGCCACGACGGGGGCCTCGTCATGGGCTGCCAGCCCCTGACCGAACGCTCTGCTGAGCTTTCCACCCTCGTTCCAGTCCTCCGCTCGACAACTCACTCGCCATCGCATCGACGGTAGCTCTTCTAAGCACTTTGCAATCTCAATGGCGTTCTGTATGGGGACTTCATCGAGAGCATCGATAAACACCGTCGTGGCATCGGAAAGATCTTTGCGGCGAAACCAAAAGGCAGAAATGCACGACGCACCCGCTCGCTCCGCAAAATGTTCGAACGCCACAGTCTTGCCCATGCCAGGCGCGCCCAACAATACAACATAGGGGGCCTCGGCCAGATCACTTAGACGCTGGGCGCCTGCGTAATCGTCAGGGCCTGATGATATAGAGATGAGCCGATCAAGCGGGGCGATTGACATTGCGAAGCGGCACCGAGCGAAAAGGGGGTGGCCATCATACGGGATGGCCAGATGACTCCACTACTCTTGCCACGCGCGGGGGGCTGCATTCTCGATCTGCGGCCGGAGCCGGTACAGTAATTGTTCCAGGCCGGTCACCCGAATTTCCTGTAATTGCAGCTCCGACATTGCATCCACAGAAATACACCGCACTGGAGGTTGCAGGCCGACTCCCAGCAGTCTAAACATTCCGCGCAGATTGGATTGGCCATGTACCCATGGCTACAATGCGGCCCCTTCCAAATATGGGTGTGCCATGTCCCCCAAAGTAACGAGCGACCTGAAATTTTCTTTTGACAATCAACGTCTCGCTTATGATGTTGGGGAGTTTTGGGATTGGGCATTTTCGAACATCACGACTCCCGTCATTCGCGGTGTCATGATCGAATTCATTCTGGCTCGACACCTGATAGATCACGTCGACGACATAGTGTTGGGCCGGGTGCTGGACTTGACACACCAAATTCCGCGTCCAGGACAGCTGGCTAAAAGCTTGGCACCTTTTTACAGCAACCAACCCCATGGTGATGTCTTTGACTTGCAGCTGACATGGGGTGTGACGATTGAAATTAAAAGTACGAGCAATCGCGAAAACTGGAGGCTCAATAAAACGTGTAGATGGAATATGGCTAAAGACAAGAACAAGGTCGAAAAAGTCTTTCCCGCCCAATACTACATCCTCGCGGTTGTTGAAAAAGATCCTGAAGTGAGCGTGACGCACCTGAATCTTTCCGAGGCTGAATTCTACTTGTGCAGCGGCAGGACATTGGACATCAATGTGGAGGCGCCCCAGAAATCGGTGGGTTTCAAGAAGTTCTCAGAGATCTCAGTACGATGTGGCTTCAGCGAGCTGGTCCCTGTGCTCCATGAGCTCCAACGCCAAGAGCACGAGCGGGTCAGAAATCTGTTGGTTCCTAGATGGAAACAATCACGCCCTCCTTCATTTCATTCAAACTTTATGCCCTTGGCCGTCGAAGCAAATGGGAAAGTAACCGGAGCCTGGTATCAGGGAGGGAGTGGAGCATTGAGCAACCCGACCGCCATAGACGTTCGATGGGTTGACGGCGCGAATCCTGACTGGCGGGATTGGGAAGCCGTAGGCTTCAAGTATGAACCTGAAATTTAGCTGGCCATCATGCTCTCCCCAAATGCCCTTGCGGTGAGCAATGGGCTTCACGTTATCTCGCGAAATAGGGTGGTTGCGGTGGCGACTCAGAAAGACGAAAAGCACCGGGTCGAACACGGCCACCTTGATATCCAGTTAGACCAGAGCGGCAAAGTCATCGATGGATGTTCGGAAGTCCACGGCCTTGGGGTAGAGGTAAACTTTTCCCACTTTTGCATCGGGTCGCATCATGGCGACGGCTCCAGAAAGAACTCGGGAGCGCAGCATCGGATACAAAGTCTGGGCTTTGAATGTAGGGATCATGGATCACTGACACCACAACGACGCGTGTCTCCATGTCCGTCCTTCTTCCAGCAGTTCTTCAGTGTTAGATCTATAGATCTACCAGCGTTGAGATCGTTCATGTGGCCTGAATGATGTGAGAACATCTGAAAGCATCGAAGTGGGTGAAGTGGGCGAAGTGAATCAAATCGTGGTTTGGAAGCAGCGCCTTGACTACCTGATCACCGCCAGAGAGATAGTAACCAAACAACCGCAATTCCAGACGCCGCGCTTATCCCTATCCAAGCCTTGTCGATCGCGCCAGAATGCCAGACTTTCGCAGCCAGCACGACGAAGCTGATCACTCCGGTCAACCACTTGAATTTAGTTAGCGTCGCGGTCAATCGGATTGCAGATGTCACGAGCCATAGGGCCGAAATTTGCAGGGATGAAGGCAGACGACGGTAGATACGACCGAGTCGGGTAGCGACGCATCGGTTTACCCAGATGTGCTGATCCTGCCCGTTTCCGTTCATGGGAAATATACCCGGAACGGTTTCGGAGCGGATCAGTTTCAAAGTCTTTGCCAGCTCGAATGCTATTGATCGGCGCTGGCCAAAAGCCTGTTGTACTTCCTGCTCTTTATGAGTGACTGGATTCTCCAGTATTTCAACCCCCATGACCTCCAGCTGATCCTCCTTGAACATCTGATGGACGGTGTGCTTTGTAAGTTTCCCAGACTCTGCTGCATCAATCAGTCTGTTAATCAGAAATTTTTTACCTCGAACAGTGAATTTGTGCTTCAGAGTCATACTATTCCCTTACCATAACCGCAGACCAAACGGCCCGACCACCAAGGAGACAGAGTTTGTCTCATGAGATAACACTACGCTACCCCGTCACAGCGACCTATATGCATCATCTGCCTAAAACGCCCCACTAAAGCCTCAACTTTAAGCGTTGTATTAGACTGGCCACGGCGGATACCTCGCCGAAAACATCGGCAACCTTTACTGACCAAAAATCTTCACCGGGAAGAATTTTCCCCCAGACTGCTCCGCAGACGAAAACCATGCATACGACCATCCAGACTATCGCATCTCGACTCATGGAATACTCCAGTACAGCGGCAGACGCTGCCTAATCGTACTTGCCATTTCATCGTTTCCCCTTCTCCGCCGGACAAATCCTCATGCCCCGGAGGCAGCTTGCATCACTGAAACGAGATACCAAATACTTGCGAGAACCTGCGGATCATTCCGGGTGCATCCCTGTCGGTGTCACCAAACATCATCACGAAAAACTCGCGCAAGCTGCCGGCATCGCCCAAAGGATCAAACTTGCCGGGGCGGCCATTCAAAAGCACCTCAGCGATTACGCCGGCGTTGCAACCACTGATGTCCCGATCGGCATTTCCCAACAGCCGAAGATCCCCGTCGTTCATCCACAGCCCGTCCTCCGGCAGGAATACGGTCACAGCCCGTCCACCATCGTGCACAAACCTACCGACGATCAGCAGATACCGGTACTGGAGCAGGACTTCGCCGGTCGCACCCACAAACGGTGCGCTGGCCACTTGCGCGGCATCGAAAGAGAATTTTCCAAGTCCGAGTCTGGCGATCCCTAGCGGTTCAGTCCGCGGGTTCAGTTCATCGCTGTCAGGTAAGGTGTAGAGGGGTAAAGCATCGCTAATCGCACTTACAAGCGGTGCGACGGTGCTGTCTTGCTGCAGCGTTCCGGACGGTATATCCAGCAGCCGGCTGAACTCTACAAAAAGGTTGTAATGTGGTGGTGTCCCGGCCGGGGGATAGACTACGAACCCTGTCGCATTCGCCATCGCCTGACTGCTCCCCCGGTCCAGGGAAAAGCCGAATGGGCCGAAACAGTCGAGATCATCGGCCAGTAGCCGGTCGAGTTCTGCGCTCTTGAGTGGTTCTACGCTGTGGTCCGGCAGCGGACCGTAACGAAGTTCTGCAGGTTCGGTTTTCTCCCCAATCTCTGCCTTCACATGCGCCACTCGCGCTCGCAATCGTTCACCCATTCCGTACTCTCTGAACCATGGCTCATCGAGAACTACCAGGAACGCAGAGCCGACACCTTTTTCGGCCGTGCGTGGACTGGCGTCCATCGCACGAATCAGCGGCAATACCGCCAGCAGTTTGGGCGGTTTGATCTGCATGGGGTTGCCGCGGAACGGCATGGCGATGCGCCGCGGACCTATGGCCTTCCTGTCCTTTTCCAGCAGCACGCCTCGATAGCGCGAACTCAGGTTCAGATGGTATCGGAGGTAGTCGGCAGCCGTGATGCCGTCGCGCCGATCGACGTGCAAGGCAATTTCGTCGCTGCGCTCCCGTGGGAACCTCAAGATGACCTCTTCGCGGCGCACAAAGCCTTGGTCAAGCCCGACCAACTCGTCAAAATAGCTGACGAGCTCAGAATCGGGCGCATCCCTGTGCGCCGCGTCAATGATTTCCGGTGGCGGTCCGCTGGCTAGCCGCCGACGCCACTCGGCAGGTGAGGTCTTTTCATCAACAGTGGCTCTTGAAGGTACTGGCAAGTTACGCCAGACCCAGCGCTCGCAGGAGATTCTCATCTGATGGACATGTCGCAGATGACGCTGTTCGCTGGCATCCAGGCGCGAGAAGCCGTACCGAAGTTCGACATTGCCCGCGCCATCCGCCGCGAGTAACAGATTGCCTGCATTCAGTTTCGGGAGTTCGGCGCTCGCACTTTCCGCGAATACGACACTCTCGGCGAACGCCCGATACGATGTTCCGTCAGCCGCGAGCCAAGGCTCGTGTTCGAGAAGCCTGCTCAATGCTTCTTCGTCCATGCGTTCGAAATCCTCCGGCGCGATCAATGGGACCAAACCGAGCCGCACATGACTGCCCGGCGCGATAACAAAACGCAGTTCGCGTGCGTGCGCATCGGCCTCGAATCGGTCTGCAACGCCACAGGCGAACGTGATGCCGGCCTCCTGTGCGAGATTGATGTACTTGGTTTCAGCCTGGTTGTCGAAGCGATACCGAACACCTAGCGCCGTCACCGCTGGGTCGTACGGAAGTCCGCCACCGGCAGCATCGGTCCAGCCTCCGCTGGCGAGCAGAGAATCACGAGTTCGGTATATCGCGGTCAATGCCTCCTTCAGTGCATCCACAGCCGCTTCTTGCGCCGCTGGCGCCAGGGTCGTTGGCGGTATGCTCCAGCGCAGCAGCGTGTGTTCGTCCAGACGCGGCGCCTCCACGCGAAAAGATACTAAGGACGGCCAACCGGCTGCGTTATCGGCAACTTTTTTTTCGCGGAACACTTCACGGTCAGACGGCACCAGCAGCACCGAGGTGGGCTGCGCGACATTTCCGGCGGGAGGCGGAGCCTCTTCCAGGCAACGTAGCCATACCTCGTCGGGCGTTTGCGGCCAACCGTCTTTAGGCGGCAGGATGTTGCAATGCCCGACGGCTACTCGACGAAGAAAGCGCACACGATCCCGCTGTGGCGGTGAGAGGCGAGAGATGGTGGCAGGGTTGAAGGCCCAGGGCTGATCGGGAAGACAGAGCTCAGCCGCTTGGCCTCCGGACCGGTCGATCACGCTCGCCGCGAACTCATAGTGGTCGCCGTAACGCAGCGGCAACGCCCGCAGTCCCCAGGTCGGGCTGGTGAGCCTTTCCAACTGCGCGAACATCAGGCCGACCTCGTTAACGTCAGTCTCCCCCTCCCCCAGGTTTTCGCGGTGCACACGTTCCATTGGGTTTCGGCACACGAGGTTGGCGCCGCTGTAGGTCAGTTCCCGGCACAGTACTTGATCGACGTAGCCTGCGGTGACGCCGAGCACCCGATCAGACGAAGAAACCCAGGTGTTTGTACCGTCGTTGGTCGTTATTGCGTATCGCCCTCCACTCAATGCGTGCCAATCGGCTGTTGAGACGTCATCCGGGGCATCGAGCGCTGCAACGTCGGAGCTGCGACGCCCGAACAACTGGATCGCTGCAATGCTGTCCACCGCATGAACCAACGGGTCCAACGGCTGAACTTCGGATCGCAATCGCATAAGCTCGTCGCCCACGACCAACTCGATGCCCTCATCTGGTCGGCACGGGCCGGGGTCGCGCGCAGTGAACGCAGGCAAGAGTCGTTCACGCAGCAGGATCGGCAGGTCCGATATCGCGTCAATATCGATCTCCGTGACTATCTCCTTGTGCGAAACATCCATCAGGGTCTTTAAGGTTTCTGGGACCTCTTCCACATACTTTTGGCGAATGACCTCCACCGTATCGTCTTGGCTGATCAGCGCCGCGCTGATGATGCTCCGGCGCTGGCTCGCCACCCATTCGCCAAGGGTATTGGCCCGCTCTTTCCAACTTTTCAGAGCCTCCTTTGTCTCGATGATGGTCGCGGGTCGCTGAGGCAGGCTCACACCGTGGGACATACAGACACTGGTCAATTCTTCGATACTGAGAGCGCTCAGCATTGCGCCCGGATCCAATGCCGTTTCGAGACGCGTGGCCAGGTCCAGCAGCGAGTCGTCGCGACTGTCGCGGATGCTTAGCCAGTAGTTGTCGAGTTCGTCCAGGCCGTGAGCCAACGCACTCTCCAGTACCAGCACTTGGCAATGTGCCTGGACATCGGCGGTACTGTAGGAATGGACATGCACCGCAGGATCATCAGCGGCCTGAGTACCGGAGTAGTTCGCCCCTAATAGGCTTGCCGGAGACGCAGAGATCGCCATGCCAGGCTTTAGCTGCCAGTTCCCGTCGGTATCCAAAGCCGCCAGTCGATCCCTGTCTACGTTGAAGAACCAAGTGCACTTGAGTGCCGACGGGGTGGGTTGGGCGAGAGTGTTCAAGGTAGTCATCAGGCCAGGCCAGGAGACCGCGTGCTTGCCGCCTGTATCCTCGAGTTTTTGGTGTTTACCATCGAAGGTAAATGTCAGTTGGCCTTCCTGCGCCAGACGTTCACCACGAGCGAGCACAGCGGCCTTGAGAGACGCCATGAATGGCCCATTGTCGGGCAGCGGTGCCGCCGGCGAACACCGCGTGATTTCACTGCCGTTCTGGTCGACGATGACGATCTCCGGGAGCGCGTCGCCCCAAACCCTCCAGGGCAGCGTTGACAGAATCGAGTCTGCGCCGGCTTGCGGCGAATCGGGCTCGGCAGCCATGCCGATGGAGATACGCAGTGCCATCGGCCAGGCTGGTTTGTCCAGAAAATCCTGTCGAGGACCGACGAGTGATAGAGTCAAGCCCAAGCTCAGAGAAGTCACGGTTCGCTCCTGTAAACGGCCAGGGTGTCAAAGTAGTCGTTCACGGCGGCAGCCACATCGATGGCAGGCAGCAAGCCGTAGTCAGGCGCATCAGCCAACTTCTCTGCGCCCTTGGCGTGCGCAAATGCCGTGGGCGTCACTGCGGAAAGTGTTCTGATCCTGGGGCGACTGGTGTTCAGTCGAGCGCCAGAACCGTTGCTTTTGCTCGAGCCCGAGAAGACCTTCTGCGCCGTGCGTGAGACACGCAGCGTGTAGCACCAGCAAATACGGATACTCACGTTGAACGTTCCCGTGGCGACCATGCCGCCGTTGTCGGTGTACGTGATACGCAGCATCAGGCGAACCGACGCCGAGGCAATCCCCATCACGGAAAATTCGCCCCAGACGAGGATGCCGACCGAGATGGCGGTGCTCCCGATGCCGCTTTGCCAATCTCGGTAGAAGTCGACCCCGCTCGTAAAGAGAATGCCCGCACTCCCCTGGGCGAAGCCGAAATTAACCGCGACAAAGGCGCCGGCCGACACCCCCACCGACACCCGCGTGACAAAGCGCGACGGTGGCTTGTACGAAGCGTCGATACCAAACCAGCCTCCTCCGCCAAGGAACAAAACGGCCAGAGCGAAGGGGCGGTCGGGCTTGCTCAGCCAGAGACCGGTGCTGATCTCGAATCCGTCGCCGATGAGTAGATCCAGGTGCGTATTGAGCGTGACACCGGTCAATGTGAAAGCGCCGGTGCCGATGTCGGGAAGAGGCAAACTCAAGGTTGCGCTGACGCCGGAAGGCAGTAGCGGCGTAATTGTCGCTCCCTCCACTTGCGGCATCAGGGCCTTCAGCGCATCGGTTATGAACTGGAGTTCTGGTGATAGCTCCAGTTTCTCGCTGTCGAAGTCGAACTTGAGTTCGCCCCGCTCGTCGAAGTTGAGGCTGGCGTCGTGTAACGTGACCATCGGTTTGTCGTTCAACGACAGCTCGAAGTCAGCGTTGAGAGAGGCAGTCGTGCGCTGCCATCGTGTCCCGTCCTTCGCCACGCTGACGTCGCTGTCAGCGGTGAAGTGCGGATCGATCAAGCGCAATTTGACGGGACCAAGGTCGAATAACGTAGCGGGCTCGTCGAACTGTTTATTGATTGCGACCTTGGCCCAGGCACGCAGCCTGTCCTTGTCAAAACCATGCTGCAGCTTTATCCACTCGTACTCGTGGGATCCGTCCAGCGGCACGTCGAGGTCAGGCAGGAAATAGGTGAGCTTTATCCCGCAGAAGTCGGGGAACAGGTCACGAATCGCCAAGCCCTCAAGCTTGGGCAGGAGACGATCCCGAATGCGATCAAAGGGCATGCTCGCACTCAGCGAGTTGAGCATGTCCTGCCCAAGGTGGTTGAAGTATGCACTGGCGCGTGTGATGCCCAGGGCCTGCTCCGCCTGATTGAAGTAATAACCGACCCATTCGCGGCTCGTTTCCAGTGCCTCTGTGACCGGCCCCTCCGCCAGCATACGAAGGGTCTCCAGGCCGGCGTCCAGATTTTTCCTGGCGATTTCGACTGTGGGGCCGAGTGACGTCCGGGCCCAGTCCTCCAGCTGTCGGCCGCCTGCTTGGGCATAATTTTCGGCAATTTCCGCCTGTTCGCGGACCGCCCGTTCCAGGTCGCCCAAGGTGCCAGACAGTTGGTTTTTTATCTCTTTCAGCGCGTCGCTGGTCTTTGTTTTGAAGAGTTTCAAGGCGTCCATCGAGCCTTGAAGGTCGCCGAAGGACAGTGTGCCAAGCTTGTTTGACAGGGCATCTTTCACATCGTCTGCCGCCCTGCCAAGCTCCTCGACCACTTCCTTTGCCCCGTCGAGCAACGTGTCCCGCAAACTCTCTACCGACGCCGCGTCCTGTACCTTCTTCATCAGGCTCTTCGCCCAACAATCGATCCGTGCAACGGCCGCGTCCATCATCATCGTGATGTCCGCCATTTCGTCCCACATTTGCTGGACCAACCGGGAGGCCGAAGCCAGCAACGCTTCAGCCAACGGCTTGCCCACGTTCTCGGACAGTGCACTGCGCATGCCAACAAAGTCGGGGGGCGCGGCGTCGAAAGGAGGCAAACTGTCGCTCCAGCGTTCGAGCCAGTCGACGACTGGCCCGAGCTGTCCCTCAACACTCTCCCGCAGGCGCTTGTAGACAGTGGGGCTATTGCTGTTATTCGACAAGCGTGAGAACCAGTCGGCCAGGGCGCCATCGGCGATCTGATCGAGCATGTCGACAAGATGTCGCAGCTCGACAGGAAGGCCAGCAAACTTCACGCGCCACTGAGCTTCCAGTTCAGCAGCACTATCCACATCGAGCAGGTAGGCCTGTTCGATGCGGTTGATCTCAATAATCAGGTCCCCCGACAACCGCAAGAGTCTGGATTCAAAACCGTCCTTTAACGATTCCAGGAGGCGACGTACCGCCGCCATAGCCTGCTGCGGCACAAAACCGACTTCACCGACCCGCTGCTTCGCCTGTTGCTGAATCGCATCGACTATGGCACTCGCCTGATTGCGCGCCAACTCGATGTTCGCAACTGCTTCGTTCTCGGCAAAGTGGACAGCAAGGTCCTCCATCTGCTGGCCAAGACGCGCCGCATCGCCCACGCGGCCGTCGCTGCCCTTGATGGCATTTATGTATTGGTTGTTGCGTTCATCCTGTTGAGCCTGCCAAGTACGCGCCAGGGCATTCTGCGGGGTCGGGACCTTATCCACGGCCTCCTGTAGTCGATCAACGAGCTTGCTAACGTCTTCCTTCAGCTGAGGCTGCGTGGCCAGTGGTGCGTTTTCTCCTGAAGCAACCCGTTCGCGCAACGTCGCACGCAGCTCAGTGAGCCCATCAACAAGTTGGGCTCGAGCATTGCCGAAATGTTCGGCGACGGTCTCGACCTCGAAGGTCTGCTTGCGCGTCTCCTTCGGCAGGCCGCGAGCCAGGTTTATGTTAGTGACCTTTGCTTCGAGGCCCGGCACGTTACGCGCGTGCATCAGGTTGACCGCTTCTTCGGCAGGGTCCAGCGTGAAGGTGAACCTGGCCATGCCCAGTTCAATCGCAGCAGCATCCGGTTGTTGGGCACGCCCCTGGAAGCTGCTCGTAAAAGGCAGATCTGGGGGGGAAGGACGTTTCAGAAGAGGAAAATCAACATCCGGCCACGCTGGCCAGGCATCGGTATCGCCGCCGTCCTGGTCCCGCGTGCTGCTGAAGAAAACAAGGCGCTCGGTGCTCTTGATACGCTGAGCAATCGCGCCCTCACCTTTCCCGGCCGCGCGCGCCAGGTCAAGAAACACGCGTGGGTCGGGGAATTCCAGTTCACGGCCATCCGGTATCGGGCCACGCAGCGAGATGATAAAACCGTCGCGAATGTCCTGTCCCCAATCGGACCGCACCGGAACTTGAATGCTACCAAAAACGCTTTGGACCAGCGGTCCGCAGGTGGGCTTGGTTGTATTGTGGTCGGGATATCGCCGTCGTGGTTCAGTAATCTCGACGTACTCGCGCACCTTGCGCAACGCGGCAATACCGGCGAATTCTGGCTGTGCTTCGAGAGTGTCCTGCTCTCCAGTCGGATTGATTTCACTGTATCGCGGCGAGCGTCGCGTCGTTCGTTCGTAGACGATCACATGGCGCGCTTTGTTCCACAGCATCGAGATACGGCCGATGCGTATTAACGTGAGTGAGTCGAGCCGACCCTGACGGGTGTTCGTGATGATCAGCGTTTTGCCGTTGTTGAAGGCCGCTGTCTGTGTCCCTTCACCACCCAGGCTGCCAAATACGAGTCCCTCAATCGAACCGGCGCTAGACATCGGTTTGGCGATCAGCTCCTTGTAGACATTACGGGACTGGAACGGCCAGTCCACGCCACCACGCAAAGGCTCACGGTCGGTCACTGATCTGTCGTGCCGGCTGCCGATGTCGAATGGATGCGCCGTATCACGCGTCGGGCGCAGTCTATATTCCAGTCCTTGATCGACCAGCAGGCGACCCCGCCGCGCAATATCCCGGTAGACCCGCCACCATGAGGGCCGCGCCCAAAGACCGCTCAGCCACTGCCTGGCTTTTTCTGCATATAGCTGCTTGATGCCTGCGGTATCGCGGTCACGCAGAAGGGCTTGAAGTTCGTCCGGGAACGGAACACGCCCGATGAAACCGTCGAGCTCGGCAATGCGCAGTCCCTCGGTTTCCAGATGCGCAGTCAGGCCATACAGCAACTCGAAATCCGCCGACTCCAACTTGACACCCACCGCCCCCAGCCGCCGTGCCAGCAGACGGCGTAGCGACCAAGGTGCTTCCGAGCGCGCCATGTCTACATCAGTTCGGTCCAGCCGCAGAAGCGCCGGTGGGGTGAGGCGGAAGTCGAACAGCTCGCCTTTGCCGGGCACGCACGTTCTGACCTTGGTACCTGGTTTGGCAGGGTCGTCACGATCCAGGTGCAGGTACCCCTTGATCATTTCCTCGCCGATGCCCTGAGGTGGCAAGGTCACGCGCATGCCGCCTTTGTTCGAGTAGAACTGCCACTCTGGTGCCTGATCGGCGTCGTCCAGGTATTCGGCGAGGATATCGTCGCCATTTTGCTTCTCAGACGTCTGAACGCGTACAACCGTCAGTGGGCCAGGATCGACCAGGATAACATCGGTATTATGCTCACCAGGCGTATGAAGCTGGAGTACAAGGCGCAGCTGACGGCTTTGCTGCTGGTTTGCAACCTCATGGATCGTGAGCTTGCAGGATTGATCCGCAAGGAGGTCGAAGGTCCAGGGCCGTTCGCGCCGAACCACATCGGAGAGCGTCTCGAAACCCAGCTCCGGGTCCATGCTCAGCGCCGTATACGTGGCGTTGTCGAAGCCGAGTTGGAGAACGCTCTCCAGCGGAGCGCGACGGTACGCAGAACCCGCCTGCGCGATAACGAGTGTCAGGTGCCCCCCGGTAAATGAATCCATTGACAGTAAGACGGCGCCGATACCCAACTTGTGCGACGGCTGAATGAGGCCCTTGCCGTCAAGTTTCCAGGAAACCATCTTCCCGGACGCCGGTTGGACGTCCTCGGCCCACCCACGCAGCACCAAGGGCCGGCCGTCAATGTCGAGTGCTCCGCCACAGTGGATCGCAATCTTCCTTCGACTCGGCAGGCCGATCGACTCCAACCGCGTATCGATCAGCTTCTGGTCTGCATCCGCCTGCAGCCAAAAGACTAGCGTGACGGACTCGTCCGCAATATCGGTGGTGATCCAGGTCGGGAGCAGGCTCAGCCGGTTGCGCGAGCGGGTCGTTGCGAGCCCGAGCGCGTGGCCTTCGAGCAACCCTTGTGTGATTGACTCCAGCGTCAGCGTTTCGGCCAATCGGGTACCGCGGCCGCCAGGAATATTCAACCATTCAAGTCTCCAGCCCTGGCGTTCCGTCACTTGCAAACAGCGCAGTTGTAGGCCGTTCGCCACCAACGGCGCGCGTGCCCGCTCTGCGAAGTCCAGTCGCAAGGCATAGCCGCTGACGGGGGCAGCAGGGACAAAGGAGGAGGCGATCAACAATTCTGTGCAAACGTCGTAGGCTCCCTTCCCCTCAACAAGCACGAACGCCAACGAATAATCAGCCGAATCCTGCGCATCGCGATTGGCATCGATATGCACGAGATTCCTGCATCCCGGTTGACCCGCGATGGGCGCACACAACAACGCATTGCCACGGCTCGGCTGACGAGACTTGTCGACGACCCAGCGATCGTTGATCCGGGACAACCACTTGGCGATACCGCGCTCCAGGTCGGGGCCGTCGGCGACGTGAGTCCCGGCATGCTCGCTCGGCATGTCAACGAATTGAAGGTTATCGTCTTTGACTTTCAACCAGAGACGAACCCAGATCCCCTTCTCCTGCGGGCTGAGCGGCGAACTGACGTGGAATTCGAGCTTCAAGTGCCCATTCTTGGGCAGCTTGCGCGACTTGGCGGGAAATGAGCCGGATGCGGTGGCCACACGCTCGAACTTAGGCGCATCACCGGCGCCAGCTGGCGTACGCGGATCCAGCCGCCAGCGGATGCGGGTCTCACCAATAACGAGATGTATCTGGTCGAACAACGTCGCCCTGAATTCCTCGCCAGTCTCGGGGGCGGAGATATCCTTCCCCAACAGTTCGATGTACTGATCCGCCTTTGGCGTGTAAATAATCATACGACCACCACCTTCATCGCCGTCTCTCCGGCGGCACCGAACATTGGGTTGGCGTGCCAGATCCTGCCGTCCTGTCCAATCGCGGCAGCACCACTGAGGCTCAAACTCAGCGCCGGAATGGGTTGATCCAGCCAGAGATACTTCTGAGTGCCGGCATGGAATGTGCGATGGCAGGCTTCACCCCATAGCTGGACGATGGCGTCGGGGTAGTTTTCGCAAAGCGTCTGGAGGTCGGCCCCGGGCTGGAGCGCAGAAATGTGCTCGAGGAAGTCACTAGCGACAACCTGCTTCGCTGCATCGCGCGGTAAGCGGACGTTGCCGAACCAGCCGAGCACGATCGGTGACGCCTTGAACGGGGCCAGCCACTCGCGCCACCGCACACCACTGCCCGGCAGAATATCAGTGGGAATGCCGTATCCAGCGTAGAGCATCAAAATCCGGCATTCGGCCAACTGTGGCCGGATCTCGGTGATGTCGAGCAATGATTCTTCCGGCGCTTTTCCTCGCAGTCGCTGGCGTACCAAATGCAATTGATCGTTTTTTCGAAGGGCCAAGCCGATGTAGTGGCGATCACCACGCGCCACCAGCAGATGATTTCCCGACATGGCTGCTGGCAATGGCGTCGACTGCCCCATAACAGCAAGTATCCCGACGGGCTCGCGAAACATGAGATTGATGCCATGCAGTAATGCGTCACCCTTGGGACCGATCAAGGTCGTCCCGTTGTCGCCAAGCAGACCTCTGAGACTGAGCGACTTCACTTTCTCGGCTACCACCACTTCAATTCCGTTTCCGGTCGGCCACGTGTGTTTTTCTAAAAGGTCGACGCCTGGCTCGGTCAGCCCCAACTTCCCGGCACCGCGAGCGAGGTCGATCTGCTCGGCCTGCTGTGTGGGCTCGATACTGAGCATGGCCATGAATATTTTGATTGGTTTGGGGGACGGCGCTGGTGCAGGAGGCACAACGGGGGCAGCGTCGGTCTCGATCCCCCAGCCGTCCAGACGGAAATCCTTACCGTGCACGCGGCCGAATCCATTGGAGATTGTGCCCTTGCGTTCGATGATGTCCTTGGCGAACCTGGGCCGCGATTCCGAGAGCGCTTTCGTGATTGTGTTCAGCTTATCTGTCAACGTCGCCTTTGCATCTAAAGCCTTCAACGCAGCCTTGACGCGCGGCCTTTCCTCCTTGCGCCCCAGTCCACCGTTGTTCACCTGGATGTCGAAGAACAACTGAACCGTGCGCTCGGACACCATTTTGAACTCTTCGCCGAACTCCTTGGCCTCCAGGATGGCAGGTTCGTAGTACAGCCGCTTTGCGAACGAACGCTGCAACCGTCGAATTGCGGGATCTTTGCCCAGCTGCGCAAATGCTTTCTGCCATTCGGGCTGGAGTACGAAATTGCGTTTGCCGTCTGAGATCTGGACGGCAAACTTGTAAAGATTCTCGGGAGTGGCATCGAGTATCGACTTCAGCTTCGCTGCCTGGACGTCGCCGAACGCTGCGATCATCGTAGGCTCGTACTTGGCAAATGCCTCTTTTAACAACTCGCGCAGTGGCCCGTACACAGCCTTGTTCTTGGTACTGCGTGTGATCAAGATGAATCCGATAATCCCCCAGGTAATGCCGGCTTTATCCCAGTTACCGGCCGCCTTGGTGTACCCATGCCCTTCAAAGGCCGCCACCAGGCTGAGGTGCCTCTCAAAACTGTCAGGCCATTCTCTCTCGGTGAGTTTCTTCCAGAGCGCCGCGTCGACGACCCCGGTAATGGGTAGCGCCAGTTTGAACTGGACTCTCTGGACCGCAAGCTGAGTGGCTCGTCCGTAGTCACCATCAATCGTGGCAAGCGCTGGCTCTAGTCCCCCGCCTTGCGCAGGAACCTGAATTTTGATCAGCGCCGCTTGCAACTGCTCGACCAGATCACCGCGCATACCACGAGCCAGAACCGCTGTCACATTGATCTCTCCTTGATCGTTCTGTACTCCGTGCAGCATGTGGCAGAACGAATGGCGTCATGCGAAAACCTTTTAAGGTATAGCACTCCCTTGGCAATTGGTCGGCGATTTACAATGGATAGCGATTTAGTGTGCGGTGGTCAGCTTCCATGGCCGTAACTAACGAAGACTCATGAACACATTCCGACGAACTATTACCCCCAAATACTCGACCGTAACTTCTACCTGGGTCGTAAGGCATTGATTCGAAAAACCCGCTTCTGACGTCGACTTTCTCAACGGGCCATGTACTTCGTGTTCATGGCGAGTCACTAATGAGGTGACTGCCGATGAAGCTGATTCAGTGCCGTTTCTCTTCAGGTCAGCGTGTATCGCTGCTTGTGCGAACTGGAGATGCAGCGTCGTTGCCCATACTCGTCCCGTTCATCTACGTCCAACTCAAGCTAAGGTACCGTGCTTACAACACTACTACGGCGCATCTGCGGGCGATTCAGGCTTTCTATTCCTATGCCAAAAGCCGAGACCTCAATATCGATGATCAAAGCGCTTTGCTTCAGCCTCACTGATTGAGCCAAGCATCGCGGTTTCGAGAGCTTCGCAGAAGCTGCGAATCGTGCTTTGAAAAACTGGGTTTGGGTTCTGCCGTCGGAAGCAGTGGTCGGCAATCTGGTGATAGGACGACGCATCGTCAAAGTGACCAGCAAAAAGGAAATGCGCGAAGATACCAGGTGCAAAGTCACATATCGCGCGATGTGACCTGGCTACTACCAACTCGTCCTCATTGAGTAGAACAGCGGAAAAGCTTCCCGTGCTGAAACTAAGAGAGGCTTTGAATATGCGTCGCGTTGACCGATTTTCAGTGAAACCGCCCTCCTCGCTGCTAGCGGGTGGCGCTGGACCTGTGGAGTTGGATGATGCCCGCAGCCACCGTGCCACTGCGCCGGTCCCAGGCACAAAGAAGAAGGAATTTAAATACAAGGCTCACAAAGGCGCCGATGTGCGACAGGCCTTGGAGAAACTGTTCCACGGCAAGTGTGCCTACTGCGAGACCTACCTTGAAAAACGCCGCTTTGCTACGCAGACAGTTCAAATCCCAGAGTGTGCAACCAAAAGCAAAGCTCCGGGCTTGAACGGAGCCTTGCAAGGCAAATCACTTTAAGGCGGCGCTCAAAGCGTCAAACAATGCTGAAAAGCGCTGAATTACCTCATCCTCAACCTTCTCTGGGACGGCTGATGTAAACGCTGCAGCGACTGCATAGTGGTTGTATCCAGGGTTCTGTCTCACTTTCACTCCTTCGGCAGCGAGGTGTTTTTCGATTCGCTGGACGATTCGGTCTCCTTGCGGCAGATCTGCTTCGGATAATGTGATTCCCTTCAATTCCTTAGCAAAGACTTGGTTAAAGAAATACAGGTAAGTTGGGATATCGAGCAAATCCTCCAAGTCGGAAGCAGTGGTGTTGTCACCGATATTATTTAGATCCCTGAATTGTGAGAAGTTAAAGACTTGCTTCTTGTTCAAGAGCTTCTGCTGGACCAGCGAGTCGAGTTTCTGATCAGGTCTTCCGTTGTAGTCGTGCAATACCGCAAATTTCAATCCATTACCGTTTAGCAACGATATGAATGTCGCCACATTGCTCAAGCCTCCTACGGGCACAATTGTGATATTAGGGTTCAACCCTTTGCCACCAGCGGCCTCTACTACCTTGGACATAGCCTGAAGTAGCGTGAGTTCCGAGACGCCTTCCACAAGAAGGTTATGCTTAGCGATAAACAGATTCTGAGCAATATTCCACCCCAGCGCCGCTTGCAGGGGAAAAATAGTCTTCGCATCAGACCCCGAGAGATTATCTGAAATCACAGTGCCGACAGTAGGTCTGTCTTCTACGACCCTGACCTGATGGAGGCGATCAGAATTGATCATGAAGGGGGAATGCGTTGTATATATCACCTGGTGGGACTGGGCCAAATGGTCAATGTAGCGAAGGAAATCGGTCTGAGCCAAGGCATGCAGTGCCAACGCGGGTTCATCAAGCAGTAGGATGAGTTGTGAACGAGACTTTGGCGCTTGCAGCTTCAATTGATCCTGTACGTTGTCGAACCAGACTAGGAAGCTGAAAAACCAAATGAAACCCCGACTGCGTTGATCAAATGGGGTTGATACACCACGGTGTCTCCGGTTACGGATCCGTAGATAAAGATTAGGACCGTCATTGAAAGGTGACGCATCCTTCGGATCTTGGCGAATGTCGACCTCGACCTCTAAGTCTTCGTTTTGCTTCCAAAAATTCAAGACTTGGTCTGTCAGGTTGATGGAAACCGCTTCAATTTGGGCTTTCAGATCTTCATAAGATGCAGCCCCTTCGGAAAAATCTTCAAGACGCACATCAGCCATACGTAGCAGCGCCAGTACCGCCTGATGCTTAGGTTCTATTTGCTTATGAGCATTCGTAGGATCGCTTTTAGCAGCAGCCAAACGTGCAGACAGGTTCTTGAGGTTCAGCTTGCCAGGTAGCAAGTCATAATCGCTGAAATATAGGAATTTTGGAATTTTGGGGCTGAGTACTTGCCATGCTTCGTATTGGCAGACTGACCCCCAGTTATCGGGCTTGGCCTTCACGCGAGCTTCTAATTGTGCCTGGAGTGCTTTATCGACGTCATTAAGTTCGGTCATCTGCTTTAAAACGGTATTTACGCTGATCACGCTGTGGGCTTTACTCAGAGCAGTGACCACGGTGGATGAGAGCCCTTCAGTCGCAGATAACTTATCAAGAACCGGTCGCTCCGGCACGCTAATTCCTATTGTTCTGTTCCCACTATATTTGTGTGAGACGCTGAATTCACATACCCCATCAAGCGAGGACCCAACCACCTCGTTGACTTCAGCGAGCTCTTCATCGCTTATTTTATAGACCAGATTTACGGCCACATCGGGAGACTCTTCATGGCGTCGTTTGTAGGCTGCAAGGTCTTTACGTGGGTAGTCATCTGTCAGACTGAATTTTTCATTATCCAGCGCATCGTTGGCCTTGTGTAGCGCTTTCAAAAAAACAGTTTTTCCTGCCTCGTTCATTCCCACAAGTACAGTGGTTTGTGGATCGATTTCAACGTCTTGTTGTTCGTTAATCGAACGAAAGGGGCCCACTTGGGCAGATATCAACTGCATGCCTATTCTTCCTTGTTGATCACAGCGTGAATAGGTGGAAGGTATGTGAAAGCCATGATGGCGTCCATACCGTTTTCCTTTGCCAGGCTCTGCCGACACATCGCATCGCGCACGCGTCATTCCTGCATGGCCGTCTCATCCAGCGCATGGCGTGACAGCGCGTCCTTTACCAGCGCTAACGTCTCTAAATCTGCTTCACTCAGTGCCAGCGATTCCAATTGCGCAACCCATTCTCCGCAGAGAGTGAGCCCCATCATGTATTCCAGTGTACTTGGCGAAATGTAGGCCGTACGGGTAGTTCCGCTGCTGGTGGACGTGGTTTGAAAACTAGTAAATCCACGCGCGAACTGGAGAAATCGGGTCGGTGAAGTGACATGTCTGCCCACCCACCCGCGACCCTCATCGCCCCCAGCGCTGTAGTGATTGAGATCATTGAGATAGGACGGAAGGTCTTCGTCAGCCAGAAACGCATCAGGGTCACCGCCTGCCATCTGACGCACGTTGCCCAGGTACAGGCTTTTCAGCTGCTCCAGTCCCACATCGTCGAACATGCCGATATCGCCTCTGCGGCGCAGCGCGTAGTCTGCACCGACCAATTGATGCGCAACGGCTAGGCTGGGCACAGCGCTAAACGCCTCGATGACCAGCTGGCTTCGCGCACTCTCTTGCGCGTGACGCTCCAGGAACAGCCGTAGCAAGCGTACGACCTGCTCGCGCGGCGACCAATGGGTGTGCGACATGCGCCGGCAGACCCGTTCACCAGCACGCAGCAAGGTCTGCACCACTGCCGCTGACTGGTCGAGCGGGAACTCATCCACAAGGCCCAGCAAGCGCTGTAAAATTTCCGCCTGGCGGTCGTCTTCAAAAGTGCACAGTAAGGTGGCGAAGTCCTCTGGCTCGGTGATCTGCCGGGCGAACTCGTGCAACAGCGAGTTAGGAAGCTCCTGCGTTGGAATCGACATTTCGAAATATCGATCAAACACCTCCTCGCAGCATACCCGCGAGTCGATGAGCCAGCGAAGCTGGGTTGGTTGGTCGTAATGCGTACGGGTGAACACCCAGTCCAGGGTCGGGAACATCTCCTGTAACAGCTGGCGCGTGGCCAGCTTATGATTCGACGGGGCGAGTTTCACCAGTTGGTCGATTACTTCGATGATACGGTTACGCTGCACTTCGTCCTGTCGAGCATAGGGCTCGCTGCCGGTGAGCAGTGTTTTGTGTCGGGGTATCTCCGCGTAGGTTTCCGGGGCGAAGATCCGCAGGCACTCCAGGGCAAACAGATCGACCGCATTGACCTCTGCCACCTCGGTGCCGCGTAGCAGCCGGCAGTGGAATGCCAAGGTCGAGGCGTAGCGATAGACGTGGCGTAAGTTGCCAAAAAAAGGACGCATGCCACGCTGGAACATCTGCCCCCAATAGGTTTTGTCGAACCGTTGTTGCAGCTGCGGCTCACTGTCTAGGATGGCATTCAACCTGCTGAACAGGATTTCCTCCAGCTGATTGGGCGAGATTGCGGGTACGCTGAACGGTACCTGGATGATTTTTTCCAGGTAGTCCGCCCCGTCAAACCCCGCTCGCTCAAGGCCTTGCTCGACAGTGTCGCGCTGGAACAACAAGAGGAACACCACATTGGCGAAATCCATGTGGGCCTTGACTAATTGGAACATGGCTTTCAACTGCTCGGTGGACAGCCGGTCCAAGTCATCCAGAACAATCAACAATGGTTGCTGCCGTGCGCTGAGCAACTGCTGCAGCTGTCCGCGAATTTGACTGAGGGTCATCTCGCTTTCCTTGGCTTGCTGGTCAAGGATGTTCGATTTTTTGAGGCACCAGTCAGCCCCATGTTTCAGCCAGGGGGCGACACTTCCAAGCCAGCTGGCGGCACTGACTGTCCAGATGGTCACTTGTGCGGCAGTGCCTTCAGCGACGCTGCCCAGCGCGGTGGTCACTAGGGCAGAGCCGAGCAGGATGGGGGCCCATTTGGCGGTGTGGTTGAGGACGTTCACTCCCGCGTTCAGGCGCCGCTCGTAACTCCGCAGAACTTTGGCCAGCTGCTTGTCAGCGTCGCTAGGATCCTCACGCTGAACCACCCGAGAGACCTCCTCGAAGAAGGCGCTGCTGAGCTTGTCTTGGCCAGACCATTGCCAGGGATTGAATTCAATCACCTGACAACCTTGATTGTTCGCCAACTGCTCCAAGGTCATGTTCTTGATCGAACTCTTGCCGCTTCCCCAGCTGCCCGTAAGGCTGATGACTAGGCTTTCCTGGTTCTTCCAGGAGCTCACCGCCCACGCCAAGCGTTGAGCAAAGTCGACTCGATCGAGCCGGTCTTCTTGTTGCCGTGCGATCGGCCGATCATGGGCAAACTGCAGGTCATCGTGGTTCATCAACAGCTCCTGGACAGCACGAGGTAGCGTGGAACTTCATGCGGCAACCGTGTGCCGCTTATCGGCAGCTCTTCTGTAGCGTTTGTACTGTCCCACCGCATGATTCACGAGCGATCTGACGTACTCGCACTTCGAAGAAAACACGTGAGCTAAACGACGGAACATCCCTGTCTCCTATGCCGTAGAAAGGCTGTCCGGGGGAACCGCCCAAAATGGTCATTACTTCAAATCTACAGTCAACGCGATACGTATTTATACAAGTATTGCGGATGATAGCGCACCGCCATCTCGGAATGCGACGAACGCGCTGTAGCTTCCTTAACGCGCTTTTTCTGGAGGGCATACTTACCTCCTCGCTGGATGTGTTCTCACGAGGCAAGACGTTCCAAGCCAAGACATAACGAAAAGACGTTTTTACCGGCCTTCAGATTTTTGCAGGCATGCTGAGTAGTCAGAGGCCGGGGCGGCGAGGTTAAGTCTGAGCGGGAAAAGCGAAGTCTATGGACATAAATCGATGAACAGCCGCATTCATTTCAGGAGCATTGAGCCCGCAGCAGCAGACCCACGATCGGCTTATGAACATATGACATCGCCCACAAGTTAAATGATGGATCATGTCATAGATGTTCATGATGTTAGCAGCACCTGAAAATAGGAAATTAAGAGTTAAAAATCGTTACCTTAAAAAACAATGGCTTGCGTTGTAGAACGCCGAAGCGAATCTTAGGGTAAATGCGGAAGTAATCGGTAGATAGCCCGCCTCTAAGCGCTATCTAACGATTACTTTCATTTTTTTTGATGGAGAATCATCGTCCTGCGTCTCTATTATAAAATCACCTACCAAAACTTCTGCCACCTAGCTCGCTATCTACTATTTACTTACCGAGCGTGCGTTGGTTCCAATCCTCATTCCGCATAGTGCTGCGCAGCGGGCATCGAGGATCGGCATTTCCTCAGGATTGAATTTCGATTCGTTCATCTCTGTTACCTCATAGGGCGGCAAGGATCTCTTTTGCCCGCTTGATTCCTCTCTTTTATCTCTTTTGGCCGGGTGTGCCTGCCATCCCCAAATGAATGCTCTGCATAAAGTGGTTTAGAAGTCTGCCTATCGACTCAGTCATTTGGTCTTGTCGACCAAGTGGCATCGCCAGTTTCGCAATCTTCAGTACGGTCGGTACCTCATTGAATCCAAGTATTCAGCAAGGCTACCTATCCCAGCCCGCCCTCCTCCTATTGTCTTACTTCATCTTCCAATCCTGAAGGTTGAACTCAATTTGTCTGAACGTAATCGCGGAATCCGTTAAAGACATTGCTCCATCAGTGGATCAGTCATTTCAATTTTACCAGGTTTATCCCGGATTCTGATTGATCAATGATAGCTACATCGATTACTGAGGAGCACCGCAATGAATTCTCTTTTTTCCCAAGTCAAGATCAGTCGCTACACCCTGTCCAACCGCATGGTTATGGCCCCAATGACACGTTCGCGTTCCGATGAGGCCGGCGTGCCAAGCGAACTGGTTGCCACTTACTACGCACAGCGTGCTAGCGCCGGTCTGATCATCAGTGAAGGCGTGTTCCCCGTTGCGATGGGCAAGGGCTATGTCCGCACCCCAGGCATCGAAACCGCCGAGCAGGTCGCCGCCTGGAAGCACGTTACCGACGCCGTGCATGCTCGCGGCGGACGGATCTTCATGCAGTTGATGCACTGCGGTCGCATCTCGCACCCTTCGTTGTTGCCCAATGGCGCCCAGCCACAGGCCCCCTCCGCGATCAAACCCGCCGGCCAGACCTGGACCGCGGCGGGCCTTGAGGATTTCGTCACCCCCCATGCACTCAGCGTGGTCGAGATTGCCGCGGTCATCGAGGGCTATCGCCAAGCGGCGCGCCTGGCCATCGAGGCCGGTTTCGACGGTGTCGAGGTGCACGCCGCGTCGGGGTATCTGCCGGAACAGTTTCTCTCCACGGGCAGTAATCAGCGCACGGACGAGTACGGTGGATCGGTTGAAAACCGTGTTCGTTTTGTACTGGACGTACTGGCTGCCATCTCGACAGAAATCGGTGGTGACCGGGTGGGTCTCAAGATCTCTCCTGAGATGAATTTCAACGACATCGTCGATGCCAATCCGCAAGAAACCTACACCTGGCTGGTCGAACAGTTGCACGGGCTGAACCTGGCTTATCTGCACGTTGCCCTGTTTGGCGCCAGCGTCGACTACCACGCGTTGCTGCGTCCACTTTTCGACGGCAGCTACCTGATCGGTGGCGGACTCGATCAGCGCTCCGCCAAAACCCTCATCGCCGAGGGTCGGGCCGATGCTGTCGTGTTTGGTAGTGCCTTCCTTGCCAACCCCGATCTGCCTGAGCGCTTTCGTACAGGCGCCGAGCTTAATGCTCCGGACAAGGACACGTTCTACGCACCGGGCGCGCAAGGGTATATCGATTACCCGGCCATGAGCCCGGCACAGAGCGCCTGAGGAGATTGCCATGACGACCGTCGCACGTTTGCAGCGCATGAATCACGGCAGTCAGTTCCGGGCCTTCAGCCTGCGTGGAAATCAGCTCGCCAAGCCTATCGACCCCTTCCTCGCGGTCGATCATGCCTGGATCAGCGGGCCGACGTTTCCACCGCACCCGCATGCCGGTTTCTCGGCCGTGTCCTATCTGTTTCTTGATTCCGAAACCGGGATTGATAACCGCGACGCGCTGGGCAACCGCAACCTGATTCGACCCGGTGGGCTGCACTGGACGGCGGCGGGTAAAGGGGTGGTGCACGAGGAGGTGCCGGCCGAGCCGGGCAAGACGGTGCACATGCTGCAGATTTTCATCAACCTGCCGCAGGAGCGCCAAGCGGACGCTCCGTTTGCGCTCAGTCTCGAAGCGCAGGATGTGCCCGTGGTGCGGTTGCCAGGGGTCAAGGTGCGCGTGCCGCTGGGCAGTTTCGCCCAAGTGTCGTCGCCATTATCGGTGCCCACCGAAGTGACCGTGCTGGACATCTCGCTCGAGGACGGCGCTGAAGTCAGCGTCCCGATTCCCGAGGGTCATGTGGCGTTCGTGATGCCGATTGACGGCGAAGTGTGGGTCGACGACCTCCCCTTCAATCTCATCGAGCTCACGCTGCCGGTGAATCTGCCGCTGCATGACGATCGCGCAGTCAGGTTGAGCGCCCCCAAGGGCAACGCCAAGGCTGTGCTGTTTTCAGGTGTCCCGTTGAATCAACCCGTGTATTGGCAAGGTCCGCTGGCGCTTGCCTCTCAGCTCGCGCTGGCCGAAGCCATTGATGGCTACCAGCGCGGTGCGTTCGGAACGCTGCAACCTCGTTAACTCAATGTTGACCGAACAACGCGCCCTCCCTGGCAGGTAAATGACGCTATGACGACAACTACGCCCTCCCCAGCCGCTACCACTCAACAGCGAACATCGCACCGCCCCACATTGCTGCTGATCCTGGCCATCGTCCTTATGGTCGTTGCCTTGTGCGTTGCCTACCTGCTGAAACTGGATAGCGAATCCACCGACGATGCCTATGTCGACGGCAATGTGGTTCAGGTGACCTCCCAAGTCAGCGGTACCGTAACGGCAATCAACGGCGACAACACCGATCATGTCGATAGCAACGCGCCGTTGGTCACATTGAACGCCGTGGACGCCGAAATTCAGTACGAGCGCGCCCAGTCGAACCTCGCTCGCGCAGTACGCCTGGCACGCACTGAGTACTACCAGGTCCAGCAACTCCTGGCCGAAGTCGAGCAGCGTCGAAACGACGTGCGCAAGGCTCGGGATGATTTGCGTCGGCGCAACCAACTCGCCGACAGTGGTGCCGTTTCTCGTGAAGAGATCAGCCACACCGCCGACGTACTCAAAAACGCAATAGCAGGGCTCGATGGCACCCAACACGCGCTCTCCATTCGGCGCGCGATGGTCGACGACACCGCGCTTCGCACTCACCCGGATGTGCTGGTCGCGGCAAGCAACCTGCGTGATGCCTACATCGCCTTGCATCGCACCCAGATCTATTCACCGGTTGCCGGCGTGATCACCAAACGCAGTGTGCAGGTCGGACAAAAAATCAGTCCGGGCGTCGCACTGATGTCGGTGGTGCCGGTTGATCAAGTCTGGGTCAATGCCAATTTCAAGGAATCGCAGATTGAAGATCTGCGTATTGGCCAACCCGTTGAACTGCGTGCGGATGCCTACAGCCGCAGCGTCATCTTCCACGGGACCATCATCGGCCTGGATGCCGGTACCGGCAGCGCTTTCTCCTTGATGCCGGCCCAGAACGCTACGGGCAACTGGATCAAGGTGACTCAACGGGTGCCGGTAAGGATCGCCTTGCGGCCGCAGGAAATAGCACAAAACCCCTTGCGCCTCGGTTTATCCATGCGGGTTTCAGTCGATACCTCCGATCGCAATGGCCCCGTCCTGAACAAGACCGGTGCACAGCAACCGGTTTACAGCACCGAGATTTTCAAGAACGAACTTAAGGACGCCAATGACGTTGTGGAACGCGTGATCAGTGCCAATGAGGGCAGTGACCATGCCCCCAAAAACCTGAAGCTTTGACGGGGCGGATCATGTACAGAAAACACGCTGCCTTGTTGTTCACTGTGGGCTTGCTTTGTGCGCTGGAATATTTACAGGCGGGCATGATCGCTTTTGCCAATGCACCGATTCACGGCGAAATCGAGGCCAGCCCTGAAGAATTCAGCCTGGTGGCCGCCCTGTATGCCTGTATCGCAGTGGTGGTGATTTCGAAACAGCATTGGCTGACGGAGCGCCTGGGCTGGCGCAATTTCATGCTCGGCTCAATCAGTGTTTTCGTGCTGGGCGCTTTGGTGTGTGGTGTGAGTGCTGATTTGACCAGTTTCACCGTAGGCCGAGTCATCATGGCCCTGGGTGGGGCCTCGTTCATGACGTCGGCACGCCTCATGATCAACCTGATTCCCCCAGGCCCGGGCCGGTTCACGGGAATCAAAGTATTTGCCACCGGGCTCGCTGGCGGGACGGCTGCGGCGCCTTTTATCTCGTCGTGGGTGGTGGCTGAAAATACCTGGCACGCCATCTTCTGGATACTGATCGTCGGCGCCCTGGTTGCAGCAGCACTTTGCGTGCGTTTTCTGCCGACGAGCCCTATCCCCGAGGAGGACCGAACCCCCTCGAGCCTGGCAAGCATTCTCTTGTTGTCGGTCAGCAGTTTCTTTCTGCTCTACATTTTGCAGCGGTCCTACTACGACTTTTATAACGACACCTTCATCATCGTCGGTTGCGCACTCTTGGCAGCACTGGGGATGTACACCTTCTTCCACGCCGAACACAACAAGGCCACGCCTTTCCTGAAAGTCAGAGACTTGATGCAGCCTCGTTACCTCCAGGGTGTGGCGCTGTTTTGCTACGCCTACGTTGTACTGGGCGCCAATAACTACATCTTGCCGTACTTCCTGCAAACGGGACTGGGCTACTCCTGGGACACCATCGGTACATTCCAGGCCATCGGACTGACCGGCACCCTGGCCACCTGGGTCATCATGGCCACTCTCCTTCCAAAGTACCCTGCCCCGAAGAAGTTCTTCATTCTGGGATTCATCGCGTTGGGTGGCTTTGGCTGGCTGCTATCCTCGCTGACGCCCAGCGCCAATATGTGGTCGAACATTCTGCCGGCATTGATTCTCAATGGATGCTTTGTGATGTTGGTCATGTCGACTGCCGCCATGCAGACCTTTCGGGACGTGATGCAAGAAGAGAAGCTCTTCGCGCATGCCTATCAGATCAAAAACATGATGGGACAGATCGCCATGGCGATTGGCACCACGGCCGCCACACTGTTTCTGCAATGGCGTACGACCCTGCAATACAACAACCTCAACGTGCACTTCAGCGCTAGCGACACTCTCTATGTGGAGCAGACTCAACAGCTGGCGCAAGCACTATCATCCAAAGTGGGCGCCACGACAGCGAACCAAATCTCGGTGGCGATGCACGCACAAATGCTGCAGCAGCAATCGACCCTGGTCGCCAGCATGGAATACTTTTGGGTCGTGATCGGCGTGGCGGTGATCGCGCTGATCATTTCAGTCACGCAAAAGACCTTTAGATGAACCGGCATATTTTCACGAAGGTTGACGTTATGAGTGCTTACACGCGATGAACACCACACACCCGGGAATTATAATTGTCGGCGGATCCCTTGCCGGCCTCACGCTGGCGCTCGCTTGCGCGACCAGGGGCGTGCCCGTTCGTATCGTTGAGCGCTCCATCGGGCGTGTACACGGTGGCGACAGCCTGAGTGTCGATCTTGACGTGGTCGCGGCGACGGTTGGCCATGATCCGCGTGCTGCGCCCATTTTGCCCGTGGTACCCGCCTATCGCGAATTGACGACTTGGCCGGCGCTTTACAACTGGCTACGGGACCGGGCTGTCGCAACACCCGGCATCGTCCTCGAAGAAGGCAACGCCGTCACCTCGGTCACAGACCTTGGCGATCGGGCACAACTCTCCTTTGCCGACGGAACGCAGAGGGTTGCCGCCGCGGTGATCGGGGCGGACGGATATCGCAGCATAGTTCGCCAGGCAATCACGCCCGACGCACCTCTTGCCCGCTACGCCGGTTATCTGGTGTGGCGTGGGCTGGTCGAGGAGCGAGCGCTGACGCGTCCCGTCCCCTGGCCATCGGACGGCGGCCTATGGATTGAGTTCGTGGGCGGATATCGTCTGGTTGCCGCGGTGCTTCCAGGTCGCGACGGCTCGATGGAGCCAGGTCAGCGTCAAGTCACATTCGCATGGTTCGATGTGCATCAGGAGGCATTGCTCCGTAGCACCGGCTGCCTGACCGCCGATGGCCACATCGTGGGCACACTCGGACGCGGGACGATCGATGAAGACGTGAGGTCTGGCTTGGTCGTCCAGGTCCCTCAGGTCTGGCCTGAGATGTGGGCAGAGGCAGTGACTGTCGGTGTGCGCTCAGCGAATGTATTGAGCGGCGCTCCGATTGCCGAATACAAGCCGCAGCGGTTGGCACGTGGCGCACTGGCCATCATCGGCGACGCTGCCCACGTCGTTTCTCCGATGACCGGGCGCGGCTTTTTGACCGGAGTGGAAGATGCGGCGGTGCTGGCTCAAATGCTCGCAGACCAAAGCGCAGACGAACCCGTTGCCGCTGTGCTGGCCCGTTATGAAGCAGCACGATTACCCTTCGTCCGCGGGCTGGTCAGCCATTCAAACCGGATCAGCGCCGAATATGTTCGCTATGCGCAAGTGAACTGATCTGGGAACTGTCGCGTTGCTCGACGAGCCATGCGCTTCGAGCAGCGCGACAGGATTGCAGTTTTACTGGATGCCGGCACCCAAGGCCGGGAATACATCGGTGAACAACAAGCCAATCAGTTGCTGTCCGTTAGGTGTGGACCAATCCTGTCCGATCTCCGCCATGAGTGTATTGGTGGCGGTGAGCACGACGCCAGCATCGTGCATTCGTTGACGGGCGAACTCTTCGGAAAGATCGCTGGGCGAGCCCGAAGCATCCAGCACGGCCTGCACGGCAAAGCCTTCGAGCGCAGCATCGATTGCCGGAAAGATAAGACAAACGTCGGTGGTCACACCGGCCATGATCAGATGCTTGCGCCCAGTGGCGAGCACCGCATCGCGGAAGTCGGCGTATTCCCAGGCGTTGACCACACCGGGACGCTTGATCCGTGCCGCGTGCGCTTCTGGGAGTATCGCGGCGATTTCCGGAAGAATCGGGCCCTGGGCTTGATCTTCTTGGCTGGACGTAATCACGACCGGCATGTTGAGGATCTTCGCCATCTTGGCCAGCGCAATCGACTGCTTGGCGGCAAACTCACGGTCGATGTTTTTGATCAGTTGCATCGTGCCGACCTGATGGTCGATCAGTAACAACGCGGCGTTCTCTGCAGTGAATCGTACGGCAGCCATAGTACAAATCCTCGTTTCGTTGGGTTCAAAAAAAGGGTAGCGGAGGTCCGCTGAACAGCACGACGTTGGCACTGCCCTGCGGGGCTCTCAACTTGACCTCGCGTGGAGTATTTTGCGCCGGGAACACCGGAAGCTTGAGGTCCTCGCGATTGAAGCGCTGGGCCTCCACCTCCACCGTGCCGTCGATTGGCATGGCAAACATGCAGTGGCCTGCGGCAATAGACACACTCAGCTCGGCACCCTCCTCCAGAGAGATGTCGAGCATCGTTACCTCGGTCGGTGGACTCAGCGGGGAGCGCATTTCACGATAGCTCCCCAACGGCACCCGCACCTTGGCACCTGGCTCCTGCATGACTGGCACATCCTGCGCTTCGAGTATCAGCGGGAACGGAGCGATGTCCCTGTTCGATGGAGCGAGAGCGACGAAGATCTGCAGTCCGTGAACCTTTTTGCCGGTTTCGACCGGAACCTCTTCGTGCACCATGCCACGGCCGGCGGTAGTCCAGTGCAGGCCGCCCGGTTGAATCACGTTCTGGGTACCGATCGAGTCACGGTTGGCCATGCCCGTCTCGGAATCGGGAAGCAGGTAGGACACCGCCGAAATGCCGGCATGCTGGTGTGGCCCAAAGGTCGGCGCGTCCATCCAGTAGTGGTCGACCCCAATGAAGGGGGAGATCAATTCTGCCTCGGTGCGCAGACCAAAACCGTGGAAATGGCCGCCGAGGTTGGCGCGACTAAGCGGGGCGATAACGACAGACATGACAGCAGCCTCTGGTACTGGTGGTGTCGTTCAATGCGCAATAATGAGTGTAGCCCCACCATCTCTCACCGAACGGCAAATGGTCATCGTGCATAGGGCGCGAAAAACGCCTCAAACGCAGCCAGCAATGCCTCCGGGCGTTCTTCCGCCGGATAGTGACCGCAATCCGGAATGACCACGGATTCGACATTCGATGCGACCGTGCGCAACTCGGCTTCAACGCTGTCGCCACAGGCAAGCGCACCCGAAAATGCCAACACCGGTAAGGTCAGGCGCGTTGCTTTACGCTGTTGGTTCTGTGGAATCGACTGATCGATTGCGCGGTAATAGTCGAAGCTGGCCCGCAGGGCTTGTGGATCGCGCTTGAGTTGTTCGATGTAGAAGTCGATCGCGTAACGAGGTACCGCCTCTGGCGACCCTGCTTTCGTCGCGAACTGGTGACCGAAGTAGAGTTCTTCGCGACCACTGACCAGTTGCTCGTTGATGCCCAGCGCCCGATTGAAGTTGAAATGCCAGAGAAAATCACTGAGCCAGCGCTGCTCAGGCAGCAATGGCGGAGAGTCCGATAAGCCTGGAATAAGCGCCTCGCCCAGCGCAATGCGCTCGATTCGGGCGGGTTGATCGTGTGCCATGGCATAACCGGTCCACATGCCGATGTCATGGCCGGCCATGGCAAAAGACTCATGCCCCAAGGCGTCCATTAGCGCAAATATGTCTTGGGCCAAGGTCCTTGAGTCATAACCCTCCTGCGCTTTTTCCGAGAGCCCGACACCCCGCGGATCGACAGCGATCACGGTGAACGTGCGAGCCAGCGGCTGCATGAGGTAACGCCACGCAAACCAGTTTTGCGGCCAGCCCCCAAGCAGTAGCAACGGCTTGCCCTGCCCGCCAATGACGGCGTGCAGTTTCACGCCGTTGGCCGCGATCTCGTAGCTTTCGAAGACGTCAGTAAAACCGGTTGGCAGCTTGGGTACGTCGTGCACGGAGCCGAAGCCGCTCAGCGTTTTGAAGTGTTCCTTTTGCTGCATCCCAAAGCCCGCCTGATTGTCTAATCACCAGACCATAAATGAGGCACCAGAGACTGACTAGACAGGAAAATCACCAAGGACTGTTGTGCTGATGCACCAATCACGGCGCAAGGGCCACGACTGGCGCCCCTGCTTCGCAGCTGTGGCCAATAGACCAGGCTTAAAAACGCACGACCGCCTGGAGCCAGAGTCGCTCGCCGCGGGCCCGGTTTTCGACAAGCGTTTCATGCTGCCACTTCATCAGTACGCCAAATTCGGGGGTTTGATATTTCACAACAGGGCCATAAGCAACGACTTGACCTCGATTGCCATCCTCCCACACCGACTCACCGTGACGCTCATCATCGTTCACCTGCTTGTACAAATACCCACTGACCCCAACCTGCCAATTTTTGTTCAAGCTGTAGCCAAGATGATAGTCAGCATTAATCTCGCGCCCCGACCGGTAATCAGTCGCACGATTCTTGTCGTTTATCATGTAGAGAATCTTGGCGCTTATCTCCACCTCATCTATCGGGTTTGCCGTGAAGGAGTACCACGGCGAGTAGGACCACACATTGGTTCCCACATTGAACAGCCGATCCTTGTCATACGAAGCGGTGGGCGCATAAAAATCCACACCCAGCATCTGATGGAAACGTGGAGAGCTCCAGCCCAGAAACAGTGGCGTAAACGCCAGATCGGCGAAGCCTTCATCCTTGCCACTGTTGCGGACACGCCCTTGGGGTGTTTCGGTATAAAAACTCACCTGCCCTTTTATGTAGGGTAAGGCGGCACGACTGGCCAGTGTTGCGCCCCATAACGTGTAGTCGGAATAAACGTAGTCCAGGCATACCGCGAGTGACTGGTAACTGAGATTGAAGTCTTCAATCCCGGCCATGCTGCGCCCATAGGCACCTTTTAGTTCAGTCGACTCGTAAGCGGAGCTGTAAAAAAAGGTGGTTAACCCTGGCGGCGGCATTCGCCCAGCCAATACGGTGTCAAGACCGAGTGGGTAAGCGGTTCCGTTATTTTCGGTGGCGTGAGTTTGGGTACAAGTCAGCAGTATGGCTGCCGTGCAGAGCAAGGGAGAGCGTTTGCTGAGCCGCAACGTTTTTACGCGCAACATAAGGATGATCTCGTATGGATTATTATTTTGATTACGAAGATTCATGCGAACAAACAGAACAAACAGAGCAACGGGCCTGCCTCTAATGGGTGTTTATTATTTGCAAGGCAATAGAGTCCCTCCTTGTTTCAGGCAGGCCCAGTTGATTAATCAAGTTTAATGTCAGGCAGAGTTACCAGGCAGTGGTTCCACCATCGACCCGAATATCCGTACCCGTGATGAAAGAACTTTCATCAGAGGCCAGGAACACAGCGGTGGCCGCAACTTCTTCGGGCTTACCCAAACGTCCCAGCATCACCTTGCCCACCATCGTTTCTGCCCACTCGGGATCCTGCAGCAACGGGATTGTTTGCTTGGACTCAATCAAACCTGGGGAAATGCTGTTGGCGCGCAAACCATGGACCCGGCCTTCCAGTGCCAGTTGGCGAGTCATGGAAAGCACAGCGCCTTTGGCCGCGCTATGCGCGATTCCAGGGAGCATGCGGTAGGTCGACCATGCCGAAACAGATGCCGTGTTAATAATGGAAGCGCCCGCAGACTTGATTAACTCCGGCCAGGCTGCACGTACGAGGTGGAAAACCAGATTCAGCTCCTGATCGATTGTTCGATGCCAATCATCGTCTGATATCTGATCGATCCATCCAAAATAGGCCATCGCCGCATTATTGAATAACACATCGACGCGCCCGTATTCCGACACCGCCAATTCAACTAGACGGGTGCAGTTGGCAGGGTCCGTCAAGTCACAATGGTTTAATGAGACCATCTCCCCACCCATGGATTTCACGGCATCAACCGTCTCTTGAGCCGCCTCATGATAGATGTCACACCCCACTACTTTGGCGCCTTGTTGCGCGAACATTAATGCAGCCGCTCGCCCCATTGACCCGCCAGTGCCTGTAATAATGCAAACTTTACCCTGCAGACGATGACCCATAAGCACTCCGTTATTCTTGCTTGTTTTTATAAGAACAGATCTTGCAGTAACACACCCGATCAGTCGTGGTGGTTAATGAGTTGCCGAACTGTAGGTAGACCACTACCTATTGACTAGGCATGAAAATCACCAAGGACTGTTGCGCTCCCGCTCCAATCACGGTGAAAGGGTCTAAAGGGAAATAACAGGCAGGGTCAGAAATTCAAAATGCGGTTATATTCCGGCTCTAACCACTCCGGTTTTTCGGCGTACAACGTACGTGTTAACTCTTTGATGAGTTCTACGACGCTATCGTTATCATCAAGGCGGTAACTCATGATCAACGGTGAGACCGCTTCTTTGTCGCTTACAAGTCGATAAACCAGCTCACGTCTGAGGTGGCGAGCCGAGGCGGGAATGATGCAATAACCCGACTCCGCGGACGCCAATCCTAACGCTGTCTGAAGATCGCCTACTGCGTGTACCTCCGAGGGTTCGCCACCCTTCGCTCTGATCATGTTCAACACCTGATCAGCGAAGCTTGGATGGAATCGGGAGGGATAAACAATGATCGGCCAGCCACCCAGTTCAGCTAGTGAAACAGGGGTAGATATGGAAGCAAGCTCAAAGGCCGGTGCTATGGCAGCCATAAGGCGCTCCTCTCTGAGCACTATTCGATCGACCTCGGCTGCCTCCGTGTGGATGCGTCCAAACCCTACATCGATCTTCCTTTCCCGTAGCGCAACCATCTGTTCACCAGATGTCATTTCCTCCCATTTCACGTCCAGGTCCGGCCGAACTCTTCGCAAACGGCGAATAATCGTCGGGAGGGCACCATACAAGGCCGAGGCAACGAAACCGATCGTGAACGTCTGACGTGTGCCCAAGGCCGTCTGACGAGCATTTGCCGTCATCTGTTCGAATTTGCCAACGAGTGCTATGGCATCTTCATAGAATCGCTGACCGGCCGGGGTCAGCTGAATGGGGCGTGTCTCACGAAGGAATAGTTGAAAACCCAACTCTTCCTCGAGCAGATGGATCTGCTTGCTAAGTGACGGCTGCGCGACGTGCAGCGACTGCGCTGCCTTGGTGAAATTCCGTGTTCTTGCCACCGCGATAAAACGCTTGATTTGACGGATATCCATGACGGCCTTTCTACCAGGGAGGTTCCCTAGTATAGCCGCGAGGCTATGGTGCATAGGGACAAAGTCTTGGACGCTGCGCATCAAAGTTGCGAAAAATGGCCCACCAATAATCACAATAGAAAGGTGACTCAATGGACCGCAAGCATGCGCTACGTGTAGCCATCGTGGGTGGAGGAATTGCCGGGACTGCCCTGGCACTAGGCCTGATAAAAAAGGGAATGACACACGTCAAGCTGTTTGAAGTCGCCCCCGCTTTCGGTGAAATCGGCGCCGGCGTTTCTTTTGGCGCCAATGCTGTACAGGCTATCAAGCAGCTCGGTATCGGCGAGGACTACCATGAAATTGCCGACAGCACTTCTGCCCCCTGGCAGGACGTCTGGTTCGAGTGGCGTCATGCGCACGATGCCTCACTGATAGGTACCAGCGTTGCGCCGGGCGTAGGGCAATCATCTGTCCATCGCGCCGACTTCATCGATCTGTTGGCCAAGCGCCTACCGCAAGGCATTGCGTCGTTGGGCAGGCAAGTCGTCGGCTATGAAGAAAACAATAACGAAGTATCACTGAAGTTTTCCGACGGCAGCTCCTACCCAGCCGACGTTGTCATTGCCGCAGACGGAATCAAATCAGCCCTGCGTAATCCCCTGCTTGCTGCTGCTGGCCATTCAGCCGTAAAGCCGCGCTTCACCGGCACGTCAGCGTTCAGGGGATTGTTGGAAACGGCGGTACTCCGTGATGCTTATCGTGCGGCAGCACTGGATGAGCACTTACTCAACGTGCCTCAGATGTACCTGAGCGAAGACGCCCACGTCCTGACGTTTCCCGTTAAAAAGGGGCGTCTGATCAACATCGTTGCCTTTGTGTCCGACCGCCATGTCGAACATCCCTCCTGGCCGGCCGACATGCCATGGGTGAAAGCGGCTTCGAAAGAGCAAATGCTGAACAGTTTTGAAAGCTCAGGGCTTGCCGTAAAAACGCTACTTCAATGCATTGAAAACCCGACGCTTTGGGCCCTTCACGATGTGGAGCCGTTACCCACTTATGTCCACGGACGAGTAGCACTCATTGGCGACGCGGCGCACGCGATGCTGCCACACCAGGGTGCTGGCGCAGGCCAGGGCCTCGAAGATGCTTACTTCCTGGCAGAGTTGCTTTCGAACGAGGCGGCTTCAGCGGCGGATGTACCCGCACTGCTGGCGGCCTACGATGAGGTCCGACGCGAGCGTGCCTCGCGCGTTCAGCGCACGTCCTGGGAAGCCGGTGAGTTGTACGAATACAAGAACCCAACCGTTGGTCGCGATTCCCGGAAATTGAAGGACGCGTTGGAACAGCGCCTAGATTGGGTTTGGCAACATAGTCTGGACGATGACGTGAAAAAAGCCCTGACACTCTGCTAAACGCGTTTTTCTCGCCCCTTCTGCCAGGTCAATCGTTCCAGATTGACCTGATACGTCACCCATTGAATACCGACATGATCAAGCGCCGCAGCCAGACACTTCTCGGCGCTTCGTGGAAACGTGCATGCCAGTACTGCTTGAGGTCGTAGCGTGGAATGTCCACGGGAGGCTCGACCATTCGCACATTCAGATTATGCGTGTACATGTTGGCGACGGTGCGTGGCAACACCACGATCAAATCGGAGCGTTCGATGATCGATGGCACACTCATGTAGTGAGAAGTCTGCAGCACGATGTTGCGGTGGATACCTGCTTTGGTCAGGTGGGCTTCGAACATTTCCTGGCGTCGGCTGCCATCACGTACCTGCAGATGCTCCAGCCTGATGAAGTCCTCCAGGGACAGTTGCTCCCCCGCCAGCGGGTGATCGAGGCGGATCAGACAGACCAGGTCATGAGAGAACAACCGCTGCTGATAGATGTTGGGGGTTGTGAGGTCGGGAAAATAGCCAAGCACCGCATCGACCCGGCCTTCATGCAGGTTCTCCACAAGCTCATCAGGTGCCAGACTGACAGTTCGAATGCGGGTATTCGGTGCCGCGCTGCGCAGGCTTTGGAATAGCGCGGGTAGAAAGACCACTTCACCCACTTCGCTCAGGCAAAAGACGAACTCCTGCTCGCTGGTGGCAGGGTCGAAAGTCGGGCCGCGGAGGATGTCCCGGTCGATGATTTCGATCACCTCGCGGGTGCGTTCAATGATGCCTTGCGCACGTGGCGTCGCCTCCATCAGGTTGCCCGAGCGAATGAACAGCGGGTCGCCCAGTGAGTGACGCAGGCGGGCCAGTGCAGCACTGGTTGCAGGTTGGCTCATGCCTAGCCGCTTCGCCGCAGCTGTGACATTGCCGGCTTCATAAACGGCCAGCAGGACGCGGAGCAAGTTGAGGTCGGTGCGCATAGGTATAACAAAACCAGATAGTTTGAATAATTAGAATTGGCTTCCTTTATTTAATGCGCTTCGCGACGATCCCGTCCAGATAAAAAAATAAAAGGTAGCCGCATGAATCCTGACAACGCCCGAATTGGCGAGATCATTGATAACGCGAAGATCTCGCCGTACCAGATCGTCATCCTTGCCTTGTGCTTCCTCATCGTCCTGGTAGATGGTTTCGATACCGCAGCCATTGGTTATATCGCCCCGTCACTGCGCGAAGAATGGGGTCTGTTGCCTGCCCAGTTGTCACCAGTTTTCGGGACTGGATTATTCGGCCTGATGGTCGGCAGCCTGATACTGGGACCGGTCGCCGATGCCCTCGGGCGTAAACGCGTTTTATTGATTTCAGTGCTGGTGTTTGGTCTCGCCACCCTGGCCAGCGCCTTTACCCATTCGATCGAGTCACTTACGGTTTTGCGTTTCATCACCGGCATCGGCCTGGGTGGTGCGATGCCGGCGTGCATTGCCTTGAGCGCCGAATACTCCCCCGCCCGCCGACGCATGATCATGGTGACCTTGAGCTGGAGTGGCTTCACGGCGGGCCTTGCCTTGGGCGGCATGCTCGCCGCACACATGATTCCTGCATTCGGCTGGCGTTCTGTGCTGGTGCTCGGTGGCGTCATGCCGCTGGCGCTACTGCCACTGTTGGCTTGGCTAATGCCTGAGTCGGTTCGGTTTATGGCGTCTTCGGGCAAGCACGCCGACGTCTTGCGTCGGGTGGTCGAACGCATCACCCGAAAGAGCTGGAGCGGTGTAACGATCCTCGATGACGAGCGCCCGGCCCAGGTCAGGTCGCCGATCTCGCACCTGTTCATCGACGGCCGATTGGTCCGAACATTGCTGCTGTGGGTGACCTTCTTCTGCTCGCTCTTTGTGTTTTATCTGCTGACCAGCTGGCTGCCTACCCTGCTCAAAGACGCCGGCTACGATATCGCTTACGTTTCGCGTATTGGCGCCATGGTGCCGCTGGGCGGTACCGTCGGCGCCATTCTCATGGCCCTGCTGATGGATCGCGTCGGCCCCTACCCTGTAATGACGTTCTCGTACTCGGTAACGGCTGTGGTCATTGCCGTCACGGGCTATCTGATGGGTGATCCCTATCAATTGGCTGCCATGGTATTTCTCATCGGCTTCGGTGTAGCCGGTGCGCAAAACGGCCTCAACCTGGTGTCAGCCACCCTGTACCCCACCGCCGCCCGGGTGACCGGGGTGAGTTGGGCAATGGCCGTTGGCCGCTGCGGTTCAATTGTCGGCTCGATGCTGGGCGCCTGGTTTATTTCCACCGCGGGCACATCACAGGTCTTCTTCCATTGGTTGGCGCTTCCTGTGCTGATCGGCGCGACAGCCATTGGTGGTCTTTATTGGCTCAGCACTCGACGGAACCCGACAGTCAAGCGTGCTCAAGGTGCTCACGCAGAAACTCAATGAAACGTTGAGTTTTTGCAGGCAAAAGACGGGTTTCAGTCAGGGCATACACCGGGATCGGATTGGCGTGCCATTGGGGCAGTACCGGTTGCAGCAAGCCAGTGCGCAGATCGTCCGCTGCAATGCCTTCAGGTAGCAGCGCTATCCCCAGATCCAGTGTCGCCAATCGCCGAAGCATCCCGACGCTATTCAGTTGAAACCGTCCTCCCACCTCGACCTCAACCACTTCGCCTGAATGGGAAAGCTGCCACTTGCCAGCCTTTCGCAGGCGCAAGCATTCGTGGTTTACCAGCTCGGACGGATCGCTGGGTTCTCCATTGAGTTCCAGATAACGAGGCGAGGCGTACAAACGACGAGTGAGGCTCGCCAGCTTGCGTGCAATCAGATTCGAATCTGCCGGTTCGCCCATTCGAATAACCACATCGACGGGTTCGCTGACCAGGTCAACCTGGCGTGGCGTGAGGTCGAATTCAAAGCTGATGCCAGGGTACCGTCGAGCGAATTCAGCAATGAGCGGTGCCAGGTAAATGTTGGCGAAATCCACCGGCAGTGACGCGCGCAAAAGGCCGCTTGGATGCGCGAGCATTTCACCCAGCTGCTCGTGCGCCAGCCGCGCCTCGTCAACGATTCGCTTGCACCGGTCAAAGTACAACTGCCCCGCCTCGGTCAATTCGATCTTGCGCGTGGTGCGATTTAACAGTCTCAAGCCAATGGCCTTTTCAAGCCCGCTGATGCGTCGCGACAAGGTCGAATTGGGCATCGCCATCGCTTCTGCGGCTTTGCGAAAACTGTGGGCTTTGACGACCTCGACGAACAACGCCATGTCGTTCAGAAGTTCCATGTTGATTGCTCCATCAGTGGATCAGTCATTTCAATTATAGCTAGTTTATCCCGCATCCAGTTTGATCAATGATGGTTACATCAGCCTTTGCCGTTAACGGTTGCTCAACGGCCCCCGCAGGAGAGCGTCACTGCATGAAAGACCTTAATGACCTTTATTACTTTGTACTGGTGGTCAAACATGGAGGGTTCTCGGCAGCGGCACGGGCAACGGGCATTGAAAAAACGTTGCTCAGTCGTCATATCGCGGATCTTGAATTGCGGATGGGGGCCAGGCTGTTACATCGCACAACGCGCCAGGTTTCGCTGACCGAAGCCGGCCATCATTTCTTTACGCTCAGCCAACCCGTTGTCGAGGGTGCGCATACCGCTTATGAAAGTGTGGAACATCTTCGACGAGAACCCGTCGGGTTGGTACGGTTGAGCTGTCCTCAGGTGATGGCGCAGAGTTACCTGGCCCCCCTGCTGCCTGGGTATATGGAGAAACACCCAAAGGTACGGCTTGAGTTGAATGCAGTCGATCGAGAGGTCGACCTCTTTGAAGAGCGCTTCGACGTGGCCTTGCGATCGCGTACCCGGATTGAAGAAACGGCCGGGTTGGTCGCAAAGGAATTAGGGGCAACCAGGCAGATTCTGGTCGCAAGCCCCCGCTTTCTCGATCGTGTCGGCCGGCCTACCTCGATCAAGGCCATTTCAGGCATCGAGACTCTTTCGCGTCCTGGTGACATCCATGATGGAGTCGGTCGCTGGTTCCTGCGCAGTTCATCAGGTGAAGAACTGCTTGTCAGCCATCAGCCACGTCTCATATGCGATGACCTGCGTATGCAGTTGGAGGCCGCTGTTAATGGACTGGGCGTCGCCTTGTTGCCGGAACCCATAGCCGCCGCCTCGGTGCGCGCGAAGGCTCTGGAAGTCGTCATCCCCTCCTGGACCGGTGCAACACATATCATCCATCTGCTCTACCCCAAACCGAAGGGGATGTTGCCCTCCGTTCGCAGCCTGATCGACTACCTGAGCCTCCATTTACCCCAAAGCATCCAGGAGCGAAGCATCACCGTTGAGCGCGTCGCCTGATGAAGGCGAAGGCCACGCCGATTGATGTTTTGAGTTCGGGGAACATAACGCCTTAATGGCCGCGGTTCCCTTTGAAAGCGACTATTGCCAGGCTGATTGTTGGCTGCGCAGTACCTGGCCGACCATTTCTCTCAACCACTTGTTCTGAGGGTCTCGGTGAAATCGGTCATGCCAGTACAGATCAATCTCGAACGAGGGTATTTGCAGGGGCAGAGGGTGTATGACGAGAGGATAAAAGCGCGCCAGGGTTTTACCCAGGGAAATGGGCAGCGTCCATATCATGTCGGTATCCAACAGCAAGTGCGGAGCGGACAAGAACTGAGGGGTGCGCATTTTAATGCAGTCTCTGCCGCCCGCATCGACCAAAACACGCTCCAGTGCCTGGTGACCGCCACCACCTGACTCCACCAACAAATGCTCACTGGCGACAAAGGCTTCGAGGCTCAAGCCGCGATGTGCCAAGGGGTGGTCTTTGCGCATGGCGCAGACGTAATACTGAGAAATAACAGGCGTACGGTGAATGTCAGTCTGAAGGGTCGGCAAAAAGCCGAGCGCCAGGTCGATTCTGCCAGTGGACAGGCCATTGAGCGTCTCATCCATCCCACCCACGACGGTGTGTATTCGAGCTTGAGGTGCAACCCTGGACAATTCGCTCAAGATGGGCGGCAAACAAACGACCTCGCCAATGTCGCGCATTCTAAAGACGAATGATTTTTCACAATTTTTCGGATCGAACACCGGCATTTGGCTTCCTGCCTCCCTGACCATCGCAAGGGAGGCCAACAGTCGCGGCGCGATATGGACACAAAACGGCGTCGGCTCCATTCGGCGACCGACCAGCGTAAACAACCTGTCTCCATAATCGTTTCGCAACCGCTTGAGCGAACCGCTGACGGCAGCCTGCGTAACACCCAGATTCTGCGCCGCAATGGAGGCTGAGTGGTCTCGCCACAACGCCTCAAAGGTATAGAGCAGATTCAAATCCTTCATCGAAATGCCTTTACTGAAATTCGCAAACCAAAACACTGCACTCGCCAGCAAAGCGGCGTGGGCTTCGACCGGCGAGTGCAGCTCAACTGGCACTCATGTGTGGTTATGCAGACGCTTGGATAACATTACCAGCAGATGCGCTGCTGAACAGGGGCGAAATATCAATGTGAATTCGATAATCATTGATCAATCGGGAAGCATTGAAGTGAACAACGACACAACAAGGAACATTGATAATCGTGCCGTCATGCTGGGTGTAATAGGTATCAAAACGCATGATTGTCGTGTTGCCCTCGCTCCACACGCCTTGAAGAATGTGTTCCAGCGAGGCTATTTGGGTAAAAAATGACTCAATCGCCGCCCTGACACCCTCTTTCCCCACTACTTCCGGGGAATTGCCAAACCGAAACACAACGTCATCGGTCAGATAACTCAAAAAACCTTCGACCGACATCCGATCGACACTTTCAAACATACCTGTCAATTCATGGTTCATTGCACGCCTCATTTCTTGTTTTTGTTTTTTCATTTCTGGTCGCTGCGGTGAATCTTATGCCGCTTTGCTGACCTTGTTACGGATGGCTTGCAGGGTGGATCGTACGGCGCTCAGGTAGGACGTCTGCATGCCGGTTGAGAACTCGACTTCCTTCTCGCTGCCCGCCGGTACGCCCGGCAGGGAGAAATCGAAGGAGAAGCGCAGGAACAGTTCGCCATCCTCTTCCTCGATGACGTTCTTGATCAGACCACGGGCATTACCGGAGAGGCGCACGAACTCGACTTGCTGCTCTTCAGTAAGAAGGACCATTTCCTGAAGGCGCTCACCGTAAAGCACCACTTCGCGGATAAAGGTATTGCCCTGGTCCTCAACGACATTACATTCGGTAATGGCATCAACGAACGGCACCGCATTGCGAGCCTTGCTCACCAACCCTTCCCATACCTGGCTGCGGTTCAGGTTCACACCGCCCGACTCCTCAGGGGCATTGACTTTCAAGCGACGACTTACATTGATCATGGGGGTACTCCGGGGTTTCAGGTTCAAAAGTGACCGACTCCCTGTCGAGCGTCAGGGACAGTCTGTCAGGGGGTCTCAAACGGTGAGATAACCACCGTCTACGGCCATTGCCGTTCCGGTCACAAAACTGGCGTCATCGGACAGCAGCCATAGCGCAGCCTTGGCGATTTCTTCCGGTTTTCCGAAACGACCGATAGGGTGTCGTTCGCGCAATGCAGCGAACTGTTTGGCAAAATTGGGCTCTTCGCTCGCACGCACGATCATTGGCGTTTCGATGATCCCTGGCATGATTGCGTTGACCCGGATGTTGAGGGTGCCATAGTCGACGGCCGCAGCCTTGGTCAACCCGACCACCCCATGCTTGGCAGCGATATAGTCCGAGGCAGCGGCAATCGCTACCGAGCCCAGGGACGAAGCGGTGTTCACGATGGCGCCACCGCCACTGTTCAACATGGCCCGGATCTGATGCTTCATGCAGTAGAAAACACCGGTCAGGTCGATGCGGATAATGCGATCCCACGCTGCAGACGAAATTTCATGCAGAGGCAAGTTGCTTTGCTCGACCCCTGCATTGTTGAACGCGCCATGCAGACGGCCAAATCGAGTGACGACATCATCGACTGCTGCGGCCACAGCGTCTTCGTCGGTAACGTCGCAGATGATTGAATAAGCCTTGCCACCGGCAGCCGTGACAGCGCTGGCGGTTTCTTCGACGCCTAGGGCATCGCGATCAAGCAGCACAACTCTGGCGCCCGCTTTGGCAAAAGCCAGTGCAGAAGCACGGCCAATACCGCCTGAGGCGCCAGTGACAATGATGTTCCGGTCGTCAAGGTTGCTCATATCCACACTCTCGTTTTGTAATGCCACTTACTGTATTTACCGGGGCAACGATCGGGAATCCCGTAAAACCACCAAAGACTGTTGCGCTGTTGCACCAATCAGCGATGGGTCAAATCCAGCGCCACATCGACGATCACGTCCTCTTGCCCACCGACCATTTTTCGCCGACCCAATTCGACCAGGATGTCGACGGTACGCAACCCGTAGCGCTGGGCAGCCGCTTCGGCATGGCGAAGGAAGCTTGAGTAAACGCCGGCATAACCCAGTGCCAGCTTTTCGCGATCAACGCGCACTGGACGGTCCTGCAGGGGACGGATGATGTCATCGGCGGCATCCATCAGGGTTTACAGACCGGTGCCATGGTTCCAGCCCAGGCGCTCGGCTGCGGTGATGAACACCTCCAATGGTGTGTTGCCTGCACCGGCCCCCATCCCAGCCAGACTGGCGTCAACGCGATCACAACCCTGACCACCGCGACGATGGAGTTGGCAACGCCCAAGCTCAGGTTGTGGTGGGCATGGATACCCGTCTTCGCATGGGGGGCGTGGTTCAAGGATTAAGTGGCGGGGAAGCAACGGCGGCAGCGTGCGATGATCGACTGCCACAGCGTTCCCGGCCACAAAGAATAGGTCCGTTTGAAGCGGCGCAAAGGGACAGCGCTCTCGTGCCCTTTGCGCTTAAAGCAATGCCTTCACCGAGCTTAGATGCCCAGGCAGAGGTATTTGATTTCCAGGTAATCTTCGATGCCGTACTTGGAGCCTTCACGGCCTAGGCCCGAGGCCTTGATGCCGCCGAACGGCGCGACTTCGTTGGAGATCAACCCCGTGTTGACGCCGACCATGCCGTATTCCAGGGCTTCCGCCACGCGGAATACACGGCCCAGGTCGCGAGCATAGAAGTACGAAGCCAGACCGAACTCGGTGTCGTTGGACATCGCGATCACCTCGGCTTCGTCTTTGAAACGGAACAGTGGAGCCAGTGGGCCAAAGGTTTCTTCCTTGGCCACGGCGGCGTTGTTCGGCACGTTGGTCAGGATGGTCGGCTCGAAGAAGTTGCCTTCCATCGGCTTGCCGCCGGCCAGTACAGTCGCACCTTTGCTCAGGGCGTCGGCGATGTGCTCTTGCACCTTGGCCACGGCTTTTTCGTCGATCAGCGGGCCAGTGGTGGTGCCTGCTTCCAGACCGTTGCCAATCTTCAGCTTGGCGACGGCGGCCTTCAGTTTCTCGGCGAAGGCGTCGTAGACACCGTCCTGAATGTACAGACGGTTGGCGCAGACGCAGGTCTGGCCGTTGTTGCGGTACTTGGAAATGATCGCGCCTTCGACAGCCTTATCCAGATCCGCGTCATCGAACACAATGAACGGCGCGTTACCGCCCAGTTCCAGGGATACTTTCTTGATGTCCTTGGCGCATTCCGACATCAGTTGACGACCGATTTCGGTCGAGCCGGTGAAGGACAGCTTGCGTACGATCGGGTTGCTGGTCAGTTCGCTGCCGATGTCGCCGGCGCTGCCGGATACAACGCTGAACACGCCAGCCGGGATGCCGGCACGCTGGGCCAGTTCGGCCAGGGCGAAGGCGGAAAACGGAGTTTGCGAAGCAGGCTTGAGCACCATGGTGCAACCGGCGGCCAGGGCCGGGCCGGCTTTACGGGTGATCATGGCAGCCGGGAAGTTCCACGGGGTGATTGCAGCGGTCACGCCGATTGGCTGCTTGATCACGATCAGGCGCTTGTCTGGCAGGTGGCCCGGAATCACGTCACCGTAGATGCGCTTGGCTTCTTCGGCGAACCACTCGATGAAGGAAGCGGCGTAAACGATTTCGCCCTTGGCTTCGGCCAATGGCTTGCCTTGTTCCAGGGTCATCAGGCGAGCCAGGTCGTCCTGGTTCTCGATGATCAGCTCGTACCACCGACGCAGTTTGCCTGCACGCTCTTTGGCGGTCAGTGCACGCCAGGCTGGCAGCGCTTTGTCAGCAGCTTCGATGGCACGGCGGGTTTCGGCAGTGCCCATTTTCGGCACGGTGCCCAGAATTTCGCCCGTTGCCGGGTTGTTGACCTTGATCGTCTGACCATTGTCCGCATCTACCCAAGCGCCATCGATGAAGGCTTGCTGGCGGAACAACTGAGTGTCTTTCAGCTGCATGACGTTTCCTTTTCTGAATGGGGTTGGCTTAAACCAAAGCGCTACGTCTTTTAAGCTCATGGTTCAGAATGAAATCGTTCTCGGAATAATCCACCGGGCAATCGATAACGTGCACACCCGGCTCACTGATGCAGCGCTGCAGTAGCGGCAAGAAGCCTTCGGCGCTTTCCACCCGGTGGCCCTTGGCGCCATAGCTTTGCGCATACATGACGAAATCCGGGTTGCCGTAGTCCAGACCAAAATCAGTGAACCCCATGTTGGACTGCTTCCAACGGATCATGCCGTAGCCATCATCGCGTAGGATGATGACCGTCAGGTTCATCTTCAAACGTACGGCGGTTTCCAGCTCCTGGCTGTTCATCATGAAGCCGCCGTCACCGCACACAGCTACCACAGGGCGATCCGGATAGACCAAATGTGAAGCCATCGCCGAAGGCAGGCCCGCACCCATCGTTGCCAAGGCATTGTCTAACAGTACGGTGTTGGGTTTATGTGCCTTGTAGTTGCGCGCGAACCAGATTTTGTAGATGCCGTTATCCAGAGCCACGATGCCTTCGGAGGGCAAGGCACGACGTACGTCGGCGACAAAGCGCTGCGGGTAGATCGGGAAACGGTTGTCGTCCGCGCCCTCAATCACTTGGGCCTCGTTGGATTCACGGATCGTCATAAGGCGGGTGAAGTCCCAGTGTGAAGTGTCATTCAAGGCTTCGCCGATCTGCCAAACAGCATTGGCGATATCGCCGATCACTTCGACTTGTGGGAAGTACACCGGATCGACTTCGGCGGAGCGGAAGTTGATGTGGATGACTTCGGTGCCGCCGCGGACCATGAAAAATGGTGGTTTCTCAATCACGTCGTGGCCAATGTTTACGATCAGATCAGCCGCCTCGACAGCACGGTGCACGAAGTCGCCGGAAGACAGTGCGGCATTGCCAAGGAAGCGTGGATGACGCTCATCTACCACACCTTTGCCCATCTGAGTGGTGACAAAAGGGATGCCGGTCTTGTCGATCAGTTGCTTGAGTACCTTGGCAGTCATCTTGCGATTGGCGCCGGCACCAATCACCAGGATCGGGCTACGGGCTGTCTGCAATTTCTCGACTGCGGCCTCGATGGCCTTGTGTTCGGCCAGCGGGCGACGATGCAGGCTCGGAGGAATTGGCCGGCTTTCGGTCTGCTCCGCGGCGATGTCTTCGGGAAGTTCAAGATGAACCGCTCCGGGCTTCTCTTCCTCAGCAAGGCGGAAGGCTTCACGCACACGCGAGGGAATGTTGTCAGCGGACGCCAACTGGTGGGTGTACTTGGTCAGCGGTTGCATCATCCCAACAACATCAAGAATCTGGAAACGGCCCTGCTTGGACTTTTTGATTGGCTTCTGCCCTGTAATCATGAGCATTGGCATTCACCCAAGTAGGCATAGGCGCCAGCAGTGACCAGGTTCGTAGCGCCAGGGCCAAGGGTCGATAAGCTGACTCCCGTTTTGCCGGTTAACCGGCCATAGGTTGCCGCCATGAAACCAGCCGATTGCTCATGTCGAGTGAGAACGAGCCGGATGTTGGAGCGCCTGAGTGATTCAAGTAAATCCAGGTTCTCTTCACCAGGAATCCCGAACACGAACTCTACGCCCTCATTCTCGAGGCACTGCACTACGACGTCTGAAGCCTTGAGCATTTCACTCTCCTCTAAAATCATGTATCTGTGCTTGAGGTGCAACCTTGGACAATTCGCTTACGATGGCGGGGAACCTAACGACTTCGCCAACGTTTCGGATCAAACACCGGCATTTGGCTTCCAGCCTCCCTGACCATCGCAAGGGAGGCCAACAGTCGTTGCGCGATGTGGACACAAAACGGTGTGGTTTCCATTCGGCGACCTACCAGCGTAAACAACCTGTCACCTTAGTCGTTTCGTAACCGCTTGGGCGCTCCGCTGACGGCTGCCTGCGTAACACCCAGATTCTGCGCCGCTATTGAAGCGGAGTGGTCTCGCCACAACGCTTCAAAGGTATAGAGCAGATTTAGATCTTTCATCACAGCGCCCTGACTGACATTCAGAAACCAAAACACTGCACTTGCCAGCAAAGCGTCGTGGGCTTCGACCGGCAAGTGCAGTAAAGCTGGAGTTCTTGAGTGTTATGCGGACGCGTGGATAACTCAACGTCGTGTCAGGTCCAGCGCCACATCGACGATCATGTCCTCTTGCCCACCGACCATTTTTCGCCGTCCCAATTCGACCAGGATGTCGACGGTACGCAACCCATAGCGCTGGGCCGCCGCTTCGGCATGACGCAGGAAGCTGGAGTAAACGCCTGCATAACCCAGCGCCAGCGTCTCGCGATCTACCCGCACCGGACGGTCCTGCAGCGGACGGATGATGTCATCGGCGGCATCCATCAAGGTGTAGAGGTCGGTGCCATGATTCCAGCCAAGTCGCTCGGCGGCAGCGATGAACACCTCCAATGGCGCGTTGCCCGCCCCCGCCCCCATGCCAGCCAGGCTGGCGTCAATGCGGTCACAGCCCTCTTCCACCGCGACGATGGAGTTGGCCACGCCCAGGCTTAAGTTGTGGTGGGCGTGCATGCCGGTTTCGGTTTCCGGCTTGAGCACCGCCTTGAACGCACGGAAACGCTCGCGGATGTCCTGCATGTTCATCGCCCCACCGGAGTCGGCCATGTACACGCAGGTCGCGCCGTAGCTCTCCATCAACTTGGCTTGGGCAGCCAACTGCTCGGCCGGAATCATGTGGCTCATCATCAGGAAACCGACGGTGTCCATGCCCAGCTCGCGGGCATATTCGATGTGCTGTTTCGACACATCGGCCTCGGTGCAATGAGTGGCGATGCGCACCACCCGGGCACCGGCGTTGTAGGCTGCTTTCAGGTCATGCACGGTGCCGATGCCGGGCAACAACAAGGTAGTGATCTTGGCGTGGCTGATCACGTCGGCGGCGGCTTCGATCCATTCCAGGTCGGTGTGGGCGGCGAAGCCGTAGTTGAAGCTCGACCCTTGCAGGCCATCACCGTGCGCCACTTCAATCGAATCGACCTTGGCTTTGTCCAAGGCGCGGGCGATGTCCTGCACGTTCTGCAGCGAATACTGGTGACGAATCGCGTGGCTGCCGTCGCGCAGGGTGACGTCGGAGATGTAGAGTTTTTTGCCGGGATTGAAAGTCATGTCGGTCTCCTCAGGCGTTGAGCATCGACTGCGCCATGCGCTCGGCAGTGGCCAAGGCAGCGGAAGTCATGATGTCGAGGTTGCCGGCATAGGCTGGCAGGTAGTGGGCGGCACCTTCGACTTCGAGGAACACTGAGGTCTTAAGACCGGAGAACTTGCCAAGACCCGGTATGTTCAGTGGTGCGTCTTCAGGGATGACGTCGAACTGGACTTTTTGCTTGAGGCGATAGCCCGGCACATAGGCCTGTACGGCGGCCGCCATCTCTTCGATGGAGGCCTCGACCAGTGTCTGATCAGCGGCTTCGGACAGCACAAACACCGTGTCACGCATCATCAGCGGCGGTTCGGCCGGGTTCATCACGATGATCGCCTTGCCCTTGGCTGCGCCGCCGATCGCTTCGATAGCCTTGGAGGTGGTTTCGGTGAATTCGTCGATGTTGGCACGAGTGCCGGGACCCGCGGACTTGCTGGCGATCGAGGCGACGATTTCGGCGTAGTGCACCTTGGCTACGCGTGATACCGCTGCAACCATGGGGATGGTCGCCTGGCCACCGCAGGTGACCATGTTGACGTTGAGTTGGCCGAGATTCTGCTCCAGATTGACCACCGGCACGCAATACGGGCCGATGGCTGCAGGTGTCAGGTCGATCAGACGGATGCCGGGTTTGATTGAGCGCAGGAAGGCGTCATTCTTCACGTGGGCGCCAGCCGAGGTGGCATCGAAGACGAAATCGATGTCCTTGAATTCGTCCATGCGGGTCAGGCCTTCAACACCTTCATGGGTCACCGCCACGCCCATGCGTTGGGCGCGGGCCAAACCATCAGAGGTCGGGTCGATGCCGACCATAGCGGCCATTTTCAGGTGCTTGCCGTGACGCAAAATCTTGATCATCAGGTCAGTGCCGATGTTGCCCGAGCCGATGATTGCGACGCTGATTGGATTGCTCATTGTTATTGTGTCCTGTCGTTGCACACAGCCTGGGATCAGGCGTTACCACGCCGGCGTTCGGCAAGGGTCTTGCCACCCGCAGCCCACTGGGTTTCGGGAATCTCTTGAAGCAGCACGCGTACGCTATCTACGGGCACATCGAGGCTTTGCGCGATGGCCTGGGTGACGTTGAGCAACAGTGCATGCTTCTTCTCTTCACTGCGTCCTTCGGCGAGGTGGATCATGGCGATGGGCATGGTCGATAGCTCCGGATCAACGCTGGCTGGACGAAGTGAAGCGCATGGAGACGCTGCCCAAATGCTGGTAGCGGACGGTGATGTTGTCCCCGGCAGCAACGGCAATGGCCTCGGTGATGCCACCGGTCATGATGAAGCAGCCCGCCGGCAGTTCACGCCCCTTGGCACCGAGCATGTTGGCCAGCATGGCGACGCTCTGCGCCGGATGCCCGAGCACCGCGGCACCGGCACCGGTGGCGACTACTTCGCCGTTCTTTTCCAGCACCACACCCAGGCATTTAAGGTCAATGCCCTGCACGCCACTCATTTGTCCGCCGGTGACGAAGCGTGCCGAAGAGGTGTTGTCGGCAATGACGCTCTTAAGATCGAAGCGGAAGTTCTCGTAGCGCGAGTCGATCACTTCAACTGCCGGCAAAATAAAATCGGTAGCCGCCAATACGTCGCCAATATGCACGCCCGGTCCCTTGAGCGGATGCTTGAGGACAAAGGCGATCTCGGCCTCGACCTTGGGATGGATCAAGCCGTCAACATCGATAGCCGCGCCGTCCAGGCAAGAGCCGTAGTCCGTAAGGAAGCCGTGGATCGGGTCAGTGACCCCCATTTGCTTCATTTTCGCGAAAGAGGTCAGGCCCATTTTCAGGCCAGCGATACGTACACCGCGGGACTCCTTGCGCTGGCGAATGGTGTCCTGGATGGCGTAGGCGTCTTCCCAGTCCATGTCGGGGTGCGCGTCGGTAATCTTGGCCACCGCCTCTCGGTTGAGCTCGGCATTTTCCAGGTGTTCGGCCAGTTGGGCGATAGTTGCTGCAGAGAGATTCATAAGGATTTCCTTCAAACGAAACGAACGGAGGCCGAGCCGATGCCACCCAGGTTGATGCGCAATTGATCACCGGCCTTGACCGGCACCATGGCCGCCAGTGAACCGGAGAGGATGACTTCGCCCTTATTCAGGCCAATGCCAAGCTGGCCGAGTTTGTTGGCCAGCCAAGCCACGGCATTCGCCGGGTGACCGAGGGCCGCAGCGCCGGCGCCAGTGGCAACCACTTCACCGTTCTTTTCCAGTGTCATGCCGACACAAGCCAGGTCCACGTCACTCGGGGCCACGCCCTGCCCGCCCAAGACGAAAGCCCCGGCGGAGGCGTTGTCGGCGACGGTGTCCTGGATGCGGATCTTCCAGTCACGGATGCGCGAATCGACGATCTCGAAGCACGGCATCACATAGGCGGTGGCGCGCAGCACATCGGCGACGGTAATGCCCGGGCCACGCAGGTCTTCCTTGAGCACGAACGCGATTTCGCCTTCGGCCTTGGGTGCGATCAAGCCGTCGATGGCGATTGCGGCGCCATCGGCGTAAAGCATGTCCGAGAGCAGATGACCGAAGTCCGGTTGATCGACGCCGAGCATGTCCATCACCACTTTGCTGGTGACCCCGATCTTTTTTCCAATGATCCTTTGGCCATCGTCAAGACGTCGCTGAATCATCGACAGCTGCACCTGATAGGCCTGCTCCAGGGTCATATCCGGATAGGTGTCAGTCAGCGGTGCCAGAGCCTCGCAATTGCAGAGGGCCTGGTGCAGTTGGTGGCCGAGAACGTTAATCTCTTGCTTATTCATGAATAGCTCCTTACAGCCGCACGCAGACGTTGCGCAGCTCGGTGTAGAACTCAAGCGAATGCACGCCTCCCTCACGACCGATACCCGACTGCTTGGCACCGCCGAAAGCGGTACGCAGGTCGCGCAGAAACCACGAGTTGATCCAGCAAACACCCACGTCCAGTGCACTGCCCAGACGATGGGCGACCTGCAGGTTGCTAGTCCACACACTGGCGGCCAAGCCGTAGGGAGTGTCGTTAGCCAGGCGGACGACTTCTTCTTCGGTATCAAAAGGTGCGATGTGGCAAACCGGACCGAAGATTTCCTCGCGCACCACGGCCGAGGTTTCCGCAAGGCCGGTCCAGATCGTCGGCTCGAACCAAGCGCCTTCGACCAAATGATCCGGTACCTGGGCGATGCCGCCGCCGTGGACCACGGTGGCACCGTCGGCGACAGCCTGACGGCAGTAAGAGAGAATTTTTTCGCGGTGACCGAGCGAGATCACCGGTCCCATGGTGCTGTCGTGCTGGTTCGGGTCACCCACCTTGATGCCTTCGGCGTGGGCTTTGAACGCAGCGACAAAACGTTCGAACAACGGACGTTGGACGTAGATGCGCTCGGTCCCCAGGCAGACCTGGCCACTGTTCTCGAACACGGCGCGCCCCAACCCTTTGACGGCTTTTTCCAGGTCCGCATCGGCGAAAACGATGCCTGCGTTCTTGCCGCCCAGTTCCAGCGATACCGGGCGGATACCCTTGGCTGCGGCCTTCATGATGATCTCGCCCGTGCCGGTTTCACCGGTGAAGGTGACACCATTGACCTCTGGGTGAGCGGTGAGGAAGGCACCGGCCGAGTCACCGCCGAAACCATGCACCACGTTGTACACACCCGGTGGCACACCGGCTTCATTCATTACTTCGGCGAGCAGCGTGGCGGTGGCCGGGGTCTCTTCGGAGGGTTTGACCACCACAGTATTGCCACAGGCCAGGGCCGGCCCAACCTTCCAGGTCATCAGCAACAGCGGCAGATTCCAGGGACAAACAACAGCGATGACGCCACGTGGTGCTCGCACGCTGTAGTTCACCGCCTTGCCACCATCAGGGGTGTCCATCACGAAGCTTTCAGTCGGCACATTCTTAATCAGGTCGGCGAACACCTTGAAGTTGGCCGCGCCACGGGGAATGTCCAAGTGCCCGGCGAGTGCGCGGGGTTTGCCGGTATCGGCCACTTCCGCAGCCACAAACTCTTCATGGCGACGTTCGATGCCCTCCGCCACTTTGTGCAACAGGGCCGTTCGCTGGGCGACGGTCATGCTGCCCCAAGGGCCTTTCAATGCAGCTTGCGCAGCTTGCACGGCGGCGTCGACCTCAGCCTTGCCGGCTTCATGCACCAAGCCGATCAGGCTGTTGTCGGCTGGGTTTCGGTTCTCGAACGTACGGGCGCTACTCACCCATTCACCATTGATAAAATGGCGGAATTCTTTCGCAGGCATACAGTGTTCCTTCTTGTTTTAGAGTGTTTGAACGCTGGCTTCAGGGTCGCCCGCTGTCAGGTATTCCCACATGCGTTCGTAAATTCGGCCGCTGGTGACAGCCCGTTGCGCGCAGGCCTGTGCGTCGAGTACCGGTCCTTGGATTGCAAGACCCGCGCTGTGCAGTTGCAATTCAATCCGTGCGGCGTCTTCTAGGTACCAGGTCAGCGTCAACGCTTCGACCAGTGACACGCCGACGACGATGGCACCATTGCCACGCATGACCAGGGCATTCCCCTGCCCTAATTGATTGGCCAGGGCGCTGGCTTGGTCGTCGCTGCGCAGCAGCTGCGGGTCGTCCCACAGCGGGATTGGCGCCTGGAAGTAACTACCCATTCCATGACGCGATTGAGGTGTGAGCCTCGCACAGGACAGGGTCATGACCTGGGCAGGCATGCTTCGGATCACTGCATGGACGTCCGGGCGTCTACGGTATATCTGCTGGTGAATACGGACTTCACCCAGCACACCGTCGGGCAATTCACCTTTGATTGGCACTACAATTCCTGGCTCACCAATACGGATCAAACCCATCGGTCGCGCGGCGCAAACCAAAAAGTGCTCTTCATCAAGTCGCAAGCTGCAGTGCCCGTAGGCATGCACTAAACCAGCGCGGGCCAAGGCCCGCGCGGCCACGCGCACTTGCGATTGCTGATCGCGGCTGGGAGTTGGAAATTGACTCACGATTTGAACTCCGGAATGTCGGGCTTCGCACCCCACGCGCAGAATCCCGCACCCTCCGCCGGAAACTGCCGAGGTTGGTGGGTTGCATCATTTTCTGGAGAGATCAGGCTGACCCCTGTCGAGTATTCGTATGTCATGCCGTCAGGCCCCTCGAAATAAAGGAACATCGCGCCCGAGGTGGGGTGGCGGCCCGGACCAAAGAGGATGCGTATGCCCCGCTCAACCAGGAAGTAATAGGCACGCATCAAGTCATCGACGGACTCGACCTGGTGGTTGATGTGTTGCACACCGGGGTGGGACGAAGGGAACAAGGCGATCTTGTGATGGACCTCATCGATGCGCAGCAGCGGCGCCTCGCCAATTCGGTCACTGACCCTGGCGTTTGCCAGCTGAGTCCAGAACAGTTCATCACGCCGGGCATTCATGGTGCGCAAGCCAATGTGGCTGAAACCAGTGATACCGGCATCGCGACTCGGAAAATAGCGTCGCCCGCTTGCCTGGGGACGCAAGACCAGCTCGATGTTGTTGCCGCTGGGATCTTTGAAGCGAATGAAGTCGTCGACATAGCGCACTTCAGCGTCTGCACGTGAGCCATGCTGTACGTTGAATTCATTACGCTCGAGCAACACCGCTGCGTCTTCCAGGTCCTGTGCTGTTCTGACTTCGAACGCTGTTGTGGTTTCTTGCGGATCGCCCTCGTAATAGCAGAGCGTATGGTCTCGGCTGTCCGATCGGAAGTACACCGCGCCGTTGGCTTCTCGGGCAATCTGCAACCCAAGGATCTGAGTGGCATAACGACGTGCCTCGTCCAGATTTGCGGTGCCCAGCCGTATATACCGAATGTCATGCAGGTTGATCATGAGGGATGTCCTCTTATTTATTGTTGTCTGGGACTCATCTTCCCGTCGCCCAATAAATAAAAGAAGCAAATATTGGTTATTCACACTATCTGAAAAATTTATAGATGTATAACCCTCTGCAGTCAGTTCTTTTGGAAAAAAAAAAGCCCCGTATCCGTGGATACGAGGCATTGGAACCAATGAATCAGATCAACCGATGGCCTGCTTTTCAATGTCTGCAGTGCCTGCCTGCGTACTCACCTCGCAAACTGTTTTATTCCTAGGCATGGAGATCACAAACAATGCGGAGATGACGTAGAGCCCGGCGCACACCATCAGTCCCGCCGCCAGGCTATAAAAGCTGGCAATGCCACTGAGCAGCACGGGGGCAAAAGCCGCCAGGCCTCGGCCCACGTTGAAACAGAAACCCGCCCCAAGCGTTCGCACCCGGATGGGATACATTTCGCTGAAGTAAGAACCGAACAACCCTGCGAACACCATGAAAAATGCGTACCCCGCCCCTATCCAGATCAACGATTGAGTCTGGGTGGTATGGACATAGACCAGCGCCATCGTTGATGTGAGTAACAGCGATATGACAATAGTAAGCCGCTTGCCAATACGGTCGGCGATGAAGCCGAATACGTTCAGGCCAAAGAAATTCCCGAGATGGAGAACCGCCATAAAGCTGGTCATCGACGCCAGACTCAAGCCTCGGTCCTGTATCAGGTAGGTGGGCAGCCACGTGCTGACGCCCCAGGAACCAAGCAACGCAAAGCTGGCTGCAAGAGACCCCAGCAGTGTGTAACGAAGTAGCTCAGGCGAAAAAATCTCGCTGACGGATATCCGCTGCGCAGTGGTGCCCTGAGTATCGCGTTGAGCCTTCCAGGCCGGAGATTCCGGAATCAGGAAATACACATAAATAATCGGCAGTATCACAGAGGCGCCGGACACGAAAAACATCAAACGCCATTCCGGCAGCATGAACTTTGCCGCCAGGGCAGCGGCGATGGCGCCAACCGGGAAGGCACTGATCACGAAGGATATGGCCCTGGCGCGCTGCTTGGGCGGCCACGTTTCAACGATATAGGCCGAGAGGATTGTCCATACCCCACCGAGCCCAAGACCCGAGATAAACCTCAGGCCCATCAGTACGTAGAGATCATGGGCGAATGCAAAGACGCACGTCAGTGCACCGAAGATCGCCAGCGATGCAATCAGTGCCTTGCGCCGACCGAAGTTGTCGGAGTACCAGCCTGTGGCAACTCCGCTGACACCAATACCCAACAATGTAGCGCTAGCCAGCGCACCCACCTCGTGGAGGCTGAAACCCAGGTCCTGGCGGATAACGGGCAGTGCGAGCGTTAGCAGAATGATCTCCATTGCATCAAAAAGGTACGCAATGAATCCACCGATCAGTACGTGCCACTTGGATATTCCAGTCATGGTTTCACCTGATTTTAATTATTGGACAGTGATATTCGTTCGATGGGCCGCCACGTTCTTATGACTTCCCATCAAGGACGCGACGTTCAGAATCGGTAAACAGCCTGTAGCCAGATGCGATCACCTTCAGCTCGGTTCTCTACCATCGTCTCGTGCTGCCATTTCATGACAAACCCGATTGCCGGGGTCTGGTATTTGATCGCGGGGCCTATAGCGGCGACCTGACCACGGTTACCATCCAAGTAGGTCTGGCCATTCTTTTCATCGTCGCTGAGCTGCTTGTACAAGTAGCCGTTCACGCCTACCTGCCATTCGCGGGTGATGTTGTAGCCGATGTTGTAGTCGGCGTTGAACTCACGGCCGGAGCGATAGTTGGTTTCGGAGTTCTCGCCATTGATCATGTAGATGAGCTTGGCGCTGACCTCCAGATTCTCCAGCGGATAAGCGGTAAATGAATACCAGGGCCCGTAAGCCCAGGTGTTTCGACCCGGGTTGAAAAGGCGATCCTTGTCATAGGACCCGATGGGCGCAAACACATCCAGACCGAGTAACTGGTGGTACCGTGGAGAACTCCAACCCAATACAAATGGAACCACCGTCAGATCGCCGACACCTTCTTGGTGGTCGCTGCGATGAACGCGACCACGAGGCGTATCGACATCAAAACTGATGTCACCCTTGATCAAGGGCAAGGCAAGGCGACTGGCCAGTTTGGCTCCCAATATCGTGAAGTCCTGATAGACATAATCCACTCGAATCGACAGTGCCTGAACATTAAGGTCGAAGTTGTGGATGCCTTGTTTCTTGTCGCCATCGCCGTCCAGCGTCTTGGTCGCACTGTAGTCGGACAAGTAAAAGAACTCGGTAAAGCCTGGCGGTGGCATCTTTCCCGCGCCGACCGTATTCACACCCAGTGGGTATGAACTGCCGCCGCCCTCTGTTGCCTGGGCAAGCGGAACGCAAAGAAGACCCATGCACAGAGCACCGATGCAGGCATTTGACGCGTACCGGGTATGTGATCTTAGTGTGCTCATCTCATGTACCATTATTATTTTTGTATGACGGAAGAGAGTTTTTTTGAAACTTTCAGCGTTAGCGTTACTTAACAACGGCTGGCAAATTTCAGGTGCAGCGATGCACACCGTCATTTGTCAGGACGCTGCAAACAGTTGAGTTATTCAACGACCGAGCACTGATCGCCCGGCCGTCAGCACGGTATTAGCGAATAGTGGTTTCCAGCTCGCCGAGCCCTTCGATGCAGACTTTCAACACATCGCCGCGATCCAGGAACGTACCGCTTTCCATACCCACTCCCGCCGGTGTGCCCGTCAACAGGACATCACCGGGAAACAGATCGATGGTCTGGCTCAGATAGGAAATCTGCTCTGCAACGCCGTACATATGGTTGCGGGTATTGGAATCCTGTACCCACGCGCCATTCCTCGACAGCTTGATTTCCAGGTTCTCGGGATCTTTGACAAATTGTGCGGGCGTCAGGTATGGGCCCAGTGGGCAAGAACCCGTGAAGCATTTGTGGCCAATCCAGTCGAAGCGAAATGGCGAGCTGGGATCGACTTGCTCGCGGCGCAGTCGATCACGCGCCGACAGGTCATTAGCGCAGGTGTAACCCGCCACATAATCGAGCGCCTCTTCAATGGAGACACGCGACGCTCGCTTACCAATCACCACCGCCAACTCGGCTTCCCAATCGAGCATGCGGACACCTTCCGGAAAGTCCACCGCTTGCTTGTGGGCGACCAGACTGCCGCGGCCGGGCTTGATGAAATGCCAGGGAGCAATGCCCTCGCTGCGCGGATCCAGCGACAGTTTCATGTTGAACGCACGGGCCATGGCTTCGACATGGTCACGATAGTTTGCTCCCGCGCAATAGATCGTGCCTGGACGTTCCAGGAACGGAGCAAAGTGCAAAGTGGCAAGATCAAGCCGCTGCGACTCATAGAGCGCTGGCGCTTCAAACACTGCCACTGCAAGCTTTTGAAGCTGCGGATTGGTCGTCTCCCAGCTCTCGAGCAATGTATCGATGGAAGCTGTCGGCAACTCAAGGCCGGCCTTGGCCACAAGCTGACCAAGGTCATAGGCGTATTCGCCAACCAGGAGGCCGGTAGCGTTTGACTGGACATCCGTCCGATAGGTGAAAAGCTGATACTTCATGGGACCACCATCACAGGAGCGAAAAGCGTTGGTTGGAAAAACTGACGTGAAGCGTGAGGCCGCCTTCCATGAGCAGCCACTTGCGTACCTCTACGTCATAAACACCGTGGGCAATAAAAGGATCTGACTGGACGATACGCAGCGCTTCGGCCTGATCCGCCGCCCGCAGAATGCTCATGCCCCCTAGCTCACCAGGGAAAGTCTGATCCGAGACAAAGGGCCCGGAAGCGAATAACTCGCCGCGTTGTTGCGCCAGAATCGCCCACTTCAAGTGGGCGTCCAGGAGCTCTGGTACGCGGGTCAGATCCCGTGGCGTACGCATGACCACGAACAGCGGCTTGTTCAACATCCCTGCCAGCAGTTCCTTGGTCGTAGAGCTATCACTCATCACGTGCCGCCTCGAAGTTTTGAATGAAAGCCTCAGGCGGCGGATTGGTTGCCCACACGGCGATCAGGTCTGGCGGTGCCCCGTCGATAGCCAGCCATTCGCTGTCATCTTCGGGAATGACATCGATGTCCCAGAAGTATTCGACCATGCTGTCCCAAGGGTCGCGGATGTAATGAAAGTAGTTGGAACCGGCCACATGTCGTCCCAGGCCAAAAGCGCTTTCATAGCCCAGGCTCATCAGGTGTTGAGCGCCCAATTCGATCTCATCAATACCCATGACCTCAAAACTGAGATGATGCAGACCGCTATGGCTGCTCTTGGCCAGGCCCAATACATGGTGATCACCGCCACAGCCACACCGTAGGAAGGCAATCTTGTCCCCCGCGCGATCAGAGACTTTCATCCCTAGCACCTGGGTATAGAAATCAATCGAACGATCCACATCGGGGGTGAATTTGATTAAGTGACCCAAGCGCAACGGTGTCACTCGACGCAACTTCGAGGACGGTGTGCATCCGCGCTGACCGATGCGGCGGTAACGACCCGGGGTGTTCGACTCTGGCGTCGGCAAAGGAGCTAACGGCATGGAGTCGGCGTCGGTTACGTGAACCCAATCGCCGGACGGATCACGAAACCACAATCCGTCTTGCCCGATATCAAACGGTGCCGGATGGATGACCACACCGTGGTAGCTCAGGTTTTCTCGAATGGTCTGCAGGCCCTCTGCATCGGTACCAAACGAGATGTAACTCAGGCGCTTTGTGGTGCCGGGCATCAGTCGCACTTGATCCTGGGCGCGCCCTTTGCAGCGCAACACCAAATGCTCACCTGCCATGCGGGCTTCGAGCCCGACAGCTTCGTAGAAGGAGCGACCCACTTCCAGATCCGGAACAGTCACGCCTACGTGTTGTAGAGAACGAATCATCTTGGATGCTCCTACTTAACGAATAGGGGAAAAGGGTGCGGCGCTCAACAGCTCAACCTGCTGGGCAACCACCAGATGACCGTTCTTACCAAGGAACGTACGCCATCTTGGATCGCTGGACAGCGCCGCGCGGCGTTGGGCTCGGTCCTCGTAGCTGGAATATCCCCACAACTGAATGACCCGATTGATGTCCCCCGTTTCCGGCTTGAAATACCCGATCAAATTGCCCAGTGCCTCGCCCTGAAGTGGCAGCCCCTCCTCCTCATAAGCACGCAGGAATTCGTGCAGCGCGCCAGGCTTGAGTTGATAGGTACGTTGTTCAATCAGCATGTTGTTTTCTCTTTTTGGGAAGGTGCCTGGGAGTCGGCCTGGGAGTCGGCTTCGATCAACTTGATCACTGCCGAGATATCTTCTTCACCAATGCCTTCTTCGATAGCCCTTAGAAAGTAGGGCTTGGCGGCATTGAACAAAGGCGCGGCGCTACCGAGTTCCTCGGACAGCTCACTGGCCATGTCGATGTACTTTTCCAGCGTGGCGAAAGGTCCTGGCGCCGGTAGGAAATGACGATCAGCCATAATCGGTGCTCTTGCGCTAAACATCGTTGAGCCACCCGCACTTTGGCGTATCACCTCAACCACCTGCTGTGCGCTGAACCCTGCTTTAACACCAAGGTTCAGCGCCTCGGCTGCGGCCAGGGTGTGAATAGTCACCAGATAGTTGGCGATCAATTTCATCGTGACCGCGCACCCAAACCCACCGATGTGGAACTGGATGTCGGCGATCGCATCGAGCACAGGCTTGCAGTGCTCCACCAGGTCAGGGTCACCGCCCAAAAACAAGGAAGCCTTGCGTTGGGAAACCATGGATGGAGTACCACTGACCTCCGCTTCCAACACCCGTGCACCACGTTGTTCGATACGCTGAGCCATTCGTTGCTTGAAGGCTTTGTGATAGGTGCCGATCTCGATGAGCGTGTGCTGCGGCCCTATGGACTGAAGCAGGCCATCAGGCCCCTCCATGATTTCCATGTGGGCCACTTCACTGGGCAGGCAAGTGAGGATGAAGTTTGATTGCGCCGCTACGGCGGCTGGGCTTTCGAGCGCGATGCCACCCTGACGGATGAAGGCCTCGCGATCTCGACGTCGGTAACCGACAACGCGAAATCCGGCCGCAAGCAGGTTGGTTGCGATAGGAAGGCCAAGCTGGCCGATTCCCACCATACCGATGGTTATCACAGGCATTATTCGCCTCTCTTGTTGTTGTTCTTTTACGCAAAGCTTGAAGCTCGGCTAGGCGCTAACCTAGGCGCAGCCGGGTTTACGAGCAAACAGCCCGGGTTATGAATAAGTAGAAGCGGGCGTTATACGAAGGGGCTGGAGCGGGCTCGATACCTCAACCAGAGGACTGGATATCGATGATAAAGACGAGGAGACCGCATTCGACTTGGAGGGGACGATTACCTGTCATGAAGGGGCAGGGGCAAAAAATCGCAGCCGGCGGCAGCTCCGTTCACCGTGCTCACCTCTAAAATGAGATGAATGCGCGCCTGCAGGAGCTGCCGCCGGCTGCGATCTTTTTCTGTCAGTTATCTAAGCCGCTGATTGTTGCAAGGCAGGCACCGCCAGGCTCACCGCCCGCACCGAAGCCCCCGCACTCAAGCCCAAGTCCTTGGCGACTTGAGCGTCGACAATCAGCATACCGGCTGCAACTCGCGCCGCTGACGCAGTGATCCGGCAATCGGCAAACTGACGGTTATGAATCAAGTAAGTCGCCGCTTGCTCCCCCGGTGTGCCAATGCTCAGTTGTAGAACTTGGCTATCGCGCACCGCACGAATATCCCCGGTGGCACACTCGATCAACGGACCACCGTCGAAAATGTCGATGTAGTCACGATGCTCGAAGCCTTCAGCCTTGAGCATACCCAGCGCCGGTTCGGTGTTTGGGTGAACTCTTCCGATGACCGTTCGTGCTCCCTCCGGCAACAGGCAGGTTGGCAGCGGAAACTTGGGCATCAGTTCCGCGATGAAGGTCTTGTTGCCCAGCCCTGTGAGGTAGTCGGCATCGGCGAAATCCATCTTGAAGAAGTGCCGTCCCAGGCCTTCCCAGAACGGTGAAACGCCCTCTTCATCCGAATAACCGCGCATTTCCGCAATGACCTTGTCGCCGAAACGCTGGCGAAACTCCGCCAGAAACAGGAAGCGCGCCTTCGACAACAAACGGCCATTCAGACCACTACGGTGGTCGGCGTGTAAGAACAGTGAACACAGCTCTGAATTGCCGGTCATGTCGTTGCCTAGAAACAACGTTGGCAGCTGTTTATTGATACCCAGGTTTTTCGACGCCGCGACGAACAGGCCCACGCGGTAGTTGTACCAGGGTTCCCGCAGGCCGACAGCACCCGCGAGGGCACAGATACCTACCGTTTTTTTGTGTTCGTTCTCCAGCACAAACAGGTAATCGGCATCGGCACGCTCGGCTTCGCCGGCGAAGGTTTTGGCCGCCCATTCCAGTCGCTGACGCAGTCGCGATGCATCAGCCGGCAAGGTGGTCAAACCCGTGCCGGCACTATGTGCCAAGGCCAGCAGAGCCGACAGATCGTCAGGCGTTGCCGGGCGGACGATCATCGCACTTCTTCCTGGGCGGACGAGTGCTTGGGCAGGAACACCTCGGCCAGCATGCAGCGCGCGCTGCCGCCGCCGATACGCTCGATGGTGTCGATGTTCACCGGCAACGACGTGGTGTGAGTTTCGATCAAGCGACGCTGATCGGCGTCCAGGGATTGCCAGGCGGTGCGCGACATCACCAGCAGCGGCTCGCCTGCTGCGTTGTGCACCTCCAGCATGTTGCCGGCGAAAGACTCCAATTGCGCCCAATCCAGGGCGATCACCTGCTTGCCGCTGTCTTCCAGGCGCGCACGCAATGCCTGGCGTTCGTTGGGATCAGCAACCGATGACAGGCAAACCACCGCCAGACGAGTACCGACACTCATCATCACATTGGTGTGATAAATCGCCACGCCTTGGCGGTCCACCGCGTTGAACGCACAGAGTTCATAGCCCAGATGGGTGACCAACTGAACCAGTGCCCGGGCGTGGGTGCGGGTCGAGTACCCTGCGTAGCAGATCCGATGTTGCCGATCCAGGACCATGCTGCCGGTGCCCTCCAGGAAAACCTCCTGCTCTTCAAGGCTGGACAGGTCCAGCACCTGCTCGACCCGGTATTCGCCCAGCAACCCGTCGAGTACACCCTTGTCCCGCTCCAGACGCCGGTTGTGGCCCTGCATCGGATACAGGACCAAGGTGCCATCCGGGTGGCTGCTCCACCAGTTGTTGGGGAAGATCGAATCCGGGGTATGCGGCGCTTCGCGATCGTTATGCACCAGGACTTCGACGCCGTGCCGACGCAACGCGTCAACATAGCCATCGAACTCGGCAAGGGCTTTGAGTTGTACGTCTTCAGCTACTGTTGCCGGACGCTGGAAGCGGTTGTTCGCCGCCGTGTCCTGATTGAAGGAGAAACGTGTCGGACGAATCATTAAAACTGTATTGGTGGTTTGCATGGGTACAGACTCAATGAGGGACGAGAGAGGCTCATTGTCTGTTTCAAAGGGGGGGGAACCCGGTTGATTACGGCTGTTGCGCTGATGAAAACGGCTGAAAAAATTGCCCTCTTCAGCCGTTTCGGTGAGGGCCGGAAAGCAAAAGATTGCAGCCTTCGGCAGCTCCTACACGGACCGTGTTCAACGCCATTTTGCCGGTAAACTTTCTGTAGGAGCTGCCGAAGGCTGCGATCTTTTGATCTTATTCCATGGTGGTCTTGACCATCGCCAGCTCCGGGTGGCTGACCAGTTTGTCGATGTGCAAATCCGGGTCGTCAAACCAGACTTCGGTCAACACCCGGTAATGCTCCATGTCACGGCAGCGCATGCGCAGGCTGTAGTCGAACGCGCCGCTGATCAGGCGACATTCCAGCACCTGCGGGCAGGCGCGGACCTTGGCCTCGAAGGCCTTTTGCGCCGCGCGTCCGCTCTGGTTCGACAATGCCACCAGCACCAGCAACGATAAACCCGGCGTCAGTTTCTTCTCATCGAGAATCGCACCATAGCCGCGAATGACCCCAAGCTGTTCCAGCTTGCGCACTCGTTCCAGACAAGGCCTGGGGGTCAGGTGTACGCGCTCGGAAAGCTTTTGATAAGTGATGCGCCCTTCGTGGCGCAACACTTCAATGATTGCCTGATCGATACGATCAAGCACAATCGACAGATCGCGGATATCCGCCATGTACGCCTTGCCTCACTTCAAACGACCCGATAGAAATTGCTGCAAACGTTCACTGTTTGGCCGGTCGAGTATCGTAGCATCACCCTGCTCCTCGACCCGCCCCTGATGCAAGAACAACACCTGGCTGGAGACCTGCCGGGCAAACCCCATTTCGTGGGTCACCATCAACATGGTCCGGCCCTCTTCGGCCAGCGCCTGAATCACCTTCAGCACTTCACCCACCAGTTCCGGGTCGAGTGCCGAAGTTGGCTCGTCGAACAACAGGATTTCCGGTTCCACCGCTAGGGCACGGGCGATCGCCACCCGTTGTTGTTGCCCGCCCGACAGAAACGCCGGGTACTGATCGGCCACCCGTTGCGGCAGGCCGACCTTGTCCAGATACGCCCGCGCGCTCTCCTCGGCGGCCTTGCGACTCATGCCCAGGACGCGACACGGCGCCAGCACGATGTTCTCCAGCACGGTCAGGTGACTCCACAGGTTGAAATGCTGGAACACCATCGCCAGTCGGGTACGCAAACGCTGCAACTGTTTTGGATTGGCAACACGCATGCCACCGACACCCTGGCGGGTGAGGACTCGCTCGCCATCCAGAGCAATGGCGCCTTCATCTGCCCGTTCCAGAAAGTTGATGCAGCGCAGCATGGTGCTTTTGCCCGAACCGCTGGCGCCGATCATGCTCACCACGTCCCCTGCCCGCGCGTTTAACGAGACGCCCTTGAGTACTTCGTTGTCACCAAAACGTTTATACAGATTTTCAACGGTGAGTTTGTACATGCGAATACTCCTGGAGCGGCACACTTGTCGGCGCCGCTCTGGATAAAGAATGGAAGTCAGTGGGCCGGACCGAGGAAGCTCAGCCAGCGTTTCTCAGCCAGGCGGAACGCACCGACCAGCCCGAACGACAGCACGAGGTACAGCAGACCGGCAATACCGAACGCCTGAAACGTCATGAATGTCGCGGCGTTGGCGTCCCGGGCGACTTTCAGGATGTCCGGAATGGTCGCGGTGAACGCCACCGAGGTTGCGTGCAGCATCAGGATCACTTCGTTGCTGTAGTAAGGCAGCGCACGGCGCAACGCCGACGGCAGAATCAGTTGCAGATACAGACGCCAGCCGCTCAAGCCATAGGCATGGGCCGCTTCGATTTCGCCGTAGGGAATGCTGCGAATGGCGCCGGCAAAGATTTCCACCGTATACGCGCAGGTGTTGAGGGTGAACGCCAGCAAGGTGCAATTCATCGCGTCGCGAAAGAATGCTTCCAGCAAGGGTTGCGAGCGGACCACAGCGATACCGTAGATCCCGCTGTAGCAGATCAGCAGCTGGATATACAGCGGTGTACCGCGAAACACATAGGTAAACAGCTGGACCGGCCAACGCAGAAGGCTCCAACGCGAGACCCGCAAAACGGCCAGGGGCAACGACAGCACAAAGCCCATCGCAATACTCGCCACCAGCAACCACAAGGTCATCGCCAACCCGGTAAGGGTTTCGCCGTCGCTGAACAAAAAGGGTTTCCAGTATTCGGCAATCAACTCGATCATCGCGCCATCCCCCGTACGCCCTGGTTGTAGCGTCGTTCCAGCACACGCAGTACGTAGTTCGACGCGCTGGTGATCAGCAGATAAAGCGCAGCGGCCAGCAACAGGAAATCAAGCATGTTGAACGTACTTTTACCGGCCTCCTGCGCGACTTTGACCAGGTCCGACAAACCGATGATCGATACCAGTGCCGTGGCCTTGAGCAGCACCAGCCAGTTGTTGCCGAGGCTCGGCAAGGCGAAACGCATCATTTGCGGGAACACCACGAAACGAAAGCGCTGCCAACGGTTCAGGCCGAAACACGCCGCGGCTTCCTGTTGACCGCGTGGCACACTGAGAATCGCCCCGCGAAAGGTCTCGGTGAAATACGCACCGTAGATAAAACCCAAGGTGATGATGCCGGCCACGAATGGGTCGATTTCCATGTAGGGCCAGCCCATGGCCTCGGTCAGGGCGCTGAGCCAGCCTTGCAGGCTGTAGAAAATCAGCAGCATCAATACCAGGTCGGGCACGCCACGGATCAGTGTCGTGTAAAAGGTCGCCGGGAGATTCAACAGCTTCAGCGGTGACAGCTTGGCCGCTGCGCCGAGCAGCCCCAGCGCCATACTCACCACAAGCGCGAGCGCCGACAGTTTGAGGGTGACCCAGGTGCCGTGCAGCAACAAAGGGCCATAGCCTTGCAGGGCCGAAAGATCGAGCCCCAGAATATTCAGGAAGGAGTTCACGCCAGTCACCTGTCTTGATGCGCCCCGGTCGCTGCGACACAGCGATCGGGGCGCGAGGATCAGTTGTTGTAGAGGTCCAGGTCACCGAAGTGTTTCTGCTGGATCTGCGCGTAGATGCCCTTGTCGTGCAGGGCCTTGATGGCGGCATTGAGCATGCCTTTGAGCTCTTCGTTGTCCTTGCGCACACCAATGGCGATTTCTGACGGCACCAACGGGTCGCTGATGCCTTCACTGTTGTGGAAGTCAGCCCCTTGTGGCGAGGTCAGGAAACTCATCTGCGCTTGCAGCTTGTCCTGGATCGACGCATCGAGACGGCCAAATACCAGGTCGGCATAGACCTGATCCTGATTCTGATAGGCCCGCAGTTTCACCCCGCCCGGCGCCAGTTTGGCCTTGGCGTAGGTTTCCTGAATCGTGCCCTGCATGTAGCCGATGGTTTTGCCGCGCAGCGACTCTGCGGTAGGCAGCAGTCCGGAGTCTTTGCGGGTAACGATGGCGGTCGGTCCGGCGTACAGGCGATCGGTAAAGTCGATCTGTTTTTTACGCGCGTCGGTAACGGTCATAGAAGATTCGATGGCATCGAACTTGCCGGCCTTGAGCCCCGGAATCAGCCCGTCGAAATCATTGCTGACCCACACGCAGGTGAGCTTCAGCTCGGCACATATTGCATTGCCCAGATCCACGCCGAACCCCTGTACACCGCCATCGGCCGTGGTGGATTCAAAGGGTGGGTAGCTTGGGTTGACGCCAAATCGCAGCTCCTTCCATTCCTTGGCACTGGCGCCCGTGGTGCAGCACAGCAACGCGAGTGCCGGCAAAGTCAGCCATTTGATGTTCATTTTCTTTAGTCCCGGATTATTTGGATTTATCGCGATCCGGCGCTTGCGTCGGACCACACTTTTTTGACAGGGGCAGAGAGTCGATGCGGTCTTCACCGCAGCCGTTTTTGTTGTTGTTATCGACTGGAAGCAGCCAGTCGTCGGAGTTGCACTCCATCTCAGGCAGCGATCAACAAGCGCTTGAAACGGACCGTCAGAATGCCAATTGCCGGGAGAGTGCTGGTGTCGTAACCCCATGTTCAAACAGCGTGCCTGTGCTGAACGAAGGGGTTTCACAGCCGATTCTGTCGTCTGCTGTAAGTCACTGTTTCTCCACTTAAAGGGAGCGGCACAGGAAGTGTGATTGTCTTTGATGCCTTCTACTTCACCTGCATAACGATGCGTCGTGAAGCACATCGCGCTTGAGCCGTGCGAGCGAGGTGCGAATGGTCAGTGTCGCCCGGCCGATTCCGCTGTGCGCCCTCTGTTTTTCGACTTCTCTCGCTGTGTCCAGGGTCAGTATTGGCCGAAATCTTCTCGCCATTGTCTCGACAATAGGTCCGTTACAAACATATGGACCGCCTCCTGAGTCTCAGCCGCCAAAGCGAAAGGTCGTCCAGACCGGCACACAAAAAAACGCCCAAAGGAACCCATTATGACCCGTTACATTGACGTCAATGATCTGAGCCGTCTTGTCCAGGAAAAAGGCTTGCCCCACTGCCTGATCGAAATGGCCGAGTACATCCGTCAAGACTACGTACGCTGGCCGGATTTCGAAAAATGCGCGCGCCTGGCGAACCACTCACCCGAGGGCGTCATCGAGCTGATGCCCGTGTCTGATGCATCGCTCTACGCCTTCAAGTATGTCAACGGACATCCAAAGAACACCCACAATGGCATGCTGACGGTCATGGCCTTTGGTGCACTGGGTGACGTCGATACCGGCAAGCCGGTTTTGCTGAGTGAAATGACGCTGACGACCGCCATTCGCACCGCTGCCACTTCCGCACTCGCGGCCCGCTACCTTGCCCGACCGGACAGTCGCCGAATGGCGCTCATCGGCAACGGCTCACAGAGCGAATTCCAGGCCTTGGCATTTCATACACTGCTCGGCATTACTGAAATCAGTCTCTACGACATCGATCCTGCCGCGACAGCGAAGCTGGTAGCCAACCTGCGGGCCTACCCCGCCATACAGGTGAGCGTTGCCAAAACCGTCGCGGAAGCGGTGCGTGGTGCCGATATCGTGACCACGGTCACGGCAGACAAGGCCTACGCAACGATTTTAACGCCTGAGATGATCGAGCCCGGGATGCACCTCAACGCAGTGGGTGGCGATTGCCCCGGCAAAACTGAACTGCACCGGGACATCGTGGAACGTGCGCGAGTCATGGTTGAGTACGAACCGCAAAGCCGAATTGAAGGAGAAATTCAGCAGATGCCCGACGACTCTCCGGTTATCGAATTCTGGAAAGTCATCACTGGTCAGACTCAAGGTCGCCAGCATGCCGAGGAAGTCACCTTGTTCGACTCGGTCGGCTTCGCCATCGAGGACTATTCCGCCTTGCGCTATGTGCTGGATGTTGCAAGAACGCTCAACATTGGCAGCGACATTCAGCTGGTGCCAGAGCTGCAAGATCCCAAGAACCTGTTCTCGCTGCTGCAGCCTTCAGTAACAGCCGATGCAAGGCTTCGGGCTTAACTCCACAAAAGCGTTCGCCTGGCAGCCCCTTCAGCTGCCAGGCGGAATCCTGAAGAATTGAACTGAAGCGCCCACCTCAATGTACCGCAACCTGCGGGAACGCTATTTTTAACGTCCTTGCCCAGCCATCATCCACTGTGTGAGCGCGCCAGGCTCATCCTGGTCGACCTGGCAAAGGTACCCCACATCCTTGCTCACCGTCGACGAAGCCGAACAAAATACCCGACGCTATTGGAAACAGGCCAGGCAATCGCCCAATGTGCGTGCGCACCGGCTCGGTGGAAGCCGTGCGCAGTATGGTGGTCAACTGCAGTGGAGTGGCAATCCTTTCCGACATGGTCCACCGCCTTTGATCCCTACTACAGTTCGTGATTATTTCCACTATGCCTTTCTTGCACCACAACAGTTTTCGTTACAGCGCTGATAGTTCAGATCCGAAAACTGCCCACCAACTGTTTCAAGCGAGCCGCCTGCTGTTCCAGATCTGAACAGGCTCGCAGGGTTGCATGAAGGTTCTCCACGCCATCCTGATTCAGGGAGTTGATTTCTCTAATGTCCCTATTGATCGACTCAACCACGGCGGTTTGTTCTTCCGTGGCGGTGGCAACCGATTGGTTCATGCCATCGATCTCCCCGATCCGCAGGGTCACACTGTTCAAGCGCTCGCCGGCTAGGTTGGCGATCTCCACGCTTTCCAGGCTGTGACGCTGACTCTGACTCATGGTGCTGACCGACTCGCGGGCGCCGACTTGCAGTTCTTCGATCATCGTCTGTACCTGTTGCGCCGATTCTTGGGTGCGATGGGCCAGGTTGCGCACTTCATCGGCAACCACCGCAAAACCGCGCCCTGCCTCACCGGCACGGGCGGCTTCAATGGCAGCGTTGAGCGCCAGCAGGTTGGTTTGCTGGGAGATGCTGGTGATCACCTCCAGGATCTGCCCGATGTTCACTGTTTTACTGTTGAGGCTCTCGATATTACCGCTCGAGGTGCCGAGCATCCCGGATAACGTGTTCATTGCCTGGATGGTTCTTTCAACGACCTGTTGACCCTCTTCGGCCAGGCCACGGGCATCGCTGGCCTGGTGCGAGGCCTGGGCGGCGTTGTAGGCAATTTCCTCGGCGGCGGCACCGAGCTGGTTGATAGCGGCCGCCACACTGTTACTCCGACTGGACTGCTCGTCAGAGTTGAGCATCGACGAATTGGAAGCGCTGACCACCCGCTGGGCCACTTCGTTGACCCGCTCTGTGGCCGAGGACACCTCGCGGATCGAACCATGAATCCGTTCGACAAAGCGGTTGAACGCCGTGCCGAGCATGCCGAATTCGTCTTGCGTGTGGATGGTCAGTCGTTTGGTCAGATCGCCCTCTCCTTCGGCAATGTCCTGCATCGCCCGGGTCATCACTTGCAATGGTTGCATCAGGAGCCGGATCAGCAGACTGAGTAACGCGACAATAATCAGCACGGCAATAACCGTAGCGATCAGGGCTGAAGCTCGAAACTCGCTGAGCATCGAATACGCCTTGTCCTTGTCAATGGACAAACCGATGTACCAGTTTAATGACGGCAAGCCTTTAATCGGTGCAAACGTCACGACGCGGGTTTTGCCATCAGCGAGAACTTCACTGATATCTCCACTGATGCGCAGGGTATTTTGCGGATAGACATCTGTGAGCGTTTTCATCACCAGCGTTTTGTCCGGGTGGACCAGAATCTTGCCGTCGGCGCTGACAAGAAAGGCATAACCCATACCGTTGAAATCCAGGGCATTGATACTGTCGGCAATGGCCTGCAGGCCCAGATCACCGCCAGCGACGCCCTGGGTCTGCCCGGCCTTGCTGATTGCGTTGACGACGGTGATCACCAGGTTGCCGGTCGTGGCATCGATATAAGGTTCGGTGACGGTCGGGCCGCTGCTGTTGACCGCATCCTTGTACCAGGGGCGGGCACGAGGGTCGTAGCCTTCCGGCATCCTGGCGTCTGGATAGGTGATGAACTTACCGTCCTTATCTCCCACGTAGGTGGCGATAAAGGTCGACGCCAAGGCTTGTTGCTTCAGCAGAAGCGTAATGTTTTCCGAAGACGGATTGATCGCCACCGACTGTGAAAGGTTCTCCATCAACAACACCCTGCCGTAAAGCCAGTTGGCAATATTGCTCGCGGTGATCCCCCCCATTTCGTGCAGATAACTGTCCAGGTCCTTACGAATGGCGCTGCGCTGCAGATAGTCGTTGTAGACCGTAAACAACCCAAATGCGGCAATGACAATCAGAGAGACCGCCAGCAGGATCTTGTGGCTGAACTTCAGGCTATTACTCATGCTAAATCTGCAGCCTGCATCGGATAAAGCACCAGCGAGCCATCGGCATGACTGCTCCACCAGTTGTTAGGGAAAATCGAATCGGGTGTATGGGGGGATGCACTGTCCTGGGCAACCAGCACTTCTACCCCTTGCTCGCATAATACCGCTACATAGCCATCAAACTCTTCGAGGGCCCGAGCTTGCGCCTGATCCTGAGGCAATGAGCACTTCTGAAAACGATTGTTCGCGGCGGTATCAACGTTAAAGGAGATGCGCGAAGGTCGAATCATCGACGCGGTATTAGTTGTTTGCATGGGAGCCTTTCAAGAAAAGGAAGTGAGTGCGGTTATTCTCCTTCCTCCCCTGCCGCCGACTCGGCTGTTATCCCATTGGCACTCGACTCAGAATGTTGAAAGCTTTAACTCGGCAGCCGATTCCGCTTTTGCTGAAATGGGCGCTCAACACCGAGACTCATCAAGTGAAAATCACTGGTTAGATGAAACAGCCCCTCGGTCGTTTAATCCCGTTTTACAGCGTCATCCGCTGCGCGAGTGGCAGAACACCACATAAACAAACGACGCCTTTGCATAAAAATTCCATGGCTGTTCGCTCAATGCCTGATGGACCTGGCTGATGCCAAATCCACGCCAGCATGGGGCCATTCCTCATCCACTATGGAAGACTCGATATGCCACGTTTCATGCTCAGCACGCTGACGCTCGCCCTGGCCTTGACGGCAATGATGCCGGTGGTCAATGCCGCCCCTTTACTCGATCCCACACCTGCACACGCTCGCGCCGACAATCAATCAGGCCAGGCCAATACCTGGCTGGAAATTGATCAGGCCGCCTTCGAAGGAAACATCGCCAAGCTTCAGCAACGACTGGCGGGTAAAAGCCAGATGTGTGCCGTGATGAAAGCCGACGCTTATGGAAATGGCATCGGTTTACTGATTCCTTCCGCCATCCGGATGGGCATCACCTGTATCGGTGTGGCAAGTAACGAGGAGGCGCGTGTTACACGGGAAAAAGGCTTCAAGGGACGCCTGATGCGTTTGCGCAGCGCTACCGTTGAAGAAGTCGAGAATGCACTGCGCTACAACATCGAAGAACTGGTCGGCAACCTGGAGGTTGCACGTCAGCTCAATGAGCTGGCCACCCGTAAGGGTGTAGAACTGCCTGTTCACCTGGCGCTGAATTCGGCGGGCATGGGCCGCAACGGCATGGAAATGAGCACAGCTGCAGGTCAACAACAGGCGGTGGATCTGACCCGACTGGATCATCTGAATATTGTCGGAATCATGACCCACTTCCCGGTCGAAGAACGAGAAGATGTCCTTCAGGGACTTGCCAAATTCAAGGAGCAGTCCGGATGGCTGATCGAGCACGCCAAACTGGACCGCCGTCGGATCACCCTGCACTGCGCCAATACCTTCACCACCCTTGAGGTGCCGGAAGGTTGGCTGGACATGGTTCGCCCAGGGGCTGCGCTCTATGGCTATCCAGTGGGTGGACATAATGAATTTCAACGGGTGATGCAGTTCAAATCGCGGGTCGCGGCGGTCAACGCCTACCCGGCGGGCAGTACGATCAGCTACGACCGCACCTTTACCCTGAGCAAAGACTCGTTGATCGCCAACATCCCGGCCGGCTACTCCGACGGTTATCGACGAGCATTCTCCAACAAGGCTTCAGTGCTGATCCGCGGCCAACGCGCGCCGGTGATCGGCAAAGTCACCATGAACACCCTGATGGTCGACGTCAGTGGTATCAAGAGCGTGCAGGCGGGAGATGAGGTGGTTTTGTATGGCAAACAAGGCGATGAAGAGATTACCCAGACAGAACTTGAGACCATCAACGGCGCGTTGTTGGCGGACCTGTATACGATCTGGGGCAATTCCAATCCGAAAGTCTTGAAGTCTAAATAAGGAGAAAAAAAGAAGGTGCGCAGACTAAACGCTGCGCCCCTGTGGGACCGAGCCTGCTCGCGATGGACGTTAACGATAACGCGTGTTTTCTGAATAAACGCGCCGTCCTCGAGTCCATCGTCGGAACGCCGCCCGAAGCTATCGAGTGTCGACCGGCTGCTCCTACACCTCAAAGTGGTCCTTCAGGTACTCAGCCGCTTCATCCGATGCTTGCTTGAGATGCGTTGTCATCAACGCAACGGCCGCCTCCACGTCTTTTGCCCTGTACGCCGCGAGGATCGCACGGTGCTCGTCCTGGCTATCAATCCCTGCGGATCGCAACTGCATATAGATGTGCGTATAGCGCTGCGCAATGGTGTGCGCACGGGTGATCATATTTTCCAGGTGTTTCATTTGCGCAGGTGCATAAAGCGCCGTATGCAGTGAAAGGTTCCATTGACTGCTCAGGAGAGGATCCTGAACCTTCTCGAACTCATCGATGATGCGCTCGACAGCATCAAGTTGCTCGGGTGTCGAGAGCGGTACCGAATGGCGGACGGCCAACGGCTCTAGAACCGCCCGTAATTCAAAGCACTCGTTCATTTCATGCAGGGAGGGCTGCGTCACCATGAAGCCACGGTTTGGCAGGAACTGGACCAGTCCCTGACCTTCAAGCTCACGTAACGCTTCGCGAACCGGCACCTTGCTGGTGTTGAGTTCTGTTGCGATCAGGTCCTGACGCAAAGGTTCGCTACCGGAAAGCGCGCCGGTGACGATGGCTTCCCTGATGACGGCCGCAACAAATTGCGGTGCGGACACACGTGCCAGCGGAATCAGACCTGCAATGTATTTCAGTGGTGATTGGTTAGACATATGACACTAAGTGGCCAGGAGCGATTTAAAGGCGTGTCTGGGTTTGGCAGATACGAGTAACAACATCGTTGTGCACGACGGTATACGATTATACGAAAACGAACAAGGACGGCATCCGCAGCCTAGTCCCCTCGAACTGCAGTCCTGCCCCTCTTCCCACTCATCTGAAATATGAGCCTGATTCATCGCTTTGTTGTTGTCGTTGGCGAATCAATAATCGTATACTTTCTACAGTAGGAACAGACTAATGCGTCCTGGTCAGCCGTTTGCGATCAGGTCCTCGTCCCTCTTGCGCCATCTGCAACCACATCAGGACAACCACCGTGATCAACATAAAAAATGTTTCCAAGTGGTACGGTAACTTTCAGGTACTGAGCGACTGCTCTACCGCAATACAAAAGAGTGAAGTCGTCGTGGTGTGCGGCCCTTCCGGTTCTGGCAAATCAACGCTGATCAAAACGGTAAATGCACTGGAGCCTTTCCAGAAAGGCGAAATTGTCGTCGACGGTATCAGCCTCTCGGACCCGAAAACCAACCTGCCCAAGCTGCGCAGCCGGGTCGGCATGGTGTTTCAGCACTTCGAGTTGTTTCCACACCTGTCCGTGACGCAAAACCTGACGCTCGCCCAGATGAAGGTGCTTGGCCGTGGCCAGGACGAGGCGCTCAAACGGGGTCTGAAAATGCTCGATCGTGTTGGCCTGAGCGCCCACAAGGACAAGTTCCCAGGGCAGCTCTCAGGTGGTCAGCAGCAGCGTGTGGCAATTGCTCGTGCCTTATCGATGGACCCGATTGTGATGCTGTTTGACGAACCTACCTCCGCCCTGGACCCGGAAATGGTCGGAGAGGTTCTAGACGTCATGATCAAGCTCGCAAACGAGGGCATGACCATGATGTGTGTCACCCACGAAATGGGCTTTGCCAGGAAGGTCAGTGACCGCGTGATTTTCATGGACGCGGGGAAAATCATTGAAGACTGCAAAAAAGAAGAGTTCTTTGGCAGCCCCGAAGCACGCTCCCCGCGTGCCAAGGACTTCCTCTCGAAGATCCTGCAACATTAATCACGCGAAGTCGCCAAGGGGGCCTCACCAACGCAACTCAAAGGTGTTTTGCGCGCCCGGCTGAATGCTGCTGCCCAAGCGTGCGCACTCGCGGGAAAGGGTGTCGTGCAGCCATTGACGGTCATCCCCTTCGGCGCGACAGAGGCGAAAGCGACGCAGGCGCATGGGTATCAGGTCCAGCGACTGCAGGTGCCCGCCCGGGTCCAACGAGGCAAAGTATAGAAGCCCCAGGTCGCCGCGAAAGGCTGTATGGTCCTCAATGCCTTCGTAATCGTTCAGGAGGTCACCGCAGCCATAGAGAATCAGGCGTTCGCGGTACACCTCGATGCCCTTGACGTGGTGCGAGGAATGCCCGTGCACCACGTCAACTCCGGCCTCGTCGATCAAGGCATGGGCGAACCGGACTTGCTCGCGTGGGATATCGAACCCCCAGTTGCCGCCCCAGTGAATGGAGGCGACCACCAGATCCCGCGTTTTTTTGCCCTCGAGAGTCCGTTTGGCCACATTGCGCAGGCTTTGCCTCGACAGATCCTCCAGCCGCGCGACGCCCGCGCCCTGATCCGTGGCGGCCCAGTCCGACGCAATGCCGCTGTCGGGTGCGCCGAGACCAAACACCAGCACGCGCCGCCCGCCAGGCTGCAGCAACACGGCGGGCGCTTCGGCAGATTGCCGGTTGTGCCCGGCGCCGGCGCTGCACATACCATTGCTGGCCAGGGTCTCCAGCGTATCGGCCAGGCCGGCTGCCCCCCAGTCCAGCACATGGTTGTTGGCCAGCACGCAGCAGTCGATGCCGGCTGCGCTGATGGCAGGGAAGTTCTCCGGGCTCATGCGGTAATTGATGCCCTTTGGCTCCGGTCGTCCGCGGCGGGACACCGCAGTTTCAAGATTAATGATGCGTGCGTGTGGCTGGCGAAGTTCTAACTCATCCAGCGCAGTGCCCCAGACATAGGTGAAATCGACCGGGCGGGGAATCGGGCCATTGACTCGTTCTGCCAGCCGGACGTAATCGCCAGCATTCTTGACGTAAGCTTCGTAAAGCCGCGGGTCGCCAGGATGCGGCAGTACTGCGTCAATGCCGCGGGCAGTCATGACGTCGCCGCAGAGAAACAGCTTAAGCGTATCGGTAACAGCTGCCATGGCACCCTCCCGAATATAAGCCGGGGGATGTTTCCATCCCCCGGCTTATTATTACGCTGAAATAGGCATAACGACTTCTGAACCTCTACTCAGTTGTTCATCATATGCAACTGATAAAGCTCATTGGCAATGGCGATATCCTCCAGCCCCAGTCCGATTGAGCGAAAAAAGGTATGGCGCTCGGGATCGGGAAGTCGGGCGACCCCCGTCATCAGCTCGGGCAAATCCCCGCAAATACTCTCGGGTAGCCAGCCATGCTGGTCTTTTGCCAAGCGCATTTCCCCTGCGCTGTCGGGCGTTGTAGCCCGGTAATCGCAATAGATGCTCATGTTCAGCAGGGATTCAGGAGGTACTTCGTGTGCCAGTGGGGCATTGGTACAAATGGAAGTGATCAGCGCAGGCTTTTTCAGCACTGCAGGGTCAAGCACCGTATGACCGGCCGAGGTGCACAGCAGGATGACATCCGCATCATCAACGGCACTGGCCAGTTCGGTATGAATGCTGACGCGCGGATCGAGGTCCCGGAGTGCCTGCTGCTCGGACACTGGTAGAGCGTCAATGTTGGGTGCGTACAATCTGATATCCCCCCACTCGCGCAATGCTGAAACATGCCGGACATGCGCTTGACCCAGCCGCCCTACTCCCACTACGGCCAGTTTGCTGACCTGCACGGGCGCAAGTAAGTCGACGGCGAGCGCTGTCGTGCCTGCTGTTCGCTCAGCCGTCAATTGCCCCGAATCACAGAGCAAGCGAGGTTGACCGTCATCCATCGACATCATCAACGTCCAGGCCGTCACCAGGGCCCCTTCCGGACGCGGGATATAGGGTGAGAGCTTTGCACCAAAGACCCGCTCCTCGGCAAGCGTTCCAAGGTAGCTGATAAAGTTGCCTTGCCCGTCGGGAAACGGATTGCGCAGTTGTGGAGGTTGCACAGCCTTTTCCTGTCCCAACGCCAGGAACATACGACGCATTGCGGACAACACATCAATCCGACCGATCAGTTTGGCCACTTGAGTTGAATCAAGTACGGCAATGTCATTATTCATCGAATACATTCCTTCATCGAGCATCTGACAGAAAACCTTAAACGTCGAAACAACTCAGTTCGAGTTCACGGGGAAGATTATTAAAACAACTAGTTAATTAGAATGTAGCGACCAAGAGAACTGTTAGCTCTTACAAAATACAACCCGCCACTTCCGTTTTCTAATGATGGGCGACGACATCGATTTCAATATCAAACGGAAACGGCCATGGCTTGACTGCAACGAATGACCGGACAGGTGGGTTTTCAGGGAAGTACTCGCGATACACGGCGTTCACCTCATCCATCATCGATGGATCGGTCACGAAGATCGTGGTTTTCACGACGTTATCAAGGCAGGACCCTGCCGATTCAAGAACAACTTTCATCACCTGCAATACAGCGTGAGTCTGTTCAGCAATCGTGCCTCGAACAATATTCCCGGTCAGCGGATCGAGTGGCGGCAGGCCACAGGTATAAAGCATCGAACCCGAGCGAATCAGCAAAGAGGTCGGTGTATTCAAACGCCTGAGCGCGTCAGATAAAAACGGTACTTCGATTATTTCTTTCATGGAGGCATCCATTATTGATACAGGCGGGCCCTACGCTCACGTTCAATCGACGCGACGTAGTGTTGGATATACATGCAGATAACGAAGTAGATGACACCGACAAACAGATAGAGCTCCTTGTAGAACCCTTGCCAGTTTTCGTCATAAAGGCTTGATCTTGCCGATCCAAGCAAATCGAAAAGTCCAATGATCATCAACAGCGAGCTGTTCTTCACAAACGCGATGGCGATGTTGGCAATCGGTTGCAGCGAATGGGCGATGACTTGCGGCAAGATCACGTAGGCATGACTGCCCCAATAGCCGAACCCCAAACTTGCCGACGCTTGGCGCTGACCGACTGGAAGTGCTTGCAGGGCACCGCGCAAGGCTTCGGAAAAGTAAGCGGCGGTAAACAGCGAGAGACCGATACCTGCCCGAAAAAGCTTGTCGAAAATAAGCTCGTCCGGGAGTATCAACGGAATGATGGCAAAGGTCATGAAGACAATGGTGATCGCCGGAACACTGCGAATCAGATCCACATAAAGCCGGCATGGAACAGAGACAAGCGGCATCTGCGACCGACAACCCAACGCCAGCAGTACACCCAGAGGGAACGCGCAAACAAGGCCGGCAATGCTGATCAGCAGGGTGATCGGCAGTCCACCCCAACGCGCACGATCCACTGACTCAAGACCGAACAGTCCGCCACTCATCAATAGATAGCCAATCAACGCGGCCAGTACCCACAGCACAATGGCTGTTGTGTGATGACGGACCCGAAACAAACACCAGAGCGCAACCGCCGCGATCAGTGCAACGAAGGTGATCGGACGCCAAAGCGACTCGGGAGGATAGGCCCCGAACAGGATGAGATTGAGCTTGGTGCCGATGAACGCCCAGCAAGCGCCTCCGTTCTGGTGGCATTGCGCGGCATCGCCGCTGAAGGTTGCATCAAGCAACAACCATTTGAGGATACCAGGGCCAACCAAAACGACGCCCCAAAGAAAAAGTGCGCCGAGCACAATCCGGGTTGGCATGCCCGAACCCAGGCCTTTCAGGCGCTGGATTAGCGTCAAGGGTGCGGGAATCGACACTTGGGCACCATTATTCAGATCACCAGACATAATGTTTCTCCCAAAGACCGATTACCCGCGTCGTAATAATGTTTACCGTGACGTAAACCAGCATGAAAATGCTGATCAATTCGATGGCCTGCCCCGTTTGATTCATGGCGGTATTTCCCGCCGAGACCAGTTCCGGGTATCCCACGGCAACACCGAGCGAACTGTTTTTCATCAGGTTCAGTAGTTCACTGACTACCGCTGGCATCGCGATCCGGAACGCTTGTGGCATCACGATGTAACGCAGCACGCCAAAGTGCGTCAGGCCCAGCGCATAACCTGCTGCAATCTGTCCCTGGGCAATGGACTGCACGGCCCCACGGATCGCTTCGGCGATGTAAGTGCCCGTGTACACCGAGAGCCCGATGAACATACTCATAAACTCGGGAGAAAAGTGCCCGCCGCCGCCGATTGAAAACTTGCTTGCCGTGGGCCACTCAAATGTCATTTGCCCGGACCACAGGGCATAGGCCGTGGACACAAAAGCAATCAGGCTCAGGAGTATCAGTAAGGCACCCGGATTTTTCAGTGCGCTGCCACCGGTCCTCACGCTTCTCAAGATCAACGCCACGGCGGTGCAAAACATCGCGACGATCGCCATCAATGCGAAGGGGGTCGGCCACGGGAAATTGATCCCGCGATTGCTGATGAATAGGCCCGGTACCGGTTCCAGAGCCTCCCGGACTACCGGTAAACCGTAAGTGAAAACAGCGAACCAGAAGAACAACTGCAGCAGCAGCGGCGTATTGCGGATCGTCGAGACATACACTTTGGCAATTCGTCTGGCCAGGCCAAATTTGGACAACTGGGCCAGCGCCGCCAATACCCCGATCAGCACGGAGAACACAATGGCGCAGAGCGCCACTTTCAACGTGTTTGAAAACCCCGCGAGCAAGGCGTACGCATATGACTTGTCACCGCTGAAAGCAATCATGCTTTCACTGAGGTCGAAGCCGGCGCGAGTCCACAGAAAGCCGAACCCGGTATTGATCCCTTTCTGTGTAAGGCGCTCGTTGATCACGTGCCCGAAATACCAAACCGCAATCACGACAGCCGTGAGTACTACAAGCTGGACCAACACCATGACAGCCCGGTGTTGGTGTTTAACTGCGCCATCTCTTGCCGACATGACCTTCACCTCTCGTTTCTGATTCGCCATCTATGCGGCGTTTGAGCCATTCACATCACGGATCAGAAAAGCGGGGCGTACAGCAGACCACCGTCCGACCACAGCGAATTCTGGCCACGCTTCATCTGCAAAGGTGTGTTTGCACCCACGTTGCGCTCGAAGATTTCTTTGTAGTTGCCTACCGCGGAGATGACATTGATCACCCAGTCATCCTTGAGACCCAGCCCTGCCCCCACGCCAGGCGTTACACCCAAGAGGCGCCGGATGTCTTCGTTGTTACTGGTGAGCATTTGTTTAACGTTTTCTTTGGTGATGCCCAGTTCTTCTGCAGTAAAGGTTGCGAAGACTGTCCACTTGACGAGGTCCGCAAAGTGCTTGTCATCGCCTCGGACGACGGGCCCCATTGGCGATTTCGAGATCACATCAGGAAGGATGGCGTAGTTTTCAGGGTTGCCCGAGTTGAGCCGGATAACCGCCAACTGCGACACATCGCTGGTGATTACATCGCAGCGGCTTGCGAAAAAGGCCGAGAAAAACTCAGTCCCGCTTTCGATCACCACAGGTTTGAATGTGATCTTCAACTTGTCGAAGAAGTTGCGAACCACATATTCGCTGGTTGTGCCCTGCTGAATGCAGACCGTAGCGCCATCGAGTTCTGCCGCTTTGGTGACGCCCAGTTTTTTGTTGATCAGAAAGCCTTGGCCGTCGAAGAAATCCACCACCGGAAATTGCAGCCCCATCGTGGTATCGCGCGTCAGGGTCCAGGTGCTGTTCCGGGAGAGGACATCCACTTCGCCATTCTGCAGCGCCGTGAAACGTGCCTGATCGGACAGCGGGACAAACTTGACTTTCGGTTTCTCGAAAATCGCCGCGGCAAATGCTTTGCAGAAATCCGCATCGAACCCCTGCCAATCACCCGCACTGTTGGGCGCACCAAAGCCGACCAGGCCTGGGTGCACACCACAGACAAGCACTCCCCGCTCTCGAATTTTCGACAAGGTATCGGCCTGTACCGGTGCAGAAACTGCCAATGAAAGCCCTAGGGCTGCTGCGGTAGATGCGAAAAGAACTCTTAGACGTGTCATCAGCTTCTCCACTCGGTAGAAAGTATACGATTTCAAGCTATATGACTTTAAGAGCGGCTGTCAAGCCACAAGAATGGCCACACCGGTAATTTGTTTTGAGTTTAGATCTGGTGCGTTTCGAGGTGACTGATCATCGGCGCATGTCGCAATGGCTCAAGCAGCCTATCGGCATTGCGCCGACACCAAACACCGATGATGCCAATCAAAAGTCAGTCTTCCTGGTCGGCTTTCTGATCAACGGATTGTTCTGCAACTGCGATGGCATGCTGGAAACTTTCAAGAAATACAGTTTCTGCATGAGTCATTTTTTGCTCACGGTTCCACAACAAGTGAATGTCTACGTCGGAGACACCGTCCCTGGGTGGCAGGCGCCAGAGCATGCCGTTGTAGAGGTCAACATCGAGCAAGTGTTCCGGTAAACAGCCGATACCAAATCCTGCAATCACCAATCTGCGAATTTCTTCAAAGTTTGATGACGAAGCAACGATCCTGCCGGTGAAGCCCTGCTGGTCTCGAAACACGGTAAGTGGCGAAAGATTGCCGCCAATCTGGTCGCTCGTGAAGCTGACAAAATTTTCTCCCTGCAGCTCAGACAGATCGAGGCCCCGCTTTCCGAAAAAACGGTGCCGCTTTCCGCAGAAGAAGGCGTATCGCTGGCGTATCAGGCAACGCTGTTCCAGCTTGGGTTGAGCAATGCGGCATAAACCGACACCGGCAGTGGCGGTCTTCTGCATTAGCGAACTGAGAATGTCGGAGCTGCGTAGAACCTCAATTTCCAACTCCACGCGCGGATGGTTGAGATGAAAAGTCGCGAGAAAATCATCATAGACCGTTGACTGCACCCGGCTGATCGAGAGCAGACGAACCTTTCCCACCACATCATCCTGCGGGCCTTCGATGGCTGAGCCGATGCGCGATACATTGCCATACATCTCTTCGGCAATTCGCAGCACTTCTTCTCCCGCCTCGGTGAGATCGAAGCGTGGTCCCTTACGCGAAATCAAGGCGCACTCCAACTGCTCTTCCAGGCGCTTGAGCGATTGACTGACGGCCGACTGGGTGATGAACAGCCGCGCCGCGGCTCGGCTGATGCTTCCTTCCTGACCAATAGCCAGATAGGTGCGCAACAAGTTCCAGTCCAGACGATCGTTGAGGAAGCGCCGCCCCCCCCATCTCGCTTGCACCAGCTCTTCATTTGAATTTTTGCTGCTCATCTTGATGTCCATTATTAGCACTGCTTAATCAGTGATTAAGAATTAGCAAATTGCTTAATTATTGAGGCTACGAGATAAAGCACACAAGCGCCAGAGGGACAGAGCGTTACTGTGATCCGATGGATCCTTGTCGGAATAATAATTACAGAAGGGCCTTGCATGCGTACTCACTCGAACCAGCCGCGTCGCGCAGCGGCTGCAGCCTTCATCGGCACGACCATCGAATTCTACGACTTCTACATCTATGCCACCGCGGCGGCCCTGATCCTGGGGCAAGTGTTTTTTCCCAGTTCGGACTCCATGCTGAGTACGCTGGCCGCATTCGGTACTTTTGCGGTGGGCTTTATTGCCAGACCCATGGCCGGCATGGTCTTCGGCCATCTGGGCGACCGTCTTGGACGCAAAAAGATGCTGCTGTTCACCATGCTGCTGATGGGGCTGGCAACCACCGCTATCGGTTTGCTGCCCGGCTACGCCAGTATCGGCATCTGGGCGCCTGTCGGCTTGATCGCGCTACGCATCATCCAAGGCATTTCGGTGGGTGGTGAATGGGGCGGTGCCGTACTGATGGCCAGCGAACACGCCCCGGCCAAGCGCAAGACCTTCTATGCATCCTTCGCCCAATTGGGCAGCCCGGCAGGTTTGCTGATGGCGTTGATCGCCTTCCGTCTGGTGACCTCGCTTTCACCCGAGCAATTTGCCGAATGGGGCTGGCGTCTGCCCTTCCTGTTCAGTGGCGTGCTGATGATGATTGGCCTGGCGATTCGTTTTGGTGTGCAAGAGTCTCCAGAGTTCAAGGCAATCGCCGACAAGGGCGAAACTGTCCAGTATCCGGTGCTTGAGGTGATTCGTACCTGTTGGCGGCAGATTCTGTTCGCGGCGGCTGCAGTGACCATAGGCTCGGCCGGATTCTTTTTCACCAACACGTTCATGATCACGTATGTCACGCAGTATCAGGGTATTGCGCGTTCGACGATTCTCGACTGCCTGTTCCTGGTCACGGTGATCCAGTTCATCTCCCAACCCTTCAGCGCACTGCTGGCCGAGCGCATCGGTGAGGGTCGCTTCCTGAAGTTGGCCGCCCTGCTGTCAATGCTGGCCCCCTACCCCATGTTCCTGCTGGTCGGCACTCAAAACATCGTGTTGATGACCCTCGGTATTGCCATGGCGGTGGTTGTTCTGTCTGGACTCTATGCGGTGATCGCCGGTTACATGGCCCAGGCGTTTCCAGCGCATTTGCGCTACTCGGGAATTTCCATCGCGTATCAACTGATCTGCGCCATTGCCGGCGGATCCACGCCCATTATCGGCACCCTGTTGGCCAGTCACTATGCCGGCCAGTGGATGCCACTGGCGATCTTCTTCAGTTTGCTGGCTGCCCTGTCGTTGATCGGCGTCTGTGGCCTGGCACGTCTGCGCGGAGAATCCACCGCCACCGCCCCCCAATTTTCGCTTTAACAAGGAGCCCACATGTACACACCTGACAACATTACCCCCACCGAGTGGAAGGCACGTTGCGAGCTGGCGGCACTGTATCGGCTGGTTGCGTATTTTCGCATGACTGACCTGATCGACACGCATATCACCCTACGCATCCCGGGCCCTGAGCACCACTTTCTGATCAACCGCTACGGCGTGATTTTCGATCGCATGAAAGCCAGCGACCTGGTGCGCATCGACCAGCATGGCCAGGTAGTGGGCGGTGCGAACGAGCGTACCCGGGTCAATGCCGCAGGCTTCGTGATCCATTCGGCGATCCACATGGCGCGCCCGGATCTCAATTGCGTGGTGCATACCCACACTGCGGCCGGTATGGCCGTCGCCGCCCAGGAACAAGGTCTGCTGCCGATCAGTCAGCATGCATTGAAGTTCTACGGCAAGTTGGCGTACCACACCTATGAAGGCATCGCGCTGTCGCTGGCCGAGCGCGAACGACTGATCGCCGACCTGGGGCCACACAAGGCCATGATCCTGCGTAACCATGGCCTGCTGGCAGCCGGAGGCAACGTGGCTGAAGCCTTCCACGAAATTCACTTCCTGGAGCGCGCCTGCCAGGCGCAGGTCGCGGCACTGGCCGGTGGCAGCCAGTTGGTCTACCCCAGCGAAGAGGTCTGCCAACATACCGCAGAACAGTTCGGCCGCGACGAAGCCGAGGAAATCATGGGCCTGAGCTGGAACGCTGCCTTGACCCTGATTGAAGATCAGCGCGAGTCCTATTGCTCATGAACACTATCGTATTGCTGTCACGCGACAGCATCTTGCTCGGCCAGCTGCAGGCGGCCTTTGCCCGCCAGGCACCGGATATCCGGGTGGTGCTGGCCGACGACCCGGCCGCCAGCCAGGCGCAAGTCGCGGCGTGCTGGTTTCCGCCGGCCAACAGCTTGGGCGCGCTGCCCAATTTGCAACTGGTGCATTCGGTCGCCGCGGGCGTCGACCACTTGCACACCGATCCAAGCTGCCCGAACTTGCCCGTGTGCCGCGTGGTCGATCCCGCGCACCGCCAAGGCATGACCGAGTATGTACGCTGGGCAGTGATTCACTATCACCGACGATTCGATCAGGTCTTGCAGCAACAGCCTGACCAGCTCTGGCGGCGCCCGGTACAGATTCAGGCCAAGGACTTCAAGGTCGGTGTGATGGGCCTGGGCTCGCTGGGCGCAGCCATTGCCGAAGACCTGGCCAATGCCGGCTACAGCGTTCGCGGCTGGGCGCGCAGTGTCAAACACATACCCAACGTGGTGTGCCACAGTGGCGATTTGGCGTTCAGCAGCTTTCTAGAAGGTCTCGATCTGCTGATCAACCTACTGCCGTTGACCTCGGCGACCCGAGGCATTCTCTGCACTGAAACCTTCCAGGCACTGGCGCCGGGTGCAGTGATCGTCAACTGCGGTCGCGGCCAGCACGTGCGCATCGACGATCTACAACAGGCCTTGGGTAGCGGTCAGCTACGCGGCGCTGTGCTGGACGTCTTCGAGCATGAACCCCTGCCGGTCGATGATCGCCTTTGGCGCATGCCCGGGGTGATCGTTACCCCGCACATGGCCTCGGCGGCGTCCCACGACTGCATTGCCAGCCAGATCGCCGAAAACGCACGCCGGCTGGCGCGAGGCGCCCCCCTGAACAACCTGGTCGATACGTCCCTGGGCTATTAAGACACGTGACAAGAGGTGAATGATGAAAGTATCCAAGGTCAACGGTGAGCGCCTGTGGGGCAGCCTGATGGACATGGCCAAAGTTGGCGCCACCGAGCGCGGTGGCAACTGTCGCCTGGCCCTTTCCAGGGAAGACCTGGCCGGTCGCGAGTTGTTCATGGGCTGGTGCCGTGAGGCTGGCCTGAGTATCGGGTTCGACGCCATTGGCAACCTTTTCGCCCGCCGCGAAGGCCAGGACAACAGCCTGCCGCCAATCGTCATGGGCAGCCACTTGGACACCCAGCCAAAAGGTGGCCGCTTCGATGGTATCTACGGCGTGCTGAGCGGACTGGAAGTGGTGCGTTGCCTGAATGAACAAGTCATCGAAACCCGCCGGCCCATCGAAATTGCCGTGTGGACCAACGAGGAAGGTGCGCGCTTTACCCCGGCCATGTTCGGCTCGGCGGTGTTCACTGGCATTCTGCCGTTGCAAACGGCATTGGATGCCCGTGATGCCAATGGCATCAGCGTCGCTGAGGCCCTGACCGATATAGGCCAGAGTGGTGAACTGCCTCTGCAGCGAGCCTTCGATTCTTACTTCGAAGCCCATATCGAACAAGGCCCAATCCTGGAAGACAACGGCCTGCCGGTGGGTGTCGTCACTGGCGGCCAGGCAATCTGCTGGCTGGATGTGCAGGTTGGCGGTATCAGTGCCCACGCCGGCACCACACCCATGCCGTTGCGCAAGGATGCCCTGTTCGGCGTCGCGGAAATGGCCAGCGTGCTGGAATCCATCGCCAGAGACTTCGCGCCCAAGGGGCTGGTCACAGTGGGTCAGCTGGAGATAGCCAAGTCATCGCGCAATACCATCCCTGGCCGGATCAACTTTACTGTGGACCTGCGTCACCACGAAGACCAGCAGATTGCCGCAATGGAGCAAGCCGTATACGAGCGCTTGCAAATTGTTGCCGACAAGCGCGGTTTGAGTCTGGCGATCAGTCGTCACTGGCTCAGCCCGGCAACACCTTTCGATGCCGATTGCGTTGCCGCTGTGCGTTCGGCGGTCCAGCTGCTGGGTTACCCCCATCAAGACATCGTCAGCGGTGCCGGGCATGACGCCATCCACCTCGCCGGACATTGCCCGACCACGATGGTCTTCATTCCCTGTGTCGGTGGCCTGAGCCACAACGAAGCCGAAGACGCCTTGCCTGACGATGTCCGCATGGGCTGCGACGTGCTGCTCAATGCGGTACTGCAGCGAGCTCAGCACCTGAGCGACTGATGATGCAAGTAACACCGAACCTCTGAGGTCGCGTCATCCACACGACCTCGGAGGCAGGGCCCGCTTGCGCCTGAAAAACAATAAAACCGATCTCGAGCTACAGCACCACCGTTACTCACACTGCCAACCAATAAATCAATCCACTGAGCCCGACGCTCAACTTGGAGAAAAAAGGCATGAACAGCTCCGCGTGCATCCAGACCGCTACCCCGACGGTCGAACCCAGCGTCAACATGAAAAAAGTCGCCGTCGCCAGCGTCATTGGCACCACGGTGGAATGGTACGACCTGTTTGTTTTCGCCACCGCTTCGGCCCTGGTGTTCAACAAGATTTTCTTCCCGGCGTTCGATGCCTTGATCGGCACCCTCCTGGCGTTCGGCACCTTTGCTTCGGCTTATGGTGCACGCATCGTCGGGGCTGCCTTGTTCGGCCACTATGGCGACAAGCTTGGGCGCAAATCGATGCTACTGATTTCGCTATTGACCATGGGCGCGGCAACCTTTGCCATCGGTCTGTTACCGGATTACGCCAGCGTTGGCATCTGGGCACCGATCCTGCTGTTGACCCTGCGGATCATTCAGGGCCTGGCCCTGGGCGGTGAATGGGGTGGTGCGGTGTTGATGGCCGTCGAGCATGCCCCCGCCAATCAGCGTGGCTTGTATGGCTCATGGGTACAGATCGGCGTGCCGGCCGGTACCATGATTGCCAATCTGGCCTTCCTCGCGATCGCCTGGCTCCTGCCCGCTGAAGACATGCTTGCCTGGGGCTGGCGCATCCCGTTCCTGGCCAGCGCGCTGCTGATTGCCGTGGGCCTTTACATCCGCCTCAACATCACCGAGACACCTGCGTTCCACAAGGCTCAAACCAGCGAGCCGCAAATCAAGCTGCCGCTGGCCGAAGTCTTCAGCAAATACTGGAAGCAAGTCCTGCTCGGCGGCGTGGCAACCATGTCGACCGGCGCATCTTTCAACATCATTGTCGCCTTCGGCCTGACCTATGGAACCCAGACCCTGGGCTTCAGCCGCACCATCATGCTCAGCGTGGTGCTGGCCTCCTGTGCGCTGTGCATCGTGCTCTTGCCAGCCTTCGGCGCACTGTCTGACCGCTTCGGCCGCAAGCCGGTGATCATCGCCGGCATCGTCGGTGAGGCACTGGTCGCCTTCCCGATGTTCTGGCTGATGGATACTCGCGAGCTGCCGCTGGTGTTTCTCGGCTATGGCCTGTTGATGACCGCGTTCGCCGCCAACTACGGGCCCATCGCAACCTTCCTCGCCGAGCTGTTCGGTACCCGTGTGCGTTACTCCGGCCTTTCGGTGGCTTACATGCTTTCCGGGCTGCTGGGCAGCGCGGCCACGCCTATCGTGACCACGGCCCTGCTGGCGATGACTGGCAAAGGCTCGTCAGTGGCCTGGTACCTGATCGGCTCTGCGGTCATCTCCCTGATTGCCCTGTTGTTGCTGACCGAAACCTTCAAGCGCGACTTGAACGCCGGGCGGGCTGAATAGCACCAAGTGAGCCATAACAAAAATAAATCCACCTGCACTTGATCCTGCTGCCATTCCCGCACCCTCTGGATTCGTACACCATGGAAAAAAATCTGCACCTTTTTGGCATGAGCGCCGGCGCCTGCCTTTTGACCCTGAGCCAGGTCGCTTCAGCTGATTTCATTAGCGACAGCAAGGCCACACTGGGCCTGCGTAACTTCTACTTCAACAACGACTACCGCGACCGGCCTGGCAGTGCCGGTCAGAGCAAGACCGAGGAATGGGCGCAGGGGCTTATGCTCAATTACACCTCCGGTTTCACCGACGGCACCCTCGGGTTCGGCGTCGATGCACTGGGGCTGGTGGGGCTGACACTGGACAGCGGCCAAGGCCGCCATCGCGGCAGCTCGATGATCCCGAGTGAAGGTGATGGCGCTGCCGATGAATGGAGCCGCCTGGGCTTGACCGCAAAAGCCCGTTTGAACAAGGCCGAAATACGTTACGGCACGCTGACACCCAAGCTGCCGATCCTGATAGCGAACGACGGTCGCCTGTTGCCACAGACCTTTGAAGGCGGCCAGATCACCAGCAACGATCTCGACAAGCTGACCTTGACCGCCGGCCGTCTGGAGCACGCTACCGGGCGTGGCTCTAGTGATAGCACCGGGTTGGTGGTCAGCGGTGGGAGTCAGGAGAGCAACGAGTTTCTCTTCGCCGGTGCCGATTACAAAGTCACCAAAGATCTGACCGCCCAGTATTACCTGGCCAATCTCGAGGATTACTACATCCAGCATTTTTTCGGCCTGCAGCATGTATTGGCAGTGGGCGAAGGCCAGTCGTTGAAGACCGACCTACGCTACTTCGATACATCTTCCGACGGTGCCAACAGCTCAGCCAGCGGACGGGCTGAAGGTTACCGGGTCGGCGGCTATAGCCGAAACGGTGCCGGTGAAATCGACAACCGCACCTGGAGCGCCCTCTTCACCTACAGCCTTGGTGGCCACGCGTTGACCGGCGGTTACCAGAGCGTTTCCGACGGCAGCAACTTCGTCCAGCTCAACCAGGGCTCCCTGGTGGACAAAGGGGCCGGTGGCGCAAGCCTGTATCTGTTCACCGACCGCATGCTCACCAGCTTCAACCGGGCCGGCGAACGTACCTGGTTCGGCCAATACGCCTATGACTTCGTCGCCTCGGGCGTACCGGGTCTTCGCGCGTCGATGGTTTATCTCAAAGGCAGCCAGATCAAGACCACTTCTGGTAGCGATCAGCAGGAATGGGAGCGTGACCTGGCCCTGGATTACGTTATCCAGGACGGCACGTTCGCAGGTCTGGGTTTCGGTTGGCGCTATGGCGTTCTGCACTCCGAAGCCGACGCCAATCAGGACCAGAACCGCTTGTTCGTGAGCTACACCCTGGCATTGTTCTGATGCCACCGGCCCGCCGCCCATGCCGGGTCGGCGGGCCCCTATTCTCAGCGAGGTTCATTCATGAAGCGTATCCAGGCAGCACCCGGCACAATCGGCCCGGTCGGTCCTTACTCCCAGGCAGTGGTCAGCGGCCATCTGGTGTTCACTGCCGGTCAAATACCCGCCACAGGCGGAATGGACCAGCAACCCGAAGGCTTCGAAGAGCAAGTGCGCCAAACCTTGCGCAACCTGGAAGCCATCCTGATCGCGGCAGGCTCGGACTTCGATCACGTGATCAAGGTTAACGGCTATCTCACCGATCCAGCTCAACTGGAATCCTTCAATCGGGTCTATACCGAGGTGCTCGGCCATGCGCCGCCGGCACGCACCACAGTCTGCGTGGCACTCTGGGGGGTGGCACTGGAAATAGATTGCGTGGCCGAACTCATTGATTGCGCGCCGCAGAGGTAAGCCATGAACGCCACTACTCAATTGCTTGAAAAACTCCATCAGGTCAGCTTCGCCACCCTCGGGCATTTGCTCGAAGACGGCTTTGTCAGCACCGAGATTCGCTCCATGCTGAGCGCCGTCAAAGTGGTAGGTCGTGCCGTGACGCTGAGCGTGATCGATGCCGATGCCATTGCCGTCAACCGAGCCTTGGCAAGCCTTCAAGACGGCGACGTGCTGGTGATTGACATGAACGGTGATCGACGTCACGCCTGCGTCGGTACAGTCACCGCCTGTGCGGCTCGAGCGCGAGGCGCCAGAGCCATCGTGGTCGATGGCCTGGTGACCGATATTCTTGAACTGCGCGAAGCCGGACTGCCCGTTTTTGCCCGTGGCACCAACCTGCTGACCACCAAGCTGCACGGCAACGCCGAGAGCCAGTTGAATGTGCCGGTGCAGTGCGGCGGGGTTCAGGTGCACCCGGGTGATCTGGTGCTCGGCGACGATAACGGTTTACTGATTCTTGGTAGTCAGGCACTCGCCGCAGTCATCGACCAGGCACTGGCCAGTGATCGTGCAGAACCCGGTCTGCTGGATCGCCTTGAAGCCGGAGAGTCAATAGCATCCGTACTGCGTGTTCAGTGATTGGTTGCTTGTAATGTAGCCGACGATTCTGGTGCCGCGAGTCAACATGGAGTGGGCACCTGGATCGGTCAGTGAGACCTGTTTATCCAGCGATTTGGTTCTCCGGCCCGGCTGCTAGTTCTGTGTAACGTAGAAGCAGCGTACGACGGCTAAGGAGCGATGCGTATCTTCACGAACAAATTGACACCCCCCCCCCTGAACGATTTAGCCAATCTGTTGCGTCGACCGGTTCAACGATAACGAGGCCATCATCCTATAGGTCTCGATTTCAAGCAGGCGGCGTATCATCCGCCCCTGACGGTAGGCGTTCAGGCGCCGGTTGACGAACAACATGTGGTTGTTGCTATCCTCGCTCAGGCGAAAATCACTCCAGACCATTGCATCGCCACCACCTACACAAGAACCGCTCGGATCCTTGAAGCCATAACGGGACAGATCCAGGCCGGCTTCACCACGCACTACGATCTGCACAGAGTTGATCCGCGCCGGCAAATTCACTTCAACCTTTGACGCCAGCACCTCGGGCAGCGTTGTCCAGGACAAGTCATCACAAGATGAAGTGACCACCAGCGTCAGGGTGAAAAACTCGGCATGGCGCTCCCACTTCAGTGCATGGCCATCGAGTTGGATAATGCCTTGGGCGGCATTCAGGTCCAGGGCGCCAGGGCAGCATTGTTCAAGGAATGCATTGCACGCCTGATCGCTGCCGAGGAAGGCCAGATGAAACACATGGGCCGGCTCATCGAAATACAGTGACGGGCGCGCGTGTACCGATGCCGTTGCCGTTGCCGGCGCTGTCACTCACAAGCTCCGGTTCAGCTATGCAGATGAAATCTGCTCGGGATAGTAGCGCCGGGCTTGTTCGACCGAGATGTATTGTTTTTTACATCATCCTGGATAGCCTCCAGGCTCCGCGCTTTTGCCGGCCCCCAACCACCGCCGCTGGCAGTGACCAGACGCAGCAAATCGACTTTTTCAAGCTCCACATGATTGGCTCGACTGAAGCGCTCGGTTGGCCCCTGTGCGCGAATGACCTTGAGCATCAACGTCGCGAACACGCACCAAGGCCTCGACAGCTCCGCAAGCTAAAGACCATCATCACCACCTGACAAGGGTGGGGATGATGGTCGTCTCGTTGAGGTTACTTTCGAGGAGACAGGTGGATACCAGCGATCATGCAGCGAACAGAGCCTCCGGCCATTTCAATGGTCGGAACGTCCAACGGCACCAACCTGGCCGACCGCTCGATACGTTGACGCTGCTCTGCCGAGAGGCTGTTGAGGGCTCTGCGCGAGAGGGCCAGGATTCGACCGTCTCGACCAGAGAGCTCGATTGCGTTGCCGGCAAACTCGTTGATCTGCTGGTTGGTCAGATCGATGACATCTCGACCTGACTCCATCAAACGCATACGAACCTCTTCAGCACGAGCCTTTTTCGTGAATGTGCCGAAACCCACCAGGGCGAATTCAGTCGCGACACACATCAAGACGTTGGTGTGATAGATCGGCGCCCCTCTCTCGTCCGCCGTGTCGAACACCATGGGCTCGAAGTTGAAGTGGGTGCTGAACCGCTCCAGGGCAATCGGATCAGCTCGGTTCGAGCGAGCCGTGTACGCCACCCTGGACATGTGATCGAACACCATGGCCCCGGTGCCCTCAAGGAACAGCTCATCCTGTTCAAGGCCCGAGTAGTCGATCACGTCCTGAACCCGGTACTCCTGCTTGAGCATCTCGATGACATCGGCGCGCCTCTCCCGACGGCGGTTCGGTGAGTACATCGAGTAGATCGCGATGTGACCACCTGGGTGGGTCGAGAACCAGTTGTTCGGGAAGACGGAGTCCGGGGTGTTTTTCTCGCCGAAGTCATCAAAGAGATGAACCCGCACACCCTCAGCTTCCAGCCGCTCTGCGGCCTGAGTGACCTCATCACGCGCAACCTCAGAAAGGGCATGCGCAGCGATATCAGAATTTGAGCTCTGGAAGGAGTTATCTGCAGCCGTTTCCGGGTTAGGGGTGAAGGCGTGTGGCCTGACCATCACCACTGCAGCAGGCGCTTGAATCGAACGCGTTGGAAATGCCATCAAGAAATACCGATATAGGGGACTGATTTTAGAGTTATGCAACGCGTCGAATGCGTTTTTTGGCGGCGCGGCCACGGGTGTGGCTGAACAGGTCTTTCGGGTCGTCCTCTACCCATGGAACGAGATCAATCTTCGTACCCATCCCACGTTTTTCAGCCTGTTGAAGCACGTAACGCAGAACCGAATAGTCTTCGAGAGCGAAGCCCACGGAGTCGAACACCGTGACCTGTTCTGCGCTCTGACGGCCTTCCTGATCACCCGTGAGCACACGCCACAGGTCGATGACGGGCGAGTCGGCTTCGAGCTGCTGGATATCGCCTTCAATGCGGGTCTGCGGCTCGTACTCCACAAAGACCCTGGACTGGCGCAGGACGTCGGTATGGAGCTCGGTTTTACCCGGGCAGTCACCGCCAACGGCGTTCAGGTGCATCCCCGGCTCGAGCATCTCGGGCGTGATGATGGTCGCGTAGGCCTTATCTGCGGTGACGGTGGTGATGATGTCCGCCCCCCGTACCGCCTCGGCAACACTCTGCGCACGGGTGATTTTGAGCTCGGGGTACTCCTGGAGATTCCTGATCAGTTTCGCCGTCGCGAGAGGATCGGTGTCGTATGCAACGATCTCCTGGATACCCAGGTGCTTGTGGAAGGCCAGTGCCTGGAACTCACTTTGAGCACCGTTGCCGATCAGCGCCATCTTTCGAGCGTCTGGACGGGCAAGCGCTTTGGCGGCCATCAGCGAAGTTGCGGCGGTACGCAAGGCCGTCGCAATCGTCAGCTCAGAAAGCAGCACGGGGTAGCCTGTGTTGACATCAGCCAGCACCCCGAATGCCATCACGGTATGGAGGTCTTTGAAGGTGTTGGAGGGATGGCCGTTTACATACTTGAACGCATATTGGCTGTGATCCGCCACGGGCATTAACTCAATCACCCCGACATCTGAATGGCTTGCCACGCGGGCAGACTTGTCGAACTCCGGCCAGCGCTTGAAGTCTTCGCGAATAACCTCGGAAAGCTCACCCAAGAACTGAACTACGCCAATGTCATGAACCAGGTCAGACATCGTGGGGACGTCGATGAAATGCGTCATTGCTAAGCACCTAAATAAGTGCGCCCGCCTTGAAGTAGTGCTTAGCGGGCGCCAAGTAAGAGTTCTTGCCACCTCCAAAATTCTGATGAAAGGCTGATACAAAATGAAGCGTACAGGTTGCCATATTTTGCAGTTTTCTAGACACTTTGCTCACTAAAAATAGCAATCTGGATAGCGTGCGTATGATGGACAACATTGATCGGGAGCTCATCGCTCTACTGCGGGACAATGCCCGCACCCCTGTTATGACGTTGGCCAAGAAGCTGAGGGTCGCTCGGGCCACTGTGCAGAATCGCCTCACCAAGCTCGAAGAGAGCGGCGTCATCATGGGCTACACGATCCGCCTTCAGTCCGATGCGATAGAGCGAGGGGTCAGGGCAATCACCAGTATTGCTATCAGTGGCCATCATGCCGCCGAGGTCAAACACGCACTACGTGGGCATCCCGCCGTAGTCGCCATCCATACCACCAACGGCCGATGGGACCTGATGGCAGAGCTTCGGGCCGAAACACTTGAGGCCTTTGACAAGGCGCTTAACACCATTCGCTCCATTCAGTACATCGACAACACTGAAACCAGCATCCTGCTGTCGACCTTCAAGATGTAGTCCGAATTGGGCCACTCGTACCTTGTTTTGCGCGACTTATCAAAATGCAACAAAGGTTATGCAAAGTGATAAGCCAGACCTTCGCGCATAACATTTTGTAGCGTTCCGGTTGACAACTATGGCTGGCAAAATGGGCACTTCTGGGCGACCGGGGCAGGATCCAACAACGGCAACAAGCACACCGCGTCTCTAGAGTTCAATCACCTGACAGTTTGGTCAGGCCCTTGCGCTGGAATTTGCTTTTCTCGTCTGCGTATTAACCAAACCCTCCGTTTTATGAGGTGCAACATTACTTATGCCCACATAAATCACCTTCCATAAGGAAGGAGGTAGAGGTTTTCTCAGAAAAAAATAAGAGGTCAGTTATGCATCAAACCTGCAACTCGCAAGACGCGACTCACGGCGACGGACGAACACTTAAAAGGCGGCTGGAAAATCGTCATATTCAGCTGATTGCCATCAGCGGCGCCATCGGCACGGGTCTCTTCATGGGATCAGGGAAGATGATTGCGCTCTCCGGATCCTCAATCATCCTGGTCTACGCGATCATTGGGTTCTTCGTCTTTTGCATCATGCGGGCGATGGGAGAAATGCTTCTCGCCAACCTTGAAATGGGCTCGTTCGCAGAGCTTGTCCACCATTACCTCGGGCCACGCGCAGGATTCATACTGGCCTGGTCGTACTGGCTCAGTTGGGTGGTAGTCGCCGTCGGTGACGTGGTGGTAGTCGCAGGGTTCCTTCAATACTGGTATCCGAACCTACCCACATGGATTCCAGCCTTCAGCACCATGTTCCTGCTCCTGGTACTCAACATGCTGGCCGTGAAGGCTTTCGGTGAGGTGGAGTTCTGGTTCGGCCTGATCAAAATCATCGCCATCGTCGCCCTGGTCGTCACCGGGTTGGTGATGGTGGCCACGTCCTACACGTCCCCTGCCGGGGTAACCGCGTCCTTTAGCCACCTGGTAGCGCCCGGCGTCGTGATGCCGCATGGCATCTTGGGTTTCCTTGCTGGTTTCCAGATCGCCATCTTCTCGTTCGTTGGCACAGAGCTTCTCGGCACCGCCGCAGCTGAAGCCCACAATCCGGAGAAAACGCTGCCCAAGGCCATCAACACCATCCCTCTGCGCATCCTGCTGTTCTACGTCACTGCGCTTGCATGCATCATCAGCGTGATCTCCTGGGCCAACGTGCCCGCAAACCGCAGCCCCTTCGTCGAGCTGTTCCTGCTGGGCGGCCTGCCGGCTGCCGCTGGGATGATCAACTTCGTAGTGATGACGTCGGCGGCCTCCTCGGCCAACAGCGGCGTGTACTCGGGCTCCCGCATGCTCTACGGCCTGTCTCACAACAAGCAGGCACCGCAGGCCTTCGGACGCCTATCGGGCTCCGGCACACCGGCCCGCGCACTGGTGTTCTCGGGCCTTTGCATGGCGATCGCGCTGACGCTGCTATTCGCCATCCCGGACATCATGGTGATCTTCACCCTGGTTTCGACGATTTCGGCTGTCATGGTTATCGTCACCTGGTCGTTGATTCTGCTGTCGTACTTCGCCTACCGCCGCAGCAACCCCGAAGCCCACGTGCGCTCAACCTTCAAGCTCCCTGGTGGCAAGTTCACGGCAGGGATTTCCCTGGCGTTCCTGATGTTCGTCCTGTGCCTTCTTGCACTGGAACCGGATACCCGCACCGCCCTGTACGTGATGCCCATCTGGTACATCGGCTTGCTGCTTGCCTATCGCTACAACGCGAAAGCGACTGTGTACCCGATAGCCACCACAGCCTCTTGAGATATTGAGAAAGGAAGATGCGAGTGAGCTCATCGACGTCAGGCATCAAGCTCGACCCTGCAACCAGAAAGAGGATCAAGCAGGCCGCTGCAGTTCTGGATCGAACACCGCATTGGTTCATGAAGAAGGCTGTGCTGTATTGGCTACACCGGATCGAGGACGGCTCAAGCGCATCAGACCTGCTGAACGAGGTGGACATCGACGCTGATAACAGCCACCTCAGTCAACAGAAACTATTGAACGTTGACCAGCCAATGAAAAAGACCGTGGAATAGGCACCTCGTAAATGACCAGCGACGACCAGGATCAGCAAGCCCCAAATCAATCTTGCGGACCGACCATCAAGGATTAAGACAATTTGCTCAATGGAGATGGGGGTTAGGTTTCTTGAACGAGTCATTTAACCCTCCAATCTCTATGCGAGTCACATTTAGCTCCCCAGAGCCTTGGACTCCCTCAGTGACCACACATTCGTTTAGATGCCGGAACTGAACGGCCGGATTGGGTTAGCTGCCGTTCACAGCGCACAGCTGAGTGAAGCGGCGATTGGCCTTCTCGCATATGAGTCGTTCCTACGCGGTAGCATATGAACGGTAAGCATTCGACCAAGTCACCCTCTTGATATCAGCGTTGGGGCTCCAATCGACCATCAGTGATATCCACGGCCTCGTCGGAGAACTCTCAGGTTAGCTTCTCAATCAATTTTTCAACAATCTCTCGGTCGGCTTTCTCGCGCCAATCGGGGTCTTCCATATCGAATTTAAAACGGACGCCAATGATGTCCGCGGGGATTCCCACAAACTTGGTGTCGCCTTACCTTCAGGGATTGGACATTGACGCCGCAGGTTTTCGGGATCTTGGCTTACGCTTGGGCGCGGGAGCCTGACGTAGCTGCGTCAGTTGCTGCTCCAGCGTTTCGGAACGAGCCTGCTGTGCTGCAGCACGTTGCTGGGTCCGACTGAGCTCGTTTTGAGTCGACTCCAACCGCCGTTGCAACTGCTCGACATGCCGCCCGGCCTCCTTGAATTGGGCCGTCACGGCTTTGCCCTCCTCCCGGGCGCGGTCGACCTCGCGGTGCGCACGATCCTCCACGCCGCGGACGTAGCTCTCCTGCACCACGCGTTCCTGCTCGGCCTTGAGCCGCAGCGCCTGCAGCTCCTGCTGTAACGTCTGATGCTGCCGCTGGGCTTCACGGCGCTCGAGCAGCAAATCTTCACGCTGCTGCAGCAGGTCCTCGATCTGCGTCTGGCGCTGAGTCAGCAATAGTTCCAGGTCGGCCAGGCGCAACTCGACCGCCTGGCGCCCGGTCACCGCCTCTGCCGCCTGCTGGCGAAACTGCGCCGCATCCTGACGCGCCTGGTCTTCGACGGCCGCCACCCGCTCGCGTTCGGCATCCAGCACCAGACGCTGCTCATCCATAGCCTGTTCGACTACGCCTTGCGCCAGATGGATGGCTTGCTGCCAAACCGCGACAAAGGCCTGCGACACCTCGGGCGGCAAGGCTGGCAGACGGGTCTCGCCGCTCAGCCGCTCAGCCAGTTGCCCCCACCATTGATCGAGCAGGCCACCGACCCGCGCCGGGCTGCCGCGGCCCAACTCCAGACGCACCCGCTCGACCGTCGGCCGCTCGCCGCGGGCCAGCACCGCATCCGCTGCAGCGAACACCGCGTTTTCCGGCACCCCTACTGCCATGCCTCACCTCCGGGTATATTAGGTCTGATAATGGAATGTTATCCGTCGTTATTTTCCGACTGCTGAAATTTCAGTCCGATGAACGTAATCAATACTACCGATCAGTTGCCAATGGTCGACGAAACGCCGCTGGACCTGCATGCCTTGGCGCTCAACGCCCAAGAGGCCCCAGCGGCCTTTATCGCCGCCGGCACCGCGACGAATACCGTGCGCAGCTACCGCAGCGCCCTGACCTACTGGTCGGCCTGGTTGCAGTCGCGCTATGGCCAGGCGCTGGTCGATGCGCCACTCCCCGTTACCGTGGCCGTGCAGTTTGTCCTCGATCACCTGGCCCGGCCGCTGGAAGACGGTAGCTGGACACATCTGCTGCCGCCGGCGATCGACACGGCGCTGATCAACGCAAGGATCAAAACCAAGCCAGGACCGCTGGCGTTCAACACGGTCAGCCATCGTCTGGCCGTGCTGGGCAAATGGCACAGGATCAACGAGTGGGAGAATCCATGCGACGCCGCGGCGCTGAAGACCGTGCTGCGTGAAGCGCGTAAGGCTCAGTCGCGTCAGGGTATGAACGTGCGCAAGAAGACCGCGATCGTGCTGGAACCGTTACAGGCGCTGCTCTCTACTTGCAACGACGGCGTGCGCGGCATTCGCGACCGCGCCCTGTTGCTATTAACCTAGAGCGGTGGCGGCCGACGCCGCTCGGAAGTGGTGGGCCTGCAAGTGGGCGATGTGCGCAAACTGGATGCCGACACCTGGCTGTATGCCCTGGGGGCGACCAAGACCGAGACCGGCGGCGTACGCCGTGAGATGCCACTACGCGGCCCTGCGGCGCAAGCACTGACAGCTTGGCTGATGACTGCGCCAGCGCAGGCGGGCCCGCTGTTTCGACGGCTGTATAAAGGTGGCAAGGTCGGGACAGCAGGCTTATCGGCTGACCACGTGGCCCGTATTGTTCAGCGCCGGGCCAAGCTTGCCGGATTGGAGGGTGATTGGGCGGCGCACAGCTTGAGATCCGGCTTTGTCACTGAGGCCGGGCGTCAGGGCGTGTCACTGGGTGAGGTCATGGCCATGACCGAGCATCGTAGTGTGAGCACAGTGATGGGCTATTTCCAGGCCGGCTCGCTGCTTAGTAGCCGAGCGACCGCGTTACTGCCGCCGTCTGAAACAGCCGTGGCAACGGAGTCACACGCAACGAGTGTCACTACCGAAGACAATACCGCGTAGTACCGCTTCTGCAGCTAAAGGCACTACCACTCTGCCGATGCGGCCGAGCAATCACAGATAGTGACGCGCATGAAATATGAGACTGGCCCACGTGCATCTGCGACGCCGCCTAGATACGGAAGATTCGCCTTTTTTTCGAACCTAGATAAGGGTGATGCCTCAACTCAAAAAGAATTTGGCGGGGAATGTTGGCGTTACCGGTCGAATCGGACACATTTAGATTTTTCAGCAGTAAACTGCCACCCGACCGCTCCTTGCACCGCGTCCGACTCTGGTGCAGCAAAAAACTACCCTGGGGGAAATAACAATTCTTAGGAGCGCCGCTTGCCGAATAGGTGCGCAGGGATAGATTCAGCGGCCTGAGAGCAAACCCCCGTTCAGAGCCGATATGCACCTCTAGATCACATTGCACGTCATTTCCCCAACCATGCAGCTCATAAACGCCCCATTGATCATGAAAAGCGGTCCAAGCCTGTTGAACGGGCGGAGAAGAGTTCGCATTGATCTGCCCGGACAGCGAATCGAACGATACGAGCCGGCTGGCAGAAAAGCTTAGAGTGCTGATAAGCGCCCTCCCATTTGACGAGGCAGGAGAGGTTACTTGTAGCTTCGGCGTTGCAACGTGGGTTCCATCGGAATCGTTTGACGCCTTCATTCGGCGTGCCGATACCGCTATGTACAGTGCTAAATCAAGTGGTCGTGATCAAGTCCAACTTGCGAATCCGTAACAAACTGACTATCGAGTTGTCACTACACAAGATTGTCAGTCCCCGCCACAAAACCACATGACGTACCCATTGCCATACATTAAGAAAATGTCTGGCCTGGCGTTCGGAAGCTGTGCTGTAACAGTACCGGGAACGCACCTTCCAAACTCCGAAGTCCAAGATTGATCACGGAAACGTTCACAGCGCCGACTAGCTGAGCGCTGGCCCCCTGCTTTTCTCAAGACAGTGATACACATCAACTATGCCAGCCCCTGAGGCCTATAGGCATTTAACGAATGATATCGACACCGCCCATGTAGGGTTTGAGCACCTCCGGCACACGGAGGATCCGTCGGCCTCCTGGTAGTTTTCCAGTACCGCGACCAAGGTGCGCCCCACCGCCAGCCCAGAACCGTTGAGGGTGTGCACCAGCTCCGGCTTGCCGGTTTCTGGGTTGCGCCAGCGCGCTTGCATACGACGGGCCTGAAAGTCACCGCAGTTGGAGCAAGAGCTGATCTCTCGGTATTTATCCTGAAGCACCTGCCTCACTGCGAAAGCATCGGCCGTAGGCGACAAATTTGAAGGGCAATCGTTTTGCATCGAGAATCTGCCCAGCCGCCAGATTGGTCAATGGGACTTCAGAAGTAGGGATCAGATAGAAGTCTCCGCTGATTTCACCCAACGCTACATGGTCTTTGATCTCGAAATAGAACACACGCGGAGTGCCCCAGCGGCGAACTTCTACGTTGTCATCCTCATCGGAGCCGATTGGTACGCTGGCGTCCGGTAGGTTGGGAACGGCCAGAACGATATCGTCCAGTTCTGCCTGAAGTCTCGCAGTAGAAGTACGCTCCGTTACGCATTGATCCCGTGGGATTCGGCATCGTCCGGAACTACAAGCTTACGACGGCTCGAGCATATGGCGAGCCGCCCAAAGCATCACCACCCCACCAGCTACACTCATTCGATACATTTCCGCACCGAGACTTCGACCATGGCGACCAAAACCGCAATCGTATTCGCTGGCGGCGGCAGCTTGGGTGCAGTCCAGGTGGGGATGTTGCGGGCCTTGGTCGAGGCCAATGTTCGATTCGACATGGTGGTTGGCGCTTCGGTAGGCGCTATCAACGGTGCCTACTTTGCCGCAAGGCCCGATTCCGATGGCGTCGAGGCGCTCGCCGGATTCTGGCGCGGGCTGAGTAAAACGGACATCTTTCCCCTCTCCTGGCTCGATACCTGTAGAGGACTGCTCAAACGGCGTGGTTTTCTGTTGCAGCCGGCGGCCTTGCACCGATTGCTGGGTCAGGCACTGCCCATTCATCGCATTGAGGATGCGGCGCTGCCCCTGCACATCGTCACCACCGACCTGCTCAGTGGCGCCGAGACGGTGCTGTCCAGTGGCGAACTCGAGCAGGCGTTACTGGCCAGCGCTGCTATCCCACTGGTGTTCCCCTGCGTACAAATCGCCGATCGGTTCCTGGTTGACGGCGGCGTGGCAAGCAATACACCTATTTCGACTGCCGTAGCCTTGGGAGCCAGCAACGTCGTGGTCATCCCCACCGGGGTCAGTTGCGCCCTGACACAACCGCCCCGAGGCTTGGTCGCCTTGGCCTTGCACACCGTCAATCTGATGAGCATGCGCCAACTGGTGAGCGACATCGAACACTTCCGCACGCTCACCAGCCTGCACATCGTCCCGCCCTTGTGCCCTGTGGATGTCTCGGTGTTCAACTTCGACCAGACCGAGTCTTTGCTGCAGCGTGCCTATGAGCAGACCCTCCGGTGGCTGGAACATGGGGGGCTCGAACGCACCAAGGTACCGGGTGCCCTGACCATCCATTCACATGCCCATGAGCATTGAGAAAAAACATCGGGTGTCACTGGACGAGCAACTTCACCCGATGTAACGGTCGACGGTAATTAGCTACTTTGATGGCTCAACCCATTTCATTGATGCAGACCACTTTAGGCTGCGTCATGTCCTCATAGGCAAACCGGACACCCTCTCGCCCCAGACTTCCGTACTTGAATCCACCGAAAGGCATGGCATCAAAACGATAATCGGAAGAGTCATTGATCATCACGCCACCGGCTTGAATTTGCCGCGCCAATTTCAAGGCCTTGGAAAGATCACGTGTGAAGAGTCCCGCATGCAAGCTGTACTCCGGAGCGTTGGCTAGAGCAACAGCATCATCCAGGTGGTCAAAAGGCTCCAGGATGACAACCGGCGCGAAGACTTCCTGCTGCCAAATCCGACTGTTATGGCTTACACGCTCCAGCACGGTCGGCGCATAGCTTCCCACTTCACGATGGTGCCCACACAGAAGAACGGCCCCCTCGGCCAGTGCTTCATTCACCAACTGTTCGGTACGACGGGCCGCCTGTTCTGTAATCATCGGGCCTACATCCGTTGCTCGCTGGTCAGGATCACCCACTACCAAGGCACGCGTTTGGCTGACAAACCGCTCACGGAAGTCCTCATAAATTGAACTATGTACAAGGATGCGTTGAGTGCCGATGCAATTCTGCCCTGCTGCCCAAAAGGCGCCAGACACACAGGACTCAACAGTCGGTTCGATATCGCAATCTTCAAGCACGAGAACCGGGGCATTTCCTCCCAGATCCATCGCTAGCTTCTTCAACCCTGCACTACGAGCGATGGCCTCACCTGTGGCAAAACCGCCCGTAAAGGAAATCATCCGAACTTCACGAACCTCCACCAATGCTTTACCCAGATCGACGCCACCGGTCGCCGGGGTTACCACAGACGGAGGCAGACCCGCTTCCACCAGGCACTCAACCAGCTTGAGAGCAGACAACGGTGCGAGCTCTGAGGGCTTCAGGATCACAGCATTACCACCGGCGATGGCCGGGCCAAGTTTATGGGCGACCAGGTTCAGCGGATCGTTGTAGGGAGTGATCGCGACAATAAGCCCCAACGGTTCCCGAGTGAACCAGCCCTGGCGCGATTCGGAGCCTTCATATGCCTCAAATGGAATCACTTCCCCAGCGTTACGACGAGCCTCTTCCGCCGATAGCTTCAGCGTGTTCACACAACGCTTCACTTCCTTCTCTGCTTGTCGCAGCGTCTTCCCGGCCTCTGCAACAATGAGTTTGGCAAACGCTTCAGCCTCAAGCTCTACACGCCGGGCTGCCTCCTCAAGAATGCGCGCACGCAGGTGACGAGGCATTGCCGCACTCTCACGCACGCCAATTCGCGCGCGTTCCAGCAAGCCAGGAACTGCGGCGGCATCGAGGCAAGGGACACTGCCCACCAGGCGACCATCGAATGGACTGAACACATCAATCTGTTTGGCTTCAACAAGCTGGATACTGGCCATGCTGGATACGCTCATGACTATCTCCTGTTATTTGCCGTGGGCGGAGTGGATGGCGACGATGTCCGACAGCAATGCGAAGGCTGTTTCGATGCGCCCTGCCCCAGGCCCGGACACCGTGACAGCTCCCAGCAGTTCGGTCTTGAATGACACTGCATTCGTAGCGCCGTTGATTCCGGCAAGAGGATGTGAGTTCGACAGTAAGCGAGCCTCGACACTCGCTCGAACCGAGCCATCCGCTTCACGATCGGCTGAGCCAATCAGTTTCCAGCTCGCGCCATTGGCACTTGCCTGGGCAATATCTTGTGCGCTGATATTGCTGATACCCGAGCACGCTACATCGCTGACATTCAGTCGTGCGTTGAGCAGTTCGTTGGCCAGGATCACCACCTTGAGGCGTACGTCAAACCCTTCCACATCGGCGGTTGGATCTGCCTCGGCGTAGCCGAGTTGTTGCGCTTGTACGACGGCATCGTTGAACGCCAGGCCGTCTTTCATCCGGGTGAGCACGTAGTTGGAAGTGCCGTTCAGGATGCCTTCGAAGCCTTGCACGTTGGCACCCGCCAGAGCCTGCCTGGCCAGACGAATCACGGGGGTGCCACTCATCACCGCCCCCTCGTATTCGAAGGCGACCTGGTTGCGCCGGGCCAACGCTTTGAGCTCGGCACCGTGCAGCGCAATAGGCCCCTTATTGGTGGTCACTACATGAATGCCGCTTTCCAAGGCCCAGCGGCAAAAGGTAGTGGCAGGCTCGCCATCCACCGGATTGGTGAAAGTGGCTTCAGCGATGATGTCTGCACCGGAATGCTTGATCACGGTTTCGTTGAAGGCCTCAGCATTGCCGCCGGGCAGTTGAGCGAATGCGCCCTTCTCAACCGGCAGCGCCACCAACTGCTTTGCATCCAGACCGTCTTTGGCAACGATTGAGCCGAGGAACAGATCGGTGACACCGACAATTTTAATGGTGAAGCCGAGGGCCTCTTTCCACTCGGCATTACAATCGGCGACCAATTGGGCGAAGCCACGGTTCACGCCACCAAACCCTACCAACGCAATTTTGTACTCAGTCATAAACGCTGTTCCTTTATTGATGTTGTTCGTTAGGAACATCCTAAGAGCCGGGCTTTGGCAGTTGAATATGGCAGAGTGCTGTATTAATTGAGCGTTTTGCCCAAGCACGATGTTGTCAAAACACCGCAGAAAGGACGAACGATGTCACGGTGTTTTCCACCCCCGGCATGGCCGCGATTTCCTTCCACACGAGATGGACGCGTTCAGGTGTGGCGGCATTCACACGCAGCATTAAATCGAACTCACCACTGAGTACTTCACATTGCACGACTTCGGGAATGGAGCGCAGCGCAGTCAGTACTTCTTCGCCACGCATGCGGTCGTAGCGGTAGACAAAGATCACCGCGCTGATAAGCGACGTAGGCCGCCGCGACTCACCGAGAAGAACCGTATAGCCCTGGATCGCACCGTCGCGCTCAAGACGCTCGATGCGCTGGCGCACCGCATTGCGCGATAAGTTGATCTTGGCACCCAGTTCGATATGGGCTATTCGCGCATTGGCGGTAAGTTCGGCCAGTATGCGTTCGTCCAACGGATCTAGAATGCGCTTCATGCAGACCTCTGCAGCGCCAGACGAAGAGCCTGGCACAGACCGTCAAGATCGCCCTTGGCCAGGTACGGTGGTTGCGCGCGCACCTCGACAGTGCTCGGAACGCTTGCTTGCCAGACGCCCAGTTCGGCCAACAGCGCCGCTGACTTGGCCGGCGCAATTTGCCCGAAGGTGACCATCGGCGCGCCCAGGCTGCGTCGATGAAGCCTGCCGGCCAGTACACCGACAGCGGTGTGAGGATCGATGGCCGAGCCTGTCTCTCGGAACAGTTCGACTACTTCATCGCGCACCTGGGATTCGTGTACGGCATAGGAATCGAAGAGTACTCGAGCACGCAGCCATTGCTGGTTGCCGATGCTCATTTCTCCGCAACTTTCAAAATGCTCCATCAGTGCTTTTGTTGAGCAGCCATCGTGCTCGTAAATCTCCCAGATAAACCGCTCCAGGTTGGAAAACAACGAGAAGTCCATCGCCGGCGACACGGTTCGATTAGTCATCCGGGTGGAGTACCGATTGCAATGAAAAAACTGGTGCAGGGCATCATTGCTGTTGGTGGAAATGATCACCTGATTGATCGGTAATCCCATTTTCTGCGCAATGTAACCAGCGTAGATTTCGGCCGAGCTGGCAGCTGGAACGCTAAAGCCAACGGGACGCGAGCCACCGCCCAGTTGCAAGGCTGCGTGGAAGTAAAAAACGATCTGGGCCAGGACGCCGATCCAATTGGTCGAGTTGAAACAGACCGGCAACACTCCATCCAACGGCCACTCGCGCAAGAGTCGGGAGACCAGCGTCTGGCAATCATCGAAATTACCGTCAACCGGAAACAGCTGAACCCGCTGCGGGTCGGCTGCCTGCAAGGCACTGAGTTGCTCAGGTGCAAGCCCGTCGCGCGGATACAGTATTGCCATGCGGGCGGTCGGGCAGTTAGCAAAGGCTTCAAGCGCCGCGACGCCGGTATCACCGTTAGTTGCACCGACCACCAACGCTTCTTTACCGATCTCCTTCAGGAAATGGTCGACCAGGCGCGACTGCAATTGCGCGGCGAAATCCTTGGAAGAACCGGTCGGGCCATGAAACAGCTGGAGTATCCACTCGTTGTGCCCGATTTGCTCAAGCGGCGTAATAGCGCGGTGCTTGAATTGTTGATAGCTGTCACTGAGCAAGGCACGCAGGGTGCTTTCGTCTATGGAAGAGCCGACAAAAGGCGAAATCACTCGCCAAACCAACTCATCAAACGGCAGCCACGACCAGCCAGCAATCTGTTTCTCGGTAAAGACAGGCAAACTGGCTGGGACATAGAGACCACCATTTTCGGCGAGCCCCGACAGAACCACACTGCGAAAATCAGCACGCATGTCGCCGCCGCGAGTGCTTACATAATCCATGGCAACTCCAAATCAGTTTTACAAAAGGCGATGGGCTTGCGCCACCAGCCAGGTAGAAAAATGTGCGGCATCAGGCGAGAGCGCTTCGTTCTGTTCGTGCACCAGATAAAAGGATTCGCTTGCCTCGATTCGGTGATTGAATGGCGCAACCAATTGCCCACTCTTAAGCAAATCCTCGACCACCGAAGACCGTGCCAGCGCAACGCCCTGCCCCAATTCGGCCATGCGGATGGTGGAAATCAGCGTGTCAAACTGAAGGCCACGGGAGTAGTCGACGTCGTTTGCTCCAACTCGCTTCAACCAGTAACCCCAACCTTCTTCGTACCCCAACACGTGAAGCAGTGAATGGTTCATCAAGTCGCGAGGCTCATGTATGGGTGAACTGGCCATGAGCGTTGGGGAGCAAACAGGCTGAAGGATGTCCCAAGTCAATCGCTGAGCGTGCAAGCCCGACCACTCACCGCATCCCCAGCGAATCTCCAGGTCATCCTCGCCGTCCGGTTCTTTCACCCAAATATTGCTGATATATCGAATATCAATCTGGGGATACTCCCGACAAAAATCTGCGAGTCGGGGGGCCAACCAATAGTGAAGAAAGGAAAGGCTGCCACGCACCTTCAAATGTCTTCGATTGCGCTGGCCGAAAATCTCGTTTGTGCCGACTGCAAGGCGACTGATCGCGTCTTGTACGACAGGCAGGTACGACTGCCCTTCCTCGGTCAAGCCAAGTCCTCGAGGTAAGCGCTTGAACAGCGCCACACCGAGGTGACTTTCTAACTGACGGATCTGCTGACTCACAGCCCCTTGAGTCAAATGGAGTTCTTCCGCCGCGTGGGTAAAATTTAAACAACGCGCCGATACTTCGAATGCCCTCAACCAGTTCAAGGGTGGTAGTGACTTTTGACTCATCGGCGCAACCTCATCAGGGCTTTAACTATGCTCAATCATTGCCTGAGAAACTCACACGGTGCCAGAGGAATGAACAGCGGCGGCTAAAGCCAATCGCTCTGCTCTCTTGTTTCGAGTGACCCAGTAAACGAAATAACACCACGCGATAAAGGGCAGTCCGAAGTAAAGCGCCACTCGCTGCTCAGGATCAAAAGCGATACCCACACAGGCCAGCAAGCAACACAACAGTGCACCGATAGGCACCCATGGATAGCCGCGTACACGGAAATGCAGGTCTTCAACTCGTCCGCCATTAGCAACGTATTGACGACGGAACGCGATCTGGCTGGCAGCAATGCTCATCCACACGACTACGACCGCCAGACCGGAAATGGACACCAAGGCCAAGTAAACCGTATCAGGGGCAAACACACTGCTGAGCAGAGAAGCCACTGCGCCCGCCATACTAAGCACGATGGCGTTCACCGGTGTGCCACGACTGGAGAGCCTGGCGTAGCGCTTAGGCATATGTCCTTGATCGCTCAATGTCCACAGCATGCGCGATGCTGCATACAGCCCCGAGTTAGCGGCGGAAATCAGTGCCGTAAGAATGACGAAGTTCATAATGTCGGCAGAGTATGGGATGCCAATCAGCTCAAACACCATGACGAACGGACTTTCTACGAGCCCCGCTTGCTCTCGTGGCAGTAACGTCGCAAGGACGAAAATGGTCCCCACGAAGAACAGCGCCAAACGTACCACTGTCGTGCGGATTGCCTTGGGCACGCTCGTTTGTGGATCTTGCGCTTCACCTGCCGCAATCCCGATCAGCTCAGTTCCCGAAAAGGCGAAGGAAACAGCCAGGAGGGTCATTGCAATGGGTAGAAATCCGGTGGGAAAAAGCCCCTCACGTGTGAAGTTGGAAAGTCCCGCACCCTGCAAACTCTGTACTTGAATAAGACCGAAAATTGCCGCTCCGCCGATCACAATGAATGTGATAACGGTCAGCACCTTAATCAGCGAAAGCCAAAACTCAGTCTCCGCAAACCACCGAACGGAGACAACATTGCTTGAGAACACTGCGATGGCAAATAGCGCGCTCCAAATCCAGACGGGTGTATCAGGAAACCACCGAACCATCAGAATGCCCGCAGCTGTGAACTCTGAACCGATAGCTACTGCCCAAGTGAGCCAGTATAGCCAGGCCACTGTATAGCCTGTGCCTGGGCCCAGGTATCGCGTTGCGTAACTACTGAAAGATCCGGTTTCTGGCATCTGTACAGCCAACTCACCGAGACAGACCATGACTAAATACACCATCACTGCACCGATGATGTAAGCAATCACTGCACCGAGTGGCCCTGCCTGATTAACCGTGTAACCGGAGGTAAGGAATAACCCCGTACCGATCACACCGCCCAGTGCCAACATAACGATGTGGCGTGTTTGCATTTCCTTTTTGAAACGCGAGTTTGGGTCGGACTGATTATCTTTAATATGCGTGGACATAGTTTTATTCTCATGAAATGTGCGGACAAGCGTCCTTGTAACTGGCGGTTGGGCAGTACAATTTAGTTGTCGCTGGATTTTATTATTTTCATTCTTCATGAAGGGCTTAAGATGAATCTCGAGCGTCCTGCCCGTATTCAGGCTTCTACCTCAATGAAACGTTGGGCATTATCAGCGTTAATGTTTGCATCACCGTGTTTAATTCGCACTAAAGCGAAGGCTTGTTTTAGGTCAGCCAATAAATCTGCTGAATCTTCAATACCTACGGACACTCGAACCAAGCCTTCGGAGATTCCCAGTGCCTGACGCTCTTCCAAAGTATTTTCCACGTGACTGGTCGTCCGAGCCGGCCCATAGATGGTCTCGACAGCGCCCAAATTACCCGCCCGATGCGCATACCTGAGCAGCGGTAGCAAACGAGTCACTGTGTCCATGCCTCCTTTCAGCACGAAGCTGACGATGGCTCCGAATCCGTTCATTTGCGAACGAGCGATGTCATGACCTGGATGTTGAGGCAGCCCCGGATAGTTCACCGACTCAACCAGCGGTTCGGTACAGAGGTACTCGGCCAAAAGCTTCGCGCTCGCCTGTTGCTGGCGAACACGCAGAGCCAGAGTCTTGATGCCTCGGATGATTAGATACGCCGAAAAAGGATCCAGCGAGGCACCATTGATTTCGCGGTAATGGCGAACTTGAGACATCAAATGCTCGGCGCCGCAGACCACACCACCGAGGACATCACCATGACCGGACAGGAATTTGGTCGCGCTGTGCACAACCACATCAACGCCTAAGGCGAGCGGGTTCTGATTCAGAGGCGTCGCGAATGTATTGTCCGCAACAACCAAAGCGCCCACTCGCTTGGCCGCTGCCACAAGGCGCCGAATATCAACGATTTTCAGCGTTGGGTTCGTGGGTGTTTCCAGGTACAGGACGTTGCAGCCTTTAGCGATCTCCTGCTCAAGTGCCACGGTGTCGAGCGTATCGCAAAGGGTTACCTCCACCCCCATGCGTGGAAGAAACTCCTCGAAAATCTTGTTCGTACCACCGTAGCTGTCACGCGTAGATATCACACGCTGCCCAAAGGACAGGAAGGTGTGCAGTACACCGCTGATCGCGGCCATTCCGGTACTGAAAGCTACGGCCGACTCTGCGTTTTCGAGCTCACAGAGTTTATCTTCCAAGACGGAGACAGTGGGATTGCTCATCCGGCTGTAAATGAAGCCGGGCTCCTTTCCCAATGCCACGTCATACCACTTATCGATATCGTCATAGCCATAGGCAGCACTGACCACGATGGGTGTCTGCGTCGCATTGTAGGGATGTTGAACCTGCTCTCCTCCCCATACCACTCGAGTCCCCATCCCAATGTCTGAAGCCTGGACGGCGCGTTTCTTATTTTCCATAAAGTTCTCTCGCATCAAGGGAAACACAGCCGTGTTCCAAGTGGGCTTGGGAGGACTATATGGAAAGCTCATGCTTGTGAAAAATCATGATATCCGGGAGTAAGGGGTACTTTTTTTAATGGCTGGGTACCGGGTGCCCTGACCATCCATTCACATGCCCATGCGCATTGAGTGAAGTGAATTACCTATGACAGATGCCCTCTTTGCTGCGCGCCCTTCCCCACTACACGTGCTGCCATCTGCCACCAATCGAATAGCTTCCCTGACTGCCCGGCAGGCAGCATACGGAACTGCTAGTGTTAATCCGCATGCCGTCAAAGTCCCTGCAGTCGGGTGGGTGTGAGCCTCCGTTTTGTTCATGACCGAGTGCTGCACCTGCCGCTGCTGTTCGTTGGCAGTGGTGTAACCCAAGATCTTCCTAATCCATCGAATGGCGCTTAATCCAGGAGAAAAATCATGGCGAAGGTACTGGTTCTCTATTACTCAATGTACGGTCACCTCGAAACGATGGCTGGAGCAGTGGCCGAAGGCGCACGATCCGTACCTGGCACCGACGTGACGCTCAAGCGTGTTGCTGAAACCATCCCGGCCGAACAGGCAGCAGCCATCGGCGTCAAACTTGACCAGAAGGCACCGGTGGCGACACCTGACGAGCTGGGCAATTACGATGCAATCATCTTTGGTACACCGACGCGCTTCGGCAATATGGCGGGACAGATGCGCACGTTTCTCGACCAGACCGGCGGACTGTGGATGAGCGGCGCGCTGGTCGGGAAAATCGGCAGTGTCTTTGCATCGACCGGCACCCAGCACGGTGGCCAGGAAACCACGATTACGTCGTTTCACAGCACACTCCTGCATCAAGGCATGGTCATCGTGGGTGTGCCTTACACCTGCGCAGGGCTGACCAACATGAGCGAGATCACCGGCGGTACGCCCTATGGCGCGACCACCCTGGCAGGCGCTGACGGTAAACGGCAACCGTCAAAAAATGAACTGGATATTGCGCGTTTCCAGGGTAAACACGTCGCTGAGCTTGCAATCAAGATCGCGGGTTAACGCAAGCACCTGAATGGGCGCGTATTGCAGGACACGAGCTAGCCTGTGTAAGGCCGGGGCGGACTTCACCACCGCGCCGCTGATACTCGCGGGTGGCTTGGCGATTCTAGAGAAAGCCTTGCGCGTCGGGAGTCATTGACGTAAGCGTTGTTGGATTCAGAGGAGCGACGTTCCAGTGAGGTCGCTCCTCATTACCCATGTCGCTCATACACCTCCAGCTCAAGCATCGCGCATACAACATTGCGGCAGCGCACCTGCGGGCTATCGATAGCACCTCGTAACACACCTCAATGATGAAAAACCGCTCCCACAGAGCCATCGCTCGCTACCGGAGTGAGCGTCAACAATCTGTTACTTTTTTGAAACACCTTCTCAACCGCTAATCAGTTAGTCCGGTTTTTTGACACATCCCCGATATGTGGTCATAACTTTTGCACTCCGCTGGGTCAAACCACGGTGGCTGTCGATGGAATATTGGCATCTTCCGAGGTTCTTGCCTGATACGGAGATAAGCTCATGATTTTCAATGTACAAAATTTTGGCGCCAAAGGAGATGGCATCACTGACGACACAGCGGCGATACAACGTGCAATTGATGCGGCGGCCGCCGCAGGCGGGGGGCAGGTTTACGTGCCGACCGGAACCTATATCGTTTCGGGAGGAGTGGAACCTTCCGACGGTTGCCTGATGCTCAAGAGCAACGTCTACCTGTACGGCGACGGCATGGGCGCTACCACCGTCAAGGTGGCTGACGGCTCCGACACCAAGATCACCGGAGTCATCCGCTCCGCCTATGGCGAGGAAACCCACGACTTCGGCGTCAGCAAGCTCACCATTGACGGCAACCGTGACAACACTACGGGCAAGATCGACGGTTGGTTCAACGGCTACATTCCCGGGCAAGCAGGCTACGACTCCAACGTCACCCTCGACAGCGTCGAGATCAAGGACTGCTCGGGGTACGGTTTCGACCCCCACGAGCAGACCGTCAACATGGTCATCAAGAACAGCGTGTCCCACGGCAACGGCCTGGACGGTTTCGTAGCTGACTTCCTGAGCAACAGCACCTTCGAAAACAACGTCGCCTACGACAACGACCGGCACGGTTTCAACGTCGTGACCAGCACCCACGACTTCACACTCACCAATAACGTTGCCTACAACAACGGCGGCAATGGCATCGTGGTGCAGCGCGGCAGCGAGAACATCCCCTCCCCCAGCAACATCACCATTACCGGTGGCGAGGTGTATGGCAACGGCGCCGAAGGGGTGCTGATCAAAATGTCCAGCGAAGTGGCGGTCAGCGGCGTCGACATTCACGACAACACCAGCGCCGGGGTCCGTATCTACGGCAGCAACCACGTCGAGCTTATCGACAACACGCTCCACAGCAATTCCCTGGGCAACCCCGTACCGGAGATCATCATCCAGTCCTACAACGACACCCTGGGTGTGTCCGGCAAGTACTACAACGGCAGCGATAACATCATCCAGAGCAACATCATCACCGGCAGTAACCTGTCGACCTACGGCGTTGCGGAACGCAATGAAGACGGCACTGATCGCAACGCCATCATCGGCAACACCATCAGCCACACCAGCAACGGTGCGACGCTGGTCTATGGCGACGGCAGTTACGTCAGCGACACGGTCCCGATGACCACCGTGCAAGGCACAACTGGCAACGACACCCTGCTGGGCAGCGCCGGCAGCGAGATTTTCTATGGCGGTGCTGGCAACGACACCATCAATGGCGGGGCCGGTGACGACATTCTGGTAGGCGGTGCAGGCATCGACAAACTCACCGGCGGTACCGGCGCCGATACGTTCCGTTTCACCACTCAGTCCGACAGCTACCGCAACGCAACCGCGAGCTTCGATGACACCATCACCGACTTCGATGTCACCCAGGACAAGATCGACCTCGCCGGCCTCGGTTTCACCGGCCTGGGCAATGGCCATGGCAGTACCCTGCAAGTCAGCTACAGCGCCAGCACTAACCGCACCTACATCAAGGACTACGATGCCGACGCCAGTGGCAATCGCTTCGAATTGATACTCTCGGGCAACCTCGCCAGCACTCTGACCGCCAGCAATTTCATCTTCAATCGTGTGCTCACCGGCACCAGCGGCAACGACTCGCTGCTGGGCAGTGATTCGGCCGACACCCTGCTCGGCCTGGCGGGCAACGATAGTCTCAGTGGCGGCGCGGGTGACGACAAACTCGACGGCGGTGCCGGTATGGACACCCTCACCGGTGGCGCCGGAGCGGACACCTTTGTGTTTTCCAATCGCCTGGACAGTTATCGCAATTACAACACCGGTGGTGCCAACCTCGCCGACCTGATCACCGATTTTGATATCACCGCCGACAAGATCGACCTCTCGGCCATGGGTTTCACCGGCCTGGGGGATGGCAAGAACAACACCGTGTACGTGGTGCTCAACAGTGCCGGCACCAAGACTTACATCAAGTCCCTGACAGCCGACGCCGATGGCAACCGCTTCGAAGTGGCACTGAACGGTAACTACCTCGACAAGCTGACCAGCGCCAACTTCGTCTTCGCCACGTCGTCACCGACCAACCACGCACCGGTTCTGGCCACGCCGCTGCTGGATCAGAACGCAACCGAAAACGCCCCGTTCAGCTACGTGGTGCCAGCCACCAGCTTCACCGATGCGGACAATGACAACCTCAGCTACACCGCCACCCTCGCCGATGGCAGCGCCCTGCCCGCGTGGCTGAGCTTCAATGCCACCAACCTGACCTTCTCTGGCACACCGACCAGCACCGCGTCCGGCAATTACGACGTGCTGGTCAAGGCCACAGACCCGGCCGGTGCATCGGCCAGCGATAGCTTCGCCCTGGGAGTGGCCAACACTGTCACCGGCACCAACAATGCCGAAACCCTCAACGGCACGGCGGGTGCAGACCTGATCCTCGGCCTCGGTGGCAACGACACGATCAAGGCCGGCGCTGGCGCCGACACCGTCGACGGCGGTGCCGGACGCGACTCGCTGTATGGTGGCGACGGTGCCGACACCTTCCGCTATACCAACCTGCTCGACAGCTACCGCGACTACGACACGGGTGGTATCACGGCCACCGATACGATCTATGACTTCACCGCGGGCGTCGACAAAATCGATGTGTCAGGCCTGGGCTTTGTCGGCCTTGGCGATGGCCACAATGGCACGTTGTACATCACCCTCAACGCGGCGGGCGACAAGACCTACATCAAGTCCGCCGAAGCGGATGCCGATGGTAATCGTTTTGAAATCGCCCTCAGCGGCAACTACCTCAACACCCTGACCGCCAGTGACTTCGTGTTTGGCCAGCACGCCCAGCAGGACATCCTCTACCTGCCCACCCTCGGCCAATCCAATGCGCGCCTGCTGCGCATGACGGAGGACGACAATCAGTCCGGCACCTCGATGCTGGTCAACGACCTGGACCGCTACACCCCCTATGACGTGCGCAGCCAGTTCACCGATGCCGATGGCAACGGCATCGACATCGCGGTGGGCGGCAGCACGGTCACCGGCCTGTCGACGCTCAGCGCCGAGGAACTCAAGTTGTGCTGGTGGCTGACCGACACCAACCAACCCGGGGCTGCGCTGTTGCGCGCCGTGACGCTGCTGAGCGAACAGCGCTCCGAACTGCAATCGATCAATAACGTCACCATGGGCATCATTTGGGGCCAGGGTGAGGAAGCCGCTCAGGAGATCGCCCAAGCCACGGACAAAGCAGCGGCAGCAGCGGCCTACAAGGATGCGACCCTAAAGGTGTTTGACTACCTGCATGCCCAGTTCGGCAACTTCGACGTGTACATGATGGAAACCGGTCACTACGAGCAGGACGCGGCGCGCGCCCGTGGCTATTCGGAAGAGAAGATCGCCTCCATCGTCGAGGGGGTTGGCTATGTTCACGCCGCCCAGGAAGCCATTGCCGCCGAGCGCGCCGACGTCAAGCTGGCGGTGGACTACAACGACCTCCCCTTGCGACACGAAGTCGATCCGCTGACGTATCCCGACGACGTCTGGCACCTGCACGAGGAATCGGCGGAAATCGTCGGCCAGCGCCTGGCCGACTACATCGCCAATGACCTTGGCTTCCAGGGCAACCCCAACGACAACAACAGCGTGCAGGACATTTTCGACAACAACCGGACGATGATTTCCGGTACCGACCAGGCGGATACCCTGGTGGGCAGCTCGGGCAACGACACACTGGATGGCGGCCTGGGCGCCGACACCATGACCGGTGGCGATGGTAACGACATTTATGTGGTCAACAACGTGCTCGACCGCGTGGTGGAAACCAACACCTCGACCTCGCAGATCGATACGGTACAGGCCTCGGTCAGCTGGACCCTGGGCGCCAATCTCGAGAACCTGGTGCTCACCGGCGTGTCGGGCATCAACGGCACCGGCAATGAGCAGCACAACTTCATCACCGGCAATGCCGGCAATAATGTGCTCGATGGTGCCGCAGGGGCCGACAGCATGAGCGGCGGCGATGGCAACGACACCTACTATGTCGACAACGCTGACGACGCCGTGATCGAGACCAACAGCAGTGCGGCGTCCGGAGGGATCGACAGCGTGCACAGCAGCCTGGCGGCCTATACCCTCGGCAACAACGTCGAGCATCTGTATATCGATAGCACTGGCGCCGCCAATGGCACGGGCAACGCGTTGGACAACACGCTGTTCGCCGGAGCCGGCAACAACGTGCTGGACGGACGCGAGGGCAATGACACGGTGTCTTTTGAACGCGCCGCGTCTGGCGTTACCGTCAACCTCTCGACGTCAGCGCAGCAAAACACCGTGGGTTCCGGGCTCGACACCGTGAAGCTCTTCGAAAACCTCACGGGAAGCGCCTACGCCGACACTCTGTCGGGTAACAGCGGCGCGAACGTTCTGAACGGTGGTGCGGGCAACGATACGTTGGTGGGCGGTTCGGGCAATGACCGGCTGATCGGCGGTGCCGGCACCGACAACCTCACCGGAGGCACTGGCGCGGATACCTACGTGTTTGATGCGCTGTCGGACATGGGCGCCGGCGCTTTACGCGATGTGATCAACGGTTTCAAGAGCACCGAGGGTGATCATCTGGACTTCTCCGGCCTGGACGCCAACCCGCTGACCACTGCTATCGACGCCTTCACCTTCATCGGCGCCAACGCCTTCGACCCTGCCGACGCCACCGGCCAACTGCGCTTTGCCGATGGCATTCTCTATGGCAGTGTCGATGCCGACGCCGCCCCCGAGTTCGAAATCGCACTGGTGGGCGTCACGGAGTTGCACGCCAGCGATTTCACAGCCTGAGTTACGCCCAAAAGGGATTTGCAGTGCTCGAAAAATCGAGGACAGCCACAGGTCAAAATGCAGGAGCGGGCTTGCCTGCTCCTGCATTTTGCATTCTGGTACGGGGGCAGGCGTCAATTTCGCCAGCGAGAAAAAACTCGGTCAAGGTAGGTTTTGGAAAGGTGATCCAACCCCTGCCCTTCAGTCCTTGCTCGATTTGGGTATCGCAATACGGCTACTGGTCTTGACCTCGCGTAATGCCAGGCTGGACTGGATGGAGGCAATACCCACCTGGCGCCTGAGCACCTGCTCGATAAAGTCACTGTAGCTATCAAGATCCTCTGCCAACACTTGCAGCACGTAGTCGGCATCCCCGGTGATCTTGTGGCAGGACAACACTTCGGGCAACTGCGCAATCACCGCCTCGAAGTCGTCGGGGGCGTGATCGGCGTGGGTGGAAAAACGGATGTGCACGAACGCCATGATGTCCAGCCCCAGCATTCGTCGATCAAGGTTAGCCTGATAGCCCTTAATCACTCCCGCCTCCTCCATTCTCTTACGCCGCCGCCAGCAAGGCGTAAGGCTTAACGACAGGCGCTCACTGAGCTCGGCGTTGGAGATACTCGCATCCTCCTGCAGCAATGCGAGAATCGCCAGGTCGGTGTCGTCGAGACTGATGCGCTTGGATGTTTTTTTCTGCATTGCGCCATTCCTGAGTAAAACCTCCCGTAATATCTACCAAACACCGAAAACAAAGCAAAGAAATCGCATCTGTACCAGAACAAAATATTTGTACTGGCTCACATCAACGGATGCGCACAATGTTTACAGTTTTCAGTGATTCCCACCGTTTGCACCACGGCACCGAATTGAAAGACGGCGTACTCAAGCCGTCCTTCGAACAGCCCAGTCGGGCCGATACCGTCCATCATCGGGTCAAGCAGGTCGGGCTTGGTCAGGTCATCGAACCGCGAGCCTTTGACCGGTCGTGCTATGTCAACGCGCACAGCGAGCGCTACGTAACCTTTCTTGAATCGGCCTGGTCTGAATGGAGCGCAACCGGACGCACCCACGATGCCTTGCCGCTGGTATGGCCAGTGCGCGATCTGGCTAACGAGCATGTGCCGGCTTACATCGACGGCAAGTTGGGTTTCTACGCCATGGACGCCGGCTCCCCGATTACCGCCACCACATGGCAAGCGGTAAAAACCAGCGCCGATATCGCGCTGACCGGGCTGGCGCTGATCGATGAAGGCCACGACAGTGCTTTTGCCCTGTGCCGTCCGCCCGGCCATCACGCAGCACGTGAATACATGGGCGGCTATTGCTATCTCAACAACGCCGCCATTGCCGCACAGCACGCCATTACCCAAGGCGCCAAACGTGTCGCGGTACTGGACGTCGACTTTCATCATGGCAACGGCACCCAGAACATCTTCTACGGGCGCAGTGACGTCATGTTTGTCTCGCTGCACGGCGAACCGACGGTGTCCTATCCGTATTACTCAGGCTACAGCCACGAAGTCGGCGCCGGCCACGGCGAAGGTTACAACCTCAACTACCCGTTGCCGAAGAACACCACCTGGGAAAGCTATCGCAACGCCCTGCTCCACGCCTGCAAGAAACTTCAGCAATTCGCCCCTGAAGTGCTGGTTATTTCACTCGGCGTCGACACATTCAAGGACGACCCCATCAGCCACTTTCTGCTGGAAAGCGACGATTTCATCGGCATCGGCGAGCTGATAGCGGGCGTGGGCTGCCCCGCCCTGTTCGTGATGGAGGGCGGCTACATGGTCGATGAAATCGGGATCAATGCGGTCAACGTGCTGCACGGTTACGAAAGCAAACGCACCTGAGTCATCCCCTGAATCGCAGCGTTTCAACTATTGAATCGGAGAATAAAAACATGACTCTTTTTATAGACGTCGATCATGCCGCACGCCTGTTCGCCAAGGTGGGAATCCGTCGGGCAATACGCGAAATGGCGGCTTACATCGAAGCTGACTACTCACGCTGGGCGCAGTTTGATAAGTCGCCGCGCACCGCCAATCATTCGGCCGATGGTGTGATCGAGTTGATGCCGACGGACGATGGTCAACAGTACTCGTTCAAATACGTGAATGGTCACCCGGACAACGGTCAAAGCAATTTGCTGACGGTCATGGCCTTCGGTGTCCTGGCCGATGTCCACAGTGGCTATCCAACCTTGCTCAGCGAACTGACATTGACCACCGCCGTGCGCACAGCCGCGACCTCCGCCCTGGTCGCGAAGTCCCTGGCGCGCCCTGATGCAAACATCATGGCAATCATCGGCAATGGCGCCCAGAGCGAATTTCAAGCCATCGCCTTCTACGAAATGCTGTCCATCAAGGAAATCCGCATTTTCGATATCGATCGCGACGCTTCACTTAAGTTGAAGCACAACCTAGCCGCATTCCCGGATATCGAGGTGATTCTGGCCAACTCGGTACAGGACGCGGTCAAGGGTGCGCGCATCGTCACCACGGTCACTGCAGACAAGGCCTATGCAACGATTCTGACGCCCGAGATGATCGAGCCCGGCATGCATATCAATGCCGTCGGCGGTGATTGCCCTGGGAAAACCGAACTGCACGCCGACATCCTGCGCAATGCCCGGGTCATCGTTGAGTTTGAACCTCAAACCCGGATTGAAGGCGATATTCAACAACTGGAGGCCGACTTTCCCGTCGTCGAATTCCTCCGGATTGTTCAAGGTGAAGTCGCGGGCCGTGAGAACGACGCCCAGGTCACGGTTTTCGATTCCGTGGGTTTTGCACTCGAAGACTTTTCGTCACTGCGCTACGTGCACGACCTTGCGCGGGAGCATGCCATCGGTGAGCGCATCCATCTGGTGCCGACGCCTGCCAACATAAAAAACCTCTATCAACTGCTTGATCAGCAGCCAGCAGTTCCCTCGCGCCTGCGCACAGTCAGCTGATCGCCATAGGTGAGGCCTCCTGAGCAAAGTGCCAAGGGGCTACTCACCGTGTGACCGGACGAGAAACCCTGCCACACGCAAACCACCACCGTCAGTAGCCGTTGCATCTCTAACAAGAACGCTAGACACCCACTTTCTGCCAAAACTCAAAAACATAAAATCAAGAGGTTTTGTAATGAAAACGACTCCGTCCGGGCTGCCTGAACAGCCCGCGCTGCAGCGCACCCTCAGCAATCGTCACATTCAGTTAATGGCCATGGGAGGCGCCATTGGTACAGGGCTGTTCATGGGCTCCGGGAAGATCATCGCCCTTTCCGGCACGTCGATCATCCTCATCTATATGATCATCGGCTTGTTCGTCTACTTCGTCATGCGCGCCATGGGCGAACTGTTGCTCTCCAACTTAAACTTCAAAAGCTTCGCGGATTTTGCCGGTGCCTACCTTGGCCCGCGAGCGGCATTTTTTCTCGGTTGGTCGTACTGGCTGAGTTGGAGCGTCGCGGTAGTGGGTGATGCCGTGGTGGTCGGCGGCTTCTTTCAATACTGGTTCCCTGATGTACCCGCCTGGATACCGGCCATCGGCGTGCTAATGACGCTGTTTGCCTTGAATGTGTTTACGGTCAGGCTTTTCGGTGAAGTGGAGTTTTGGTTCGCGATCATCAAGATCATAGCCGTCGTCACCTTGATTGGCGTCAGCATGGTGCTGATTGCCAGCTCCTTCGTCTCACCCAATGGCGTCACTGCCTCCCTGAACCACCTGCTGGATAAACAGGCAGCCTTCCCCAACGGCCTGTTCGGTTTCTTTGCCGGTTTCCAGATGGCCATCTTCTCCTTTGCCGGCACCGAGCTGATCGGCACAGCAGCAGCCGAAACCCGCTCCCCCGAGAAGACCCTACCTAAAGCCATCAACTCGATTCCGCTGAGAATCATCCTGTTTTATGTGCTGGCACTGGCCTGCATTATTGCGGTGACCTCCTGGCAACAGGTTTCGCCCAACAAGAGTCCTTTCGTCGAACTGTTTCTGGTTGCGGGATTTCCCGCAGCAGCAGGTATCGTCAACTTTGTCGTGCTGACATCTGCCGCCTCATCGGCCAACAGTGGCGTATTTTCATCCAGCCGCATGCTGTTTGGGCTGGCCAGTCACGACAATGCACCAGGGATTTTTCGGCGTTTGTCGGGCAATAGCGTGCCTCTGCTGAGCCTGGCGTTCACCACACTGTTGATGCTGGTGGGAGTATTGTTGCTGTTCATCGTTCCGGAAATCATGACAGCGTTCACCATCGTCTCGACCGTGTCGGCGATCCTGGTGATTTTCACTTGGTCGACCATCCTCGCGTCGTACATTGCCTATCGCAGAAGCCGGCCCGACCTGCATGCGCAATCGGCCTACAAGATGCCTGGCGGCGTGCCGATGGCCTGGTTCTCCTTGGCGTTCCTGGGCTTTGTTCTCTGTTTGCTGGCATTAAGACCTGACACCCGAATTGCTTTAATGGTCATGCCGGGGTGGTTTATATGGTTGGCAATTGCCTATCAGCTGACCCACACCTGGAGGCCCAAACCCGCAGCTGGATCGATAAGTCAGTACAACTGATTTTACCTGGAGCCTTTGGGGGCGCCCTCTAGAGTGACGTGGCATTTGTGGGGCACCTGCGGGTCGAATAGCTGCAGGCGAAGGCCGTCAAATTTCAGTGGCGGCCAACTCGCTCCTGCAACCCCACCGCCGCCGAGCGGTATGGCAAGTTCTGAGCACTGACTTACACTGCGATACACCAATGCGAACGAATAACTATTCAACGCATCGATCAATCCCACGGCAATCCGGGCATCACGTAATGATCTGGGTGAAGCCAACATGAAAACGGTCACGGCCCTTTTCACCTGTCTACTCGCTGCCAGCGTATGCGCGGCGGCGAGCACTTGTGTTAATGCAGCACCAACCTTCAAGACCAGCTTCGACTGTGCCGAGGCAAAGGCGTCCGTCGAAAAGCTGATCTGTCGCGATCCGCAGCTGGCGCAGATGGATATCGAACTGACGCGTCTTTATCGCCTGGCGCTCACGGATGAACATTCAGTGCCGCGTCCGGACAAAATCATGATCGACCAGCAGTTCTGGATCGATGCCCGCAATCAGTGCGCCTCCACACCTGTACCCAAGGCGTGCACAGTACGCAGTTATGCCGAGCGCGCGTACCAGTTGCGTCAAGGCTCGGCCATCGTGAGAACCAAGGACCCATACAGACTTACCGAGGGGCCCCTGGCTTTTCGTTGTACAGGGCTTGCCCCGCTGGTTGCCGCCACCTTCTTCACCACGCAGCCTGGTGTCGTGTACCTGAAATGGGCGAACACCTCGATCGTCCTGAACCAGGAGCCGAGTGATTCGGGAACCCGATACACAGGCAAGGACTCCCAAGGGAATTACAGTTTCTGGCAAGACGGCGACGTGGTGCTATTCCAGAAGCCAGGCTCAGGGCCAATGAGTTGCAAGGCCGAGCCGGTCGGTTGATGTCTCTGGCGCAAGTACCGGCGCCCTGCTCCCAGCCCCAAAACCTGCACGCAAAAAAAAGCCCCGAAACCACATAAGGTACGGGGCAAAAAATTGGTTGGTTGCGGCCAACCAAAGGAGCATTTTTCAAAGCTGTTACGGGTTACAGGCAATCCTGCGCGGCACGTTCAAAACTCGAAGGCATGAAGTTCGACGCCAGCAAGTGGCGCTCATACAAAAACACCTTGCCGCCGTTCGGCGCTTTGTAGGCTTCCAGAACGTTGTCCGCGGCGACTTTGCTTGGCACCACGATCCGGTAGCTGCGCTGGGTTTGCGAGACCGTCGGGTTCAGTGCGCTGCCCTGCAACTTCGGCACCACGCAATCGGCGTACTCGGCAGGCGTTTTTTTCGTCTGCAGGATCTGCGTCGGGTCGTTCGGCGCAGTGGCACAACCGGCCAGCAGCAAGGTGGCGAAAGCCATGGCAGGAACAAATAAAGGGCGCATCGGTGCAGTCCTGAAGTAAAAAATCTGTTTCGTTGCGCAACGGGTCACTGTCGTTGCGGTTATGGTCCGGGTGTTCAGCCAGCAGTCACCAGGGTTTTGAGCGAGTCATCGAACTGCTTCAAGGCGCTGAGTTGCAGGTCGCGTTGTTGATCAATCTGGGCGGCAATCTCGGCTGCCGCTTTACGGTGTACCCAGACCGAAGGCATTTGTTTCTCGACAGCGCCTTCGGCCTTGCCGATGTATTGCAGGTTGGCGTCGTAGAACCGTGCGGCGAAACGCGCTTCGACCTGACTGTTGCGTTGGGTCAGCAGACGGTTATGCGTATCGAGCATCACCACCACATCCGGATGGGCCTGCAACAACGCATCGAGGTTGTTGTAGACGGTCACCGACAGGAACTGCTGCTGTAACGAACTCATCAGCCAGTCGATTGCCAACTCTGGGTCGGAGCTGTTGATGAACGCGTCGCGAATCCGCGCATCCAGCGCATCGCGCGCGCCGTTCACCGCCACATCGTGGTAACGCTCGAGGTATTGCAGGTTATCCAGGGTGTTTTCGCTGTACAGAACACCGACGGTTTGCGAATGCTGCAATCCGGTACTGGCGCCGGCGATGGGCAGAAAATGGCACGACTGGGCGTCGTCTGCGTAGGCGGTTGCAGCAGTAACAACCCCGCCCATCAACAGGGCGACAATTGCCAGTCGGATCAATGTCTTCATCGCGCAAATTCCTTGAGCTGCGTCTTCGACGGAGGCGATTTTCCGCCTTTACCCGATCCAGCAGAACTTGCGTTTCTTGATTGTCACTATCACTTGAACCGATAGTTGCGCCGCGTGCCGATAGTTCGCTCTTTCCTCCAAGTGCCTGCTTGATCACGCGACGCTCAGCTGATTTCTCCCCTGCGACTTTGCCGCATAAAGTGCGCGGTCTGCACGACCGATCAGTGCCTTTTCATCAGTGTCGCTGCCGTCGGCGACATAAGTTGCCACCCCCAGGCTGACGGTCACGATACCTAACGGGCTCGACAAATGCGCAAGCTGCTCGGCCGCAATCCCCGACAGGATCGCCTCGGCAACCTTGCGCGCTCCTGATTCGTCCGTATTGGGCATCACCACGGCGATTTCTTCCCCGCCATAACGAGCCGCCATGTCTCCCGGGCGACGTACACAGTGCTTGATCGCCTGACCAATGATCCGTAGACATTCGTCTCCAGCGAGATGGCCGTAGTGATCGTTGTAGCGTTTGAAAAAGTCCACATCGATCAGAATCAGTGACAACGGGCTTGCGAGTCGCTTGGCGCGTTTGAGTTCGACATCCAGGAACTGATCGAAATGCCGGCGGTTGGCGAGGCCGGTGAGTTTGTCCTCGCTGGCGAGAACTTCCAGCGTCTGGTTAAGCTCGATCAGTGCGGTTTGAGTGGCGAGCAACTTTTCCTCCGCCCGAATACGCCGGCTGATGTGGGAAATCAGCCGGCGTCCCAGTGCAACCAGGAGGCCCAGCAACAGCAGCACCACAGCGACAGATTGCTTTGTCTGACTGAGCCACGCTTGCATTGCCTCGGCCTGCCCCACCGCAACCGTCGTGACGACAGGATATTGATCGTTTCTCTTGAACGCGTAGAGGCGATGGATGCCATCGACATTCGACGCAAAATCCACGGTGCCCGATGAGCTGTTGCGCAAGTATTCGGAGAATATCGGTGCGCGCGACAGATCACGGCCGATGTCTTCCACTTGAAAGGGAAACCTCACCAGCAGGCGCCCTTCGGATGAGGTCAGGCTGATCGCGCCGAATTGCCCCACATGGATGCTTCGATAAAGTTTGAGGAAGTGTTCAAGGCTGATGGTCGCGGCGATTACCCCGGCAAAACTTCCATCAGGGTGATCGATGCGTCGGCTGACCGAAATCACCCAGGCGCACGTGGCCCGGCTGAGAATCGCCGGGCCGATATAGATACCGCGATCCGCGACATCTCGGTGATGCTTGAAGAACGCCCGATCTGCGTTGTTGCTATTGGATGAGATCAGCATGTTGGTCGAGAATAGCCAGTCCCCCTGGGCGTCATACAGCACCACACTATTTAATTGCGGGAGCGCATCCATCTGCTGGGCAACCAACTTGCTCAGCCGTTCGAGTTGCTCCGGACCGGTGCCGTCTTTCTCGATCCTTTCTGTCAGGCCCAGCAACAGCACTTCACTTTGCTTGAAGGTGCCCTCGGTGTAAGTGTTGAGCGCGTGAGTCAGGTTCAATGTATCGGTATTGATGTCGCTCAAGGTGTTCTGTCGGGCTGTCCATGTCTGCCAGGCCGTCAGCAGCACCACGGAGACACACACCAGAAAGATCAGAAAAGTGGCAAGTCGAAGATCGCGTTTCAAGGAAATACCGGGCTGTTGAGTACACTGGCGTCAAAGGCTGCGCATTATAGAAGGCTTTTGGCCAGCATTGCTGATGCATATGGATAGGTCAGCCCTGCGCCGGGAATGTTTCCAGGTCGGCAAGCCATATCTGCGTCAATTGGTAAAAACCTGATATGTTGTACGATGACAGATGAGTTGACGTAATCCATCTGTCGTCCTCGCACCTATAACAACAAGGAATTACCCATGAAAAAAGTGAAACTGATTATCGGTTTTCTATGCCTGTTCAGTGGCTACGTGGCGGCCTCCCCCGCATCGAGCGAGAAGGATGTTGCCACTGCGGTAGACCATCTGACTCAAGCGATGCTGACCAAAAACGTCCCACAACTGAATGCGCTCACCGCTGAAAACCTGACCTACGGGCATTCCAGCGGGAAAGTCCAGGACAAGAAAGAGTTCATCGCCGACATTTAAAGCGGAAAAAGCGCTTTCAAGACGCTGGAGATGCAGAACCAGAAAATTACCGTATCGGGTGATGTGGCGTTGGTCCGCCATCATTTTTCGGCGCAGGTCATCAAGGGTACCGAGATTGTTCCCACGGAAATCGAGAACTTTCAGATCTGGCAAAAACAGCAAGGCAAATGGTTACTGGTAGGACGACAAGCGTTCCGGCTCTGACCTGGCGAGGGGTGTCAGGCAGTTGCAATGCTGGATGTGCCGGCCTCTTCGCGAGCAAGCCCGCTCCCACACTGGATTTTCTGTGAGCACATTATTTGTACACGCCAGCGATCACTCGTGGGAGCGAGCCTGCTCGCGATCGCGTCCCTTGCTACACCGCTAAACAGCGGCCTTGAACCCCTCCCTCCTCCCGCTGCAACGCCCGAGCCTGAATCACATCCAGCACGGCACAGCCTTCGCGCGTCAGTAGATGCACCGCCCGGGTGACGCGGGTCAGGTCGCAATCAGAAATGCCTTTGAGGTTTCGGGGCCGAACGCGGAGCGTCCATTGAGGCGTTCCTTTGTATGCTCCGCCGCCCCACCTTTGTGCCGATGCGCCTTGAAGCAAAAACAGCACATCGACTCAATAACTGCGTCGAAATCTGCGCAACCATAGGCCTTGTGAACCAACCCTCAATCCACTTGCAAGGACATCACCATGGCCATCGCAAAAGCTGTACCGGGCAAAACCCTGCTGACCCCAACCGACCACACCCTGATCATGATCGATCACCAGTCGCAAATGTCCTTTGCGACCAAGTCGATCGATGCCGTCACCCTGCGCAATAACGCCGCACTGGTGGCCAAGGCAGCCCGGGGCTTCAAGGTGTCGACCATCCTCACCACCGTTGCCGAGAAAAGCTTCTCCGGCCCGATCTTCGACGAAATCAAATCGGTGTTCCCGGAACACAAAGTGATCGACCGTACCAGCATGAACACCTGGGAAGACGAGCGCATTGCCGTTGAAGTCAACGCCATCGGCAAACAAAAAATCGTCCTGGCCGGCCTGTGGACCTCCGTGTGCATCGTTGGCCCGGCACTGTCGGCCCTCGACCAAGGCTTCGAGGTGTACTTCATCGCCGATGCCTGTGGCGATGTCTCCATCGAAGCCCATGAAATGGCCGTGCAACGCATGATCCAGCTCGGTGCCCGCCCAATGACTTCGCTGCAATACCTGCTTGAACTGCAGCGCGACTGGGCACGCACCGAGACTTACGACGAGACGGTGAAAACCTCCATCGCCAACGGTGGTGCCTATGGTCTGGGCCTGATCTACGCCAAGACCATGTTCCATGCCTCTGAAGGCCATTGAGAATAAATAGCGACTCTTCGGAGTCGCTGTTTCAGGCGGGAGATCAATCATGTTTTCTTTACAAACCCTCCCGCGCATTTCCGGGCGGAAGGACGTACCCAGGGCGTCCTTCTGGCTCTGCGTGTTTTTTGCCGGAACAGCCCTGGCGGATGAGACACCGGATTCCGCGCAAGGATTTCTCGAGGGCGGGAAGCTTGAGGTGCTCAGTCGAAATTTCTTCCTCAACAGCGACTACCGCTCACCCCAGCCTTCGGGCAAGAACTACAAACAAGAGTGGGCTCAAGGCTTTATTGGCTCATTTGAATCCGGATTCACCCCCGGCACGCTGGGTTTCGGCGTCGACAGCCACGCGTTTATGGGGCTGAAGCTCGACGGCGGCAAAGGGCATTCGGGAACCGGGTTACTGCCGCTGGACAGTGACGGTCGCAGCGAAGACAACTATTCCAGTGCCGGTGGCGCGCTGAAAATCAGGGCCTCCCGAACCACCCTGGCCTTCGGTGAAATGACCGTGGAAACCCCGGTGTTCGACACCTCCGACAAACGCCTGCAACCGGAATACGCCACGGGCTTTCTGTTGAACAGCAACGAAATCGACAACATGAAACTGGTGGCTGGTCATTTCACGGCGTTCAAGAATCAGGACAACACAACAAGCAAGGGCAACTTTTACGGCTACGGCGCCAACACCGAAGCCGGTGGCATCACGTTTCTGGGCACCGACCTGTTCACAAACAGTCCTGTCGGCGGCGCGTTGTACGCCTCCGAGCTGAGCGACACCTGGCGCCAGTATTACGCCAACCTGCACCTGAAACAGTCCGCCGTGTTCCTCGACGCCAACCTGTACCGCACGCAGGACACCGGCAAGGCACTGGCCGGTGCCATCGACAACACCGCCTACAGCCTCTCGGGCAAATACACCCTTGATGCCCATGCCTTTACCCTGGCCTGGCAACGCATCAATGGCGACACACCGTTCGACTTCGTCGGTGGCGACTCGATTTACCTGGCCAACTCGATCAAGTACGCCGACTTCAACGGCGCCCATGAACGCTCCTGGCAGGCACGCTACGACCTCGACCTCGGTGCTTATGGCATCCCCGGCCTGAGTTTCATGACGCGTTATGTCCGGGGCAGCGACATCGACGGCACCCGTGCGCCCAAGGGTGGGGCCTACAACCCGTTCGACCCGACCATCGGCGAGTACGTACCTCAACAGGGCGATGGCGGGCGGCATTGGGAGCGCGACATCGACCTGCGCTACATCGTGCAGTCAGGCTCCGCCAAGGGGTTGTCACTGCAACTGTCCCATGTGTCTCATCGGGCCAACACCGCTCAGGCGGGCGATGACATCGACAGGGTTTACGTCGTCATCCAGTACCCGCTGACCTTCGGGCACCTGTGATCGAGATCACCATGGAAATGGCGGAAGGCAGCCGGAGTCGAACCTGCCCGGGAACGGATGCCGTCCCCAACCGGGTTTGAAGCCCGGCCGCGCCACCGGGCGCGATTGCCTTCCTTGAAGTCAGACTGCGGCTTGTTGGGCCAGTGCATTGTCGAGCCGGATATGGCGTCGATCGCCAAAGCGGCGGGTCAGGCCGAGCCGGTCGAAGTATTCAAGAATCTGAATACTGCGCTTGCGCCCCAGGCCCACGGCATCGCGAAACCCGACGACCTGGATCACCGGGTTATCGCTGGCCAGTTGCACCAGCATAGCCGCCAATCGGCGCAGCAGCGTGTCGGTGTAAAACAGGTCACGAACGATTTGATGCAGCAGTCCCAACCGGGCCATCTTGCGCAGCAGCAGGCGCACGGCAGCCTCGTCATGGCCAGTGGCTTTGGCCAGATCACGCACCCACGGCGGATCGAAACCCGCCTGTTCGAACAATGGCTGCAATTGTTGCCAGAGGCTTTCGTCGTCCTCGCTCAAGCGCACCTGGTGATCGGGTAAATGCAGCCACGGGCCGCAGGCCGTCATTGCACCACTGGCCAGTAATTCGTCGAGCAGGCTGATAAAGGTCGACCGTTCCAGCACGCTGCCGGCGAAGCGACGCAGGCGATCCCGGTCCGGTCCCATCTGGTCCGGTTCGAGTTGATGAAAGCGTGCGAGGTGTTCCAGCAGCGGCGTTTTCTGGGCTTCCCAACGCACCGCGCTGAACAACAATGGCCCCTGCCGCGTATCGATGAGACGCACGTCATCGGGCAATTCCCAAGTCTCGCGCGAACGGTTGAACTGACGCTCCAGGCGCAGCGGATCGAGCCCGGTGTCGCTGTTGGCCAGCAGTGCCGGCAGTGCCGCTTCCAGACTATTGGTGGCGGACAGCGCTTGTAGCTGCGCCAATCGCTCAGGGCTGCGACGATGTCGGGCCGGGGCGAACGGGTCCAGCACTTGGCCACCGCCAAGGGTGCGTTGGGCGCTTTGGTCGCGCAGGATCAAGCGGTCGCCCTTCACTACCAACACCGGCGCATTGACCAGCAGTTGCGCGAACATCTGCCCGCCCGGTGCCAGGCTTGCGCCTTCCAGCAAGGCCACCCGCCCCGTCACGTCCTGAGTTCCAAGATGCACATGCACCGGTTGAAAGTGTTCAAAGCTTCGCGATTCGCTGGTCAACACCCTCAACTGGATATCCAGACGCTGGGTCGGCGCATGCAGCCATTCGGCCACCAGCCAGTGGCCACGGTGGATCTGCTCCAGGGCCAGACGCTCGGCACTCAGGTTCAGCGCGACGCGCTGCCCGGCCATTGCGTTGTCAGCGGCCTGGTTTTGCGCATGCAGGCCACGTACTCGCACCAGTTTGCCCTGCGGGCTCAACATCAGCGTATCGCCCACCGCCACTTGGCCGGACAACGCCGTACCGGTCACCACGATGCCTGCGCCGGCCACGCTGAAGGCCCGATCAATCGCCAGACGAAAACCGCCGCCGGTGGTGCGTTGAACAACCTCATGCTGTGCATCCAGCAAGGCTTGGCGCAGTGTCTCGATGCCCTCGCCAGTGACACTCGACAGCGGGATTTGCGGCGCGCCGGCATACGGGCCGGGCGCCAGTAATGCATCGATCTGCTCACGAACAGCCTGCACCCGAGCCGAGGCAACCCGGTCGCACTTGCTGATTGCAATCAGTGCCCGAGGGATGCCCAGCAACTCGACAATCGCCAAATGTTCACGGGTTTGCGGCATGACGCCGTCATCGGCCGCTACCACCAGCAACACCAGATCAATCCCCTGAGCACCAGCCAGCATGTTGTGGGTGAAGCGCTCATGGCCGGGCACGTCGATAAAACCGGTCAGGGCGGCGCCCGGTTCCAGCGCCGCATAGAAATAGCCCAGGTCGATGGTCATGCCGCGTTCGCGTTCTTCGCGGCGACGATCACCGGCCTGCCCGGTCAGTGCCTGGAGCAAGGAAGTCTTGCCGTGATCGATATGCCCCGCCGTGCCGACAATCACCCGTCCCGGCCCTCCTCCTGCAGTTGATCGAATCGCACCAGCTGATTGAGCTGCGCCAGCCATGCCGCTTCGTCATCTAGTTGGCGCACGTCGAGCCACAAGGCGTCATCGTCGATACGCCCGAGCACCGGAATGGGCAGTTGCCGCAACGCTGCCTCCAGCCCTAGTAATCGTCGCCCACGCAGGCGTTTCGAAACGTTGGGCCGCAGGCATAACGCGGCGCTGGGCAATCGGGCCACGGGTTGGCTGCCGCTGCCGATCATGCCTAACGCCGGAATCGCGCTGACGCTCCAGCCATCGCCCAGCACCTGCGCCAATGACGGTTGCAGGCGTTCGGCCTGGGCGAGGATGTCGGCTTGGGGCCGGGTCAATAGACGCAGACTCGGCAGTCGTTCGGCCAGACGATCGGGATCGCGGTACAGCGCCAATACGGCTTCGAGGGCGGCCAGGGTCAGTTTGTCGACCCGCAAGGCACGCTTGAGCGGATTCTTCTTGATCCTGGCGATCAGGTCTTTGCGGCCGACGATCAATCCGGCCTGAGGCCCGCCAAGCAGTTTGTCGCCGCTGAAGGTGACGATGTCCGCACCGTCGAGCAACGCCTGGCGCACCGTCGGTTCGGCGGGTAAACCCCAGCGAGTCAGGTCCAGCAGGCTGCCGCTGCCGAGGTCTTCGAGCAAGGGCAGTCCGTGGCGGTGAGCCAGCTGCGCCAATTCCGCCGTCGGCACTCTCGCGGTGAAGCCTTCGATGCTGTAATTGCTCGCGTGTACGCGCATCAGTAGACCACTGCGCGGGCCGATGGCGGCCTCGTAATCGCGGGCATGGGTGCGGTTGGTGGTGCCCACTTCGTGCAGCTTGACCCCGGCGCGGGCCATGATGTCGGGAATGCGAAACGCGCCGCCGATTTCGATCAGCTCACCTCGGGAGATGATCCCTTCCTTGCGTGCACCCAGGCTGTTGAGCGTCAGCAACACAGCGGCGGCATTGTTATTGACCACCGTCACCGCTTCGGCGCCGGTCAGTTCGCGGATCAAGCCTTCGATCAAATCGTCCCGGTCGCCGCGCTTGCCGCTGTGCAGGTCGAATTCCAGATTGAGCGGATAGCGCGCAGCCCGTTGCACCGCTTCAATGGCTTGTTCCGGCAACAACGCGCGACCGAGGTTGGTGTGCAGCACCGTGCCGGTGAGGTTGAACACCCGGCGGATCTGGCTGCGATGCTGAATTGCCAGACGCTCACCTGCCCTCCCCGCTAATACGTCGGGGGCGATTTCAATGGCAGCGAGTTCACCGTTGTGCACCGGCTCGCGCAAGTCATCGAGCAATTGCCGCAGGCCGGCCAGCAGTGCGTCGTGTCCGTAACGCTCGGCCAACGGTTGGCAGGCGGGATGGCGTAGCAGGCTGTCGATGGAAGGCAGCCGCAAGGTTTTGCCGGCGAGGGTTGCGGGCATCAGAGGCTCCCGGAAGCGAGTGACCGTCGCGTCTGAGTGTAGCCTCTGGGATCGATAAGCTCAGTCGCCTCCGGGCGCCAGCAGCAGATTGGGCGCTGGCCGCTGATAGCCTTCCTGCTCCAGGCGCATGTCCAGCATCAGGCTGGACAGGTCCGCCGACAGGGCTTCGGCTTCGGCGTCGTTTTCCAGGTAGATCAGTTTCAGGTAGCTGTTGCAGCCGGGACAGACCTCCGCCCGCAGCGGTGCCTGATTGGCGGCGTGGCGATCATCCTCGAAGCTGACGTATTCAAGCCCCTTGCTCTGTTCGCAATACACACATTTGACCCGCACCACATGCCATTCGCAGGCACACAGCGAGCACACCAGATAACGCAAGCCGTTGTATTTGCCGCGATGACGAATCACCCCGGCCATCGCCGGCGAACCGCAGGCCGGGCATTGGCTGAGGCTGTCGCCATGCTGTTGCTGTAGATGGAGTTCAAGGTTGGGCGTGTTCAGCAGCCAATAACTCCAGGCCGCTTGCAGCGCGGCACCGAGAAACGGCACCAGCGCTGCCGGCAGCATCGAGTACTGGCCGCTGACCAGGGCAATCGCCCACGCCTTGAGCAGCCCAGGGTTCGCACTGCGCAACGTCGCCACGGCGTTTTCTACCGCCGAGTGTGGCAATGGCTGATAGCGCTGCAACAAGGCCTCGAGGTATGGCAGCCAAACGTTTTCGCGCACCAGACTGTCGGCGGCGAACGGCGGTAAGCCATGTTCTACGCACAACCGCAGGCGTTCGGGGTCGGGCATGGTCGCCACGAGCGGATCATCCATCAGCTGCTGCTGGACATGACACAACCCCGCGATCAAACGCAGATAGTCCGCCATGGGATGGCCGTCAGCCAAACGTTCCAGGCGCAACGCGCGCAGGGTGAACAGGTTGTTCGGCGGCAGGTACAAAAACGGCGGTGAACTCGCCGCCGCTTCTATTTGCCCGGGCTCGAGGATTGTGGCCAAGGGATCATCCTTTTTTGCTGATCGGTGGCTCTGGCGTTTCGTCGCCGGTCACTTCCCGGTACCAGAGCCCATGGTGTTTTCTCGCCCAGGCGCGGCTGACCCGGCCACGCACCATGGCGTGGACCGAACCGCGAATCCAGATACCAGCATAGACGTGGACGATGATGCTCAACACCAAGATGAACCCTGCCAGCGCATGCAGCAGCATCGCCCAGCGGATGCTGGTGATGCCGAAGTACGCACTGAACCAGGCACGCCAGATCACCAATCCGCTGAATAGCAGCACCAGCATGCAGATCAACAATACCCAGAACAGCAGCTTCTGCCCCGGATTGTATTTACCGATGGGCGGCACGCCCTCCTCCTCGTTACGGATCACATGCCCGACACGCCTGAGCCACAGCCGGTCGTTGGTGATGAAGTAGTTCGCCCGCCAGAAACTGCACACCAGGCCGAGGAACAGCACAAACATCGTCACGCCCAGGTACGGATGCAGAATGCGCGTCCACGAACCGCCGCCAAACAAATTGCTGAGCCAGAACAACCCCGGATGAAACAAGGCCAGCCCCGACAACGCGGCCAAGAGGAACACAATCGCCACCAGCCAGTGGTTGGTGCGCTGGTTGGCGGTGTAGCGCAGGATCGGTTTGTCGTTCATGGCCTGTCCTCCCCGCCGGGTTTGCTTGGATCGAAGGTGTGCACCGACGGATCGAACTCATGCACGGCAGGGTCGACGGTGGTCGGATGTTCGTCTTCCTCGATCAGTTGTGGCCCGACGCGCACGTAGTGGAAGAACCCGGCCAGCACCGCCGCGCCCATGGCCAGCAGCGCCAGGGGTTTGCTCAGGCCTTTCCACAGGTCCACCAGCGGACTGATCGCCGGGTGATCCGGCAAACCGGCATACAACCTGGGCGTGTCGGCATGGTGCAGCACATACATCACGTGAGTGCCGCCGACGCCCGCGGGGTCATACAAACCGGCGTTGTCGAAGCCGCGGCTCTTGAGGTCGACGATGCGTTCGGCGGCGTGTTCCTTCATGTCTTCCTTGCTGCCGAACACGATGGCGCCGGTCGGGCAGGTTTTCACGCAGGCCGGTTCCAGCCCCACCGCCACCCGGTCCGAACACAGCGTGCATTTATAGGCCTTGTGGTCCTTTTGCGAGATGCGCGGAATGTTGAACGGGCAACCGGTGATGCAATAGCCGCAGCCGATGCAGTGGTCCTGATCGAAGTCGACGATGCCGTTGGCGTGTTTGATGATCGCGCCGGGGCTCGGGCATGCCGCCAGGCAGCCGGGCTCGGCGCAGTGCATGCAGCCGTCCTTGCGGATCAACCATTCGAGGTTGCCGGCGTCGGTTTCATGCTCGGTGAAGCGCATCAGGGTCCACGTGTCTGCGCTGAGGTCGTGAGGGTTGTCGTAGGTGCCCAGGTTGTGACCGACATCGTCGCGTAGCTCGTTCCATTCCGAGCAGGCGACCTGGCAAGCCTTGCAGCCGATGCATTTGGTGGTGTCGATCAGCTTGGCCACTTCCCCTTGGGTACGCACCGAGGGCGGCACGGTGGTGGTGGCCGAACGGGCGATGATGTCTTGGCTGGCCATTTAGATTTTCTCCACGTTGACCAGGAATGACTTGGATTCCGGGGTCTGTGTGTTGCCATCGCCGAGGAACGGCACCAGGGTGTTGGTCAGGTAACCGTGACGGGTGGCGCCGGTGAACCCCCAGTGCAACGGGATACCGATCTGGTGCACCACCTGATTGTTGACCTGCAGCGGACGAATCCGCTTGGTCACCACCGCCACTGCTTCGATATGTCCGCGCTTGGAACTGACCCGAACCCGGTCGCCGGCGGCAATCCCCTTCTCCTTGGCCAGCGCCTCGCCGATCTCGACGAACTGCTCGGGCTGGGTCACGGCGTTGATCGGGCAATGCTTGGTCCAGAAGTGGAAGTGTTCGGTCAGCCGGTAGCTGGTCGCTGCATAAGGAAAGTCCTTGGCCTGGCCCAGGGTGTCCCAGACCGAATCGAAGATCCGCCCGGCCGGGTTGCTGGTCGCCTGTTTGTTATTGGGGTGCATCGGGTTGATGCCGATGGGCGTCTCGAACGGTTCATAGTGTTCGGGGAATGGCCCTTCGTTCATCTTGTCGAGGGCGAAGAACCGCGCCACGCCTTCGGGGTTCATGATGAACGGGTTCATCCCGGCTTCCGGCGGCACATCGACCTTGTAGTCGGGCACGTCGGTGCCGGTCCAGACCTTGCCGTTCCACCACACCAGCCGTTTTTTCGCATCCCACGGTTTGCCTTGGGGGTCGCAAGAGGCGCGGTTGTAGAGAATCCGTCGGTTTGCCGGCCAGGCCCAGGCCCAGCCGAGGTTCTGCTTCATGCCGTAAGGATCACTGTTGTCACGACGGGCCATGTTGTTGCCCTGCTCGGTCCAACTGCCGCAGAAGATCCAGCAACCGGAAGCCGTGCTGCCATCGTCCTTGAGCTGGGCGAAACCGGACAGCTGCTGACCGGCCTTGACCACCGCGCCCGAAGCGTCGGTGACATCGGCGATGGCGTAGCCGTTGAATTCCCGGGCCAGTTCTTCCGGCGTCGGGTCATCCGGTACTTTGTAGGGCCAGTCGAGCTTGAGGATCGGCTCGGCCCAGGCGCCACCATTGGCCTGGTAACGCTGGCGCAGACGCATGAACAGCTCGGCCATGATCTTCACGTCGGTGCGCGCCTGTCCCGGGCCGTCGGCCCCCTTCCAGTGCCATTGCAGCCAGCGGCCGCTGTTGACCAGCGAGCCGTTTTCTTCGGCAAAACAGGTGGTGGGCAGGCGGATGACTTCGGTCTGGATGTCGGCCGTTTGCACATCGTTGTAAGGCCCGACGTTGCGCCAGAACTCCGAGGTCTCGGTGGCCAGCGGGTCCATCACCACCAGCCACTTGAGTTTGGCCAGTGCCTTCATCACCCGGTTCTTGTCCGGCAAGGCGGCAATCGGGTTGAAGCCTTGGCACATGTAGCCGTTGACCTGGCCCTTGCCCATCATGTCGAACATTTTCAGGATGTCGTAGCCGGGAATGTCCAGTTTCGGCAGCCAGTCGTAGCCCCAGTTATTCTCGGCGGTGGCATTGGCGCCATACCAGGCTTTCATCAGGCTGACATGGAACTTGCCGTAGTTCTGCCAATAGGACATCTGCCCGGGACGCAGCGGTTTGAGTGCGCGCTTGGCGATGTAGGCGTTGTAGTCCTGTTCGCTTTCGGATGGCAGGGTCAGGTAGCCGGGCAGCAGGTTGGACAGCAAGCCGAGGTCGGTCAGGCCCTGGATGTTGGAGTGCCCCCGCAAAGCGTTGACGCCCCCGCCGGGCATGCCGATGTTGCCCAGCAGCAATTGCACCATGGCCGCGCTGCGGATCATCTGCGAGCCGATCGAGTGCTGGGTCCAGCCCAAGGCATAGAGAATCGTCATGGTCTTGCCCGGTTGAGCACACGTGGCAATCTCTTCCCAGATTTTCTTCATCGCGTCGGTGGGCATGCCACAGACCTGACTGGCCAGCTCCAGGGTGTAGCGGCTGTAATGCTGCTTCATCAATTGATAGACGCAGTGTGGGTCCTGCAAGGTCGGATCGACTTTGGCAAAGCCGTCCTCGCCGATCTCATACCCCCAGCCGGACTTGTCGGTGTAGCTGCGCTTGCTCGCGTCGTAACCGCTGAACAAGCCGTCCTCGAAACCGTAGCCGGCCTTGACGATGAACGACACGTCCGTATAGGCCCGCACGTATTCGTGCTGGATCTTGTCTTCGGTCAACAGGTAATTGATCAGCCCGCCCATGAAGGCGATGTCGGTGCCGGTGCGGATCGGTGCGTAATAGTCCGCTACCGAGGCCGTACGGGTGAAACGCGGGTCGACCACAATCAGCCGCGCCTTGTTGTGGGCTTTGGCTTCGGTCACCCATTTGAAACCGCAAGGGTGTGCTTCTGCTGCGTTGCCGCCCATCACCAGAACCAGATTCGCGTTGGCGATATCGGTCCAGTGGTTGGTCATGGCACCACGGCCATACGTCGGGGCAAGACTTGCCACCGTCGGGCCATGTCAGACACGTGCCTGGTTATCGAACCCCAGCATGCCCAGACTGCGAATGACCTTGTGGGTGATGTAACCCGCTTCGTTGGACGAGGCCGAGGCCGCGAGGAAACCGGTGGTCAGCCAGCGGTTCACCGTTTGCCCCTGGGCGTTCTTCTCGATGAAGTTGGCGTCACGGTCGGCCTTCATCAGGTCGGCGATACGGTCCAGCGCTTCATCCCAGGAGATCCGCGTCCACTCCTTGGTGCCGGGCTTGCGCACTTGCGGGTATTGCAGACGGCTGGGGCTGTGAATGAAGTCGAGCAGGCCTGCGCCTTTTGGGCAGAGGGTGCCGCGATTGACCGGGTGGTCGGCATCGCCTTCGATGTGAATGATGCTCTGGGCGACATTCTTCGCATTGTCGCCCTGGCTGTACATGATCAAGCCGCAGCCGACCGAGCAGTACGGGCAGGTGTTGCGGGTTTCATGGGTATGGGCGAGCTTGAAATGACGCACTTGTTCGGCGAAGGCTGGCGTCGGGGCCATGCCCAGCGCGCCAAGGGTGGATCCTGCAAGGCCGAGACCAGCGACCTTGAAGAACTGACGACGGTTGAGGTCCATCGTGCACTCCTGATCAGGTGGAAACCCGGTGCGTTGGCCGGGTTTTTCTGGACGATCACGGTGACGGCAACGGAACTACCGCCAATTAGAACTTTAGACAATGTTGTGCTGCGCGGTCTGAAAACCGACCGTCGGCGGCTTGCCGGTCATGCTCTGTTGCACAACTCGCCAGCGGTGAAGGTTGGCGCTTATCATGGCCGCCGGATTACCCCCTCTGCCTTTTATGAGACTGAGCATGACTTTCGATTTTGATCAGGTGTTCGACCGCCATGGCACCGGCAGTACCAAGTGGAGCCGCTACCCGGCCGACGTGTTGCCGATGTGGGTCGCCGACATGGACTTCGCCGCACCACCGGCGATCATTCAGGCCCTGCAAAAACGCCTGGAAAACCCGATGCTCGGTTACAGCGTGGCCCAGGATGACTTGCGTGACGCCATCGTCGCCGACCTGTGGGACAAGTACGCCTGGCGTGTGCAGCCCCAGGAACTGGTGTTCCTGCCGGGTATCGAATCAGGCTTCAACATGGCCCTGCATGCACTGGTTCAGCCGCAACAGAACGTGGTCGTGCAGACACCCAACTACCCACCACTGCGCCATGCGCCGGGCCACTGGCAGCTGAACAAGGTCGAACTGGACTTCAACGTGCTGGCCGATGGCACGTACGCCACGCCACTCGATGCCTTGCGCCAGGCTCTGCAAGGCGGTGGCGCGTTGCTGCTGAGCAACCCGCATAACCCGCTGGGCAAGGTCTTCCCTCGGGAAGAACTGCAAGCGGTTGCCAACATCTGCCTGGAACAGGATGCGTGGATCATCTCCGACGAGATCCATTCCGAGCTGTGCTTCGATGGGCGCGTGCATATTCCGACCGCCTCGCTCAGCCCGCAGATCGCCAAGCGCACCATCACCTTGATGTCGGCCAGCAAGGCCTACAACATCGCTGGCCTGAAGACTGCGTTCATGATCATTCAAGACGCAGCGCTGCTCCATCGCGTCAACCATGCCCGCTGCGGCATGGTCGACAGCGTCAACCCGCTGGGCCTGGAAGCCACCCGCGTCGCCTACAGCGAAGGCCGCCCATGGCTGACCGAACTCATGGCCTACCTGCAAAGCAATCGGGACTATCTGGTGGAGGCGGTTCGCACGCGGTTGCCGGGCGTGACCATGAACGTGCCCCAGGGCACTTATCTGGCGTGGCTCGATTGCACGGCACTGGGGCTGGACAACCCGCAGCAATTCTTCCTCGAACAGGCCAAAGTCGGGCTGAGCGCCGGGCTGGATTTCGGCGATCACGCCCAGCAATTCGTGCGCTTGAACTTCGGCTGCCCACGGGCGTTGCTGGAAGAAGGGATTGCGCGGATGGAGCGTAGTTTGCGCAACCGCTGACTCGTGCGGCAACCACGGATCAACTGTAGGAGCTGAGCTCCTACAGCGCGGATTATCGGTACACGTATTTGACGATGTAAGCGTACAGCTCGTTGTAGACGAAGTTCGGGACATAGCGGGCATGGGTCCGGGACTTATGCAACGCCACATGACATTCTTTGACCATTTCGTCCCGGTCGGTCATCGCGAAGACATGTTTGTCGATGATGCCGGAATAGACGCCGTGCGAAAAATGCGCGTTGAGTGTCGTCGAGTCGATCGCTCCGTTGGCGGCCTTTGTGTAGGTGCTCTGAGCGCGCAAGACACGGTCTTTCAAACCACCAAACCCACGCTCGTACAAGATGATTTGCGAGCCGCTGATCGCCTTTGCGGCTGTCTCGAAGGCCGGGATGATCGCTTGTGCATATCTCATGCTGGCCTCCAGCTTTGATGCCGGGAGAAATCTTTCCATTTCCTGATCTTCCAGGCTTTTCAGTGCTCTTTTGATGCTCGATACATGAGCGAACTCCTGATTGCAGGCGACGATGTGAGTTTCGAACTGGTAGCCGGCAGCCGTCGCCGTCGGTGGGAAAGCCGCGAAATCGATGCTGTCGAATGCACATTCCATGATGATGTTGTATTTGTTTTTAAAAGCCTCGGTGAAGATCTTCGTGCTCACATCCCGGACAAAAGCCTCCGTATGTTCATAAGCGTGCAGGACACCGAGTTTGATCATTTCTGCGTATTGAGGGTGTTTTTTTCGGTATTCGGGCAAGTACAGCCGGACATAATTGGCATAGCGGTTGGTGGGCAAAAGGCTTTTTTCCAGCAGATAGGTTTTACCCGAGCCCTGTACCCCCGCGACAATCAGCATCTTGGGGAGTGTTTCGGCGGTGATGCCACTGAATAATGTGGTGGTGATTTCAGTGAACGCTGCGGTGACTTGTTCTGGCGTGTAAGCGTAATTCGGTGCTACTGACATACCTTGATTTCCTTATCAAAGATTCGCTTGAAAGTGATTGCCTGCCCTTTGAATAAAGCGGTGTTTCGTTGTTTGTTCAAACGAACGTGTCTTTCAAGATATGTCACTGTTTTACAAGGTAAAAACTCCTACAAACCAGAAGGAAATTGCGTCAGCTCAACGGACCACCAACGCGGCAGCAATTGCTTGACCTTACTCTCCCCAAACCGGTCGTCGATCAGCATCACCACCCCTTGATCCTCTCGTGTACGGATCACCCTTCCTGCCGCCTGCACCACTTTCTGCAGACCTGGAAACAGGTAGGTGTAGTCATAACCGGCACCGAAAATCGCCGCCATGCGCTGTTTCAGCTGTTCGTTGACCGGATTGAGTTGCGCCAGCCCTAGGGTGGCGATGAAGGCGCCAATCAAGCGGGCGCCGGGCAAATCGATGCCTTCACCGAACGCGCCACCCAGCACCGCAAAGCCGATGCCCTGCCCGTCAGCGGTGAACTGGTCGAGAAAGTCCTGACGCTGCGCTTCCCCCATGCCCCGGGACTGCGACCACAGCGTGATCTGCGGATACCGCTCGGCCAGCAACTGCGCCACTTGCTGCAAATAATCGAAACTGCTGAAAAACGCCAGGTAGTTGCCGGGGCGTTGACTGAACTGTTTGGCGATCAGCTCGACGATGGGCGCAAGGGAGGCCTGACGGTGGACGAACCGCGTGGATATCTGGCTGACGATGTGCACTTGCAGCTGATCGGCGTGAAATGGCGATTCCACATCGATCCATACCGTGTTCGCCGGGGTGCCCAGCAGGTCGGCGTAGTAATGCCGAGGGCTCAGGGTCGCGGAAAACAGCACCGTGCTGCGCGCAGCAGTCAGGCGCGGGCGGATGAAACCGGCGGGCACCACATTGCGCAGGCACAGCTGCGACAGATTGCGCTTGCGCTCGAGGTCACGCTTGCTGATGTCGAACAGGAAATGCTCGTCGAACAGTTCAGCCACGCGGCCGAATTGCAGCATGTCGAAGTAAAAATTCTGCAACCCGCTGTCCAGGCCCTGAGGATGATCATTCAGGTAGTCGCCGATGCTTGCGCAGCACAAGGACAAGGCCTGAAGCAGTTTTTCCGGGGCTTTGTCGTAGGACTGATAGGGGCCGAGTTGCTGATCGTGCAAGGCATTCCATTCACGATTGACTCGCTGCAAGGATCTCTTCAACGACTCGGGCGCGGTTTTTCGTACGCCGTTCAAAGTCGCCTGGTCGAGGCTGGCGCTGTACATTTGCCGGCCGCGCTCCACCAGGTTGTGGGCTTCGTCCACCAGCACCGCGACGTTCCAGTTATTGGCCTGGGCCAACCCGAACAGCAACGCGCTGAAGTCGAAATAGTAGTTGTAGTCAGCGACCACCACGTCCGCCCAGCGGGCCATTTCCTGGCTCAAGTAATAAGGACAAACCTCGTGCCGCAGGGCAACCTCGCGCAAGGCACTTTGGTTCAACAGGCTCAATTGACTGGCGGCCTGACGCGCGTCCGGCAGACGATCATAAAAACCCTGGGCCAACGGGCAGGATTCGCCATGACAGGCCTTGTCCGGGTGCTCGCAAGCCTTGTCCCGGGCGATCATCTCGAGGACTCGCAACGGCTGTGCATCGGCGCTGTCGAGGATGACCTGAGCCGCGTCCAGCGCCAATTTGCGCCCCGGGGTTTTCGCCGTGAGGAAAAACACCTTGTCCAGTTGCTGCGGCGCCAGGGCCTTGAGTATCGGGAACAGCGTGCCAATGGTCTTGCCGATACCGGTCGGCGCCTGGGCCATCAGACAGCGGCCGGTGCTGACTGCCTTGAACACCGATTCGGCCAGATGCCGTTGGCCGGGGCGAAAATCGGCATGGGGAAAGCTCAGCTGTTGAGCCGCCACATTGCGCCCTTCGCGATGGGCCATTTCCTGCTCGGCCCAGTGCAGGAACAACCCGCAGTGGTGCTCGAAGAACAGCTGCAAGTCGGCAGCGCTGAAGGTCTCGACCAGACAGGTTTCCTTCTCGCTGACGATGTCGAAGTACACCAGGGCCAGGTCGATCTGCGCCAAATCCAGTTTCTGGCACATCAACCAGCCATAGACTTTCGCCTGCGCCCAGTGCAACTGCCGGTGGTTGGCCGGTTGCTTGCTCAGGTCGCCCCGGTAGGTTTTGACTTCTTCGAGGCAGTTTTGCCCCGGATCGTAGCCATCCGCCCGGCCTTTCACGCTCAAGGTTCGATACTGGCCCTCAAGTGCGACCTCGTTCTGGTAACCCCCGCTGCGTCGTGACGCCACGGTGCGATGGCCGACAATGCCTTCCAGCGCGGTTGGCGACGGGGTGAAACGCAGGTCGAGGTCGCCGACCTTGGCGGTGAATTCACACAACGCCCGCACCGCGATGCTGTAGCTCAAGCGCCCTGCTCCACCCATTGCACGTAGCAAACGGCGATGGGCATCTGGTGCTCGTGACAGAACTCCAGCCAGCGCAATTGGTTGTCTTGCAGGCGATCGCCGGGGCCTTTGACTTCGATCATTCGGTAGGTTTTGTGTTGCGGCCAGAACTGGATCAAGTCCGGCATGCCGGCGCGGTTGGCCTTGATGTCGAGCAGCAGTCGATTGAACCAGTGCTTGAGGTGTTCGGCGGGCAGACAGTCGAGCGCCTGCTCCAGCAGTTCCTCGCTCAGCGCGCCCCAGAATACGAACGGCGACTGCACGCCCCACTTGGCGGTGTAACGCTCGCGGATGGTCTGGGCGTAACGCCCGTCATCGAGTTCGGCGAGGCAGGCCTGGAACAGATCCGCGCGCCGCGCATGAAAGTCTTCGTTGTGCAGGTCCACCGGGCCGCGCTGGAATGGGTGAAAAAACGCCCCCGGCAACGGGGCGAAGATCGCCGGCCAGCACAGCAACCCGAACAGCGAGTTGATCAGGCTGTTCTCGACGTAATGCACCGGTGCCGACTCGTCCGCCAGATGCGCCTGAACGTAATACTCCACCGACAATGCCGGGTCGTGCCTGGGCAATTGCAGGTCCAGGCGCTGCATGGGCCGCGGGGCTGGCCGCTTGATCGGCGGCCCGCCCAGTTTGCGCCGCAGCCTGGGCAGCACACGCAATAAATGCTGATGTTCGGTGGCGCTTTCCGGGGTTTGCTCGGCGTGGCTCGCCAAATCCATGGCCAGTTGAAATTCACCACAGCGCTCCAGCACGCGAATCAGCCGCAGGCGTGCGCCGGGGTAGGCGCAATCGCGGTAGAGGCCCAGGGCGGTGGAAAAATCCGCCATGCGTTCGCAGTGCTGAGCGATCTGGAACAGCAGCTTGGCCCGACGTCTTTGCAGCCAGGGATTGGCGAGTTCCAGCCTGTTGATCTGCTCGACAACCACCGCCACCTCTTCACCGGCCTCGAAATGCTGCTGACAGCTGTGCAGGAACAGGCAGGCGTCGACGTCTTCGCGGCTGCGCAAGCCTCGGGACTCGGCGCAAAACTCGACTTTTTCGTAGGTGTAGATGCCCAGGTCAGCCAGAACGAATTCCGACCAATCCTGGTAAAGATTGCCGAAGAACATCAGGCGCAACCGATCGCACAGGCCCATGACGGTCAGGCTGAACAACCGGTCATCCAGTGCCGGGCACCACTGGGCAAAACTTTGCTCTTCAGGAAACTGCTCGCTCAGGGCCGGCAGCCAATCGCTCTTTTTGCCTTTCGGTTGATCGATGGCATCGCCAAAACACTGGAGAATCTCGGCCTTGAGCAGCACCTCGAACACCTCCTCGACAGGCAGCGGCGACTGTTCGTCGATCCAGCCCAAAGCCAGTAGCGGCGCCGCGGCGCTGGCGATGTCGCCGATTTCGACGTAACTCAGTTTGCCGACCCTGAAATGCACGCCCTTGCGCATCACCAATCTGACCAGCAAAGCCTGGGACTCGCGGGGCAGTCGATTGAAGTCGCGGATGAAGTCCTGCTCTTCGATGCTGAGTACATCGGCATAACGATGCTCAAGCCAATCAAGCACTTGCATGAAGTTGTTCAAGTAATAGAACGGGTCGTCGAGGGGATTTACAATCACGGGCAATCGGGCCATGGTAAGCGAATACTGGTTATGCGTACAGATACCAGCTATGCCCCACCCGGTGCAAACGGAAAAGGATAAGTGGCGACGCAATCGGACAATTTTCGGGTGACCATCGAACTTTCTGCCATTCCATCGCACCAACCGCGTTAGAAGCACAGTGAGGATTGATCTCGAACGAGGCGTTCGCACTGTTTTTATTGAGTGATGGAGGTGTGTATGAATATCAAGACTCTGGGTTTGCCTCTGGCGGCAGCGGCCTTTCTGGCCCTGACCGGTTGCTCGACGCCAACGGTCGTGACCCTGCAGAACGGCACCCAGTATTTGACCAAGGACATGCCGAACACCAAGGGCAAGGATGGCTTCTTCGAATTCGAAGATATTTCCGGGGCGAAAGTGAAAGTCCGCGCCGATGACGTGGCCACGATTCGCAAGGAAGACTGATCCCCTGAACGGGCCGCCCCTGTAGGAGCGAGGCTTGCCCGCGAAGAACGATGACGCGTAATACCTGATAAACCGCGGTGCATTCTTCGCGGGCAAGCCTCGCTCCTACAGGGTGTTGGCTTTAAAGCGCTTGCGCGATCGCCTTGCCGACCTCCTGAGTCGAGCCCTGCCCGCCCAGGTCCGGGGTGATTGGCCCTTCTGCAATCACCCGTTCGATCGCCTGCAGAATCCCGTCGTGCGCGGCGCGATAACGCTCATCGCCATTGCCCAGAAAATCCAGCATCAACGCACCGGACCAGATCATCGCGATCGGGTTGGCGATGTTGCGCCCATAGATGTCCGGGGCCGAGCCGTGCACCGGTTCGAACAGCGATGGAAAACGCCGCTCGGGATCGAGGTTGGCCGACGGCGCAATGCCGATGGTGCCTGCGCAGGCAGGTCCCAGGTCGGACAGAATGTCGCCGAACAGGTTCGACGCCACCACTACATCGAACCGGTCCGGTTGCAGTACAAAACGCGCGCACAGGATGTCGATGTGCTGTTTGTCCCAAGTGATGTCCGGGTACTGAGCGGCCATCAATGCCGTGCGTTCGTCCCAGTACGGCATGCTGATGGAAATCCCGTTGGACTTGGTTGCCGCCGTCAGGCGTTTGCGCGGTCGGGTCTGGGCCAGGTCGAAGGCGAACTTGAGAATCCGGTCCACGCCGCGTCGGGTGAACACCGACTCTTGCAGCACGAACTCATGCTCGGTGCCTTCGAACATCTTGCCGCCGACCGAGGAATACTCGCCTTCGGTGTTCTCGCGGATCACCACGAAATCGATGTCCCCCGGTTTGCGCCCGGCCAGCGGGCACGGCACGCCGGGAAACAGACGTACCGGGCGAATATTCACGTATTGGTCGAAGTCGCGACGAAACTTCAGCAGTGAGCCCCACAAAGAAATGTGGTCCGGCACCTTGTCCGGCCAGCCGACGGCGCCAAAGTAGATCGCATCGAACCCCTTGAGCTGGTCGAACCAATCGTCGGGCATCATTTTCCCGTGTTCCAGGTAGTAATCGCAGTGAGCCCAGTCGAGCACTTCGATGCTCAGCTCCAACTGCCACTTCTTCGCGGCTTGCTCCAGTACCCGCAACCCTTCCGGCAGGACTTCCTTGCCGATGCCATCGCCGGCAATCGCGGCGATTCTGAATGTCTTGCTCATCAATCGTGCCCCCGTGTCCGTTAATTACAGCCCGCCGATGTGGAAAGCTTTGACTTCAAGGTATTCATCCAGCCCGTACTTGCTGCCTTCACGGCCCAGCCCAGACTGCTTGATGCCGCCGAACGGCGCGACTTCCATGGAAATGAGCCCGGTGTTGAGGCCGACCATGCCGAACTCCAGCGCCTCGCCGAACCGCCAGGAACGGCGTAAATCCTGAGTGAAATAGTAGGCCCCCAGACCAAAAGGCGTGGCATTGGCCAACGCAAGCGCTTCGGCCTCAGAGGTAAACCGCATCAACGGCGCCACCGGGCCGAAGGTTTCTTCGTTGGCCAGCAACATACCGGCATGGGTGTCGCCAAGGACGGTCGGCTGAACGAACTGGTTGTCGCCTTCAGGAATGCCGCCGCAGAGCAAACGCGCGCCCTGGCTCAGGGCATCGTCGATGTGCCGGGCGACCTTGCTCACCGCCGCCGGGTTGATCAGCGGGCCGATGGTCACGTCGGCGTCCAGGCCATTGCCGACCTTGAGTTTGCCCACCTCCTCCACCAGTCGCTGGGCGAAACGTTCGTAGATGCCATCCTGCACCAGAATGCGGTTGGCGCAGACGCAGGTCTGCCCGGCGTTGCGGAATTTGCTGAGCATGATCCCGGTTACCGCCTGCTCCAGGTCGGCGTCGTCGAACACAATGAACGGCGCGTTGCCGCCCAGTTCCAGGCTCAAGCGCTTGATGTGCTCAGCGCTCTGACGCATCAGCAGCCGACCGACCGCAGTGGAGCCGGTGAAGGAGATCTTGCGCACCGTCGGATTGCCGGTCAGTTCTTCGCCGATGCCGGCGGGCATGCCGGTCAGCACGTTGAACACCCCGGCCGGAATGCCGACGCGTTCGGCGAGTACCGCCAGGGCCAGGGCCGACAGCGGGGTCAAGTCCGAGGGTTTGACGATGATCGGGCACCCGGCGGCCAGGGCCGGCGCGCACTTGCGGGTGATCATCGCGTTGGGGAAATTCCATGGGGTGATCGCGGCACACACGCCGACCGGTTGCTTGAGGGTCAGCAGGCGGCGGTCGCCGCTGGGGGCCGGTATGGTTTCGCCATAAACCCGGCGGGCCTCTTCGGCGAACCATTTGACGAACCCGGCACCGTAGCGGATTTCACCCTTGGCTTCGTTCAGCGGTTTGCCCTGCTCGCAGGTCATGATCAAGGCGAGGTCGTCGAGGTTGTCGATCATCGCCTGATACCAGCGCTCCAGCAGCGCCGCCCGTTCTGCTGCCGGGCGTGTGCGCCACGCGGGCCAGGCCCGCTCGGCGGCTTCGATGGCGCGTCGGGTTTCTGCGCCCTGCATGGCCGGCACCCGGGCAAGCAACTGGCCGGTGGCCGGGTCGATGACGTCCAGGGTCGCGGCGTTATCGGCGCCGATCCACTGCCCGTCCACATAAGCGAGTTCTGCCAGAAGGCTGGGGTCTTTCAAACGATTCTTGAGCATGGTCGAGTCCTGATCCGAGACATTTCCAGTCTAGGGAGGTGCCACGGATAAGGATGCTGAAAGCGTTTGATGGGCAGTGTTGGATGCTGAAATTCGCGGTGGGACGGCAGGCTCTACCGGCAAGCACAAATCAAAAGATCTTGACGATCTCAAAGTTTCAGGGAACCCAGCAATCCCTCCAGAAACCGCTCCCCAGCCTCTATCTGGCTGATCTCGATGAACTCGTCCGGCTTGTGCGCCTGTTCGATCGAGCCCGGGCCGCAGACCACCACCGGTACGTCCAGACGCTGCTTGAACAACCCGCCCTCGGTACCGAACGAGACTTTGGCGGTGCCGGTGTCCGGCGCGGCGAAGTTTTTCAGGAAGCGCACCGCTTCAACGCTCGGGTGGGTATCGAGGCCCGGATAGACGTTGAGGGTTTCGATCTCGATGTCTGCCACGCTGGACAGCTTTTTCGCCTCGCGCACGATCACTTCGGCACGCTCGCGCATCTGCTCCAGGAACTGATCCAGATCGTCCGCCGGCAAGTTACGTACCTCGAAATCCAGGGTGCACAGGTTCGGCACGATGTTCAGCGCCTTGCCGCCGACAATCTGCCCGACGTGCACGGTGCTGTAAGGCACGTCGTAATCGGCATCCTGTGCGCCCTGCTCTTGCAGTTGCTGCTGGCTCTGACGCAGAGCCGCGATGAAATCGCAGGCCACGTGAATCGCATTGACCGAACGCGGCGCCAACGAGGAATGCGCTTCCAGGCCACGGCAATAAGTGCGGTAAGACCCCTTGCCCTTGTGCCCCAGCACGAACTGCATGTTGGTCGGCTCACCGATCAGGCACAAAAACGGCCGCACTGGCGCCAGGTGCAGCACGTCGAGCAAACGGCGTACACCGACGCAGCCGGTCTCTTCGTCATGGGACAAAGCTATTTGCAGCGGTCGGCTCAATGAATGGTCGGCGGCATCGAGCATGGCGTCGATGGCCAACGCGATAAACCCCTTCATGTCGCAACTGCCCCGGCCGTAAATCCGCCCGTCCTGCACCGTCGCCTGAAACGCCGGCAAGGTCCAGGCCTGGCCGGCCGCCGGCACTACGTCGGTGTGGCCGGACAACAGAATGCCTGGTAACTCTTTAGGGCCGGTGCTGGCGAACAGGTTGGCCTTTTTACCCGTTTCGTCCTTGACGATCAGTGACTCGATGCCCTTGGTCAGCAGCAAGTCGCGTACGTACTCGATCAGGGCCATGTTCGACTCCGAAGACACGGTGTCGAAGGCCATCAGGCGTTTGAGAATATCCAGTACACGGGGTTTCATGAGGCCCTGCTCCTTTGCTCAGTTGTCCGTTGCTCGGCTGAAGGGGTGAACCGGCGGATCGAGAACGGCTCAATCGAAGTGCTGGTGCTGCCGGTGCTGATCAGTTCGGCCATCACGTCGCCGACGCCTGGGCCGAGCTGGAAGCCATGACCGCAGAAGCCGAACGCGTAATACAAACCGTCAACGTTGCCGCTGGGGCCCATCACCGGCAGGGAATCGGGCAAGTAGCCTTCAATGCCGCTCCACACGCGGATGATGTTCAGGTTGCCGACGCCTGGCAGCAGGCGACGCATCTGGTCCATCTGATTAAGAATGCTGCGCGGCTCGACATAGGCGCGGCGGTTGAGCATGTCCGGTTTGCTGCGGTAGCCGCCACCGATGATGATGTTGCCGCGCGGGATCTGGCGGAAGTAGATCACTTCTTCGGGGATCTTGGTGTACACGCCGATCACCGTTGGCAAGGCGTACGGCACCGGTTCGGTCACGGCCATTTGTGGGCCGTTGGTATCCAGCGGCACCGGTTCGCCGAACTGCGCCGAGAGTTTCTGGCCCCAGGCGCCGGCGGTGATCAGCAAGCGCTCGGCGCCGAACTGGCGACCGTCGGTGGTGGTCACCGTGAACTCGCCGGCAATTTTCTGCACTTCAGCGACTTCAGTCTGTTCCTCGATCCGCGCCCCGAGGCGGCGGGCAGCCCGGGCAAACGCCGGTGCGGCCAGACGCGGGTTGGCGTGGCCATCGTGGGGCGCGTAAGAGCCGCCCTTCACGTCCGGCCCGAGGAACGGAAAGCGCTGGTGCAGCTCGGCGCCACGATAGATTTTCAAATCCAGCTGCGCCGCCTCGGGTGCTGCCGCATAGGCTTCCAGTTCAGGGATTTCATCCTCGCGGTAACACACGCGCATGTGCCCGCTGGCAATGAATTCGAGGTCGTCGTCGATCAGCTCTGGCAAGCGTTTCCACAGCGCCCAGGAACGGTTGGCCAATTCCAGTTGACCGAGGAAGCGTCCCTGACGCCGGACGTTGCCGAAATTGACGCCGCTGGCGTACTGACCAATCTGGTCGCGCTCCAGCAGAATCACCGACTGCCCGCGCTGGCGCAGGAAAAACGCCGCCGCCGAGCCCATCAGGCCGCCGCCAACAATCACTACATCGGCTTTGTGTAGCGTCATGGCGACACCTCCTCGGTGAGCATCGAAAGGGGTTTGACCGGTGCCTGTCCACGCTGCCGACCGACCTGTTGCACGCTGACGCCTGCCGCCGCCGCGATCACTTCGGCCCCGGCCTGGGAGCAATAACGCCCCTGGCAGCGGCCCATGCCGACCCGGCTGAAGGCCTTGGCCCGATTGACTTCACAGGCCCCCTTCTCGCTCACGGTACGGCGCAACTCGCCGGCGCTGATCATCTCGCAGCGACAGACGATGGCTGAGTCCGGCAAGGCTTTGGCTTGATCCGCCGGCCAGGGAAACGCCTGGGCCAGACCGAGGCGAAACTCATCCATCACCGCCAGCGCGTGGCGTTGTTCGTCACGCAAGCCGGCGTTCACCGGTTGCTGCAGATCCTCCAGCAACGCCATCGCCGCCAGGCGCCCGGCGTGCTCGGCCGCATCGGCGCCGCGAATCTTCGAACCGTCCCCGGCGGCATACACACCGTTGACCGAGGTGCGGCCCTCTTCATCGACGGCCAGCCACCACTGGCTGGAGGCCTCATCGAAGCGCATGCGACAACCGGCCAGATCGGCCAGTTGGGTTTCCGGGCGCAAGTGATAACCCAACGCCACAGCATCACAATCCACCGTTAACGTCTCACCGCGCGCGGTACGCACCCGCACACCACTGACGCCGCTGGCTGCATCGCCTTGCACCTGAAGCGGCGAAATCCCCAGATGCACCGGGATTTTCGCCCGGTACAACTGCGCCAGTAACTTCATCCCGGTGAACAGCAATCCCGGACGCGCCATCAGCTTCGGCACTGCCGCGATGCGCTTGCTGAGGGGTGAAGTGTCGAGCACCGCCGCCACATTGGCGCCTGCTTTGACGTATTGGCTGGCGACCAGATACAGCAACGGCCCGCTGCCCATGAACACCACGCGGTGGCCGATGGAAACCGCCTGGGACTTGAGCGCGATTTGCGCCCCGCCAAGGCTGTAGGTGCCTGCCAACTGCCAGCCTTCGATCGGCATCAAGCGGTCGGTGGCACCGGTGCAGAGGATCAGCGCATCGTAATCCACCGTCGAGTGCTTGCCCTGGCTGACGCAGCACAATTGCCCTGGCGTCAGGTTCCACACCAGCGTGTCGGGGCGGTAGTCGATTTGCCCGCGCAATCGGTCGAAACTCTGGTGCAGATTCTTGGCCTTGGCCGCTTCGGTGCCATACAGGGTGGCGTAGTCCCGGGTAAAACCTTCGGGCTGGCGACGGTAGATCTGCCCGCCATCCCGGCGATCCTCATCGATCAGGATCGGTTTCAAGCCAGCCGCCAGCAGCGTTTCGGCACAGCGAATGCCGGCCGGCCCGGCGCCGACAATAACCACTCGTTGAGCGCTCAGCCGTGCAGTGGCCATATTGCCTCCGGTTGTGTGGTGACGATGTCCAGCCCTTCGCGGACTTCATTGGAACAGGCGCGCAAACGCTCGCCACTGCGGGTCCAGACCCAACAATCCTGGCAGGCGCCCATCAGGCAGAAACCGGCGCGGCGGCCCGAGTCGAATTCCGATTGGCGCAGCGCCGAGCCCTGGGTCAGCAACGCGACCATTAATGTGTCGCCCTGCAACGCCTCAATGGGCGAACCGTCCACCGTCAGCTTGACGGTCGGCCGGCCCTGCTCGGCCAGCCTCACAAAACGCCCTTTCATGCATAAGCTCCCAGGCTCATGGTGGATAAACCCTGCTGTGTTTTCAGCAACTCGGCACTGTCGTGATGACAAAGAATTTCGCTACCGCCGTCGATGATCCGCCGGTTCGGCGCGGTGCGATTGCACAGGCCGTCGACCCGCACCGGGCAGCGACTGAGAAAGGTGCACAGCTCTGGCACATTGGCCTTGGCGCCAATCGGCGGCAGCGTGCCGCAGGTGGTGCCGCAGTTTTCCAGCCAGCCCTGACGCAGTTCCGGCACCGAATGGATCAACAGGTCGGTGTAAGGATGGAACGGTGCCTGGGCAAACGCCTGCCGGCTGCCGGCCTGAACCTTGTGGCCGCTGTACATCACCACGATGTCGTCGCACAGCGCGCGCACGGTGGAGATGTCATGGCTGATGAACAGATACGACACGCCCAGTTGCTGACGCAGGTCGCGCAGCAGTTCGAGAATCGCCGCGCCGACCACGGTGTCCAACGCCGAGGTCACCTCATCGCAGAGGATCAGGTCCGGTTTGGCCGCCAGGGCACGGGCCAGGTTGACCCGCTGTTTTTGCCCGCCGGAGAGTTCATTCGGGCGACGTTCGGCCATGGCGCGCGGCAAGCGCACCAGGTCCAGCAGTTCGCCGATACGCTCGCGCAGCGCGGCGCCCTTGAGGCCGAAGTACATTTTCAGCGGACGGCTCAGAATAGTGCTGACGCTGTGCATCGGGTTGAGCGCGGTGTCGGCATTCTGGAACACCATCTGAATCCGGCGGAACTGCTCATCGGTGCGCTCGGACAGGCTGCCGCCCAGTGGCTGGCCATCGAAGGTCAGGCCGCCCAAGGCCGGCGTCAGCAACCCGGCCACCACCCGCGCCAGGGTCGACTTGCCGGAGCCCGACTCGCCGATCACGCCAATGGCCTGGCCCCGGCGCACGGTCAGGTCGATATCTTCCAGCACGCGAATCGACGGCATGCCTTGCAGGTTCTTGTTGCCGTAACCGGCGGTCAGCCCCTGGATGGTCAGCAACGGTGTTTCTTCAGCGATGCCACAAGGTGGGCGGATCGTCGTGTCCGGGCGGGCCGCCAGCAGCAGGCTGCGGGTGTATTCGTGGGCCGGGGCCTTGAGCAGCGGCGCGGTGGCGCTCTGCTCGAAAATCTGTCCGCCGTTGAGTACCACAATCTGATCGGCCATTTGCGCGACGACCGCCAAATCATGGGACACATAGACCGCCGTCGCCCCACGTTCGCGGACCACCCGCTTGAAGGCGCGCAGCACGTCGATCTGCGTCGTCACGTCGAGAGCGGTGGTCGGCTCGTCGAGCACCACCAGCAGCGGATCGCTGATCAGCGCCATGGCCGCCATTACCCGTTGCAACTGCCCGCCGGATACTTGGTGCGGGTAACGCTGGCCAATGTGATCGGGATCCGGCAAGGCCAGATCGCGGAACAGTTCGATGGCTTTGGCTTCCAGCACGGCCCGGCTACCCAGGCCGTGAATCAATGCGCCCTCCACCACTTGATCGATCAGTTTTTTCGCCGGGTTGAACGCAGCGGCGGCGCTCTGGGCAATGTACGACACCCGATTGCCGCGCAGGCCTTGCAGTTCGCTTTCGCTCAACGCCAGCATGTCGTGTTCGCCGACTTGCACCACGCCGGACGCCAATCGACAACCGCGTCGGGCATAGCCGAGCAACGCCAGCGCTATGGTGGTCTTGCCGGAGCCGGACTCACCGATCAACGCCAGCACTTCACCTTTGGCCAGGGAGAAGCTCACGCCTTTGACGATCTCCACTTCGCCACGCTCGCCGCAAGCGACCACGCGCAGGTCTTCGACTCGAATCAAATCACTCATTTCAATGACCTCCCGTACGTCGACTACGCCGTGACGACAGTCGGTCGATGAACAGATTCACGCCGATGGTCAGGGTGCCGATGGCCAGCGCCGGAATCACGATGGCTGGCGCGCCCTGATTGAGGCCGCCGATGTTCTCGCGCACCAGCGAACCGAGGTCGGCATCCGGCGGTTGCACACCGAGGCCAAGGAAGCTCATGCCACTGAGCAACAGCACGATGAAGCCGAAGCGCAGCCCCAGATCGGTCAGCACCGGGTTGAGCATGTTCGGCAGGATTTCCACACAGGCGATGTACAACCGGCGCTCGCCACGGGTGCGGGCCACTTGCACGTATTCCAGCGCTTCGATGTTCACCGCCATGCTGCGGGCGATGCGGAACGCGCCTGGGGTGAAGCTCAGCACAGCGGTGCAAATCAGCAACAGCACCGAAGAACCGAACGCCGAGACCATGATCAACGCCAGCATCTTGCTCGGGATGGATATAAAGGCATCCATCAAACGGCTGATCACTTCGTCCAGCCATTTCGGCGACACCACCGACAGCAGCGCACATCCGGTCCCCAGCGTGCTGGCCAACACCGCTGAAATCAGCGCCAGCCCCACGGTGAACCGCGCGCCGACGAGAATCCGGCTGAGCATGTCGCGGCCCAGGTAGTCGGTGCCCAACGGGTAAGCCGCGCTGAGGCTGTCGAACACATTATCGGAGACCACTTCACCCACCGGGTGCGGCGCCAGCCACGGACCGAAGATAGCCACCAGCAGCCAGATCACACACATCGCCGCCCCGACCAGGCCAAGCCACGACGGTCCATGGGCGACCTTGCCCAATGCCAGCTCGGGCCCGGCAGGCGCCGATTTCGCCATGAGATCGTTCATTGGTTTCTCAGCCTCGGATTGGAAAGAATCGCGCACAGGTCGGCAATCAGCACCAACCCCAGGTACGCCGTACAAAACAGCATGGTGCAGGCCTGAACCAGCGCCATGTCACGGTTGGTCACGGCATCGACCATCAGGCTGGCGATGCCGGGGTAGTTGAAGATCGTCTCGACGATCACCACCCCGCCCAGCAGGTACGACAGGCTCAGGGCGATGGCATTGGCAATCGGCCCGATGGCGTTGGGCAAGGCATGGCGCAACACGATCCGTACCGGGCTCACGCCCTTGAGCCGGGCCATTTCCACATAGGCGCTGTCGAGCTGATCGATCACTGCCGCCCGGGTCATGCGCGCCATTTGCGCGACAATCACGCAGCACAGAGTCATCACCGGCAAGGCGTAGGTGCGCATGAATTGCCAAGGTGAGGTGATGTCGCTGGCATAGGACAGCGCCGACAGCCAGCCCAGGTTCACCGCAAAGATCAGCACTGCCAGGGTCGCCACCAGAAACTCCGGCACGGCGACCAGGGCCAGGGTGATGAAGCTGAGGACACTGTCCATGCGCCCGCCCCGGCCCATGGCCGAGCCGATGCCGATGATCAGCGCCACCGGCACCGACACCAGCGCCGTGACGGCCGCCAGCATCAGTGTGTTGGGCACCCGCCCGGCCATCAGCTCGCTGACCGGCAAGGCATTGGACACCGATTGCCCCATGTCGCCGCTCAGCAGGTTCATCAACCAATGCAGGTAACGCACCACACCGGGTTGATCCAGCCCCAGTTTCAGGCGCAAGGCCGCCACCTGTTCCGGCGTGGCGAATTGCCCGAGTGCCTGTTGCGCCGCGTCCCCCGGCAATACCGCCGTGATCGCAAACACGACCATAGACACGATCAACAAAGTCACGATCGCCGCGCCCAGGCGCCGGCCGATCAACCACAGTGTGTTGCTATTCATCGCCCTACCCTCATGCAATAGCCCCGCTGACGCCCGTGTGCGGCCGATCAGGCATCGAGCCAGACCTGTTCGGCGAACATGTAGCCCATGAATCCGCCGAGGGGGTTGCTGCCGTAGCCCTTGATGCGCTGGTCGACGCCGTCGATGTTGCTGATGAACACCGGCACGCCGATGCCACTGTGTTCATGCACCAGTGCCTGCATATCGGCGTACATCTTGCTGCGCTTGGCGTCGTCGGTTTCACCGCGGGCGAGCATCAGCAGTTGGTCGAACTGATCGTTCTTCCAGCCCGACTCGTTCCATGGCGCACTGGACTGGAAGAACTGCGAGAACATCACGTCGGCGTTCGGCCGAGGGTTGATGTTGCCGAAGCTCAGCGGGTGCTTCATCCAGTGGTTGGACCAGTAGCCGTCGCTGGGCAGGCGGTTGACGTCGAGCTTGAGCCCGGCCTGTTTCGCCGATTGCTGCAACAGCACGGCGATGTCCACCGAACCGGTCGCGGCAGGCGATGCCACCAGCGGCATGCTGATGCTTTCCATGCCGGCCTTCTTCAGCAGGAATTTGGCTTTTTCCGGGTCGTAGGCCCGCTGCGGCAGGTCGGCGTTGTAGTAGCGCGAGCCAGGGGAAATCGGATGGTCGTTACCGACGACGGCAAAGCCACGGAACACCGCGGACTTCACTTGCTCACGGTCCAGCAAATACTTCATCGCCTGAGTGAATTCGGCGCTTTTACCCGGCATCTGGTCCTGACGGATGATCAGGTCGGTGTAGTTGCCCGACGGCGCATCGACGACCCGGTGTTTGGCGCTGGCCTTGATCCGTGTGGTCGAGCGTGGGTTGACCTCGTTGATCATGTGCACGTCGCCCGACAGCAGTGCGTTGACTCGTGACGGTTCGTCGGCAATCGCGATGAATTCGATCTCGTCCAGGTACGGCAGGCCCGGTTTCCAGTAGCCGGTGTTGCGCGCGGCAATCGAGCGTACGCCCGGTTTGAATTCCTTGACCGTGAACGGCCCGGTGCCGATGCCCTGGTTGAAGTCGGTGGTGCCCTCGGGAACGATCAGCAAGTGCGACACGGCGAGGATCGACGGCAGCTCGGCGTTCGGCGCACTCAGGCGGATCTGCACTTCGTGGGTGCCGGTGGCCTTGATCTCTTCGAACTGCGCCATCAGCGGCATGACCTTGGAACCGGTCAGCGGGTCTTTGTGGCGCGACAGCGAGAACACCACGTCGGCGGCGCTCAGGGTCTTGCCGTTGTGGAAGGTCACGTCCTTGCGCAGGGTGATGATCCACAGCGTCGCATCGGTGTTGTCGATGCGCTCGGCCAGTTCCAGTTGCGGCACCAGGTGGCTGTCGAAACGGGTCAGGCCGTTGTAGAACATGAAGTGACGCACGTAGTCGGTAGATAGCGCGCCCTTGGCCGGGTCCAGGGTGTCGGCGGTGGAGCTGGACATGCCGGCGACGCGAATCCGCCCGCCCGGCTTGCCTTTGCCCGGGGTCGCCGCTTCTTCGGCGAACAGTTTGCCGGCGGCGCCGAACAGGCTGCCGGCACCCGCTGCGGCAACACCCGCCACGCCGAGCATCTGCAAGGCGTGGCGGCGTGACATACCACGATTGAGGCCTTCGAATACCCGCAGGCTGTCCTGGCCGGAAATCAGTTTCGAGTCGATCTTGTTGTCAGTCATATCAGTTGTACCTGTCGAAAATCAGAAGATTCGAGTGCTCCGGTTGACCGGAACGTCCTGGAAACGCAAACGACGGTGACGCCACAACATCAACTCAATGCAAGTAGTCCTGGAGGCGGTAGTAAGCACCTACGAACGGCAAGAACCACGGCTTGCCGAAATGCCCGGGAATCGCCGGCCAGTCGAGTTCGCGCCAGGGATTGGCCTCGACTTTGCCGGCCATCACCTCGGCCATCACCTGGCCCATGTGCACCGACATCTGCACCCCATGGCCGCTGTAGCCCATGGAGTGATAAACCCCGCCATGCTGGCCGGCGCGAGGCAAACGGTCGGAAGTCATGTCCACCAGCCCGCCCCAGCAATAGTCGATTTTCACCTTGGCCAACTGCGGGAACATCTGCACCATCGCCGCTTGCAGCACCTTGCCGCTCTTGGCGTCGTTCACGCTGTCGGACATCGCGAACCGCGCACGTCCGCCGAACAGCAAGCGGTTGTCCGGGGTCAGGCGAAAGTAGTTACCGATCATGCGACTGGTGACATAGGCACGCCGACCGGGCAGCAACTGATCGATGAGGAACTGCGGCAGCACCTCAGTGGCGATCACGAAACTGCCGACCGGCACGATCCGCCGCCGATACCAGCCCAGGCCACCGTGCTGACAAGCGCCGGTCGCCAGCAATACTTGCCCGGCGTGCAAAGAACCCTTCGCGGTGTTGACCCGATAACCGCCGGCCTGGGCCTTCCAGTCCGTCACCGGTGTACCTTGATAGATCAGCGCGCCATGACGAGCAGCGGCCTCGGCCAGACCGACGCCGAAGCGCCCGACGTGCATCTGCACGCCGTTGCGCTGCAGCAAGCCGCCATGGAACTGGGCCGAATTCACTTCGGCGCGGGTCTGTTCGGCGTTCAGCAACTCGACCTCGGCATCGACCTCCTTGCGAATCAATTCGCAGGTGCGCGCCAGGCCTTCGTAGTGCAGCGGTTTGGCCGCCAGTTTGAGCTTACCGTTGCGCTTGAGGTCGCAAGCGATCTGCTCCTGCTCCACCAGGGACACAACGCTCTGCACCGCGCTTTCATAGGCCTGGTAATAGGCCCGCGCCTTGTCGGCACCGAGGCTGGCACTCAGCCCGGCATAGTCCTGGGCAACGCCGGTGTTGCATTGGCCGCCGTTGCGCCCGGAGGCTTCGCCGATCACTCTCCCGGCTTCCAGCACCACCACACTGGCGCCCTTCAAGGCCAGCGCGCGAGCCGCCGCCAGGCCGGTGAAACCGCCACCGACGATGGCCACGTCGACCTGCCCGGGCAATGCGCCGAGCTGAGCACCGGTAAACGCCGGTGCGGTGTCGAGCCAGTAGGATTCACTGCCCATGTCTAACCCCTTATTCCGTGAAGAGCGCCGTTACCGTTCAACTCAGAGACCGACCAGCGCCGCCAGTCCACCGATGTCGGTGATCTGCTGGTAGCCGTAGAACGCATTGCCCGGAACCTCGTGACCGCGGGCGACGAAGGCCTTGTTCTTGATCTTCATGTCGTGGGCCGGCATCAGGTCGTAACGGAAACTGGAAGACACATGCAAGATGTCTTCCGGGCCGCAGTTGAGGTTGTCGAGCATGTACTCGAACGCGGCCAGGCGCGGCTTGTAGGCCTGGGCCTGTTCGGCGGTGAAGACTTTGTGAAACGGTGCGCCGAGCTTGTCGACGTTGGACATGATCTGGCTGTTGCTGGCGTTGGAGAAAATCACCAGGGGGATCTTGTCGGCGATTTTCGACAGACCGGCCGGCACGTCCGGGTGCGGGCCCCAGGTCGGCACGGCGTCGTAATACAGCTGGCCTTCGCCACGGTATTCGACACCCCAACGCTTGCAGACCCGCGCCAGGGAGGTCTTGAGGATTTCGTCATACGGCATCCAGTCACCCATGACCTGGTCCAGGCGATAGGCCGAGAAGTCCTTGACGAACTGATCCATCTGCTCGGGCGCCACGCGGTCGGCGAACAGTTCGCGAGTCATCGTGCCCATGTGGAAATTGGTCAGCGTACCGTAGCAGTCGAACGTAATGAATTTGGGGCGTAGAAAGCTCATTGAGTGCGGTCCTGAAGTTCGTTGAGGTCATGGCGCGACAGGTATTCGCTGCGTTTCGGGAGCGGCGATGCAACGCTGCAGCACACCGTCATTACAACACCGTGAAATCAGCAGATGGCGTTAAAAGCGACCTCTGCTTGATACAAACCACCGTTTTAGCCTGCCCCCTCAGCAGACTTTGCGGCTCGCTCCAGCCTTGGGCAACCCCCGTATTTATGCGCTCTTATGGACCTTCATGGCTATGCGAGGCTGACGAACGCCCCCATTCACGGCAGAACCTGCGCCGGGCTGAACGAAAACGGGCGCTTCCCTGAGGAAGCGCCCGTTTGGGTGCGGTTTGAAACCCGTCGACGATCTGCGGTTAACGGATCACCTGTGGCGAGGGAGCTTGCTCCCGTTCGGCTGCGAAGCAGTCGTAAAGTCGGCTGATGCGTACTACCTGAAGGATTGTGGTCGTTGGATTTGGGGTGCTTCGCCCCCCAGCGGGAGCAAGCTCCCTCGCCACAGGTGTTAGGGGGCGGACATTAGCCAGCGATATCGATCAGCACACTCTTGAAGCGCAGATTGGCTTCGAAGGCTTCGCGACCCAGGTCCTTGCCGATGCCGGAGCGTTTGTAGCCACCGGTCGGCAGGATGTAGTCGTTGCTGCGTCCATAGCGGTTGACCCACACCGTGCCCGCCTCCAGCCGCCGGACCAGTCGCAGGGCGCGGTTGATGTCGGCGGTGTGCACGCCCGCCGCCAGGCCGTAGGTGGCGTGCGCGGCCAGGCTCAGTGCCTGCTGTTCGTCATCGAACGCCTGCACCGTCAGCACCGGGCCGAAGATTTCTTCACAGATCGCCGGGTTCTGATTGTCCAGGCCAGCCAGCAAGGTCGGCTGGTAATAGGCACCGCCCAGCCCTTCAAACAAACCACCGCCACTCAGCACTTCGGCCCCGGCCTGGCGCGAACGCTGGACGATGCCGTCGATACGGCTGGCCTGCAACCGGGAAATGATCGGCGACAGCGTGCTCTCGGACGACCAGGTCGGCCCCGGGCGCAATTCCTCGAAATACGCCTGCAAGTGCGCAACGAACGGTTCCATGATCGAGCGCTCGATCAACAACCGCGAACCAGACACGCACACCTGCCCGGCATTGCCGGTGATGGCCAGCGCCACGGTGCGTGCGGTTTTCGCGATGTCCGGCACGTCAGCGAACACCAGTTGCGGGCTCTTGCCGCCCAGCTCCAGGGTTACCGGTTTCGGCCCCACCAATGCACAAGTGGACATAATGCTCGAACCCGTCGCCGTGGAGCCGGTAAAGGTTACCTTGCCCACCCGTGGATGACGGCACAAGGCGTCGCCAGTGACCCGGCCATCGCCCTGAACCACGTTGAATATCCCGGCAGGAATGCCCGCCTGCACCGCCAGTTCGGCAAAGCGCAGGCTGGAAAACGGCGTCAGCTCCGACGGTTTGAGCACCACGGCATTGCCGGCAGCGAGCGCCGGCGCGACTTTCCACGAAGCCATGCTCAAGGGGAAATTCCACGGCGCGATGGCGGCGATCACGCCGTACGGTTCGGCGATCTGCATGCCCAGGCGATCGGTCTGGGTCGCCGCGACTTGGCCGCCGTGCTTGTCCGCCAGTTCGGCAAAGAAACGAATGCCCTCGGCGACATAAGGAATGTCCCAGGCGATCACATCTTTATGCGGACGAGTCGAGCCCACCGCTTCCAGCGGCGCCAGCACGGCGACATCGGCTTCGATCAGATCGGCCCAGCGACGCATGACCCGTGCCCGCTCCCGGGGCGGACGGCTGGCCCAATCGCTGCGGTTAAACGCCTGCCAGGCATCGTTGACCGCCTCATCCACCAGGTCGGAATCGGCGATCGGCAACTGGGCATAGGCCTGACCGTCTGAAGGGCGAACCACCTCCAGCCCCGGTTGGGCGTCGCGGTATTTGCCAGCAATAAAGTGAGCGCTGCGCACAGCGATAAGGCGAGGATCGAAGCTATCCATGGAGCACTCCAAAAAGGGACGGCAAGGCGTTTACTCAGGCCTCCATCGTAGAAAAAAAGCCCAAGCATTTGCTGCCGACCTTATGGGGCAATTAAGTAGTAAGTGTGGTCTGCAGGCCTTTGATGTGAGGAATCTGCCGAATCCTTCCGCCCCCCTTGTCAGGCCTTCACACAGATGGGATACAGGCATCCTCGCGCCGGGAAACCGGTTGATCGCGCACACTGTAAAACGGAGATTCATCATGTCCGCCTCGCACCCTTCCGCTTATGTCTATCGGCCGATGACCGCTGCTGATTTGCCTTCGGCCCATGCCTTGTCTGTCGAGTTGAAGTGGCCTCATCGCCTGGAAGACTGGGCGATGTTGCAGCGGGTCAGCGAAGGTTTCGTGGTGCTCGATGGCCCGCGTTTAATCGGTACCGCATTCGCCTGCCGGCAAGGCGACTTCGCCACCATCGGCCTGGTGATTGTCAGTGACGACTATCAGGGCAAGGGCATCGGCCGTCGATTGATGGAGCACGCACTGGAGGCCTGCCAGTCGCGCACGCCGATGCTCAATGCGACCCTCGCCGGTGCGCCGCTTTATGCCAGCCAGGGGTTTGTCGAGTACGGACGAATTCAGCAGCATCAAGGCCTGGCCCAGGTGCCCGCGCTTGAACCACTGGCGGACGGTGAGGAATGCCGCCCGTTACAGGCGACGGATCGGGCTCCTCAACTGGCACTGGCCAACGCCGGCAGTGGTCTGGACCGGCAAGCGGTGCTCACGGAACTGTTTGCGGTGGCCGAGCATTCGGTGGGCATCGAGCGTGACGGTCAGCTGCGTGCCTTCGCCCTGCTACGCCCGTTCGGTCGCGGTCGTTGCCTCGGCCCGGTCATCGCCGAAAACCTTGAACAGGCCGAACACTTGATCGCCGTGCTGCTGGCTCAGGTGCCGGATGCTTTCGTGCGAATCGACATTCCAGCGGACAGTGGTTTGAGCGAGTGGCTGGAGCTGGCCGGTCTCAAACAGGTCGACACCGTGGCGCAAATGGCACGGGGTACACCGCCGCAAGCGGCCAACGGCGTACGCCAATTTGCCCTCGTCACCCAAGCCATCGGCTGATCCCGGCGCGCGATGAAACGAGCGCCTTCCATCACTTTCTACCCCCCATTTGCAGGGAGCGTCACCCGCATGTCTCAACCCACCATTGTGCTGTTGGCCCGCGCCGACGGCAGCCGCGTTTCTACGTCTTTCAAGGCAGCGCCCTTGAGTTCCATCGATCCGTTCATGGACGGTCGTCAGATCGCCTACATTGGGTCCGACGGCGTCTCGGCGGGCCTTGTTCACACCAGCAAAACCGTCGATTTCGAGCACTTCCCGCACACTGAAGTGATCGTGGTCCATGCCGGGCACGTCGTGCTGCAATCCGGGGAACAGGTGCTGGAACTGGGCATCGGTGCCAGCGCGGTGATCGGTCGCGGCACAGCGCTCAGGTTTGAGGCACAACCCGATACGTGCTGGGCCTTCTGCGCCGTCACCAGCCCCAGCGCCGAAAAGAAACCGGGGCTGACAGCGCTCGACCCGCTGGCGATGCTGTCCCCTTCGGCGGCACCGGAACCGCAGATACTGATCGGGCCTACGCCGCAGTGTCGCTCGCGCAATGCCTTCGAAGATGACGCCACTGATCTGCGTGTCGGCGTGTGGGATTCGACGCCTTACACCCGCCATGGCCGAGCGCACAAACTCAACGAGCTGATGCACCTGCTCGAAGGCAGCGTGACTTTGCAGGCGCCGGATGGAACCAGCGTAACGGTCAACCCCGGTGACACCGTGTTCGTGCCGCAAGGCGCACCGTGCGCCTGGAGCAGTACGCGGTATGTGCGCAAGGTGTATGCCGTCAAATAGGGAACTGTGGGAGCGCCGCATCGCCGCTCCCACAGGTATTTGTGCTGAATTCAGCAAGATCTTTGAATCAGAGGTATTTGAGAATCGCGATGTCGCGACGGCGCTGTTTGAGGTTGGCGAACCAGCGTGTCGGGAAGAACAGTAGCACCCCGAGAATCACGCTCCACAGCCAGACCATCGGCAGGTTATCGAAGCCGTAATAGGTGCCCTGATTGGCGCCCCAGATGGCGATGGCCACCAGGTACATGACTTTGAGCACGTACAGGTGCAGCAAATAGAAGAACATCGGCGCACCACCGTAGACCGCCAGGGTCGCGGTGGACCAGCGATTCTGGGCCTTCTCGAACAGCGCCAGAAGGATCAGCCCCAGGCCGAGGGTCGGCATCAGGAACATCAGTGACGGCGGGTACTTCTTCGCGCTCATGAAACTCATGAAGGTGCGCAGCGAATCACCGGTCTGCACCCAGGGTTTCTCGCCGTAAACGTTCAGATAGCGGATGAACACAAACGCCGCCAGCAGGCCGAAGCCGACTTTGAGCAAGCGGGAAATCCGCTCTGCCGGGTCCATGTCTTTGCCGAACCACGGCCCGATGGCCCAGCCCAGCAGGATTACGCCGATCCACGGCAACACCGGGTACGTGGTGCGAGCCCGGGTGAACTCGGTGATTTCGATGAATACGCGCTGATGCAGGATCGACCACGGCACGAAGAACGGCGACTCCGGCCCCACGGTCACGCCATCGAGCAGGTTGTGCCCGGCGACAATGGCCACCCCGAGCACGATCAGCCAACCGCGCTTGAAGTGCAGCAACCCGGCAAGCACGATCATGCAAATGCCAATGCACCAGATCACTTGCAGCCACAGCGTCTTGGGCGGGAACTCGGCGTTCCAGGCAAAGCACACGAATGTGAGCTCCAGAAACACCAGGAACAGCCCGCGCTTGAGCAGGAACACCGAGGTTTCACTGGCCGTGTGTTTCTGGCTGTAGAGCCAGGCCGACAACCCGGTGAGGAAGATGAACACCGGGGCGCAAAGGGTGCTCAGCAGGCGGGTGAAGAACAGGTCCGGGGTCACACTCAGCGCATCGATCGGGTCGGTGACCTGACGGTGCAGCAGAAAGGTTTCCCGCACATGGTCGATCAGCATCAGCAGCATGACGAAGCCGCGCAGGGCATCGATGGCAAGCATCCGGGTGTTGGTTTTGGCAACGCTGGTGGCCAGCGCAGGGGAAACACTTCCCGCCTGCCCTGCCACGCTTGTAGATAGGGTCATATCAGTCACTCATGTCTTGGTCAGTGGACTACCGCTGGCTCAGCCCTGTTTCTTCAGCCTGGCAACTTCCGATGCCGGCAGCTGCGACGGCGCCCGCGGCAAGGGTACCTGACCTTCCTTTCGATAGAACGACAGTGTTGAACTGAAGCCGTGCAACGACCTGCCCCTCTCTCTGAACGCATTACAACGCAGGCGATTTTGCGCTTTGTTCCGAATTCATCGCCCGTAACGCAAACGAAGACTGTTTTCGCCGCGTAAACAGCGGTTTATACGGCCTGCGCCAGCATGAAGCGTGTTGAAGCGGTTGTGCGGCCCCGATGTCCGATTGAGGTGCATGCCCAAACCGAATTCTCCGTAGCAGCTGTCGAACAGCGCGAGGCGGCGTTCGGCGGCGAAGCAGCCGCAAAATCAGTCACTGCGATCCGTCAGGTACACCGTGCATTCAGGGTTTACGACTGCTACGCAGCCGAACGCCACCTCGCGCTGCTCGGCAGCTGCTACACAGAGCCCGTCGCGCGCCTCTTTCGAAGGCGCGGCAGGCTGCAAGGGAATGGGGGGATGTGGAGTCAGCTTCAGTGCCGCAACAATTTGCGCAGCGGCACGCCGTCCTTCAGTACGGGTGACTTGATGACGATGTAGCTGAAATACTTGGAGATGCCGATGTTCTTGTCCAGCAGGCTTTCGACCACTTCCTGATAATGCTGGATGCTGCGTGTCATGAAGCGCACCAGGTAATCGTAGCCACCGCTGATCAGGTGGCATTCGAGCACTTCGTCGACCAGACGGATATTGGACTCGAACTTGGCGAAGTCTTCGCGCTTGTGGTCGCTCAAGGTGATCTCGGTGAACACCGTGACCGAGTCGGTGATCTTGGCCAGGTTCAGGTGAGCCTTGTAGCTGGAAATATACCCGGCCGACTCCAGCCGCTTGACCCGTTGCAGGCAGGGGCTGGCCGACAGGCCCACGGCATCGGCCAGGCTGACGTTGGTCATGCGCCCGTCCTTTTGCAGCTCAACCAGGATGCTGATGTCGATTCGGTCCAGTTTTACTAAACCTTCCATTGCGTACCTCTTGACTGCCGTTTGTAAGACAATCTTCTAGCAAAATCAGCGCCGTAAAGACAGCTGATGCTGAGCCACCAGATCCGCCATGCTGTTAATGCAGTAATCCGCCGCGCACGGCGACGGTTGTCTGGCCCGGCCGCGACAGATCAGGCAGACCGCCCCCGCCCCCGGTTGCCGGGCGCCAGGCCGGGTTACCTGGAGGATGGTGTTGGCATCAAGGTCATTGGCCGCCAGCCAGTCATGGTCCTGCAATGGGTCGCTTGCCAGGGAAATAAAATCGTCGGGCATAATCCCCAGGCGTTCGCACAGCAGGCCGCGATCTTCGGCGTCACGGTCGCCATGCACCAGCAGGCGATAGAACTTGCGCAAGTACAGCATGGCGCCGGGTGCATCCTCGAACAACGACCAGCCGACGACGGACCGGGCGAAGCTCATGCCCTCCTCCCAACTGGCTTTCAACGCCCAGCGCTCGGCCAATTGACGGTGGGCGAAACACAGCAAACCACTGAAGCCCAACTCGCCGAAACGCGGGTACAGCGCCCGCACCACCTCGCTGAATTCGGCCAGCACCTGTGCCTTGTCCGGGTGACCGCCACGGCTGTCGAGCAGCGGCTGCAACGCCGCCCAGACTCCGGAATCGCGATCCACCAGCACCTCATCGCAATCGATCAGCAACGCTCGATAATCAGTCAGCCCCATGGTGTGTAAAGCCTCCGATGATGCATTCCATCAATCCATGCTCCATAAATGCTCACGGGCGATGCCGTGTGGCAGCGCCCGTGAGCTGGCGTGAGCTCAGTTCAAGACTCGTGCCAGTGCCGCGTCGAGAATCTGCAACGCTTCATCGATCTGTGCTTCGCTGGTCACCAGTGGCGCGAGGAAACGCAACACGTTGCGTTGCACGCCGCACTTGATTACCAACAGGCCACCGGCCCGGGCTTCATCGATCAGTCGTTGGTTGAGGTCGGCATCCGCGGTCCGTGCCTCGTCATCCTTGATCAGCTCGATCGCCAGCATGAAGCCGCTGCCGCGCACGTCGCCGATCCGTGGGTAACGGGCCTGCAAGCGCAACAGTCCCTGACGCAGACGCTCGCCCAACGCTTCGCCACGGGCCAGCAACTGCTCTTGCTCGTAGGCCTCGATCACCGCCAGCGCCGCCGCGCACGACAGCGCGTTACCGCCGTAAGTACCGCCGAGGCCGCCGGGCAATGGCGCGTCCATGATCTCGGCTTTGCCGACCACACCGGACAGCGGCAAACCGCCGGCCAGGCTCTTGGCCACGGTGACCAGATCCGGCTGAATCCCGGCGTGCTGGAAACCGAACCATTTGCCGGTACGCCCGAAACCGGTCTGGATCTCATCGAGGATCAGCACGATGCCGTGCTTTTCAGTCAGGGCGCGCAGGGCCTGAAGAAACTCCGCCGGTGCCGCAAGGAAACCGCCATCGCCCTGCACCGGTTCGATGATGATCGCCGCGACCCGCTCAGGCGCCACTTGGGTCGCCAGCAACTCGTCCAGTGCCTTGAGCGCCATGTCGCTGGTGACACCGCGATAGGCATTCGGATACGGGGTGTGGAAGACCTCCGGCGCGAACGGCCCGAAGTTCTGTTTATACGGCTGGCTCATGCCGGTCAGCGTGGTGCCGAGCAAGGTCCGGCCATGGAACCCACCACGAAAGGCGATTACCGCCGAGCGGTTGGTGTGGGCGCGGGCAATCTTCACCGCGTTTTCCACCGCTTCGGCGCCGGAGGTGAAGAACGCTGCTTTATAAGCGTCCTGGCCGCCGATCATTTCGCACAGGCGCTGGGCCAGGTCGAGATAAGGCTTATAGGCCACCACCTGAAAACAGGCGTGGGAGATTTTTTGCAACTGCGCCTGCACCGCCGCGACCACCTTCGGGTGGTTGTGACCGATGTTAAGCACACCGATACCGCCGACAAAGTCCAGGTAGCGCTTGCCGTCCACGTCCCACAATTCTGAACCCAGGGCCCGATCGATCACCAACGGATGCGCGGTAACCAGGCCACGTGGCACGAATTGATCGCGCTGACGGAGCAAATGAGGGGTTTCGTCGACTTTGCTATTCATGGCATTTCCCATCGTGAGTCCGGCAACCGGGAAGTGGTTGCGATGGTGTTCAGGTTAAGGCTTGCGCGAAACGAACTACGCCGAACTTGCCCCCTGAGAAATTCGGATCGACTGTTTTCACCCCGCCAAACGGCAGATTCCTTCAGCCCGCCGAATCTGCCGATGCCGGGTCGATACAAGATCACACAACCCGTTAAAGCCGCTGCTTTCGACAGATCCTGCGCTGGTATTGCGCGATGATGGGCAGCCCCTTCACCTTTCAGGAAATGCCCATGGCCCTGCTGTATAAAGCTGACCCTGTGCGCGGCAAACAGTGGCAAGCGCTGTTTGCCGAACACGCCCCGGATATTGAATGGCGCGCCTGGCCGGACATCGGCGACCCGAAGGACATTCAATACCTGGCCGCGTGGCAGGCACCTGACGATCTCGACGTTGTGCTGCCGAATCTGCAAGTGCTGTTTGCCCTGTCCGCCGGCGTCGATCAACTCGACCTCGGTCGCTTGCCGGCGAGCTTGCCGGTGGTGCGTCTGCTGGATCCGGGCATCACCCGTGGCATGTGCGAATACGCGACTTTTGCCGTACTCAGCCTGCACCGCGACATGCTGCGCTACCGCCAGCAACAAATGGCCCGCTGCTGGCAGGCGCACTTGTTGCAACCGGCGGCCAAACGTCGGGTCGGGGTCATGGGGCTCGGCGCCCAGGCGCAGCAGATTCTGGCGACCTTGCAACCGCTGGGCTTTGCCTTGTCCGGCTGGGCGCGCAGTGCCCATCACATTCCGGGGGTCGATTGCTATGCCGGCAACGCGCAACTGTCGGCGTTCCTCAGCCAGTGCGACATTCTGTTGTGTGTGTTGCCGCTGACCGAACAGACCCAGGGCATTCTTGATCGCAACCTGTTTGAGCAACTGCCCAAGGGCGCGGCGCTGATCAACATGGGCCGTGGTGGGCATTTGATCGAAGAGGATCTGCTGGAAGCGCTGGACAGCGGGCACTTGAGCGGCGCAGTCCTTGATGTGCTGCAACAGGAACCGGCACCGGTAGATCATCCGTTCTGGCACCACCCGCAGATTCTGCTGACACCGCATATCGCCGCGATGACCCAGCCGGAAAGCGCGTTCGGGGTATTGCTGGAGAACATCCGCCGGCATCAACGGGGTGAGCCGATGCTCGGCGAGATCGATCGCGCGCAGGGTTATTGAACGCCCATGCCATAACGGTCGCTCGGTGTTTAGTGGGTGCCCGGAATACTGTTATCGCAGGAAATGTATTGCCCGCCACGCCGGATCAGTTGTTCCTGCATGCGCTGGCAGCGTTCCAGTTCCTGCTGCATCGAACGGTCGATGCTGATATTGCCAGTCTTCTCTGGTTGTTTGCCGTCGCCCAGGCGCAACGTCACCCAGGGCTGTTCCGGCTGGAGCTGGAAGCGGCTTTTTTCTTCGATGGGCTTGGCGGTTTCGGTTGCTGGCGGTTTCGGCAGTTGATCGGAGGTGACCCCGTAACGGGTCAGAATCGAGCTCTGAGGCAGTTCTGCGGCGGCGGCTGCCGATAACAAGGCCAGCGCCAGACCGAAGGTGTACCTCTTGCTGTTACTCACGTTGCAAAATCTCCTGTACTCAATGGCGGCATGCAGCACCGGCGTCATAAGGATAACGCGTGGATGGGCTGATGCTTTAGGGCCAGTTGCTGTTGAGGCAGGTATTGGAGTCCGGGAGTGGCCAGTGAGTCACGGGGACAGGCAGGATTACCGCGTTATCGTTCTTCGCGGGCAAGCCTCGCTCCTACAGGGGAAATGGATTCCAATGTAGGAGCGAAGCTTGCTCGCGAAGAGGCCCTTACCGGCGCCGCCTCACCCTCAGGCGATCACAATGCCGCTGCTGGACAAACTGTCCAGCCCAACGCCTACCAGGGTCACCGAATCACTGCCAAACGTCAGCAGCGTATCCTGCCCCACCGCAGTGGCATGGGCACGGAAGTCGTCGTTTGGCGCAACGCCCTGAACCCCGAGGAACACCAGTTTGTCGTTGGCCTGGTAGCCCACCACCCGGTCCTGGCCAAACGCGCCGCTGAACAGGAAAGTATCAATCCCGCCGCCCGACTCGATCAGGTCATTACCCGCCCCGCCGACAAACACATCGTTGCCGGCGCTGCCGATCAAGTGGTCATTGCCGTCCAGGCCAAACAACCAGTCGCCCGTTGCATGGGCCTTGAGGGTGTCGGTGCCGGTGGTGCCCTTCACGCTCGAGGCGTACTGGGTCAGGTTGCTGCCGACGGTGAGGCCATTGGCGGTGACGCTGTGGGTCACGTCATCCTTGAACACGCCCCAGAGCAACCCCGGCTCCTTGGTGACGATGCTACCGATGTCGCGGGTGATGCTGATGCCGCCATTGGCGTCGCGCACGTACAGGTTGCCGGCACCATCATTGGCGAAGACGAAGTTCTTCACCGACTGCTGCAGGTCCAGCACGTTGCTGCCCTTGCCGCCCAACAGGATGTTGTAGCCACCACTGTCGCGGAAGGTGTCGTTACCGTCGCGGCCTTCGATGTAGTCGTTGCCCTTGCCGCCCTGGATCAGGTCATTGCCGTCGCTGCCGATGATGAAGGTGCTGCCTTTGTGGGTTTCGGCGTTGCGGTTCAAGTCCTGGACCCAGGTGTTGGCTCGCGCCGGGTCCGAGAGGTTGGCGACGATGATCGTCGAGTCCTTGCTGGTCAGGTCGTAGAACTTGGACTCCAGCACCCGGGTCATGCCGTCGCCGTAACCGGTGGGCAAGTGTGAAATCCAGGTGGCGATGTTGGTGATGGAATACGGCAACACATTCCACGCCGTCGAGGCGTAATGGTCGTTGAAGCTGACGATGTTATCGGTCGCTGAATCCTTGGGAGCGTCGTGCACGCCCACCGAAGCCAGGTTGAACGACGAGCCATCGAGCGCGCGGAACACCGGGTCGTTTTCATAACCGATGTTCAGCACTTTGTCGCTGCTGCTTTGGGTCGGTGAGGCGTAGGCGATGTAGTTGGAATCCTGATAGAACCCGGACCATTTTTCGCTGCTCAAGTCCGCCAGGCTGTTGACGGCCAACCCGCCGAGGCTGTGGCCGCTGACCAGCACGTCCTTGCCTGCCAGGCCATTGGCCTGGGCAAACGCCGCGACTTTGCCGAGCAAATTGCCGAAGGCTTCGCCCGCGTAGTTTTTTGCGTAATCCTTGGGGCCGAGCGCCGCCAGCAGATCGTTGATCACATCACCGATGGAATCGCCGATCTGGATTTCCCTTGGGCCGCTGGTGCCACGAAAGGCAATGCCGATTTCCGTGAGATGACCCTGGGCGTCGTACTTGCCGAGGATCTCCACTTGCGCGCTGGTGTAACCGGCCTTCTCGCCGAAGAAGGTTCCGCGAGCGTCGGTCTTGCCGTCATAGCCCAGTTGCGTGGCCGTGATCGGGGTCCAGCCGGCCTTTTGCACGGCGTCGAGCGCGGCCTTTTCCGAATCGGGGTTCCAGGGAATGCCGGGAATCACGCCCTGGGAGTCGGTGCCGCCGATCAGCGCGGTCACGAGGGTGGCCGGCAAGCCCAGGCCGAAACCGTTTTGCTGGTAACCGGTGGCGAAACCGTTGTCGAGGTTGTGATAGGAATACAGCATGATCGCCATGGCGTCGCTGAACAACGCCTTGGAGTCTGCTGCGCCGAAGTTCTTGTAGTCATACACACCCATTGCTATTGCCTCTCTCTTTGTTGGAATTGTCAGAGATAGCTCACAGCCAGGACGCCTCGATCACGAGGCGCCCCGGAGCCTCTAGTGCATGCCGCCTTTACGCAAACGTAATCCCCGAAGCCGACAGGTTATCCAGTCCCACCCCCACCAGCGTCACGGCGTAATCGCCAATCTTCAGCACCGTGTCGTTGCCGGCCTGTGAAGCGTGCTGGGTGTAGTCATAGCCCTGCCCCGCGCCCTGGACGCCCATAAACACCAGTTTGTCGCTGCCCTGGTAGCCATTGATCGCGTCGAAACCGAAGGCGCCGCTGAACAAAAAGGTGTTGCCGCCGCCCGAGGCATGCATCACGTCATTGCCCGTGCCGCCGACGAAGGTCACATGGCTTTTATCGCTGCGCAGCAGGTCGTCGCCGGCATTGCCGAACAGCCAGTCACCGTCGACGCTGGCCACCAGCGTGTTGCCGTAGGCGTCGCCGTTGAGCGAATGGTTGTAGTGGGTCAGTTCCGTGCCATTGAGCAAGCCATTGGCGGTGACGTTGTAGGTCACCTCCTTGCTGCCCCACCACGAACCCGACTCCTTGCTCACCAGCGCGCCGATGTCGCGGGTCATGCTGATGCCGCCGTAGGCGTCGCGCACATACAGGGTGCCGTCGCCGTCATTGGCAAAGCTGAAGTTCTGCAACGGCTTCTGCAGCTCGAAGGTGTTGCTGCCCTTGCCGCCCAGCAGCAGGTTGTAGCCGCCGTCATCGCGGAACCGGTCGTTACCGTCTCGACCTTCGATGAAGTCATTGCCGGCGCCGCCCTTGAGCCAGTCATTACTGTCGGTGCCGATGATGAACGTGCTGCCGGTGTGGGGCTCGCCGCTGCGGCCCAGGTCCTCGACCCAGGTGGTGCCTCGGGACGACTCCGACAGGTTGGACACGATCAGCGTCGAGTCCTTGTCGGTGAGGTCGTAGAAGCGCGAGTCGATCACCCGGTTCAAACCGTCGGCATAGCCCAACGAGCCGTGGGCCGACCAGTTCAGCGGGTTGAGGATGCTGAACGGCACCAGGTTCTGCGCGGTGGACGCGTACTGGTCATTGAAGTTGACGATGTTGTTGGTCGCCGAATCCTGATGACCGTCGTGCTTGCCCAGCGAGCCACTGCTGAAAGTGGTGCCGTCGAGCACGCGAAACACCGGGTCGTTCTCGTAACCGATGTTCAGCACGTTGTTGCCGGTGGCGCTTTGGGTTGGCGAGGCGAAGGCGATGTAGTTGGCGTCCTTGAAGAAACCGCCCCAGTTATTGCCGCTCAACTCCGCCAGGCTGTTGACCCCCAGCCCACCGAGACTGTGCCCGCTGACCAGCACGTCCGTTGCGCTCAGGCCGTGGGCGATGGCAAACGCGGCGACGCTTTTGAGCAAGGTATCGAAGGCGTTTTTCGCGTAGTTGCTCGCGTAATCCGCCGGTCCGACCGCGGCCAGCAGGTTGTTTTTCATGTCGCCGAAGGTGTCGCTGTAACCCAGGCCGCCAGTGCCACGGAACGCAATGCCGAGGCCGATCAGCTGCCCTGCCCCGTCGTATTTACCGAGGATTTCGGCTTCGGCGCTGGTGAAACCGTCCTTCTCGCCATAGAAGGTGCCTTGAGGCCCCACCTTGCCCTGATAGCCCAGGGCTGCAGCGCCAATCGGCGCCCAAGCGGTCGCTGGCAGTGGCTGGCCGGTGGGCGTGTACGCGTAGAGCGTCAGCGCGATCGCGTCGGAGTACAACGCCTTGCCGGCCGCACTGCCGGCATTTTTGTAATCAAACAGTCCCATGTTGTGGCTTCCTTTGCGTCAAATCAGAACTGCCAGTCCAGGGTCAGGCCCACACCGTGGTCTTTTTCCCGGGAGCCGAGCAGCCCGTTGTAATCCAGGTTCAAACGGGTATCGCGGCCCAGCGCCAGTCCGGCACGGGCGCCGACCACCGCGGCATCGCGGTCCATCGACACGCTTTGCACGCTGAACGCGGTGTTGCCGTTGACGAAGGCCAGGTGGTCTTCGGAACGGGTGCTGCTCAGGTTGTGCTGCCAGCCGAGCGTGCCGGACAGTTCCAACTGATGCTGGTCGGACAGCGCAATGGCTTTGCTCGCCCGCAGGCCGAGGGTCGAGAGCACCGCATCGCGGTTGTTTTCACCGCCCTTGAGTGCGGCGGCATCACCTTTTTCGCTGAAGCTGTCGCTGTTCAAATGCACGTAGGCCAGGTTGGCGAACGGCTCCAGTGCCAGCGGTTGCAGGTCCAGGCGATAGGCCGCTTCGGTGAACAGTTGTGTGGTGGTCGCATCGCGTTTGGATTTCTGCTTGCCGCTGACGTCACCGAATTGCAGGTCGCGTTTGACGTCGATGCGATGCCAGCTGTAAGCGCCGCCGACACTCAGGCGCAGCGCGTCGATCTCATGGCCCAGGTAGGCGCCCAAGTGATAGCTGTCGACCGAAGCTGAAGAGTGCGTGCCATCGCCCATGCTCAATGAGCTGTCGCTGTAACCAGTGACGAAACCCAAGCGCGTATCTTCAGTGATCAAGCCATCGATACCGACCAGCAACCCGCCAATGGAGCTGTTAGAACTGGCGTTGTCATGCCCGCCATCGCTCTTGCCCCAGGCGCCGAGCACTTTGAGCCAGGCATTGCTGCGGTCATCGGTCGGTGCGCCGGCGTCGAACAGATCATGCTCGCGCAAACGGTCGCCGACGGCATCGCGCAGGTAGTGGCTGTCGTTGATCAGCAGCGTGCCGATCGCCGGATGAATCTCGCCAGACAGCTGCTGGAACGCTTGTTGCGCGACAGCTGCGGTCGGCGACAGCAGCAGGGTTTCGTACAGCGGATTGCCTGCGCCCAGTTGCTCGGCGGCAGCGGCCACGGCGCGTTGGTTCGGGGTTTGGCCAACGCTGGTGAAGGACGTCGCATTACGCTCGACGGCCAGTTGAATGCCGTTGGCCGCGTAGTCGAGGGTGCCACCGATAAACAGGTAATCCGGCAGCACTGCTCCGAAGCGCCCTTCGATTCCGCCGGCCGCTTGCAGGATGTTGTACTGATTGCCGAGCAGGGTTTTCGCCTCGCCGGTGGTCAGCAGCGTCGGGCTGTTTTCCAGCGACAGGCTGACCGTTGCGCCGTCAATGATCGCCTTGCCGCCGGCGATGATCCGGTCGCTGCTGGTGGGCGACAGTTCTACGGCGTAGGTCGAACCAGGTTCGAAGGTCACGTCGCCCGCCACCTGCAAGGTGCCGATGGAATTGCCGGGGGCTACAGTACCGCCGCTTTTCGCGGTCAGTGCCGCGATGCTGCCGTTACCGCCAAGGATGCCGCTGTTGTTGACGGTGACGGCCGACAGCAGCGAACCGTTGATCGCCAATCGGCCCTGATTGACCAGGGTCGGGCCGGTGTAGGTGTTGGCGCCGGTCAGCACCAGCGTGCCGATGCCCTGCTTGGTCAGGCCGCCATGGCCGGAAATGTCGTTACGCCAATAGTCGAGCCCGCAATGCACGTCATTGCACACACGCTCGGTGGGTTTGCCAGCGTCGATGATCGCGCCGATACCCGGCAAGTCCGCGACAAACTGGCTGGAGCCGTAGGCGCCGTTGATGCGGAACTCCTCGGGAATGTCCTGCTCGGTGACGAACATCGCCGGGCCATCGATGCCTTTGCGCAGGTTGATCATGCCCCAGCCGTACAGTGCGTCGACGCCGGGTGCGCCGAGGTCGGTGGCGGTGGTGCGCAGCACGCTGGCAACTTGCGCGCCGGTCATGTACGGGAAGCGTTCCATCAACACTGCCACCGAGCCGGCAACGTGCGGCGCCGCCATCGAGGTACCGTTGTAGTTGGCGTAGCCGGTGGTCAGGTTATCGGCATTGGTGCCACTGATGATCGAGCTATAGACGCGGCTGCCCGGTGCCGACACGCAGAAACTCGCGGTGTAGCCGCAGCGCGACGAGAAGGTGCTGATGGTGTAGAGGTCGGGGCTGTTGATGTCCGGGTTCTTCTGCAACGCGGCGACGGTCATCCAGTTCGGCGCGATCTGGGGGACGAAGTAACCGAGGCCGGCGATGGCGTCCGGGTTGTTGAGGTTGTAATCGTTGCCGGCGGCGAAGATCGTGACGATGCCGCTGCGGGCCGCCGCAATGGCGCCGTCGTAGGCACCGCCGGGTTTGGTCCCGAGCAAGGTCTGGATTTCGTTGAATTGCAGCTGCGCGTCCTGCACGGTGAAGTGCGGGTATGCCGGGTCCCGGCCTCCGAGGTCGAAGCGGTCGGTGATGCCGATGCCCCAGCTGTTGTTGATGATCCGCGCGCCGCTGGCGATCAGGGCGTCCCAGCCGGCCTTGTACACCGCGCCGTCGTTGCCACGGATGATGCCGTCTTCCGGGCCTGGGTCGCCGTTGTCAGCGCTGATGATTTGCGCGCCAAAGGCGACGCCGTGCATCGGTCCGCCATCGCGACTGCCCGCGGCGATCCCGCCAACGTGGGTGCCGTGGGCGCCGAGTTTGCCGTTGGAACCTACTGAAGGCGAACCGTCATAGAGAAAGGCGTCCCCGGCTTTGACCGGAATGTATGGGTCGGTGTACTCGCGGATGCCGCTGGTGACCAGGGTTATTACCTTGTTGGCCCCGGAAAACTCCGGGTGCAAGGCGTAGACCGGCTGGTCGAAGATCCCCAGTTTCACCCCTTTGCCGGTGTAACCGGCCGCATAGGCATCCTGAGCGTTGATCGCCCCCAGCCCCCAGTCGGCGTTGAACTCCGCGCTGCGCCAACTGTTCGGGTCACCGACCCTGCCGTTTTCCACGTAGGGTGCCGCGTGTGCGGTGCCCAGGGTTGCCAGTGCACAGAGCAAGGCAAGTTTGTTGTACTTGTTATCCATCAAGCTACCGTCCTTAGTTGTGTTGCAAAGATCCTTGGGCCTTCAAAGGCGTGTCTTGTCCTGCTACTAAAACTGCCAATTGAGACTCAGCCCTACTCCATGGCTCTTCTCGCGGCTGGCCAGTTGGCCGGTGTAATCGAGGTTCAACCGAATGTCCCGACTCAAGACCAGGCAGGCATGGGCGCCCACCAGCGCCGCATCACGAACCAGCGGCGAGCTCTGCACCGCGAACGGTGCGCCACCGCTGGCAAACGCCAGGTGTTCTTCGGAATCGGTGTTGCTCAGGTTGTGCTGCCAACCGAGGCTGCCGCTCAGGTCCAGCTGTGAAGTAGCGCGGGTCGGGGGTGGGACCGAACAGGAAACTGTCGTTCTTGTTGGTGTTGCCGACGTAGATTTGCGCGTTGAACGCCACACCGTGCGTGCCGCTGCCATCCCGGGACGCGCCCATGGTGCCGGTGACGTGGGTACCGTGGGAGTCGTTGTGGGCGTTGAGCGTGCCGTCGATATTGAGCGCTGAACCATCGACATAGCTGCCGCTGGCCGTCACCGCGTGATAACGATCTGCGGCGAATTCGGGATGGCTGGAATCGAAACCGGAATCCAGCGCGCCGATTTTCACGCCTTTGCCGGTGATGTCGGCGGCATAGGCTTGATCGGCCTGCATCCGCCCCAGGCCCCAATCGCGCTGGAACTCCGCCGAACGCCAACTGGCCGGGTCACCGAGGGTGCCGGTTTCCAGGTACTGCGCCAGGGCCGAACCCGGCGCTGATGAAATCAAGAGCAGCAGCGTGCCGACCGACATCGGCTTGATCTGTACGTCCATGTGCATGAAATCTCGCTTTCTTGGCGTTTTTAGAGTTCTAGGCCCCGGTCCCAGGGGCGAGGTGTTGCTGTGATTCTGTGGCGAGGGAGCTTGCTCCCGTTCGGTTGCGCAGCAACCGCCATTGGGTCTGCTTCGCAGCCCAGCGGGAGCAAGCTCCCTCGCCACACTGTTTTCTAACGGCTACTGTGCCCTCGCGCCCTGGCCGAACGCCTCATCCACCTTGGCCAAGTCCTGTTCGTTCAAGGTGCCCGCGTAGTAATGCAATTTGGTCCAGGCCATCAGATAGTCGTAGCGTGCCTGCGCCAGATCCCGGCGGGTGGTAAATAGTTGTTGTTCGGCATTCAATGCGTCGAGGTTGACCCGTTCACCACCCAGAATGCTTTGTTTGGTCGAGACCACCAGCGCTTCGGCCGAGGTCAGGGCCTTCTGATAAGCGCGCAGCTTGTTGACCCCCGACAGGCAGGCGCTGAACTGGCGGCGCAGCTGGATCAAGGTTTCCCGGGTCTTGCCGTCCAGCTCGTACTCAGCCTGTTCCATGTTGCGGCTGGCCTGCCGGGTCGAGGCCGAGACGCCACCACCGGCGTACAGCGGCATATTGACTTCAATACCGATGGTGTTGGTGTCGTAGCGCTGGTTGTAGGTGTTGCCGCTTTCCGATTCGTTCTGGCGCATCGAGGCGTAGGCGCTGACTTTCGGCAGGTGCCCGGCGCGGTTGCGTTCGACTTCATAGCGCGCCACTTCCACCGCCTGGCGCTGGGAAGCCAGGTTCGGGTTATTGGCCACCGCCATCTCGTGCCAGGTGTCGTAGTTGGCCGGTTGCAGGGTGAAGGTCTGGAAGTTCTGATCCAGTGGCGTCAGGTCGCCAATGTCGATGGCGGCTACACCCACCAGGGCGCCCAGTTCCCGCAGAGCCGCATCCTGTTCGTCCCGCGCCTCGATTTCCTCGGCGGTCGCCAGCTCGTAACGTGACTCGGCTTCGAGGATGTCGGTGCGCGTGCCTTCCCCTTGGCGGAACATCTGCTCGTTCTGCTGGAACTGCTCCTCGAAGGCTTTTTTCTTCGCGCGCGCGATGTCAATCTGGTCCTGGGCGAACAGCGCCTTGGTATAATTCTCCAGCACGCGAACCAGCAGTTCCTGGCTCTTGCCACGGAAGTTTTCATCGGCGAACAGCGATTGCGCCACGCCTTTGCGATACGCAGCGTAAGCCTCGTAATCGAGCAACGGCTGTTGCAGGGTCAGGGTCGAGCCGTAACTGCTGTAGTTGCGATCTTCACTCTGGCTGTTACCGCGGGCATTCAGATTGGTGGCCTTGGAGGAGTTACGCCCCTTGTTGTAGTTGTAACCCAGCCTCGGCAACAGCCCGGCGCGGCCGATGTCGCGGTTTTCGAGGCCGGCATCGCGCTCCTTGATGGCACCGAGGAACACCGGATCATTGCGTAACGCTTGCTCGTAGATGTCGAACGGCCCCATGGCCATTGCGCTGTTGCACGTCAGCAACGCCAGGGTCGCTGCGAGCAGGGAAAGCTTATTCATACAACCGAACATCCTTATTCCTCGGTCAACGCGGAGCCTGCCCGGTCGAGCAGCGGTTTGAACAGATAGTTGAGGAGTGAACGTTCACCGGTGCGCACGAACATTTCTGCCGGCATGCCAGGCTTGATCACCAGGCCGTTGAGTTTTTCCATCGCCTGATCGCTGACGCTGCTGCGCAGCACGTAATACGGCGCACCGGTTTTCTCATCGACCATTTGGTCGGCGGAGATCAGGCTGACTTCGCCCGGCACTCGCGGGGTACGGCTCTGGTTGAACGCGGTGAACAGAATGTCCACCGGCAAGTGCGTGCCGACCTTGTCGATCAAGTTGATCGGCAAGTGCCCTTCCACTTCCAGGCTGGTGCCTTGCGGGACAATCTCCAGCAGGTTTTCGCCCTGGCGTACTACCGCGCCTTCGGTATGAACCCCAAGGTTGACCGCAATGCCATCGGCGGTGGCGACGATTTCGCTGTGTTGCAGGTCGAAGCCGGCGGAAGTCAGCTGCTCTTCCAGGGTCACGCTTTTGAGCTGCGCGTCGGCCAGTTGGCTGCGCACTTCCTTCTGGTATTCCTCGCTGTGCTGTTGCAGCTTCAGTCGGGATTCGAGGATGCCCTGCTCCACCCGGCCGCTTTCGCCGGTGTTCTCTGCCAGTTGTTGCTGCACTTGCGACAGCTGACGCTGGTACTCCATCAAGCGGTTGCGCGGGATGTAGCCGTTGTCTGCCAAGGGCTGCAGATTGCTCAACTGTTGTTGCAGGGAACTGGCCTGGGCCGTCAGGTCAGTGCGCGCGCGGCGCATGCCGGCCAGTTGCGCGCTGGCGCCTTCGATGTTCGCGCGCAAAGCGCCTTGCTCACGGGAAAACGCTTCGCGGCGGCTGCTGAACAATTGCCGTTGGCCTTCAAGCACCAGCGCCAGGCGCGGATCGGGATCGTTGCTCAGTTCAGCGGGGAAATTCACCTGCTTGAGGTTGTCCCGTTCACTCTGCCAGCGCGCCAGGCTGGCCCACGCCATGCGGTATTGCGCTTGCAGCGATTGCACGTCGGCCGCGACCTGAGTCTGGTCGAGGCGGAACAGCGGCTGGCCTTGTTTCACCACTTGGCCTTCACGCACCAGAATCTGGCTGATCACGCCGTTGCTCATCGATTGCACGGCCTTGCGCTTGCCCGAGACCACCACGGTGCCCTGCACCGGGATGCCTTGATCGAGTGGCGCGAGGCTCGCCCAAGTGAAAAAACTGCCGGCGCCGACAATCGCCAGAATCCAACCCATGCGGGCGAAGAAACGGGCATCGCGCTCAGGGCGTTCGGCAATGTAATCGTGTTCCATCGTCGCTTCGCTGTCGTTGTTCATGCGTGTGCTGCTCATACACCCGAATTCCTGGTCGTGGGCTGATACTGCCGGCTCATGCTGAGCCCGCCCGGTGCCTGCGCGGCTTTTTCACGTGATTGTTCCTGGGTAGCCGACGGGTTGCCGGCAAGCGCCTTGAGCACTTCCTGGCTTGGGCCGAAGGCTTGCAAGCGACCTTCGTTGAGCACCAGCAACTTGTCGGCCTGGGCCAAGGCCGAAGAACGATGGGTGACCAGAATCACGCTGGTGCCCCGGGCCTTCATGTGTGCGATGGCGCCGGCCAGTGCCGCTTCGCCGACGGTATCGAGGTTGGAGTTCGGTTCATCCAGTACCACCAGGCTCGGATGACCGTACAACGCACGAGCCAGGGCCACGCGTTGCTTCTGGCCACCGGACAAACCGCTGCCGTCTTCGCCGAGCACGGTGTCGTAGCCCTGGGGCATGCGCAGAATCAATTCATGGACGCCAGCCTGTTGCGCGGCTTCGACGACTTTTTGCGGGTCTGCCTCACGGAATCGGGCGATGTTCTCGGCGATGCTGCCACTGAACAATTCGATGTCCTGGGGCAGATAGCCGATGTAAGGGCCGAGGTCGTCGCGGTTCCAGCGATGAATGTCCGCGCCATCGAGGCGCACCGTGCCGCCCAGCGTCGGCCAGACGCCGACCAGCACCCGTGCCAGGGTCGACTTACCGGAGCCGGAAGCCCCGAGCACGCCCAGCACTTCGCCGGCGCCGAGGTTGAAATTGACCATGTGCAAGGTCGCTGCCCGCTGCCCCGGCGGGCCGGCGCTGACTTGCTCGAACGTGATCTGGCCTTTCGGCGCCGGCAGCGCCATGGCCTCGTCACTCGCAGGAAAGGCTTGCAGCAAGGCGTCGAGGCGGCGGTACGCGAGTTTGGCGCCGCTCCACTGTTTCCACACGGCAATCAACTGATCGATAGGGCTCAGCACCCGGCCCATCAAAATGGAGCCGGCGATCATCATCCCGGCGGTCATGTCGCCCTTGATCACCAGCAAGGCGCCCAACCCCAAGACCAGGGATTGCAGGCACAGGCGCAGGGTTTTGCTCAAGGAACTGATGACCGCGCCGGTATCGCTGGCCTGATTCTGCAGGCCGAGAAAACGCGAGTGCACCCCGAACCAGCGCTTGCGCAATGCACCAAGCATGCCCATGGCTTGAATGGTTTCGGCGTTATGCAGATGACTGGTGGCCAGTTGGCTGGATTTCTGGGAAAACCCTGCCGCTTCGCCCAAAGGCTTTTTGGTCATGGCCTCGTTGAGGCAGGCCAGCCCGATCAGCAGCACCGCCCCTGCGGTGGCCAATACGCCGAGCCAGACGTTAAACAGGAAAATCACAAACAGATAGACCGGAAACCATGGCGCATCGAAGAAGGCAAACAGCGCCGGACCGGTGACAAACTGGCGAATATGGGTCAAGTCGCCCAGGGATTGCCCGGCGTTGCCCTCACCCTTGAACAGGTTGCGCTCGAAAGCAGCCTGATACACCCGCAGGTTGAAACGGCGTTCCAGTTGGCTGCCGATACGGATGACGATGAAACTGCGCACGGTCTCCAGCAACCCGATGAAGGCGAAGAACCCGACCACCATCAGCGACAACATCGCCAGTGTGGTTTCGTTTTGCGACGACAGCACCCGGTCATAAACCTGGAGCATATAAATCGACGGGACCAACATCAGAACGTTGATCAATGCGGTAAAGCAGCCGACGCTGATCAAGATGCTCTTATAGTCGCCCAGTGCCTTGAATAACGGTGCGGTGGCCGGGCTCTTCGCCATCTTCATTGGTTTTTCCTGAGGTATTAAGCCTCGCCTCACTTGGCAAGGTTCCAATTAACTGTCCGCACGCGGGTCGAGACATTCTTTTGCCGGTTATTGCTGACAGATTAATAACAACTCTTTGTGGACTTTAAAGAGTCTTGGTTATTGATCTGCTGCTTATAACTGCAACAACGGTCTTTATATTCAGTACCTGTCGTCGGTCCGACGCCTTTCGCTTATTGCGCTGCGCGCGTGAGCGTAATAATCAGCCCCGACTTCAAGGTGCTTTTATAAAACCCCTCATGCTGTCGGCTGAAAAACACAATTCTTGAGCCTTCTTCCCCGGTCACGGCAATGCCGTCCGGCTCCGGGAACCAGCCCATCGCCGATTTGTTCAGCCAGGCACTGAAGCAATCGGCCCCCTCACCCAGGGTCTGGTCCGATTTAAGCTCTATCGTGCAGACATTCGACGGTTTGTCCTGCAGCGCCTGGGACTCGGGCGAGTCTTGCGCGGTATTCAAAATGGCTTGCCATTTGCCGGCGAGCTCCGACGGATCGGCTAATTTCAGACTGCTTGCCATGGCTACTTCTCCAAGAAACATCATCAGCGTCGCTAACAGCCACGCGGTTGTTTTGCAGGTAAAAGCGTTCTGGGTCATAGGGCGTTTTACTCTGGATCGGGGCAGAGAACGACGCGTAAAGCGCCGCCCTCCTTTATGCCTTGAATCAGGCCACGATGTCCGAGAACGCCGCCTGGCCAACGGTGCTGACCAGGAAATCAGCCACGCCGTGCCCGGAGAAGTCCACCGACAACAGGCTGTTGCCGCCCGAAGTGGTCAACACTGCATCGCCTGCCGCACCGGTGAACGAGTTCACGAAATGCAGGCCCGCGCCTTTGGTGATGCCGGTCAGGTCGATCTTGTCCAGGCCGCTGACGAAATCGAGGATCTGGTCGACCGCGCCTGGCTTGGAGTCGCTGCTGGCCGCGAACACGAAGGTGTCCAAACCCGAGCCGCCCCACAGTTTGTCTGCACCGCCCGCGCCGAAGAGGATGTCGTTGCCGGCACCGCCCTTCAGTTCGTTGGACACACTGTTACCGATCAACAGGTCGCTACCCGAGCCGCCAATCGCGTTCTCGATCGTGACGCCTTTGGCGATGGACACGTTGCCCACCAGGCCGCCAACGTCGGAGAACGAGGCTTCATTGAGGTTGATCTTCTGGTTCTGGGTAAAGCCGGAGAAATCCAGGGTGTCCTTGCCGCCTGCATCCCACACCGAAAACACGACTTTGTCCGACGAGGAAGATGCGCTCAAGAAGTCGCGACCGGCGTTGGAGTTGAAGCCGTAGGTGGTGTCACCGGTACGGGTGGTGGTGTTGGCACCGTAGAGCTTCTGGATGGCCGCGATATCGTCCATCAGCGGGCCGGAAGAATACGCTTCCACACCGCCCTTGCTGAAGTTCTGATCGGTATTGCTTTCACTCCAGTAACTCATGACACTATAACCGCGGGTGTCTTGCCCGTAAGTCGCGTCATTGTAGGTCGGTGCACCTTCACCGGCGTTGTAATCGCCAGGGTGGGCCAGCCCCAGGGTATGACCGATTTCGTGGGTCAGGGTCTGACGGCCGTAGTTGTTCAGGTCCGGCGTCTTGTTCGGAGTATAGCTGCTGTTGGTCAGGTACCACGAAGTACCGTCATAACCGGCGCCCGTGCCAGGCAGATAAGCGAATGCCGCTGCGCCATCCTGACCACCGCTGTAGTTGCCGAAGGTCATGTGACCGTCACCACCGGAGGACTTCTCGGTGAAGGTGACGTTGGCCACGTCGGCCCAGGATTGCATGGCGAGCACGGCCTGGGCTTTCTGTTGCGTATTGAACTGGCTGAACCCGGTAATGCCGTGCTTGTTCATGGTGCTCGACGAGGCCGAGGTCAGGAACGTGTAGGTTAGTTCGATTTTGCCACTGCCGTCCTTGTCCTGGTAGGCAGCGCCGTCACGCAGCAGCTGGGTAGCGGCCTGGTCGACGGAGAAGGAGGGTTTGCCATTGACCGTGAGATTGCCACCCCGATCATACTGATGGCTGAAACTATCGATCTGGTTGTAGGCAGAACTGGCGGCAGCCAATGGTGCAAAGGCCTGTTCGGCAAGATCAATAGCGTTGTCTTTTACTTTCGACATAAACACACTTCCTTGTTTAGCAATGGAACAGTTTTTGTCCGATACGACAATCTCTGGCGAGATCGTCCTATCACTCGCCCAATGAAGGCGTATGAAAACTGACACAATTCGAAATCAAACGTCTACATTTTTTTTGACGTCAAATTGAACTGTTTCGCAGAACTCCAGCAAACATTGCTTGTGCTGTCGAAAGATTGTTCTTAGTACAGGGTTTCAGCCGGATTGTCCGACAATTTCATATTTAAATATTAAATATTGGTAAGTTGTTTTTTTGTTGATTGGCTCTCTTTTTTTGGACTTCTTAGTATCAGTGCTAGTGTATTGATATCAATCAAATTAAACGTCTAGTTAGTTGCCGCAGTGGACAACGACAGGGCTCCGACGACCCGTTAATCCCGGCACCGCCCTCAGACCATGCTCGTGATTGCGGCCTGCTAGACTGATTACGCTCTGGCTTGCCAGGCCACCGCATCCGAACGGCCAAAGTCCCTGTCTCCTGATCTGGAGGTATCCCATGAGCAACAGTACCGAACTCACAACTTTTACCGGCTGGGCCGCAACATCGGCAGGCGCGCCGCTGGAGCGCTATAGCTACGACCCCGGTCCATTGGGCGCCGAGGAGGTGGAAGTCGCCGTGGAGTATTGCGGCGTCTGCCACTCCGACCAATCGATGATTGATAACGAATGGGGTCTGAGCCACTACCCGTTTATCCCTGGCCACGAAGTAGTCGGCAGTATCGTGCGAGTGGGCGCACAGGTACGCGGTCTCGAAGTGGGGCAACGGGTGGGCATCGGTTGGTACAAGGGCAGTTGCATGCATTGCTCTTCGTGTATCGAAGGCTCCCACCAGCTATGCAGCACAGTCCAACCCACCATCGTCGGCAGCAACGGCGGCTTCGCCGATCGCCTGCGTTCGCACTGGGCCTGGGCGCTTGCGATACCGGACGGACTTGACCCGGCCATGGCCGGACCGCTGTTCTGCGCAGGCTCGACGGTGTTCAACCCGCTCGTGGAATTCGACGTCAAGCCCACTGACCGGGTCGGTGTCGTGGGAATCGGCGGCCTCGGTCATCTGGCACTACGCTTCCTCAACGCATGGGGTTGCGACGTCACGGCCTTTACCTCGTCGCTGAGCAAACAGGACGAAGCCAGGCGCCTGGGGGCACACAACGTACTCGCCTCTACCGACAGTAACGCGCTGAAATCCATTGCCGGCACCCTGGATTTTCTCCTGGTCACCGCCAACGCCGACCTCGACTGGCCGGCCATGCTCGGCACGCTGCGCGGCAAGGGTCGCCTGCACTTTGTCGGCGTCGTGCCTGGCGCTATTCCAGTGCACGTATTCAACCTCCTGCCCCAACAAAAGAGTGTGTCCGCCTCGCCGGTTGGCTCGCCCAGTAACACAGCAACCATGCTTGAGTTCTGCGCCCGGCATCAGATCTTGCCGCAGGTCGAACACTTTCCCATGAGCCGGATCAACGACGCCATTGATCACCTACGCAGTGGCAAGGCGCGTTACCGCGTCGTGCTGGACGCCAGCAAATGACAGACTGGCGCGTCGGGTAATACCGCACGCGCCTTTTGCCATCGCTACTCGAGAGGTGTTGCAGGCAGACCGATCAGCTACCGGACCTGATCTTGTTCCACACCCGCGTCCGCACCCGGTCGATGTTCAACGGCATCGCCTCAAGGGCAAACAATTTGCCCATCATTTCCGGGCTCGGATACACCTTGGTGTCGTTCTTGATCGCCGGATCGATCAGGTGGTCGGCCTGTTCGTTGCCGTTGGCGTAGTGCACGTAGTTGCTGATGCCGGCCATGACGTCGGGACGCAGCAGGTAGTTCATGAACGCGTAACCGGCTTTCTCGTCCGGGGCGTCGGCGGGCATGGCGACCATGTCGAACCAGATGGCCGCGCCTTCCTTGGGAATCGAATAGCCGATGTCCACACCATTCCCGGCTTCCTTGGCGCGGTTTTCCGCCTGGAGAATGTCGCCAGAGAAGCCGACGGCCACGCAGATATCGCCGTTGGCCAGGTCGCTGGTGTATTTGGACGAGTGGAAATAGCTGACATAGGGCCGGACTTTCATCAGCAGCGCTTCGGCCTTTTTATAGTCTTCGGGGTTCTTGCTGTGATGCGGCAGCCCCAGGTAATTCAACGCCGCCGGCAACAGTTCGGGCCCGTTGTCGAGGATCGCCACGCCGCACTTTTGCAGTTTTGCCATGTTCTCGGGTTTGAAGATCAGGTCCCAGGAATCCACCGGCGCGTTGTCGCCCAGCACAGCCTTGACCTTGGCCACGTTGTAGCCGATGCCGGTGCTGCCCCATAAATACGGGAAGCCATGCTCGTTGCCCGGGTCGTTGGCTTGTAACGTTTTGAGCAACACCGGGTTGAGGTTTTTCCAGTTCGGCAGCTGGCTCTTGTCGAGTTTCTTCAGGGCCCCGCCCTCAATCTGTCGGGCCATGAAGTGGTTGGACGGGAATACCACGTCATACCCGGATGTGCCGGTCATCAACTTGCCATCCAGGGTTTCGTTGCTGTCGAAGACGTCGTAACTGAAGGCGATACCGGTTTCTTTCTGGAAGTTTTTTGTGGTGTCCGGGGCGATGTAGTCCGACCAGTTGTAGATTTTCACGGTCTCGGCGGCCTGACTGAGGGTCGCGACGAGCGCAAGTGGAGCAAGCGTCAGTGTCTTTCGGATCATGGGTCGATTCCTGTATGGGTTGTTTTCTTTTTATTGGAGAACTGGCAGGCAATCAGAGATCAAAAAATCAAAACGTAGGTCTTGCGCACGGTTTCCTGGATGTCCCAGATGCCGAGGCTGTTGGCTGGCAACATCAGTGCATCGCCGTTCAGCGCATGAAACCTTCCATGAACCCCGCGACCCGGCCGGCCAGTTTGCGACGCCAGGGCGCGGTGGACGGATTGGCCAGGGTCTGGTCTTCGTGAACGAAGCTGCGGATGATTGCGTTGTAGCCCAGCCAGCGGCAGGGCTCCGGCTCCCAGGCCTTGAGCGCGTCGAGACCGCCCTCCGCAATCACCCACGGCTGGCGCACCAACTCGGTATCGCGCCGAAGAATCAGATCGGCCAGCGTCCGCCCGCCGAGGTTGCTGGCACCCAAGCCTTCCCCGCCATAACCGCCCGACAAGGCGATGCCGCTGGCCTGATCGCAGAGCATGTGCGGCTTGAAGCGCCGGGACATCCCCAGGTTGCCGCCCCAGGCGTGGGTGATTCGCACGTTCTTGAGCTGTGGGAAGAGTTCACCGAACAGGTAGCGTCGCAACTGCACTTCGCTGGCGCTCAGCTCGAAGTCATGGCGCAACTTGCCGGCAAACTGATAGCCGCCACGGGCGCCAAACACCAGACGGTTGTCGGCCGTGCGCTGGCCGTAGGTGACCTGGCGGCTGCTTTCGCTGAACGCCTGACCATGGCTGAGACCGATGTCGTCCCAGGTCGCGGCGGACAGCGGTTCGGTCGCCACCAGTAAACTCTGCACGGGCAATTGATAACGACCCAGCGGCGGCAACGTGACTGCGTAACCTTCTACCGCCGGCACGATCCAGCGGTTGCGAACCTGCGCGCGGGCGGTGCGCAAACTGCCCGACTGCCATTGGGTGACCGGGCTGTTTTCATAAATTTTGACCCCCATGCGCTCCACCGTCCGTGCCAGACCTCGCACCAACTTTGCCGGGTGAATGGTCGCCACGTGCGGTGCATAGATACCGCCATAAGGTTTGGCAATTCTGATCTGTTGCGCCAATTGCTCGGTGTTGAGCCAGCGGTAGTCGGCCTCGGTCAGCCCTTGGCGGTAGAGCGCGTCCAGATAATCACGCAGGCTGGCTTCCTGCTCCGGGTAACGCGCCGCACAGTAAAGCGCCCCGCCCTTGCGGTAATCGCAGTCAATGCCTTCTCGTTCGATGACGATCTCTACTTCATCAGGGATCCTGTGCAACAGATCGAAAGAGGCGCGACGTTGTTCCGCCGGTAGTCCGGCGAGCAAGCGGTCTTCACCCAGCAGATTGCCCATCAACCAGCCGCCGTTACGGCCCGACGCACCAAACCCCGCGGTTTGGGCTTCGACGATGGCGATGTTCAGTCCCGGCGCCAGGCGTTTGAGGTAGTACGCCGTCCAGAGCCCGGTGTACCCGGCGCCAATGATGGCCACGTCGACGTCCAGGTCCTGTTCCAGCGCCGGGCGCGCCAGCATCGGCTCGTCGAGTTGATCCATCCACAAACTGATCGTTCGCCACGCTGCCATGCAAGACTCCGCCGCTCAATACTTCGATGGCGTCGATCCTAGTGCGTGGGCTCAGGGGCCGTCTTGCGCGCGTGCACGCAAAGAAATTTGTTTGGCGTAAGCCTTGGGCGACAGACCGGTGTGCTGGCGGAAACAGCTGTAAAACGCCGACAGCGAATTGAAGCCTGCGGCAAAGGCCAGCTCATCGATACGCAGTGGTGGAGTGGCACTGTCCAGTGCCGCGAGCAAATGCTGCAACCGCGCCTGATTGACGTAACGGTAGAAGCTTTGACCGAGCACCTGGTTCAACAGGTAGGAAATCTGATTGCGGCTGTAACCGCACTCCTTCGCCACCCGTTGCAGGTCGAGTTCGGGATCCAGATACGGCTGCTGCCCCTGGAAATACTGCTGCAAGTCTTCGGCCATGAAACTCAGCTGTCGCGGTGACAACCCGAGCCGACTGACCGCCGGGCGCAGGTTGCGGGCGGCTTTGCCGGATGTTTGCTCATGTACAAGGGTGGCGTATTCATTGACCCGCCAGATCAGCCCGTCACGCACGGTGATCGCCTCGCTGGTCCGAAACGACACCAGCCCTTCACCGCCGCGAAGGGTGATGCGGTATTGAATGAACGCCGTGTTGCCATCCAGTCGAATACGGTCCGAGTGCTCCAGCACCTCATCCGGATCCCGGGGCATACTGTCGCGCACGTAGTCGCGCAACGCATCCAGCCCCATCACGCGGTTCTGGAAAAAGTCGTTGTACTGAATGTCCGGGTGATAAAGCGCCATCACACCATCCAGATCCCGGTGCTTCCAGCGCAGGTGGTAACGCATGACCGTGTCGCCCGTGGCCTGGGTTTGCGACGGACCATCATCATCGGCGTGCATAGAGGACTCGACGAGAAAAAATCGAGCTTGCCGAAGTTCTGTCCGGGCTTCAATGACCAATGGGATGCCCGGCCCGGCAATGCTGGCCCTTGGCCGAGATGCCCGTATCTCATGACCTGCATCAAAAAAACTGAACCAATCGCTGAACGGTCTGAAAAATTCCACATGATTTTCACATCCGGGTGCTACTTTTAAAGACAGTCACCGGTTGAGCCATTGAAGGCTCTTCCCTCCTAACATGAGCTAAAGGAAGCGCTCGATGAAGAAGGTGGGCAACACATGAATCAAGGTTCATTCAGCAAGGTTACTTTTCCAAATGCCTGCCAGCTGATGCGCTGGCATTTTCATCCCATGGGTTTCGAGGCGACCATGGATGCACCGGGCAGCATGGTTGCTCGCCTGTTCGACCGAGCCAGCGGCGAAACCATGATCGCCATTGCCGGCATTCCTTGTGCAACGGTCATGAACGCTGCCGATGTAGAGCGGATTATCGAAGCGGTCGAGGATGAGCTGGAAGCGTTCATTCCTCCGCAGACGCTCAGGAGTTATGCCTGACAGCCAACACCCGACAAAAAGCCCGCTTATCGATTTAGCGGGCTTTTTGTAGCAGCTGCCGAGCCCGATCGGCTTGTAGCAGCTGCCTCGCGCTGCTCGACAGCTGCTACAAGGAATGCGTCGCCGCAACTTGCATCAGCGCCTGGGCCAGATCGGCGCGTAGGTCTTCGACATCCTCCACCCCCACAGACAAACGCACCAGCGCATCGCTGATGCCTAGCTGTGCGCGTGTTTCTGCGGGAATGGTGGCGTGAGTCATGATCGCCGGGTGCTCGATCAGGCTTTCCACCCCGCCCAGGCTCTCGGCCAAGGCAAAGATCCGCACACTCTCGAGAAAACGCCTGGCGCCCGTCAGGTCGCTGTTCAGCTCGACGGAAATCATCCCGCCGAACCCGCGCATCTGCCGCCGCGCCAATTCGTGCTGCGGGTGCGATGGCAGGCCCGGATAATACACGCGTGCCACTTGCGGCTGACGTTCCAGCCATTGCGCCAACTCCAGCGCGTTGCTGCAATGACGTTCCATGCGCAGCGCCAGGGTCTTCACCCCGCGCAAGGTGAGGAACGCGTCGAACGGCCCGGCGATCGCCCCCACTGCGTTCTGCAGAAAGCCCAGGCGCTCGGCCAGTTCTGCATTCTGCCCGACCACTGCGATGCCGCCGATCACGTCGGAATGACCGTTGAGGTACTTGGTCGTCGAGTGCAGCACGATATCAAAGCCCAATTCCAGAGGACGCTGGATCCACGGGCTGGCGAAGGTGTTGTCCGCCACGCAGATGATGCCGCGCTCGCGACAGATGCGTGCGACGGCGGCGAGGTCAGTGAGGCTGAGCAAAGGATTGCTCGGCGTCTCGACCCAGACCATCCGCGTGTCATGCTGCAGCGCCGCTTCGAAGGCCGCCAGGTTCGTCAGATCGACGAAGCTGAAGCGATGCCCCGCGCTGCGCCGGCGCACCCGTTCGAACAGACGGAAAGTCCCGCCGTACAAGTCATTGCCAGAAACGATGTGCGCACCCGCGTCGAGCAATTCGAGCACAGTGGCGATCGCCGCCAGCCCGGAGGCGAAAGCGAACGCCTGGGTGCCGCCCTCAAGGTCCGCCACGCAACGCTCCAGGGCAAAGCGCGTCGGGTTGTGCGAACGCCCGTAATCGAAGCCCTTGTGCACACCGGGGCTCTGCTGCGCATAGGTGGAGTTGGCGTAAATCGGCGGCATCAGCGCCCCGGTGGTCGGGTCCGGCGTCTGTCCGGCATGGATCACACGGGTGGCAAAGCCCCGTGGCGCGGTGCTTTCATCGTGCTGACTCATGCCAGTGATCTCCGCAAGTGATTGAGCATGTCGACGCGGGTAATCAGGCCATGGAAGCCCGAGGTATCGGCGATGATCGCCACCAGCCCACGGTCGAGCACCGCCTCCAGTTCAGCAAGACTGGCGCCGGGAGGCAGGGTTTCGAGTTTGTCGGTCATCGCGCTGGTCACGGTCATGCGAAAGTGCGTGGCGTCTTCATGCACGCCAAACAGAATATCGGACTCGTCGATGACCCCGACCAGCCGCTGCCCGTCCACCAGCACCGGCAGTTGCGACACATCCGCCAGGCGCATGCGCTGGAAGGCGGTGAGCAAGGTGTCGTCCGGGCCGACGCTGACCACCCGGCCATCCTCGAAACGCCGCGCGATCAGGTCACGCAAATCGCCGTAGCGTTTGCGCGCAAGCAGGCCCTGATCGTTCATCCACTGGTCGTTGTAGATCTTCGACAGATAACGGGTGCCGGTGTCGCAAACGAAACTGACCACCCGCTTCGGCTCGGTTTGCTCGCGGCAATAGCGCAATGCCGCCGCCAGCAAGGTGCCCGTCGAAGAGCCGCCGAGAATGCCTTCGGCGCGCAGCAGTTGGCGGGCATGATCGAAGCTTTCCTCGTCGCTGATCGAATAGGCCTTGCGCACGCTGGAAAGGTCGGCAATCGACGGAATGAAGTCCTCGCCGATGCCCTCCACCGCCCAGGAGCCGGGCGTACCAAGGGTGCCGCTGCGGCTGTATTCCGCCATCACCGAGCCGACCGGGTCGGCCAGCACCATTTCCAGATTCGGTTGTACGCGCTGAAAGAAACGAGTCAGCCCGGTCAGCGTGCCGGCCGAACCGACACCAACCACGATGGCATCCACATCATGCTGAGTCTGCGCCCAGATCTCCGGCGCGGTGCTGCACTCGTGGGCCAGCGGGTTGGCGGGGTTGTTGAACTGATCGGCGAAGAAGGCGTCGGGAATGTCCTTGGCCAGCCGCGCAGCGACGTCCTGGTAATAATCGGGATGGCCCTTGCCGACGTCGGAGCGGGTGATATGCACCTCGGCGCCCATCGCTTTGAGGTGAAGGACTTTCTCGGTGGACATCTTGTCCGGCACCACCAGTACCACCCGATAGCCCTTGGCGCGACCGACCAGTGCCAGCCCCAGGCCAGTGTTGCCGGCCGTGGCCTCGACGATGGTACCGCCGGGGCGCAGGCGACCGTCGCGCTCGGCGGCGTCGATCATCGCCAGGCCGATGCGATCCTTGATCGAACCACCGGGGTTCTGCGATTCAAGCTTGAGGAACAGTGTGCATGGGCCGGTATCGAAGCGGCTGATACGCACCAGCGGCGTATTGCCGATCAGTTCGAGCACGGCGGGACGGGAGTTGTTCGGCATGTCGTCACCTCGCTACGGGTATCCGCACTGGATGGACAGCGACCTGAAGCGTGTCGAGCGCCTCGTCGCAATCAAAGCCTCGCTTGGACCATAGGCCGGGATCGCGCCCCTCGCAACTTTTGTGGCGAGGGAGCTTGCTCCCTCGCCACAGGTTTTTTGACTCAAGACTCTCTTGAGGTTCAGGCCTGCACTTTTCCCTGACGGTGATCGGCAAAAAACGCCTTGCCCTTGCCGATCCGGTCGGAGGCCTTGGGCATATTCGCCGCCTGGGTATCCTGGCCATCGACATACCAGTAGCAATGGCTCACCGCCCGGGTGATGCCCACGTAGGCCAGACGCAGGATCTCGTCTTTCTGTGCGCTGTCGTAGGGCTCGCTGTCGCCGGCCTTGCCGAGCCCGGCCATGCGATAGACCTGGTTCTTGTAAGGCGAACTGGTCAGATGCTGGCAATCACCCAGCAGGAACACCGCATCAGCTTGCAGGCCCTTGGCGCTGTGATAGGTCAGTTGCTTGAGCCGTCGCGCGTCGTACGGCAAGCTAGAATCAACATTAACTACAGACTGAATATGTTCTTCTATCAATGACTTATCGCTGCTTTTTCGATAAAGCATCAAGATTGAATCGCCTTTTCTGTAGTGCTCGATCAGGCGCTGGGCCATGCCATGGTCATCCCGATCGAGGACGTTCACCGGCAGCAACGCCTTGGGTTCTCCGCTGGCCTTGGCCTTCTTGCCGGCGATTGCCGGTGCGGCGCGGACGATGTGCTCCGCCGCGTCGATGATGTGCTGATGGCTGCGGTAATTGTCGCTGAGCATCACCTTGGTCGTGCTCGGCGACGGGAACTCCTTGTTGAACTCCATGAAGTAGCTCGGCGAACTGCCACGCCAGCCGTAAATCGATTGCCAGTCGTCCCCCACACACAGCAATGACGAACGTTGCGCCCCTCGCCCTACGTGCATGGCCGGGCCACGACTGCGGATCTCGGCCAGGCTGGCGCGAATCCAGGAAACGATCTGCGGCGACACGTCCTGGAACTCATCGATCATCAAGTGCGACATTGGCCTGAGCAGTTCATCGCCGAGCAACTTGAAATTCTCCGGTGAATGCTCGCTGAACAGGGCAAACATCCGGTTGTAGGTCATCACGGGTGGCGATTGATCCAGCAGATGATCTTCCAGCGCTCGCCAGAACAGGCTCAAGGCCTCGAAGAAGAATCGGTCCGGGTCATCCTTGGCGAAACTCATCTGGCCCACGGCATTGGGCACATCCAGGCCGAGGTTTTCGATAAACCCGGCTGCCGCGACAAAACAGTCCAGCAACGGCGCGGAAGCAAGCTCGCCCTTGACCTTGTAATCGAAGCCCGGCCCGGCGCTGGCATCACCGGCAAGCGACGCCAAAACACGTTTTGAAGATTCGTAACTATCGAGCCATATCAATGGTTTACGACAGAAAGCTTGAAACAAGGTGCGCTTTACAGCCCATTCCGCACGCACGGTCAGCTTGGCATTCGGGCGGCTGACCTGGGGATTTTCCCGAGGATCGAAACCCAGCACCACCCAGGCATCCAGCGCCGGAATGTAACCGTGGCAATGGAAGGTCGAACCGTTGATGTCGAAGGTCTGACGATTCGGCTCGATGCCCTTGATCGGCCAGGCGCCGGCGCGAAACCACAGGTCCTCGATGGTGTCGCACAGCTCTTCATCGCGCTTGGCCGCCAGTTCAGTCACCGCCATGCGCTTTTGCACGTCCGGGTGATCGCGCTCCAGTTCCTTGAGCTGCAAGGCGTGACGAGACAACGGCTTGATCAATTCGCGGAAACGCTCATCGCGGGTATGCAGGCTGTGATAGCAGGCGTTGAGCTGCTGGCGCTGGGCGTCGTTGATTCGCAGGTCGAAGGGGTTGCTGTCGACCTCCTCATCGGTGCCCTGCACGCGAAAGCTGAGGTTTTCGAAGGCTTGCAGTCGTTCGAAACCCGGCAGGCTGCGCACCATTGGCAGGATCCGCGAATGAAAAGTACGCACCAGGTCCCGCGCTTCTTTGAAGCTGAGTGCCCGGCCCCACACGGTAAACAGTTCGATCAGCTTATTGATGAAGTCCTTGCGCGACTCGCGGGTGAAGGTCACCACGGTCATCGAGCTCAGCTCAAACCCCAGATAATGGCTGAGCAGCAAGATACGCAACACCAGGGTGGTCGACTTGCCCGCGCCCGCGCCGGCGATCACCGAAGTCGACGGTGTGTCACTGAAGATCATTTTCCATTGGGCAGCGCTCGGCTGGGCATGCGCAGGCAGCAGTCGCGCCACGTCGGCCTTCATGCGCTTCTTCAGCTCGGCGCTCAATGGCAGGCGCCAATCGTCGAACAGGTTGTCATCGACGTTGGGCGGTCGATGCTCGGTGGAGCGCGAGTCGCGGATCAGCAGCACTTGCCGGCCTTCTTCCAGACCCTCGAGCTTGCCTTCCTTATAGCCGTATTCCACGCCAGCGCTGTGACCGCTGCGAAAACCGTCGGCTTGCCCGTGCAGCCAGGACGCACGGTGTTGCGCGCGCAGGCGGGTCAGGCCGTGGCCAAAGAACCGGGCGGCCAGACGTTTGAGCAAAGGCATCTCGGCCAAGGGACGAAGTTCGGGCGGAAGATCGGGTGTGTGTTGCGGCACGCAGGCGGACTCCAGTGTGTGAGGCTGTCGGGGGCTATGGTGTCTGCATTTGCCGTTGAGTTCTAGTGAAATGCTTACAGGTCATTGGCTTATGCGATGAAGTGAAGGCTGGATGAGAAAAATTCGAGATTATTCGGCATCAAATAATTCGATTGTATTGAGGCATTTTTTACGCTTTTTATCGATGGGTACCTGATGGATGATACTGACCATCAACCACCGGTTCTCGTTTGTGGCCCAGACGTTCTGCCCCCATGACGAACCTTTTTCAGGAGACGATCATGCTTGAACTCAGACCTTTCAACTCCCTGGGCGGCGCGCACCATGGCTGGCTGGATGCCCATCACCACTTTTCGTTCGCCGAGTACTACGACCCCAAACGCATGAACTGGGGCAACCTGCGGGTGTGGAACGATGACGTGATTGCCCCCGGCACCGGGTTCCCGCAACACCCGCACCGGGACATGGAAATCATCACCTACGTTCGTGAAGGCGCGATTACCCACCAGGACAACCTGGGCAACAAGGGCCGTACCGAAGCCGGTGATGTGCAGGTCATGAGCGCCGGCACCGGGATCGCCCACAGTGAGTACAACCTGGAAGCGACCGAGACCCGGATCTTTCAGATCTGGATCATCCCCAACGAAACCGGTCTGGCACCGTCGTGGGGCGCCAAGCCCTTCCCCAAAGGCCAGCGCGAAGGCTTCGTGACCCTGGCCAGTGGCAAGGCCGGCGACGATCAAAGCCTGCGGATTCGCGCCGATGCACGTCTGGTGGCGGCCAACCTGAAAGCCGGGGAAACGGCTGAATATCGTCTGGACAGTGGCCGTCGCGCTTATCTGGTGCCAGCGACAGGAGCGATTGAAGTCAATGGCTTGCGCGCACAAGCGCGAGACGGGGTCGCGGTTGCCGATAAGCAAGTGTTGCGGGTGACTGCGATCGAAGACAGCGAAATCGTCTTGGTAGATGTGGCTTGAGGCGGTAAATGCGCGGCAAAAAAAAAGGGCGACCGTTGATGGTCGCCCCTTTTTTTGGCTGTGTGTCCCGTCCTGAACAAGGTTTACACCAGCTTCAGGACTAGACAATTTCATTTGTGGCGAGGGAGCAAGCTCCCTCACCACAGGACTTTCAATCACTTCGCAGAAATTGCGCCATCTACCAGTGTCTGGGCCTCGGCCACCAGTTGTTTCAGGTGGTCGTCACTGACAAAGCTTTCTGCGTAAATCTTGTAGATGTCCTCGGTGCCCGACGGCCGCGCCGCGAACCAGCCGTTCTCGGTCATGACTTTCAGACCGCCAATGGCCTGGTCGTTGCCCGGTGCATGGCTGAGGATGCTCTGGATCGCTTCGCCCGCCAGTTGAGTCGAAGTGACCTGGTCCGGCGACAATTTGCTCAGCAGTGCTTTCTGTTCAGGGTTGGCCTTGGCATCAACGCGTACCGAGAACGGCTCACCCAGTTCATCGGTCAACGCGCGATAGGCCTGGCTTGGATCACGGCCCGTGCGAGCGGTCATTTCAGCGGCCAGCAGCGCCGGAATCAAACCGTCCTTGTCGGTACTCCAGACACTGCCGTCCTTGCGCAGGAACGACGCACCGGCGCTTTCTTCACCGCCAAAACCCAGGGAGCCGTCGAACAGACCTTCGGCAAACCATTTGAAACCGACCGGCACTTCGTACAGACGACGGCCCAGGCGTTTGGCGACGCGATCGATCAAGCCGCTGCTGACCACGGTCTTACCCACGGCCGCATCGGCGCGCCACAGTGGACGGTTCTGGAACAGGTAGTCGATCGACACCGCGAGGTAGTTGTTCGGCGCCAGCAAACCACCGGACGGGGTCACGATGCCATGACGGTCGTGGTCCGGGTCGCAGGCAAACGCCACGTCGAAACGCTCTTTCAGGCCGATCAGGCCTTGCATGGCATAGCTGGACGATGGGTCCATGCGGATCTGCCCGTCCCAGTCGACGGTCATGAAACGGAACGTTGCATCAACCTGTTTATTCACCACTTCCAGGTCCAGGCGGTAGTGCTCGGCAATCGCCGACCAGTAGCGCACCCCTGCTCCGCCCAGCGGATCGACACCCAGACGCAGTTTCGCATCGCGGATGGCGTCGAAGTCGATCACGTTGATCAGGTCAGCGACATAGGTGTTGAGGTAATCATGACGATGGGTAGTGCTGGCCTTCAGGGCCTGCTCGTAGCTGATGCGTTTGACGCCGGCGAGCTTGGCTGCCAGCAACTCGTTGGCCTTGGCTTCGATCCACTTGGTGATGTGGGTATCGGCCGGGCCGCCGTTGGTTGGGTTGTACTTGTAGCCACCGCTTTGCGGCGGGTTGTGGGACGGCGTGATGACGATGCCGTCCGCCAGGCCTGAAGTGCGCCCGCGGTTGTAGCAAAGAATCGCATGGGAAATGGCCGGCGTCGGGGTGTACTCGTCGCCTTCGGCGATCATCACCGTGACACCGTTCGCTGCCAGCACTTCCAGGGCACTGGCACCGGCCGGCGTGGACAGCGCGTGGGTGTCGATCCCGACGAACAGCGGGCCATCGATGCCCTGGGCCTCGCGATACAGGCAGATCGCCTGGCTGATGGCCAGGACGTGCCATTCGTTGAAACTCAAGTCGAACGAGCTACCTCGGTGTCCGGACGTGCCGAAGGCAACGCGCTGGGTAGAAATGGCTGCATCGGGCTGGCCGGTGTAATAGGCCGTTACCAGTCGCGGGATGTCGACCAACAGTTCTGCCGGTGCCGGTTTGCCCGCAAAAGGACTGAGTGTCATGCAAAACCTCTGAGAGAGAGTGGTTCGGGATAGGAGCGCAGTTTACTGACAGTTTGGCCGTTGCGCGACGTTATCGAATGTCAGGTTCCGAGGAGCTCTGCCACCTCGGCTCAATCGATCGATTCCAGACGCAAGGCATCCCCCAGTAGCCCCAGTGCAGCGACGAGCTCGTGGTCGCCACCGAACGTATGACTCAGGCGCAAGTGCTGCGCGTGCAGGCCCTGCAAACTGAACAACTCCCCCGGTGCGATGACCACTTGCTGCTTGAGCAGTCTCTGGAACACTCGATGTACATTGACCTGGCGCAACGAGCGAATCCACACCGTCGCCCCGCCCTGGGGCTCGACGAAATGCAGCGATTCCGGCAGACGCTCCTGGAGCAGTTGGGTCATCAGCACCATGCGTTCCTTGAGCAGTCGACGCAACACCAGCAGGTGTTGATCGATTCGTCCGTTGCTGTACAGCCGCGCGATGGCTTTCTGACGAATCAGCGACAAACGGAATGCCCGCAGCAGAAAGTGCCGTTGCAGTTCGGCACGCAGTTGTCGCGAAAGCAGGTAACCAAAGGGTGCCTCCGAGCCGATGATTTTCTCGAAAGTGGAAAACACGATCAGCCGATCAGGGTCCACCAGGTCGCGAAACCGCAAGCCGCTCGGCTCGAATTCGAGCTCGCCGTAACAATCGTTTTCCAACACCCAACAGCCATGCCGTCCCAGCAGTTGCGCAGTGGACTGCCGGTTGTCGTCAGGCGCCACGCTCCCGCGCGGCATGTTCAGTCCTGATGAAAGCATCATCAGTCGCACCCGCCCGGTCTCGAGCAGCTCTCTCAGCTGTTCGAGATCCAGGCCACCACAGGCTTGCAGCGGCAGCTCGACAACCTGCACGTCGGCGTCCTGGAACAAGCGCAGAATCACCCAGTCGCACGGCGACTCGACCACCACCACCGAATCTTTGAGCTCAAGAACGGCGATCAATATTTCAAGTACGCCGCGCATATCTGCGCCGATATAGACATCATCGGCATGCCAGCAGCGTGTCGGCGAAGTGGTGTAGCGTGCCGCAAGGGCCGTGCGCAGTTCCAGCTCGCCGCAGGGTTGTGAAGACGGTTGTGGCTGGCGCGGATACTGGCGCAGCAATTCTCTCTCCAGCAACAACAACGGGCTGTCCAGGGGTTGTAACAACGCCGGCTCATCGGCGCTCAACACCAGCATGCCGGGGCGCCTGGCGTTGACATAGACCGTTTCGAGCAGGTCTTTGCCGCTGCCGGGAAGACCGATAGAAGACACCGGCAGTGCGTAATAGCCTGACTTGGCAACCGAATAGATGCGTCCTTCCTTCTCCAGCAGCGAATAGGCGTATTGAATGGTCGAGATCGACACACTCAAACGATCCGCCAACTGCCGCAATGAGGGCAGGCGCACTCGCACGTCACTGCCCGGCTCATTGATCAGATTGTTCAGGTAGCGGTACACCGCCTGGTACGCGAAATCGGAATCTCGTGATCCTTTCATGGGTGATGACCGAACACGCTACGAACGTCATGACGCACTCTTGATGCATCCGCCAAACCAGGAACATTCACTGGCCCATCGACCATTCGCCAGTCACTGCTGTTTCATTCTCGGGGTCCATGTCTTCGACTTGCACGCCCGCGTCGCCGCTTTCCGTGCCTGGCACCCTACCCTCATCCCGAACCACCGGCCTCATGCGGTAAAGCGTACCGATCAGGCTGACCGGCAACCCGCTGACATCCACCATCCACTGCAGAACCTGCTCGGGTGCCGGACCGCCCTGCATCGCCCGGTGCAATTCCGGCAGCGCTACCAGCATGCCGGGATGGCATTGACGAAGAAAATGCTCCAGGGCCGCGCCGTTATCGACAAACGGGGCGAACAGCAGGCACACCAGTTGGGCTTCACTCAAACCGAGATTTTTTTGTGCCTCGGCTGTCGCCAATCCGCGCTGATCGGCCATGGTCAGCGGATTGCCGAAGGTCTCCACTGCCTGCTCGCAAAAGCGCTCGGGCAATTGTTTACGACGCATCATCACCAACGCCCGCTGCAGGTATTCGCTGACCCCCTCTTCGTAGGTGCGACCGTGTACAAAGCGCGCTTGCAAGCCGCGAAGGAGCGCGGATATCGACGGACTGACATGGTCGTTATCACTGAGTTGAGCCGTCAGTTCGTCAGGTTGGAAGCCGAGGAAGTCAGTGAGCAGCGGCCAGCGCTCTTCCAGGTTGCTGACCAGCATGTCGTGGATGTCGATGAAGGTCGTGCGACGGCAGGCCTCAAAGCGCTCGACAGGACGCCACGCAGCCTGAGCAGAGTCGGGATAAAACTCGCGATAGCAGTCGCTGCCCAGTTCATCGAGCCGCGCGAACAATCCCTCGTAGCCCGTTTCATGGCGGCTCGTCGGCGCAAGCCCGGCCTTGGCTGCGGCACGGTTCAAACCCTCGATAAACTGAGCCTGCCGACGGGGTGAATCGCTGCTGACCATGACATCGACGCCGTTGTCCCAGCGGGCAATTTGTCCATAAAAATCACCTGTGGCCAGGTACCCATCGTCCCACAACTCAAGCGGCCCGTTCCAGGCCCGACGGTGCCCGACCATCAGCAGGTTGAGCCGATTCGACTCGCGGCCGGCATCGGAGATTGGCGCCAAGTGATTGAACGGCAGGACCTCACGATTATCGACCATCAACATTTCGACCCGGGGATCGTCGTAGAGAAACAATGCACTGCTGCTGCGATGGATGTTTTCCAGTGCTGTCGCAGCCGTGCCATTCAAGCGCAAAGTGGCCACTCGCAGCTGAAACGTCGCCGGTGCCCGACCGGCGATACTCAGTTGCGCGGCGCGCAGCAGCGCCAGTGTGTAGCAGCTGTCACGGGACCCGGACTGGATCGCCAACACCTTGTAATCGCCGATACGCTCCATACCTCCAGCCGACACCACCAGGCGCTGAATCATCAGTTGCAATGCCGTGCGCTCGGCGCGAGAGAAAAAGCTCAGCAAGCGCTGCAGTACTTGTTGATAAACATAATTCATTGCCTGTTCATGGGTATGGGTCATCATTGTTTACCTGTTACTCATAAGTTCGACGCCACGCAAACAATTACATGCACTGCGCGACGGATTGCCTGTCATGAATGGGGTGCCGGGGTTGTTATCAAATGCTAGCACTTAAGCATTTTGTAATTATTTGAAATGGTTGCATGTCTCGAGAACCCCAAACAGGGCAATACCGCCGCAACGCCAGGCTGGACGGGTGTTTTTCGGCCCCGAGCGATGTCCTAGGAAATTTCCGACAACATCCCACAGACGTGTAATACAAGAAATAAAGAAAGAAGTTGCCAATAAATGTATGACCGCCGAGCGGCGTCGAATTATTTGTTGAGCATGTATTGCCGATGCGCGTTGAAAAGTTTCAACCTGATACCCAGCCATGACTCTTTCCTTGAGATGAAATAATCATTCAATTATCAGGGCTTACATAATGATTAGAAGATACAGATCGAGAGCAAAAACCAGTTCAGTTGCTGAACCGCCCCACCGAGGGATCGATGGGATGTCTCATTTTGGAGGTTTTGACAGCGGAAAAGTCCGCGCCTGCACGGACCTTTCCAGAGGGGTTTATACAAGGGGGCTCGTACGAAGAGCTCAGGTAGGTTCGACCTCAAGGGCGACCCGTTCGCGGCATGGGCATTCGTCCATGTAGCGGTGTGCTTCGACAAACTGGGAAAACGGGAATACCCGAGTCTTGAGTGGCAGCAGCACATGGTCTGCGGTCAACTGGTTGATGTCGCGCAGGGCACGTTGCAGTGCGGCCTGATCCTGGAGGATGCCCAGCTCCGGCTTGCCGGTGAAGTTGCCGATGCAGTGCACGAAGAACTGAATGTTCTTCTGGAACGCCGCACAGGCCGGAAATGGCGTCTGGTTACCACCTTGCAGGCCATAGAGCACCAGGCTGCCGCGAGGCGCGAGCACATCGCCGAGCAGCGACATCTGCGGGCCGCCCAGGCCATCGAACACCACATCGACGCCACGGTTGTCGGTAATTTTGTTGATCCGCATCAGCAGATCTTCTTCTTCGGTGACGATGACTTTTTCGGCACCCAGCGACAGCAGGTATTCACGCTCGTCCGCGGTTTTGGTCGCAGCGATTACTCGCACACCAAGGGCTTTGCCCAGCTGTACGAACGACGGCCCGGCGCAGTGACTGGCGTCGGTCACCAGAGCGAATTGCCCGGGCTTGACGCGCGCCAGATCGGTGTAGCCAAAATAGGCGACCAATAGCGGCGTGTAATGCACGCTGGCTTCGACCGGACTGAGCACGTCCGGGTAGCGGGTCAGCGCCGTGCGCGGCAGAACGATCTGTTCGCCGTAGACCGGATAATCGTTGGGGCTTTCGGCCGGGAAGCTGGCGACCTTGTCACCGATAGCGAGGTCATCGACCCCCTCGCCGAGCGCCGTGACCACGCCGGCCATTTCATGACCCAGGCCTGAAGGCAGGCGAGCATGGGACGAGGCCAGGTTCTGGCGCCAGAGAATGTCGTACCAGCTGATGCCTATCGCCTCGACACGCACCTGCACTTCGCCCGGCGCAGGCAGAGCGGCCGCATGCTCTTCGCATTTGAGCACCTCGGCTGGACCAAACTTGTGAAAACGGATCGTGCGGGACATCGCAAACCTCGTCAAAGTAACCTCTAATGCCCTGAACTCTATCTGGGCTTTCTACCCAAGACCATCAGTGGCTATTAATAGTCGACATGCCTGTCATTGATTCCGCAGCGACGGCGACATCATCCAATGCCGTAAAAACCGAAGCAGCCTTTCAGGGAAAACTGAATTACCCTGTGCAGAGTACCAGCCTTTCCCCGTAAGATTCACGCCGGCCATTGTTCTCATATGGTCGCTCACGTCAAGTTTGCTGAATCTGCCAGGACCCCAGATGAATCGTAATGACCTGCGTCGTGTCGACCTGAACCTGTTGATCGTTTTCGAAACACTGATGCACGAGCGCAGTGTGACCCGCGCTGCGGAGAAATTGTTCCTCGGCCAGCCGGCCATCAGTGCGGCGCTCTCGCGCCTGCGCGGGCTGTTCGATGACCCGTTGTTCGTGCGCACCGGCCGCAGCATGGAACCTTCCGCCCGAGCGGTGGAAATCTTCGCCCTGCTCTCGCCGGCCCTGGATTCGATTTCCACCGCGGTCAGTCGCGCGGCGGAATTCGATCCGGCCACCAGCACCGCGGTGTTCCGCATCGGCCTGTCGGACGATGTCGAGTTCGCGTTGCTGCCGATGCTGCTCAAGCGGTTGCGCGCCGAGGCACCGGGCATCGTGCTGGTGGTGCGTCGGGCCAACTACATCCTGATGCCGAACCTGTTGGCCTCGGGTGAAATTTCCATTGGCGTCAGCTACACCGCCGACCTGCCGGCCAACGCCAAGCGCAAAGTACTGCGCCGCAGCATGCCGAAACTGTTGCGAGCCGACTCCGTGCCGGGGCCGTTGAGCCTGGATGACTTCTGCGCCCGCCCCCACGCGCTGGTGTCGTTCGCGGGCGACCTGAGCGGCTTTATAGATGAAGAGCTGGAGAAGCTGGGGCGCAAACGGCACGTGGTGCTGGCGGTGCCGCAGTTCAATGGGCTGAGCACACTGATCAGCGGCACCGACATCGTGGCCACCGTCCCGGACTACACCGCCGAAGCGTTGACCGCCGCCGGTGGTGTTCGGGCGGAAGATCCACCGTTGCCGGTGCGCAGCTTTGAATTGCACATGGCCTGGCGCGGGTCGCAGGATAATGATCCGGGTGAGCGGTGGTTGAGGTCGCGGATTCAGATGTTTTTCGGCGACCCTGAGAGTCTTTGAATCAAACCGGCGTAGCGCCTGATTACTAGCAACCGGTTGTTCACAACGGCCCACAAAAGAGGCGCAGGCACTGCTGCTGAGCCAAATGGGTGGCGACCAGCAGGGTCCGCCAGCCCTCAAGGTCGTATGACAGCGCCTGCCACACCAACCACAGCCACAGGTAGCTGTGGTGGAACACCACCCAAGTCAATCGGGGCTATCCACAGTGGTCAAGCATGGCGATTGTCCGTACCGTCCATGGTGCGACGGGCTGTAGCGACCACGTCTGCGGCAAGGCGTCCTTGCTCCACCAGTGCCTGCAGGGCCATCAGGCAGATCGCCTGGCTGTCTACCTCGAAATAACGCCGCAGGGCGCGCCGGGTGTCTGAACAGCCGAAGCCGTCCGTGCCCAGCACCTTGAACGGCGCACTGACATAGGGGGCGATAAGTTGCGCATAGGCCCTGACATAGTCCGTCGCCGCCACGACCGGCGCGGCCCCACCCAAGCATCGTTCAACATGTCCCAGCGTCGTCTGCGCACCGGCAAGGCGCGCGTGCTGGGCATGCCTGGCATCGCGTTCAAGTTCGCTGAAACTGGTGACACTCCAGACCTGCACCGTTACTCCCCATTGCTCGCGCAGCCGGTTCGCCGCCGTCAGCACTTCATTGAGGATCGCGCCGCTGCCAAGCAGGCGCACCAACAGCGCGTCCGGCCCGGCGTCCAGCGTGTCTAGCAGGTACATGCCCTTGATCACATCCGCCTCGACACCTTCCGGCAGTTGCCGTTGCAGGTAGTTTTCATTGGTCACGGTGAGGTAGTAAAAGATGTCCTCCTGGGCGGTCAGCATGCGCTTGAGCCCGTCGTCGACAATCACCGCCAATTCACCGGCAAACGCCGGGTCGTAGGCCCGGCAATTGGGCACCGTAGCCGCGACTACGTGGCTGGAACCGTCTTGGTGCTGCAACCCCTCCCCGGCCAGGGTTGTGCGACCTGACGTCGCCCCGATCAGAAAACCGCGGGTGCGCTGGTCGGCCGCGGCCCAGATCAAATCGGCGACACGCTGGAAGCCGAACATGGAATAGAAGATGTACACCGGCAGCATCGCCATCCCGTGGGTGCTGTAGGCGGTACCTGCAGCAATCCATGAAGACATCGCCCCGGCCTCGGTGATGCCTTCCTCTAGGATCTGACCATCGCGAGCCTCACGGTACGACACGATAGAATCCTTGTCCTCGGGCGCATAAAGCTGGCCCTGGGGCGAATAGATACCGTATTTGTGGAAGAGATTGGCCATACCGAACGTGCGCGCCTCGTCGGCCACGATCGGCACAATACGCTCGCCCAACACTGGGGCCTTGAGCAATGTGCCCAGCATGCGCACGAACGCCAGGGTGGTGGACATCGGTTTGTTTTCCCCCGCCGATGCAAACCCGGCGAATGCACTGGCCGCCGGCGTTTCCAGCGGCGCTGCAACGCGATTGCGGGTGGGCAGATAACCGTGGAGGGCCTGACGACGGCTGTGCAGGTAGCGCATCACCGGGCTGTCGGCTTCAGGCTTGAATAGACGAGCCGCGCGAACATCATCGTCGCTCAGGGGTAGCGCGAAGCGGTCGCGAAACGCCAGCAGCGCCTCATCGTCGAGCTGTTTCTGCTGGTGCGCGATCATCTTGCCCTGCCCCCAGCGCCCCATGCCATGGCCCTTCTCGGTCTTGGCCAGGATCACCGTCGGGCGCCCCTTGCAGGCCAGCGCAGCCGTGTAGGCGGCGTGAATCTTCAACGGGTCGTGGCCGCCACGGCGCATTTGCTCGAGCTGGCTGTCCTCCAGGTGCGCGACCTTCTCCAGCAAACGTGGGTGTCGGGCGAAAAAGCGTTGACGCCTGGCCGCACCGTCCAGCGTCGAGAGCGACTGATATTCACCATCGACGGTGATGTCCAGGTAATGCTGGAGTACGCCATCGTGGTCCTGGTCGAGCAGTGCATCCCACTCGCTGCCCCACAGCACTTTGACCACGTTCCAGCCGGCCCCGAGAAACTGCGCCTCGAGTTCTTCAATCACTTTGCCGTTGCCACGCACCGGGCCGTCGAGGCGCTGCAGGTTGCAGTTGATCACGAAGGTCAGATTGTCGAGCCCTTCACGTGCCGCCAGGCCTAGCGCCGCGAGCGATTCGGGCTCGTCCATCTCACCGTCGCCGAAAAAGCCCCAGACGTGACGTGCCGACAATGGGCTCAGGTCACGATGCTGCAGGTAGCGCATAAAACGGGCCTGGTAGATGGCACTGATCGGTCCCAGCCCCATGGAACCGGTTGGGAATTGCCAGAAATCAGGCATTGACCATGGGTGGGGGTAGGAACACAGGCCCTCACCGCCGACTTCGCGCCGGTAGTTGGCCAGTTGGCGCTCGCTCAAGCGGCCTTCGAGGAACGCGCGCGCATAAATGCCCGGCGCCGAATGCGCCTGGAAGAACACCAGGTCATTGGTTTCGCCGCTGGGCCCGGCGCTGAAGAAGTGATTGAAGCCCACCTCGAACAGGTCGGCCGCCGACGCGTAGCTGGCAATGTGACCACCCAACTCGCCCTGACGGCGGTTGGCCTGGACGACCATAGCCATGGCGTTCCAGCGGCCCCATGCCGCCAACTGGCGCTCCAGTTCCAGGTCACCGCTAAAGTGCCCCTGCTCACTGTGATGAAGCGTATTGCAGTAAGCCGTGCGCAATGTGGTAGACGCTGCAATGCCACAACGCCCGGCCTGCCTGATCAGGCGCTGTAACAAGTAGCGTCCGCGCTCCACTCCCACGTGGTGCACGACGCCATCAAAGGCGTCCAGCCATTCCTTGGTTTCCTCGGGGTCGACGTCAACGGGAAGCTGCAGCGCAGCACCCAGCTGCACGCCCCCAAGTCTGGCATCCATTGTCATGTTGATAGGCTCCGAAAAATTAAAGTAGCGCGTCGGCACCCGAGTCCGGCGAGTGCTCACCCGACAGCTCAGGTCACCAGGCCGCCATCCACCACCATCACCTGGCCGGTCATGTAGGCCGCATCCTGCGACAACAGGAAGGCCACCACCTTGGCCACCTCTTGCGGGGTGCCGAAGCGACGCATGGGGATGAGGTTTTCCATTTCTGCTACCCGTCGCTCGTTAAGCTTGCGGGTCATATCGGTGTCGATGAACCCTGGCGCGACGACATTGAGACGCACGCCACGAGCGGCGAATTCGACTGCCATTGAGCGCGTCATACCGATCAAACCCGCCTTGCTCGCGCAATAGTTGACCTGCCCAGGGACGCCGATCAGCCCGGAAATCGAGGCCATGTTCACCACCGCACCAAAGCCCTGTTCGACGAACAGCGGCAATACCGCCTTGCAGGCATGAAATGCGCTGTCGAGGTTGCTGCCGATCACGCTGTGCCACTGTTCGGCGCTCATGGCCAACGCACTGCGGTCCTGGGTGATACCGGCGTTATTGACCAAACCCTCGAGGGCGCCAAAGTGCGCCACGCAACGCTTGACCGCCTGCTCGATGGCATTGGCATCACGCCCGTCGGCGCGCACCGGCAGCACCCGGTCGGTGCCTAGGGACGCCGCCAATTGTTCGGCCTGATCCGCATTATTGAGGTAGGTGAAACACACGTTCAGGCCCCGTGCCACGAGGTCTTCGACTACCGCGGCGCCCAGCCCGCGTGAACCGCCGGTTACCAGAACCGTACGCATTGGGCTACCGGCCTCGTTGGATTTATCGGTCATGGACGCGCCTCCCTGGCAGGTGTTTCGAAGGAAAAAATCTTTCCGGGGTTGAGAATGTTGTCCGGGTCCAGCGTGCGCTTGATCGCGCGCATCATCTCGACGGCGCCTGCGCCTGCCTGGTCGACCAGGTAGCCCTGCTAGTGCAGCCCGATACCATGTTCGCCGGTGCAGGTGCCCGAGAGCCGAATGGCCCGTGCCACCAGCCGATCGTTCAGAGACTCGGCCAATGCCCTTTGCTGAGGGTCGTCAGGATCAATCAAGTAGCCGAAGTGGAAATTCCCGTCCCCCACATGCCCCACCAGGAAATACGGCAGGCCCGTCGCGTCGACTTCGGTGATGGACTCAAGCAGGCATTCGGCGAGGCGGCTAATTGGCACGCAAGTGTCGGTGCTGATTGCTCGGCAGCCGGGCTGCGATTGAATCGCGGCAAAATAGGCATGGTGCCGGGCCGTCCATAGCCGCCGACGCGCCTCGACGCTGGTCGCCCACTCAAACGCCTGGCCGCCCCACTCGCCGGCAATCGCTTCCACGGACTGCGCTTGCTCACGCACACCCAGTTCGCTGCCATGGAACTCCATCAACAGCATCGGTGCCTGCGGCAGTTCCAGTTTGCTGTGCACATTGACCATGCGCACGGTGTTGGCGTCGATCAGCTCGATTCGCGCCACGGCGATACCGGATTGGATGACCTGGATCGCCACGTTCACCGCCTGGTCGATGCTGTCGAACGAACACACCGCAGCGCAGATCGACTCCGGCACCGGGTGCAGACGCAACGTGATTTCACTGATGACGCCCAGGGTACCTTCGCTGCCAACCATCAAATGGGTAAGGTCATACCCGGCACTGCTTTTTTTCGCGCGGGTACCGGTACGGATGACATCGCCGCCAGCGGTGACCACTTGCAGGGCCAGCACATTCTCTTTCATCGTGCCGTAGCGCACGGCATTGGTCCCGCTGGCACTCGTGGCGCACATGCCACCGATGGACGCATCGGCACCCGGGTCGATGGGAAAGAACAGACCGGTACTTTTCAAGGCTTCTTCAAGCTGGCGGCGGGTCACGCCCGGCTGCACGGTGATGCTCATGTCTTCGGCATGGATCGCCAGGATCTGGTTCATCTGGCTCAGGTCAAGGCTGATGCCGCCCTGCACCGCCAGCAGATGGCCTTCGACCGACGATCCGGCACCGTAAGCGATCAGCGGCACGCGGTGAGCGGCCACCAGGCGCACGGTGTCAACAATGTCCTCTGTGCTGCGGGCAAACACCACGGCCTGGGGTAACGGCGCATCGACATACGCCGACTCGTCACGGCCATGCTGCTCGCGTATGGCCGTAGCGGTCGAACAGCGCTCATCGAAACGTGCCGCGAGCGCCTCGATCAGCTCGGCCGGCGCTTCACGCAGTACCGTGCGGGTAAAGGTCTGAGCGAGTTGGGTCATATCACTTCCTTATAGAATGCGCGGCATACTTGACGCTGCGCGCCCAGGCCGACCACCTCGGCCTCGACCACATCGCCGTCGCGCAGAAACGGCTGGTCTGGTCGCCCCAACGCCATGCCGCCCGGGCTTCCGGTGAGGATCACGTCGCCAGGGTGCAGGGTCATGAAGCGGCTGAGGTAATGAATCAGGTGATGCGCGTCGAAGATCATGTCCTCGCTGCTGTCGCGCTGCATGACCTCACCATTGACCCGGCAGATCAGTTCCAGCGCCTGGGGCGACGGCACCTCATCGGCAGTCACCAGATACGGTCCCAGCGGCGCAAACCCATCGAATGACTTGCCCTTGATCCATTGCCCGCCCCGCTCCAGTAACCAACTGCGTTCGGACAAATCATTGGCGGTGCAGTAACCCAGGATGCAGGCTGCAGCGTCGCCGGGCGTGGCCAGGTACTGGACCCGACGCCCGATGACCACACCCAACTCCACTTCCCAGTCGGTCTTGTCGCCGTCGAGCGGCAGCACCAGGTCATCGAACGGGCCTCCCAACGCATGCACCGATTTGCTCGACACAATCGGCTCTTCCGGCACCGCCATCCCGGCCTCCCGGGCATGCCGGTGGTAGTTCAGGCCGATCGACAGGATCTGCCCCGGTCGCAATGCCGGGCCGATGCGTTCGTGCTCGACATGAACCTGCGGCAGTTGCGCCCATTCCAGCGTGAAGCGCCGCGACAGCGCCTCCATTGCCACCACGGCCAGCGCTGCCCCGGTCCAGTCATCGACCCACCTACTGAGGTCCCGAACCGAGCCATCGACGCCGACTGCGCAGGGGCGCTCGCGCCCCGGTGCACCGACCCTCAGCAGACGCATGACAGCGCCTTGTGTGGGTTGAGGAAGCGTTCGAAAAACGCCGTTTCCTCATCGCTCATGGTGCGCGGGTAGCGCCCTTCGTAGTTGAATGGCGCCATGGTGGTCGCTGCCAGGGCGCACAACGTGTCGCCGTCGCGCACTTCATACTCGATCGTTACGGCGGCGGCACGAACTTCTGAGACCCACATATGGATGGCCACGGGTTCGTGACGGTGGACCAGCGGGCGCTTGTACTCGATCGCATGCCTGACCACCACCGAGCCGCCGCTGAAGAAGGCATCGCCCTGCTCCGCGCCCAGGCGCCAGATGAAGTCCACCCGCGCTTCCTCCAGCAAGCGCAGGAACGAAACATTGTTGACCACCCCATACACGTCCATGTCGGACCAACGGACGGGGCATTGATAAATGTGTACGGACATGGAGGTCTCCGCAGTGGCCGAAGGGGCAACGCGTGCGCTGGCGGTATCAGTCGACATTGGCGTGCACCTGCTTGCAGAACGCCTGGATGTAGTCGTCCTGGGCGATGGGCGCGCGCAGCAGCTCAGGCGACAGGGCAAAGCCGTCGATCACGGTCGAAACGTGCGGGCGCAGGGCTGCGCACTGCTGGTCGATCCGACCTGGCAGCGACAGGGCCTGGCCGGCGTCGATAAGCTCATGTGCCAGAAACCACGCTGCGTCACGCTGCAGCAGGTTCAGGCCATAAAGCGATGCCAGGCCATTGAGCGCCGCCTTGGCCTCGTCCTGCTGCGCATGCAGCGAGGCACTCCAGAGTTGCTCCAGGGCCACACGTTCACCACGCAAACGCGCAAGCTCCAGGCCGGGATTCATGGCGTCGTTCCACACCTCGAAATAGCCGCGCTCGTCAGCGTTCATCTCTTCGCGAACCGTCAGCCACAGCTGGTACTCGCGAAAGGCGATAGCCGCGATCAACCACTCCGGCTCGGCCAGACGCCGCGCGCGTGCTGGGCGCAGCGGCAACGGACCTTGCCAGGCCTGGGCGAGCAGTTGGCCGGCTACGGTGGCGAGCAGCACCAGGTTGTCACCTTCGGCCGTTACCAAACCTTGCAGCAGGGAACCGTAATCGGCGATGCGGTTAACGCTGAAAATACCTTGTGCGCCACAGCGCTCGCGGCACTCGGCGATAACGGCGGTGGCATCCCAGAGGTAGCCAGTGCCTTGGTGATATTGATCAGGCTGACGACATCGGCAGCCGGCTCAGCTGTATTGGCCAGGAAACGTGCCTTGGCTTCGTTGAGCAGCAGCGTCATCGCATAGGTGCTGGCCAGTGCCGAGAACATCGCACGCTGATAGCTGCGGTATTCGATGACCGGCATGTCGTTGGTCCCGGGGGCGTTGGTCAGCCGCTGCTGACCATAGCGCAACGCGATGTACAGGCTCGCGCGACTTGCGCCCTGGGCGGCACTGGCCACGCACAAACGGCCTGGCACGATCCGCGACATGGCGCGCAGGAAGCGTGACCGGGCATTGCCCGCGCCGAGTACAAAGCTGCCGTCTTCAGCGAAGTGGCCCAGATCGCCGTGCAGCAAGCTGCTACGCGATACGCGCACGTTGTCGAACCAGGTCAAGCCGTTGTCCAACCCTTGCACCGGTTTTTCCGGGCACAAGGCCGCGCGGATACCGGGGCACAAGCCTGCCTCAGTGGAAAGCCTGATCAGGAACGGAAATACGCCGTGATCCTTGCCTTCGACTTTCAAGCGCGCCATCACGGTCGCGACTTTGGGGATATCGCCGAACCCGCTATAGGACATGTACTTTTGCGCGCTGGCACTCGGCGTATTGAGCGTAAAGGTCTGGCTATGGCGGTCATACACCGCCTCAGTCTGCAATGCCGCGACGTTATTCCCAAAACCCAGTTCGGTCGCCATGTAGGGGCCGAACGAGGTCAGTTCGTCCAGCGCCTCGGTGAGCCCGGCGATGTCGGGACGGCCCTGGGCATGATCGAATACCGTGCCCAGGCACAGGTTGTAGTGGACCATCAGCAGCGAGAAGCTGGCGACGTCCAGCAGACTTGGCCATTCCGCCAGGGCAAACAGCCGACGCGGGTTGGCCAGAATCTGCAGCGGGCGTTCGAGCGCCGCGTGCACATGACGGCTGCGAGCATAGGCCAACCGTCCGGCCTGCTCCATGTTCAGGCCCGGCTGCGGGTCGAAGATCGGGTCGAGCAGCACGTCGCGAATGCTCTGGTGATGGCTCTCGAACGTGCCGGCGAATAGCAGGTCGCGCAGTTCGTCGCGCGCCAAGGGGGCGACAGTTCCCGGGATGCTTGGATAAGTCATGACATGTCCTGTGCAGTGAGCTGCGAGGTCTCAGGCGGCGAACACCAGTGAGACATTCTGGCCGCCAAATCCGAACGAATTGGAGATAGCCACCTTGATTGGCTGCGCGCGCGCCTGGCCCTGGACCAGGTCAACCGCTATCTGCGGGTCGGGGTTGCGCAAGTTGGCCGTCGGCGGTACCAGCCCGTGTTCAAGCGCGAGCAAGGTGTAGGCCGCCTCGATGGCACCGGCGGCGCCCAGCAGATGCCCGGTAACACCTTTGGTCGAACTGACCAGCATGCGAGCACCGAACAACTCGGCGATGGCGCGCGACTCGATCACATCGTTACCCGGCGTCGACGTGCCATGGGCATTGACGTAATCCACGGCGCTGGCCTCGATACCGGCGTCGCGCAGTGCTGCCTGCATCGCCAAACGGGCACCGAGCCCTTGGGGATGAGGCGTGGTGACGTGGTGAGCATCTGCCGATGCGCCATAACCGAGCAGACGCCCGCGGTTGCGCGCACCTCGGGCCCGGGCATGCGCCTCGGACTCAAGCACGAACATCCCGGCGCCTTCACCGATGACGAAGCCGTCACGCGCGGCATCGAACGGGCGCGATGCGCCGCCGGCATCGGTGTTGCGCGACAACGCGCGCATCTTGGCAAACGCGGAGACATACAGCGGTGTGATCGGTGCTTCCGCACCGCCGGCCACCACGATGTCGCATACCCCGCGGTTGATCAGGTCCTTGGCCATGCCCAGCGCCGAAGCCCCTGACGCACACGCCGAACACGGGGCCAGGCACGGGCCGCGTGCGCCCAGTTCAATGGCAACCTGCCCGGCGGCCATGTTCAGCAGGCCCATGGGCAGGGTCAGCGAGGACACATCGTCAGGCCCTTCGGCGAGCAACACGGCATGCTGCTGCTCCAGGGTGGCGGTGCCCCCTGCCCCAGAACCGATGATCACCGCCACACGGCTCTCATCTTTCCAGCTGCCGGCCTCGAGACCGGCATCCGCAAGGGCCTGGCGCGCCGCCAGCAAGGCGAACTGCGCATAACGGTCCCATTGCCAGGGGTTCTTGACGCCCAGCAAGGCGCTGTCAAAACTCGGCACACGGCACGAAATCCCCACCGGCATCGCTTCGAGGATCTTGTCCGGCGCGGCCGTGGCTTCACCCGCCACCACCCGCTGCCAGTTCGCCTCGATGCCGATGCCAGCGGGTGTGACCAGGCCGATACCGGTCACAACCACCGCTTCGGCGGCCATCACGCCTTACCGTTGGCCAGCGCCAGAACGTCACCGACAGTGGCGACCTCCGACAGCTGTGCATCGCTGATCTGCACACCGAGTTTCTTTCTCAGCAACTGGGCCAGGTCGACCTGCGACAGCGAGTCGAAACCCAGGTCCTCAAGGGAGGCATCAGGAACGATACGGCTTTCTTCGATGTTGAAACGCGCGGCAATGGCTTGGGCGATAGCTTCGTTACTTACGGTCATCACATGACTCCTGTTGTGTGGAACTGTAGGTTGGGAAAAGTCTGAATCAGTCCTGCCACTCGCTGTTGCGGGTAGTCAGTTGCGGCCAGCGCAGTACGGTCGAGCCCCACGAGAGGCCCGCGCCGAATGCACTCACCAACACACGTTGGCCGGCCTTGAGGTCGCCGCGCAGGGCCAGGTCGTTGAGCAGCAGCGGGATGGAGGCCGTCAGGGTGTTGCCCAGCCGCTGGATATTCACCGCCACCTTCTCTGCGGGCAGGCCCAGCTCGAACGCCACGGATTGCAAGATGCGCACATTGGCTTGGTGACCGACGAACCAGTCGACCTGGCCCATCGACCAGTGCGAGCGGTCCAGCACGCTCTGGGCCGACGTGGACATGCGTGCAACGGCCTGCTCATAGACCGCGCGACCGTCCATGTGCAGATAGAACTCACCCGGCGCTACCGCGTCATGGCCCAGCCCCGCGCTGGCCGAACGTTGTCGCGAGCCGCCGGCGGGAATGGCCAGTAAGTCCGAACGGGCACCGTCGCTGCCGAGGTCGAAGCAACCGAGCGCGCCGGCCTCGTCCGCCTCGTCCGCCTCGCCACGGCGCAGGACCACGGCACCGGCACCGTCACCGAAGATCGGCCGGGTGGCGCGGTCTTGCGGGTTGACGAAGGTGGTAAAGGCTTCCGCGCCGATCAGCAGGACACTGTCGGCGATGCCCGCGGCAATCAGTCCGGAAGCAGTGGCTAGCCCATACACGAAGCCGCTGCAGGCAGAGGTGATGTCATAGGCGGCGATGTCGCCCAGGCCCAGTACCGACGCCACTTCCGGTGCCACCGCCGGGCAGATGCGCTCCGGCGAGGTGGTCGCGACCACCACCGCCTGCACCGCCCGCCCCTCTGCCGAGGCGAGCGCACGGGCGCCGGCCTTGATTGCCAGGTCGAGCATGCTCAACCCATCACTGACCATTCGACGCTCACGAATGCCCGTGCGCGATTCTATCCATTCGGGCGTGGTATCCAGCCCGCTGGAAATTTGCTGATTGTCAATTATCTGAGGCGGAAGGCAGCCTCCCAGGCCACACAAGATCACAGTCACGATCAACTCCCTTGATTTAACGATGGTTCAGATGGCGTGTGGTGTCGCGCCCGGTCCTAGGTCACTTCCTGACGCGGGGCGCGGCCCAGCGACCAACCGAAGTTCATGCCCGCAGCCGCCAACAGGATGGCGCTCGCGCCAATCACTTGCAGGACGCCGAGCGGGTGGGCGAAGGCAACCCAGTCGACCAGGATGGCGACGATCGGATAGATGAACGACAGTGCCCCGACCAGCGCCGTGGGGATTTTCTGGATAGCGCTGTACAGCAGGGTCGACATGAGCCCGGTATGGACCACGCCGATAATGATCAGGTATGTCCAGGCGCCCTCGACCGTATCGCCCCTGCTGAAATCCACGAACGGTGCCAGGACCAGCACGCCTACCACCATCTGGATCAGCACGATCAGGTGCGCGGGCAGGTCCTTGAGGCGCTTGGTGATCGCCGCCGCCACTGCGTAGAAGAAGGCTGAAGCCAGGGCCAGGCAAACGCCCAGCAGGTAGTCGGCGCCAGTGCCCTGCCCGCTGCCTTTGGCGGACACGATCAGCATCAGACCGGCGAAGGCCAACAGCAACCAGCCGACCTTGGCGGTGCTGAGACGCTCGGCGAAGAACAGCACACCCAGACCGACCAGCATGAACGGCTGAACGTGGTAGACCACCGTGGCAATGGCGATAGAGGAATGTTTGTAGGCACTGAACAGCAGCACCCAGTTGAGGATCAGCGCCACCCCGCCCAGGCACACCAGAATGAACTGCCGGGCGTTGATCAGGGAGCGGCGCAGCACCCCAAGCACCAGGCATGTGACCAGCATCGCCATGGCGCCGAACAAGCAACGCCAGAACACCACGGCCTCCGGGCTCTGCCCCGACATGATGACGAACCAGCCCACCGTGCCGGAGATCACCATGGCCGAAATCATTTCGAGCGTCCCACGGGTTTGCGACTTCATCACTCACTGCTTCCTTGCTGCCGGCATTGCCGTAACCTAAGCCGCCATTCGCGGGGGTTGGTTCGGCAAATCTAACTTTATAATGAACTGATGACCACTATACTGAACAAGACGCCTGAGAGCGTCAACCAATTTCAGGACGATTTACAAAACAAATGACCAACATAACGAACACCCTACTGAGAAATAACCCGAGCCGAATCGATCTGCTGGCCCTTTCAATCAAACGCGAGCGCCTGGCCGCCGGGCTTTCCTTGACCGAGCTGGCCAAGCGCGCCGGGGTGGCGAAGTCGACCTTGTCTCAATTGGAGTCGGGAATCGGTAACCCCAGCATCGAAACCTTGTGGTCGCTGGCGATGGCAATGGGCTTGCAAGTCACTCGGTTCTTCGAGCAACCCCAGCAGACCCTGCGGGTGATTCGCGCCAACGAGGGTATGACGACCTATGCCGAGACTGCCAATTATGCAGCGACACTGCTTGCCGATTGCCCGGCGGGAGTACAACGTGATATCTACCGGCTCAAAGTGCAGCCCGGCGAAGTTCGGCTGTCTCAGCCTCACCCACCGGGAACCGTAGAGCACGTGGTGTTGTGCAGCGGCAGCGCCCATATCGGCCCGGCGACTGGACCTGTATTGCTGAACGCTGGCGACTACATCAGCTACCTGGCGAATGTGCCTCACGTGTTCGAAGCACTCGAGGCGGACACCACTGCGGTGATGGTGATAGAGCATTCCTGAGGTGGGTGCCATCGACACGGTGAATCACCCTGAATTTTCTAGACGCCCTGACAGCTGCGCACGATGCCCCTGACTCTAATAGTGAGTGGGGTAAAAGTGGGGGCATCGCCAGTTTTTTATCACCTGAAACCACCGCCCTGGAGTCAAGTCAAAATATTCTTCGGGGATCCGGATAGTCTGGCCTGATCCTGATGTTGTATTGAGGCTGATGGCCTCTTCGTGGGCAAGCCTCGCTCCTGGACCGGATCAACGATACACAAATCCCCAGTGGGAGCGAGGCTTGCCCGCGAAGGCCACTACACGGTTTCAAGCCAGACCTTTGCACTCCACGCAACACACAATTGTCATCATTTCATTTGATAGCCCGCTAACGAAAGGTGCATGCTAGAGGGCTTGCTTCTGGCATATATCATTCCGAATGATAGTTACCTTTGCCTCGTTCGATTCGTTTGATACCGCCCCGCCAAGCATTATCCGCCCATCTCAATACATTGGCGGATGCATCCATGGAACAGTCACTCAAACATTTGCGCTTCCCCTTGGCCCTGTTGGCCGTGATGGTGATGAGCGCCTGCGGCAAGACTCCGGACGCTGCCGCCACCATGCCCGCGGCCAAAGTCAGCGTGGCCAAGGTGCTGGAGCAACCGGTCAACGAGTGGGACGAATTCACCGGGCGCCTGGAAGCGCCAGAAACGGTAGAGATTCGTCCACGGGTCTCCGGCCAGATCGATGACGTAACCTTCACCGAAGGCGCATTGGTCAAGAAAGGCGATCTGTTGTTCCAGATCGACCCGCGTCCGTTCCAGGCTGAGGTCCGCCGCCTCGAAGCCCTGGTGGCGCAAGCTCGCGCCACGGCTACCCGCAGTGAAAACGAAGCCCAACGCGGTGAACGCCTGCGCACCAGCAACGCGATTTCCGCCGAACTCGCCGACTCGCGCACCAGCGCTGCTCAAGAAGCTCGCGCCGCCGTCGGCGCGCTTCAGGCACAACTGGACCTGGCCAAACTGAACCTGAGCTTCACCCGCGTGACTGCGCCTATCAGCGGTCGCGTCAGCCGTGCGGAAATCACCGCCGGCAACCTGGTGACCGCCGACACCACCGCGCTGACCAGCGTGGTGTCCACCGACAAGGTCTACGCCTACTTCGACGCCGACGAGCGTGTGTTCCTCAAGTACAACCAGCTCGCCCGCCAGGGTCAACGCGGCGCCACTACCCCGGTTTACATGGGCCTGTCCAATGAAGACGGCAACCCGCACCAGGGCCAGATGAACTTCGTCGACAACCAGGTCAACCCGAAGACCGGCACCATCCGCGGTCGTGCGGTGTTCGACAACAGAGACGGCAGCTACACCCCGGGTCTTTATGCACGCCTGAAACTGGTGGGCAGCGGCACCTACTCCGCGGTGTTGATCAACGACGAAGCGGTCGGTACCGACCTGGGTAAAAAGTTCGTGCTGGTGATGGATGCCGACAACAAAACGGCTTATCGCCCCGTCGAGCTGGGTCCGAAAATCGAAGGCTTGCGCATCGTGCGCAGCGGCCTGAACAAAGACGACACCATCATCGTCAAGGGTTTGCAACGGGTTCGCCCTGGTTCGCCGGTCAGCCCTGAAGTGATCCCGATGGCCAGCAAGGAAACCCTCGCGGCCCTTGCTCAACAACGACAAGCGCTGGAAGCCAGCAACCTGCCCCAAGTCGCACCTGCCAAGGTCGCGCCGGGTACGGTTGTGAAACTGGCTGCTGCGACTCCACGCGGTTAAGGGGCAATTACTCCGATGAATTTCTCCCAATTCTTCATTTCACGGCCGATCTTCGCAGCGGTACTGTCGCTGCTGATCCTGATCGCCGGTGCCATCTCGCTGTTCCAGTTGCCGATCAGCGAATACCCGGAAGTGGTGCCACCAACCGTGGTGGTCCGTGCCAACTTCCCCGGCGCCAACCCTAAAGTCATCGGTGAAACCGTGGCCGCTCCTCTGGAGCAAGCCATCACCGGCGTCGAGAACATGCTGTACATGTCCTCGCAATCCACCGCTGACGGCAAGATCACCCTGACCATCACCTTCGCCCTGGGCACCGACCTGGACAACGCGCAGGTGCAGGTGCAGAACCGCGTGACGCGTTCCGAGCCGAAACTTCCCGAGGAAGTGACGCGCATCGGTATCACCGTCGACAAGGCGTCGCCCGACCTGACCATGGTTGTGCACTTGACCTCGCCGGACAAACGCTACGACATGCTCTACCTGTCCAACTACGCCTTGCTCAACATCAAGGATGAGCTGGCGCGTCTGGGCGGTGTCGGTGATGTGCAGCTGTTCGGCATGGGCGATTACTCGCTGCGGGTGTGGCTCGATCCGAACAAGACCGCTTCGCGCAATCTGACCGCCACCGATGTGGTCACCGCGATTCGTGAACAGAACCGTCAAGTGGCGGCCGGTGCCCTGGGTGCTCCGCCTGCGCCGAATGCCACCGCGTTCCAGCTGTCGGTCAACACCCAAGGCCGTCTGGTGTCTGAGGAAGAGTTCGAGAACATCATCATTCGCTCTGGCGAAAATGGTGAAATCACTCGCCTCAAAGACATCGCTCGTGTCGAACTCGGCTCCAGCCAATACGCCCTGCGCTCCTTGCTGAACAACCAACCGGCGGTGGCGATCCCGATCTTCCAGCGCCCAGGCTCCAACGCGATCCAGATCTCCAACGACGTTCGGGCGAAAATGGCCGAGCTGAAAAAGAACTTCCCGGAAGGCATGGACTTCAGCATCGTCTATGACCCGACGATCTTCGTGCGCGGTTCCATCGAGGCGGTGGTTCACACCCTCTTCGAAGCACTGATCCTGGTTGTGCTGGTGGTGATCCTCTTCCTGCAAACCTGGCGCGCCTCGATCATCCCGTTGGTGGCGGTGCCGGTTTCGCTGATCGGTACGTTTGCCGTGATGCACCTGTTCGGCTTCTCGCTGAACGCCCTGTCGCTGTTCGGACTGGTATTGGCCATCGGTATCGTGGTCGACGATGCGATCGTGGTGGTGGAGAACGTCGAGCGAAACATCGGGCTCGGACTCACTCCGGTAGAAGCCACCAAGCGTGCGATGCGTGAAGTGACCGGTCCGATCATCGCGACGGCGCTGGTGCTGTGTGCGGTGTTTATCCCGGCCGCGTTCATCTCCGGCTTGACCGGTCAGTTCTACAAACAGTTCGCCCTGACGATTGCGATTTCGACCGTGATCTCGGCCTTCAACTCGCTGACCTTGTCGCCAGCACTGGCCGCTGTGTTGCTCAAGAGCCATGACGCGCCGAAGGACCGCTTCTCCAAGGTGCTGGACAAGATCTTCGGTGGCTGGTTGTTCCGTCCGTTCAACCGTTTCTTTGACAAGGCCAGCCATGGCTATGTCGGCACCGTGGGCCGGGTAATCCGCAGCAGCGGTATCGCCCTGCTGCTGTACGCCGGCTTGATGGTGCTGACCTTCTTCGGTTTCTCCAATACGCCGACCGGTTTCGTACCTGGCCAGGACAAGCAATACCTGGTGGCGTTCGCGCAACTGCCGGATGCCGCGAGCCTGGACCGTACCGAAGACGTGATCAAGCGCATGTCCGACCTGGCCCTGAAACAGCCTGGCGTGGAAAGCGCGGTGGCCTTCCCCGGCCTGTCGATCAACGGTTTCACCAACAGCCCTAACGCCGGCATCGTGTTCGTCACCCTGAAGCCTTTCGACGAGCGTAAAGACCCGAGCATGTCCGCCGGTGCGATTGCCGGCGCGTTGAACGGCCAGTACGCCGGGATTCAGGAAGCCTACATGGCGATCTTCCCGCCACCGCCGGTACAAGGCCTGGGGACTATTGGCGGTTTCCGCCTGCAGATCGAAGACCGGGGCAACCTGGGCTATGACGAGCTGTACAAAGAAACCATGAACATCATCGCCAAGAGCCGCAGCGTGCCGGAACTGGCCGGTCTGTTCACCAGTTACACCGTGAACGTGCCGCAGGTCGATGCCGCCATCGACCGGGAAAAAGCCAAGACCCACGGCGTGGCCGTCAGCGACATCTTCGACACCCTGCAGATCTACCTGGGTTCGCTGTATGCCAACGACTTCAACCGCTTCGGTCGCACCTATCAGGTCAACGTTCAGGCTGAGCAACAGTTCCGCCTCGAATCGGACCAGATCGGTCAGCTGAAAGTGCGTAACAACCGTGGCGAGATGATCCCGCTGGCGACCTTCATCAAGGTCAGCGACACCTCGGGGCCAGACCGCGTGATGCACTACAACGGCTTCATCACCGCTGAAATCAACGGTGCGGCAGCCCCAGGCTACAGCTCCGGCCAGGCCGAGAAAGCCATCGAGAAACTGCTCAAGGATGAACTTCCGAACGGCATGACCTACGAGTGGACCGACCTGACCTACCAGCAGATTTTGTCCGGCAACACTGCGCTGTTCGTGTTCCCGCTCTGCGTACTGCTGGCGTTCCTGGTGCTCGCGGCTCAATACGAAAGCTGGAGCCTGCCACTGGCGGTGATCCTGATCGTACCGATGACTCTGCTGTCGGCCATTACCGGGGTGATTGCCTCGGGCGGCGACAACAACATCTTTACCCAGATCGGCTTGATCGTACTGGTGGGACTGGCCTGTAAGAACGCGATTCTGATCGTCGAGTTTGCCAAGGATAAGCAGGAAGAAGGTCTCGGCCCGCTGGCAGCGGTACTGGAAGCTTGCCGTCTGCGTCTGCGGCCGATCCTGATGACCTCCTTCGCGTTCATCATGGGTGTTGTGCCTCTGGTCTTCTCCAGCGGTGCGGGTGCCGAAATGCGTCATGCCATGGGTGTGGCGGTGTTCTCCGGGATGCTCGGGGTGACCTTCTTCGGTCTGCTGCTGACGCCGGTGTTCTACGTACTGATTCGCAACTTTGTGGAGCGCGGTGAGCAACGCAAAGCGGCCAAGGCACTGAAATTGGAAAAGCAACTGGAGGCGCAACAATGAGCCTGAAAGCCTTCCTGCCGAGCCTGCTGGTACTGGCGCTGAGCGCCTGTGCCGTCGGCCCGGACTATAAAACCCCAGCCACCGAGGCGGCCAACATCACGGCCGCCAACGATGGCAGCGCCGGTCAGAAGAACTTTGACCGCGCCCGTTTCGAAGGCATCTGGTGGCAGCAATTCGACGATCCGACCCTCAACCAGTTGGTGAAGCAATCCTTGCAGGGCAACCGTGATTTGCGTGTGGCTTTTGCCCGTTGGAAAGCGGCCCGGGCGATTCGCGATGACGCCAGCAATGACGCCATGCCGACCATCACCAGCCGCGCGAGCAGCGATCTGGGCAAAGGGCAGATTCCGGGTCAGACCACCAAACGGGTCAACAGCGAACGCTATGACTTGGGTCTGGACATGGCCTGGGAACTGGACTTGTTCGGTCGCATCCAGCGCAACCTGGAATCCAGCGACGCGGAGCAGCAAGCGGCCGAAGCCGATCTTTACCAACTGCAAGTCACCATGATTGCCGAACTGGTGGACGCCTATGGCCAACTGCGCGGCGCGCAACTGCGAGAAAAAATCGCGCTGGCCAACCTGAACAATCAGCAGGAGTCACGCAAGATCACCGAAAGCCTGCGTGACGCCGGTGTTGGCGATCAGCTGGACGTGGTTCGTGCCGATGCGCGCCTGGCGTCTGTCGAAGCCAGCGTGCCGCAACTGCAAGCCGAACAGGTTCGTCAGCGCAACCGCATCGCCACCCTGCTGGGTGAACGTCCAGACAAGCTGACCGTCGACCTGAGTCCAAAAGACTTGCCGGCGATCGCCAAGGCCCTGCCCATCGGCGACCCGGGTGAACTGCTGCAACGTCGTCCGGACATCCGCAGCGCCGAACGCAAACTGGCGGCTGCCACTGCGCGTATCGGCGTGGCCAAGGCTGACTTGTTCCCTCGGGTGAGCCTCAGCGGTTTTCTTGGCTGGACTGCCGGGCGCGGTTCACAAATCGGCTCGTCGGCGGCCAATGCCTGGGCACTGGGCCCGAGCATTACCTGGGCGGCGTTCGACCTGGGCAGCGTGCGGGCCCGTTTGCGCGGCGCCGATGCTGAAGCCGAGGGCGCCCTGGCGACCTATGAGCAGCACGTATTGCTGGCACTGGAAGAGTCGGAGAACGCCTTCAGTGATTACGGCAAACGCCAGCAGCGCCTGATTTCGCTGATTCGTCAAAGCGAATCAAGCCGCGCCGCTGCGGACCTCGCCGAAATTCGCTACCGCGAAGGCACCGTGGACTTCCTCGTCCTGCTCGATGCTCAGCGTGAGCGTCTTGCAGCCGAAGACACCCAGGCCCAGGCCGAAGTCGATTTGTATCGCGGCATCGTCGCGATCTACAAAGCCCTCGGCGGCGGCTGGCAGCCAGAGACGGTCGCCAGCAAGTAATGCTTTAACGTGCCCCTTTGGTTGGCCGCAACCCAACCAAATTCTTTGCCCCGCGCCTCATTCGGTCGCGGGGCTTTTTTTTGTCGGTCTTTAATTCAACGCATATCCCTGTGGGAGCGAGCCTTTGTGGCGAGGGGGCTTGCCCCCGTTGGGTCGCGAAGCGGCCCCAATCTACGACTGCTGCGCAGCCGAACGGGGGCAAGCCCACTCGCCACATTAGCCCGTCCCCATATGGGGTTAGTGGGTTGCCTGATTATCCCGGTTTTCCATGACGGTCACCGTGGCCGTGGTCCCGGCACGCAGGCTGTTTTTGGCAATATAGTCGGCGTCGATCTGAATCCGCACCGGCACCCGTTGTGCCAGTTTGACCCAGGTATAGCTGGGGTTGATGTTGGCCAGCAGGCGACTGCCGGGGGAGTTCTCACGGTCGGCGATAGCAAAAGCGATGCTTTGTACGGTGCCGCCGAAGGTCTCGCCGCTCATCAACTCGATCCTGACCCGATCACCCTCCTTGATTCGCGGCAGCTTTGTTTCTTCAAAGTAGCCACTGATATAAAACGAATCGCTGTCCACCAGTGCCAACAATGCGCCCCCGGCAGTGGCGTAGTCCCCTTGGCGAGTCAGCAGGTTGGTCACGTAACCGCTGACAGGCGCTACGACTCGTGTGCGCTGCAAGTCCAGTTCGGCCTGGGTCAGAGCGGCGATCGCCAGCTGCACGTTGGCATGTGCCAGGCCCAGATTGGCCTGATTGCGCAAGAGTTCCGCCTGCGCCACAGCGACTTCGGTACTGGACTTTTCCCACTCTTCGCCGGAGATCGCGAAGCGCTGTTTAAGGGTTCGACGGCGCTGCTCTTCGCTTTGACGCTGCCGCAGCAGCGCTTCGCTGGAGACAATCGTCGCTTCGGATTGACCCAGCGTGGCTTTGGCAACTTCCACCGCACGCTTGGCATGCTCCACCGCCAGCGTATAGCGAGCCGGGTCGATCTCCAGCAGCAACTGGCCGTTCTCGACACGCTGGTTGTCTTGAACGCTCAGGCTGACGATCCGCCCCGAGACATCGGCGGACAACGTCACCACATCGGCGCGAACCCGTGCATCGCGCGTCCAGGGTGCGCGGGTGTAATGCTCCCAGGCGAACCAGCCAAGGATGACGGCCAGCACCACCACCGCCAGGGTCGCGAGTCGGGCAAGGATCGTCTTCAAGGCATCAGGCTCCCATCATCAGAATCAACGTTGCGCATACGCAGGCATACAACGCGCCTTCGAACAGGGCTTCATGCCAGACAAATCGCAATACCCCCAGGCGGCGCAAGGTCCAGTCCAACAGCAGAAAAATCGGCAAGGCCAGCAACAGCGCCTGGGCGATTGGCGGCAGATAGACGCCCCCCACTTCCAGATCAATGGGCAAGGGCTGGCACTCCTTCCTTGTCTGCGGCTTGAAAGTATTTGCGATGGCGCTCCAGAAACGACACCACGATCAACAACGCCACGCGCATCCTGAATACCGACCACAGGTGTTCATGTACGTCTAGATGCAAGTCGTCCATTTCATCGCCCAAGACATGCAAGCTTCCGAGCAACTGCACAAGGTCAACCCCGGGTCGCCCGGCGATCAATCGCCCTGTCTCTCGGACAGCCGCCAGCAAACGGTTCTGTTGTTGCGTACTCAACAACGTATTGCTCTGCCCCTGCTGCCTGAGCTGGTTCAATGCCACCCCCAGTGCCATGCACCCGAGGCTGACTTCGAACAGCTCGCGAGAGTGCTTGTCGCTGGTTGCCGGCAATAGTCCCAACATCATGGTCAGGCGATCGACCATACGGCTTTCAAACGCAAATTGCTGTTCATCGGTGGCCGGCGTCTTCAACAAAGCGTAGACCTGCTCGCAGCTTTCATTGAACAGCCGGCGCATTCGTAAATCGGGCCTGAACGGGAAGATCAAGGCGTAAACACTGAGTGCCAGCGCGGCGGCGCTGATATACGCGCCGGCAAATTCAAACCACTGAATGGCAGAGTTTTGGCCGATTCCTGCGTTTTGCGGCCCCAGCAACAGCATGGTCGTCAGTCCAAGACCAATGCCTGTGCCAGTGGTTGGCGGACTGGCCAGCCCCACCGCGACCGCGTACAGCAATGGCGCAAACAACAAGGCGAGCAACTCGAAGTCACTGATCATCGGCATCAGCATGAACAGATAGAACGCCGACACCACCAAGGCCAGACCCAGCCCCCTGGCAAAGCTTTGACTGGCCAGCAACGGTCGCGGAAAAGTCGCCATCAGCGAACAGAGAATCCCCACTACAATCATCCCGCCACGGGCCCCATCCCAAGCAGTCTCGATCCAGATCAGCCCCGCCACCAGTAACGCTGTAAATGCCCGGACTGCGTTCATTGCTGCCAACGTGAAGTCCAGATGCAACGGGTTGTCCTGGCCGCGGAACACGCAACTGGCTTCCCGTCCTTCCTGGATCGCGTCGCTCAGTTCCAGAATCTGCCCCAGTTGCTCCAACATCCGTGCCTGCTCCCAGCGCAGTGCCCAGGCCAATGAACGCAGCGTGGCAGGCATCGTCTCGGTGAGTTGTTCGGCCTTGTAGGCCTGGTCATCGAAACGCTGTTGCAGCGTCAAAAAATGATGCCGCGCCTCAATCGACAATGAGCGACCTTGCACGGCCAGCTCATCAAGGAATGCCAGTTCCTCGCTGCGCAAACGCTGTATCTCTTCCGGCAGCGCGCCTTCCCAACGTTCGGTGAGTAATTGCCGCTGGTGACGCAAAGCCGTCAGCCGCGAAGTCAGCAGCACCAGTTGATTGCCGAGCAATTGCACCAGGCTATTGGAGCTGCGCAACCGTGGTGCATCGAAGTACAAATGTCGACGCAGCCCTTCAAGGGCGCTGATCTCGCCCAACAGTTGCATTTGCCGCTTGTGGAAATCGGCCTCGCTTTCCTCGGTTCGAATCACCGCTGCCGCGTGAGTCGCGAGCAGTTTGATCACTTGATCGATCTTGGCGAAGTAACCCTTGGCCACCGCCTCCGGTCGCGCCGTCAGAAGGCTGACAACGCACACGCAGGCCACCGCCAGCAATGTTTCTGTCACGCGAGTGACTGCCAGCAGGAACGTACCCTCCTGATCGGGTTGCGCCAGCAGTGCCACCACCACCGCCGTGTAACCGCTCAGGACAAACGCTTGGGAACTGGTGTAGCGCAACAAGGTGCCGCCGGCGGTACACAGCGCCAACCACAAGGCCAGGGTGATGATGAAGGGCAGCGGCGCCTGGGGGAAAATGGCCATGATCAACACCGCGACCGCCGCGCCCAACGTGGTGCCGATGATCTGGCCGAAACTTCGGGCCAGGGCCATGCCGCCCAATGGCTGACTGACAATGATCACCGCCATGATCGACCACTTGGGCTGGTCGAGGTCGAACACAAAGGCCAGGTACAGCGTCAGCAGCCCCGCCACGATGGTTCTCAGGGCAAACAGCAGCACCTCGCGTCCGGGGTTGAGAATCGCCTTGAAGTATTGAAGCAGCGGTTGCATGGGAGCGCTCATCGAGTCATCTCCTGCAAGCGTAGTCATTGCTTCCTTGCTTCGACGAGTTTCAATGTCGACAAGACCTGTAGGCCATTTCGCCGATGGACACGCCTGCGTCGATAGAGCTTGTCGATCACTTCGTCAGCCAAAGCGATTGGACAGGATCCCCCCATGCCCCTAGGCTGAAATCGCTGCGAAAGCGTCACTCTCTCTATAAAGCCCCTGCCCATGATTGTGCGTCCCAAGCCGAATCTGCTCGGCATGTTGTTTTCCCTTAAAGGCTCGATTGCCAAGCGCATTGCCTTGCGCAGTCTGTTGGTGACCCTGCTGGCGTCGGTAATCGTGCTGGTGGAGATCTGGCACCCGGCGTATTTCTCCAAGGTCAACGCCACGCCGTTCACCCTGCTGGGTCTGTCGTTGTCGATCTTCATGAGTTTTCGCAACAATGCCTGCTACGACCGCTGGTGGGAGGGCCGCAAGCATCTGGGGCAGTTGATCATCGAAGTGCGATCGTTGATTCGTCAAACCCAGGGGCTGATGGAGGCGGCCGAACGTGAACTTATGCTGCGTGAACTCTGCGGGTTCGCCCATGGCCTGATCGCCCGCCTGCGCGTTGAAAACGAGATGAGCGCCATCAAGCCGTGGACGCAGGATGCCGTGGACGCAGAGCATCCGAACATCACTGACGCGCTCTTGCAGCGGATTGGCGTCCGGTGCTCGGCCCTTGCCGAACACGGCCAGATCAGCGAATGGCGTTATACCCAACTGGAAACGCGACTGGTCAGCCTCAGTCAGGTCCAGGCCAGTTGCGAACGCATCAAAAGTACGCCGCTGCCCTTCCCCTACACCCTGTTGCTGCACCGCACCATCTACCTGTTCTGCATCTTGTTGCCGTTCGCCATGGCCGAATCTCTTGGCTGGCTGACACCGGTGATTACCGCCATTGTCAGCTACACCTTTTTCGGCCTCGACGAAATTGGCGACGATCTGGAAGACCCGTTCGGCTTCGATGAGAACGATCTGCCGTGCAATGCGATTTTGCGCACGCTGGAGCGCGAAGTGCTGGCAGCGTTGGGGCAAACCGACTTGCCACCGGCCCTTGAGCCCGATGACTACGTGCTGAACTGAGCCAGGGTTTGACTCACAGCCCGGCCTGACCGAAGCTGGTGACCTTGTAAAAGCCTGTCAGCTCCCGGATTCCTGCATGCCTCAGTCCCGCCGCTATCTGCTCATCAGCCTCTGTGCACTGTTTTCCCTCGCCCTTGCCTGGTTTTTTTTGCGCAGCACGACGCCCGTGGTGCCGGAGGCAATTCGACGCGGCTACAGCGAAGCGCTGACCCAGGCACGCATGGGTCAACCGGGGGCGGCGCGGGTTCTTTACCAGCAATTGGGCCGCCCTGACCTGTCCGACAAGCGCCGCGTCTGGCTACATGCCGAACTGCCCAACTACCCCAGCCCGCAAGCCTTGAAACTGGCGGATGCGGACCTGCAACATCCATCGGCGGAGGTACGCATCGCGGCGATCAAAAGCATCAGCGGTTTAGTGCCCAATGGACAGCGAAGTCTGTTGCTCGGGCCCTTGCTCGATGACAGCGACCCAAGCGTCCGGTTTGCGGCGGTCAACGCCTTGCTGGGGCTGTCTCCGGATGAGCTGGGGTTGTATTTCGGCCCCCTGGAGCAAGCCATTGACGCTTGGGAGCAGGTCCTCAAGCAGCAGCCGGAAAGCGCCGACACCCAGTACCAACTGGCGCGCCTGCATTTGCATAATGCCGAACTGAAGGACGCGCAGCAGGCATTGGAGCGCACGTTGCAACTGGCGCCCGGCAACTTGCCGGCACTGGTGATGCAGATTGACGTGCTGGATCGACTGGGCCAAAGCGATGCCGCCCAGCAATTGTTGGCGAAGCAGTTAAAGGCCCAGCCCGATTCGGCCTACTTGCAACATGCGTTGGGGCTCTGGTTGCTGCATCACGGGCAAAGTGAGTTCGCCTTGCTGGGGCTGTCCAAAGCCGTGGAGCTTGAACCCGACAACAAGGATTACCGCTACGACCTGGCCACCACGTTGCATGGTGAACAAGAGCTGGAGGCCGCGCAGAAACAGCTGCAGGAAATCGTCCAGCGCCACCCGGCCGATCGCAAGGCGCGCGTGCTGTTGATCAACTATTGGAAGGAAAGCGGGCAGTTGCAGAACGTACAGATCCTGTTGGCGCAACTCGAGCAGCTCAATCCGGATGATCCGGCGTTGCAGCAAGGGCTTTAATCAAGATCAAAAGATCGTCCGAACGCGGCCCGAGCCTTCGGCAGCGCCTACAGGGGGGCCGTACGACACAACCGTCGACGCAGCTTCAGGAGAGCATGTCCTGCATGATCTGTTGCAACACATCCAGATCGAATGGCTTGGCCAGGATCGGTGCCTTGCGGGTGATCGGGCTGTCGGTCTCGCGGATTTCCTGCGGGTAACCGCTGATGAAGATCACCTTGAGTTCCGGTCGCAGCTTCACGGCTGGTTCGGCGATTTGCACGCCAGAAATCCCGCCAGGCAGGCGGAAATCGGTGATCATCATGTCCAGGTTCGGTTTGCTCGCCAGGATCTCAAAGGCCTGCTCACCATTTTCGGCTTGCAGCACCCGGTAACCTTCACCCGACAAGTAAGCGGACAGCACCATCAAAATCGAAGGGTCATCTTCAACGATCAGTACCACGTCTTGTGCATCTTCACTCATGGAAAACCTTTGTTCGGTCAATAGCTGCTGATACGACCATGTGGTCAATCAGAGGTTGCGTTCATCGGGCTGTTTTCCTGCAGCGGCAGACAAACGCGAAACAAGGCGCCTTCGCCAATCCGGCTCTCGACGGTAATGGAGCCAGCATGGGCGGCGACAATCTGCTGCGAAATAAACAACCCCAGGCCCAGCCCCGCCACCACGGCCCTGGTGGAAACCCGCTCGAACTGCTGAAAAATGCGCTGTTGATTCTCTACACCGATCCCGATACCGCGATCCTGAACCTCAACCCGCGCTTGCCCGTGGTGATTGTACACGCGAACGTCGATCGCGCTCTTGGCACCATAGCGCAACGCATTAGTCAGCAGATTGCAAATCACTTGTTCGATACGAAACTCGTCCCAGTCGCCCATCACGGGCTGGTCGGCGATCAAGCTGACTGACGACTCTGCGGCCTCAACCTGCGGTGCGAAGTTCTGCAAAAGATTGTGCACCAGTTGCACCAGGTCAAACCGACTGGGGCGGATAGACAGCTTGCCGGTGCGGATCCGCGACACATCAAGCATGTCTTCGATCAGGCGGATCAAGCTTTTGATCTGCCGTTCGTCGCGCTCGACCATGGCGTGCATTTTGTCCAGGGTGAACGCCGCTGCGTTATCCCGGGCCAGGTGCATTTTGCGCAACTGGGTTTCGAGGATCAGGCCATTGAGCGGTGTACGGACTTCATGCGCAACGATGGACATGAAGTCATCGCGCATGCGCACCGCCTGCTTCAGTTCTTTCTGGGTGTTCTGCAACTGTTCGAGCAACGCCCCCTGTTCGCGGCGACTTTGCTCCAGGGCTTCGACCTGTTGCTTCATCGCCTTGCTCTGGCGATACAGATCGACGAAGACATTGACCTTGCTCTTGACCGCGTGAACATCCAGCGGCTTGTGCAGAAAGTCCACGGCTCCGCTTTCGTAGCCCTTGAATGCGTAGTTCAGATCACGGCCAGCGGCACTGACGAACACAATCGGGATGCTTTTGGTTTTTTCCGTGCCGCGCATCAACTCGGCCAACTCAAAGCCGTTCATGCCGGGCATCTGCACATCGAGAATGGCCAGCGCGAATTCGTGCTGCAACAACAGCGACAGGGCTTCGTCGGCGGACAAGGCCTTGTAGACGATGAGGTCCAGCCGCTTGATCAACGCCTCAAGCGCCAGCAGGTTCTCCGGCAGGTCGTCGACGATCAGCAATTTGGCCTGGATGTTACTTAGCATGGGATTTGTTCCCGCTCGACACGAAGACGGCCGAAGCACCGATCACGATAGCTTCTACACAAGGAATACCTGCACGGTTCATGATTTGCGGTAGATCCTTTCTTGTTTGACCAACGGCTCAAACTGATTGCCATAGGCCGAAAAATCCAGGGTTTCCTTGCTGCCCAGTGCCAGAAAGCCCCGATGACACAAAGATTCGTGAAACAAGCCGAACGTTCGATCCTGAAGCTTTTTGTTGAAGTAAATCAGCACATTACGACACGAAATCAATTGAGTTTCGGAGAATACGCTATCAGTGGCCAGGCTGTGATCGGCGAACGTTACGTTGTCGCACAGGCTCTTGTCGAAAATCGCGTAGTCATAAGCCGCCGTGTAGTAATCGGCGAACGAACGCTGACCACCGGCCTGCTGATAATTGTGAGTGTAGGCCCGAACATTCTGCAGGGAGAAAATCCCCTGCCTGGCTTTATCCAGCGAGCGCGGGTTGATGTCGGTGGCGTAGATGATGGTGCGCTCCAGCAAGCCTTCTTCGCGCAGCAGGATCGCCATCGAATAGACCTCTTCGCCGGTGCTGCAACCAGCAATCCAGACCTTGATCGACGGATAGGTCTTGAGCAGCGGCACCACTTCCTGACGCAGCGCCAGGAAGTGCGAAGGGTCGCGAAACATTTCGCTGACCGGAATCGTCAGCAATTGCAGCAGCTGCATGAACGCGGTTGGGTCGTGCAGGACCTTCTCTTGCAGCGCCGAGATGGTATTGCACTCGAATTGGCTTAATGCATGGTTGACCCGACGCTTGATCGACGCGCCGGAGTAATCGCGAAAATCGTAGCTGTATTTGAGGTAGATCGCTTCGATCAACAACCTCAGTTCGATTTCGCTGCGCTCCATTAGAGGCGTTCCATCTTCGGTAACCACACACGAATCAGCGAGAACAGGCGATCCAGGTCGATGGGCTTGGCCAGGTAGTCGTTGGAGCCGGCCTGCAAGCAGCGCTCCTGATCGTCCTTCATCGCCTTGGCCGTCACCGCAATGATCGGCAGCTTGCGCCAGCGCAGATCCTTGCGGATTTCCTGGGTGGCTTCGAAACCATCCATTTCCGGCATCATCACGTCCATCAGCACCAGGTCGATGTCCTCGACTTCATTTAATCGCTCAATTGCTTCACGACCGTTACGGCCAATCACCACCACCGCGCCCTTCTGCTCCAGCGCACTGGTCAGGGCGAAGATATTGCGTACATCGTCATCCACCAGCAGCACTTTGCGCCCCTCGAACACCTTGTCGCGGCTGCGGGCGGTCTTGAGCATGGTCTGGCGTTCATGGGATAAGCGGGATTCGACCTTGTGCAGGAAGAGTGTCACTTCATCCAGCAACCGCTCGGGCGAACGCGCGCCCTTGATGATGATCGAGCGCGAATACTTGCGCAGCTCGGCCTCTTCGTCCCGGGTCAGGTTGCGTCCGGTATAGACGATCACCGGTGGAAACGAGCAGATATCCTCGCAGGACATGCGCTTGAGCAAGTCGTTGCCAAGCATGTCCGGCAGTTTCAGGTCGATGATCATGCAGTCGAAAATCGTGGTGCGCAGCAAATCGAGTGCATCCTGCGCCAGGCCGACGGCAGTGATTTCGATGTCCTCGTCGCCGATCAATCGGGCGATGCTGTCACGCTGCAGATCGTCGTCTTCGACCAGCAATATGCGTTTGACCTTCTGGGTCAGTTTGGCTTCGAGGCGGGCAAACACCTCCTTGAGCTCCTCGCGCGTAGTCGGTTTGACCGCGTAACCGATGGCGCCCATGTGCATGGCGGCCTCGACACGGTCTTCGACCGAGATCACATGCACGGGAATGTGCCGGGTTTCGGCTTGCTCTTTCAGGCGCTGCAACACCGTCAGCCCGGAATGATCCGGCAGGCGCATGTCCAGCAGGATCGCGTCGGGGATGAATTGCCTGGCCAGGTCGTAGCCTTCATCGGCGCCGTAGGCCACCAGGCACTGATAACCCAGTTCATGGGCCAGATCGTAGAGGATGTGCGCAAAGTCCGGCTCATCTTCCACCACCAGGATGCAACGAGTGGCGAACGGCGCCTTGTAGCGATCATCATCGAAACGCGCGACTTCGACCTCGGCAACCAGCGGTACAGGCGCGGTAACCACGATGGCTTGCGGCATGGTCACCGGCGTGGCTTTCATCGTTTCGACAGGCGCATCGCCCGGTTCGATGTAGTGCTGCGGCAACACCAGGGTGAACACACTGCCCTGCCCCGGCGTGCTGGTCAGGCTGACGGAGCCACCCAGCAAGGTGGCTAGATCACGAGAGATCGACAGGCCTAGGCCGGTTCCGCCGTAACGACGGTTAGTAGTGCCGTCGGCCTGACGGAAGGCTTCAAAAATGCTGTCCTGATGATCCGGCGCAATGCCGATCCCGGTATCACGGACGATAAAGGCGATGCCCTCGCCTGGCTGAGCCGCGACAATCAGGCTGACTGTGCCCTTTTCGGTGAACTTCACCGCGTTGGACAACAGGTTCTTGATCACTTGCTCCAGGCGCTGGCGATCGGTGAACAGCATCAGCGGTGCGTCAGCGCGCAATTCGACTTCAAAATCCAGTTTCTTGTCCGCGGCCAACGGCTCGAACATTCCTCGCAGGCCTTCCACCAGGCGCGCAACGCTGGTGTTCTCCGGACGCACCTCAAGCTTGCCGGCCTCAACCTTGGAAATGTCGAGAATGTCGTTGATCAGGTTGAGCAAGTCGTTGCCGGCGGAATAGATCGACTCGGCGAACTTGACCTGCTCGGCGCTGAGGTTTTCCTGCGGGTTTTCCGCCAGCAATTTCGCCAGAATCAACGAACTGTTCAGCGGCGTGCGCAATTCGTGGGACATGTTGGCAAGGAATTCGGATTTGTACTTGCTGGCACGCTGCAATTCTTCGGCGCGGGCCTCGAGCTCGAGCTGGGCCTGATTCAGCAGGCCGTTCTTCAGGTCCATGGCGTCGCGTTGCTCGGCCAGGATCTGCGCCTGTTCGGCGAGTTGCTCGTTGGTTTGCTCCAGCTCGATCTGCTGGGTTTCCAGGTGAGCCTGGGACTCCTTGAGAACCCGCGACTGCTCTTCCAGCTCTTCGTTGGCGCTCTTGAGTTCTTCTTGCTGAACCTGCAACTCTTCGTTGAGTTGCTGGGTTTCGGCCAGCACTTCCTGTAAGCGCTGGCGATAGCGCGCCGCTTCGATCGAGGTGCCGATGTTGCCGGCAACCAGTTCGAGCAACTCGATGTCACGATCTGTCAGCGGTCGCAGGAAACCGAGTTCGATCACCCCGTTGACGCGATCGTCATCGCTGGTCGGCACCGCCAGTACACTGCGTGGTAAACCTTCGCCCAGGCCGGAGCTGACTTTGAAGTAGTCCCCTGGCACCTCATCAAGACGAATCAGGCGCGCCTGTTGCGCCACCTGGCCGACAATCCCTTCGCCATTGTAAATCTGCTGCTCAAGTGCTTCCTGTTCCCGGGAGAAACCGTAAGACGCGATGCGCTTCAGGCCACCATGCTCCTCACGGACATAGATCGCCGCGACGGCGCTGCCCAGGTATTGCGCGCAGAACTGCAGGATATTGCGGCCCAACAGATTGAGCGATAACTGCCCCAGGACTTGCTCGGCCAGTTCGGTCTGGCCATTGCGCAACCAGGCCTGCTGTTCCAGACGCCGGGCGCTGGCCTGTTGCGCGGCGAGGTTGACGCTGTAGCTTTGGGACAGGTTGAGTAGATCCCGGCGGCCGACATAGGCCAGCAATCCGCTGATACCGGCTACGAACAACAGATAAAGGGCGATGCTCCAGATTGTGGCGCTTCGCACTTCTTCATTGCGCGTGGCACGCAACTGCTGCTCCATGTCGATCACGTCTTCGAATTGCTTGCGGATCTCATCGGTCAACCGTTTGCCGCGCCCGACCTTGACGACGCTGCGGTAATCACCGCCTGCGCGCTGCAAATCGATTATCGATTGCGCGTAATTGGCCCATTCCGTCTGCAAGACCTGGAGCCGGTGCAGGCGGTCGGTTTGCACCGAATTGTCCGCGGTCAGTTCGAGCAGGGTATTGAGGGCGACCGTTATTCTTGGCTTGGCCGTCTCATAGGGCTCGAGAAATTGCTCGTCGCCACTGAGCAGGAAACCGCGCATACCGGTTTCCAGATCGAAGGTCAGTTTTACGGCTTCATTGGCATTATTGATCACCCGGTCCGAGTGCTGGACCCACTGGATCACCGACAGCAGATAGGTGATCAGCAAGACAAAGAACGCCGCGCTGATGACACCGACACCCAACGGCAGGCTGACGTTGCGGCTCAGGAGTTTACGGAATCGTTGCTCATCAACCGCAGGCGCAGAGGTCATGGGAAGCCTTGTCGAACTGTTGGAAGCCATCGAGTCTGCCCCAAATCGGCCGAGGGGATCCATTTTTCTGACACGTTTTTCGGCAATATCCTGCATTTCACTGCTCCGGCGCAAAGGAGCGGTTATTCTTCGCGGCTCTTGTGCGGCTATTGTTCTTTGTAACGCCTCGGGAACTTGTCGTGATCCGTCACTTACTCATGCAAGAGCCCGGCGATTTCGATCGACGCTATCGTAAATCCAACCTTTGAGAGCCCCACTATGTCCACCAACACATCCACCATCCTGGTCGTCGAAGACGATGCCATCGTGCGCACGCTGATCGTCGATGTGCTGGAGGAACTGGAATACCGGGTACTTGAGGCCGATGGCTGTGAAGAGGCGCTGGATTTCATCAACGATGAGGACCAGCACATCGACCTGCTGATGACCGATGTGGGGCTGCCGGTCATGGACGGCCGGGAATTGGCGAAACAGGCACGCCTGCTGCGCCCCGAGTTGCCGATCCTGTTCGCCAGCGGTTATGCCGAAAACATCGAGGTGCCTGACGGCATGCATGTGATCGGCAAGCCGTTCTCGATTGATCAACTGCGGGATAAGGTCAAGGACATACTTGAAGTGTAACTAAGCGTTTAAGCCGCACCGAGCACCTGCTCCTGAAAAGAGCGGTGCTTTTTAGTTTTTCCGCAACGGAACAGTTCGCGCCCTCAACAACTTTATGACCCCATCTGAAACAGGCACTAATACAATGCCAGTTGCCCAATAACTTAAACTAAAAGAGGATCCCCACACCTTTAAGCAACAACCAGTAGAAGGAACTACTAATGGACCAACAGCACACAGCTGCGAACTATAATTTGCAACTATCCAACCCTCAAGACATCACCCCTCGACTTAAACAAGGCATTGAGAGCGATAAAGTCGAGCGAGGCGAAATCATCGCACAGCTTAAAAAGGCTATTTCCGGAAAAGAAAACAATGAGCAGATAGACTGGGAAGAGCTATTCATTACAGTGACCGAAGGTTCTTCGTTCGAACAGGCGCTGCGCCCCGGCGCTGTCATGTTGCAGAGCATGATCGACAAGCCCGCCTTTAAAGAAGTGCTCGCCTACTATTCCGTCCATCCCGATGCTTCGTTCTATGTTGTCGATGCAGGTCACATCATCGCCTCCCATAATGGCCGCGAAATACGATTGACCGCAAAGACCAAACTTGATCCGGACCTCAATGATGATTTGGTTGCAATCGCGGATATTGCAGCAACCATCGACAGAGTGGTGTTCTTCGACAATCGGCTGGGTGTTGCTCAATGGATCACATTCCACGAATACGAACTGCCCGAAGATGTAAAACGCATAAAAAACCTGATCAAACATCTAGAGTTTGACTACCACCCTTCCCCTGCATTGGGTAACTACTGGGAAGCCATCACGAGCAGTGAGGACAGGGCTTTGGTGTTGTCGGCGGATGACAGGCAAACAATTCGTACCTTGACCGCTCAGCACATCGGCGGACGCGGAAAACTGCTGGTGGACCTGTGTAGCATTGCATTGGGAAATCGTTCGAAAACAGCAAACCGATTGAATTGCCGCGAACTGCTGCATGAATTGGGTGTACACCCCTATTTCAAAAGCTGGTCCGAAAGTTACTTAAAAGCGCTTGACTGGTACGGATCCAAATCAGGTGAGTCCGTCTCAGAGTTGAACCTCGAGCAGGTGCTCATGACTGCAATTATTCTCGACATTTACCCGGACGCGGGAGGCGACGAGCGTCGAAATCACATCGCGGGTTACAACCTTTATGCACCTGAAAACATAGAGAAATCGGTTCCAGAGGTTTTCACTGAACTGGAACGGCATCTTGAGAATGAGCATGACATTCCTTCTAACACCAGTACGCTCGCCGCCTACTTGCTGCTGGCAGGCAGGGCACCCGAATTTCTGGTAAGAAATCTGCCCGAATCATTGCGACTGGGCACCCCCGAATGGATTACGTTCTGTCGGGGTGTTGCCATAGCAGAAGCCAACGCTTGCGGCTCCGTGCTTTCCATGACATTTGCAAACGTCATGCAACTTGAAGCGATTGAGCCAGTCAACAACGAGCAGGAAATTCTGCACAGCGTGCTATCAGTAGACCCGATTATTGACTGGGCGCTGTTGAACAACGTGATTACTCTTGAGCAGGTGATCAGTGACTATAAAGGTTCTGGTGATCGTGCCATTGAGGCTTATCAGGCCTTTGCGGATGCCTATTCGCAAGCAGTCGCCACGTTATCGACCCCACTGCCCAGCCGAAAAGCGATTTCCCGGGAGATACTTGAGCAGATCGCGCCGGACTGCGATTTCATCGACGAAAAAATACTGTTCGAGAAACAACGGGGTTGGCACGAGTTCAACAATTTCGAGCCGTTAGCCATGTCCATGGTAGAGCTCAACATGTCCAACCATCTGGGGACACTGAACTGGGATTTGAAAAGAAGCCCTAGTCTCTACCAGAGATTTCCGCACCTTGTGCCTAATCTGGTCTCTACGGAGGGGATTTTCAAACGTCGTTTTGACCAGGCTTATGCGCCATTGGAAAAAGCGATGGCCAGTATTGTCAAGCTGGCTTTGTCGGCGTTACCACCGGATGACCGGGTTCGTTTGCTGTGCGGTGAAGTCACTTTCTTCACTATCCGGCCCTCGGTTGCCATCATCCAGCCTCCCGATTTGTTTCCTCAGGAAAAACAGAAAGCCAAAGATGAAGCCACGGGTCGCTATGGCGTCGTGATGTGCTCGAAATATGAAGGCCGGTTGTATTGTTATGAACTGTTTACCTTACACGGTGAATGCAGGGAGAACCCTCAACTGGCAGCACTTGTGCAAAAAGAAGGTCTGCTGGCACAACCTGCGAGACTGGACTTTACCGATCACATCAACAGTTTGAGCAAAGCCGAAAAAATCCACAATTTGCCAACTGATATAGAGAGCTATACCCATGGAGTTCCACCAGGCAACACCCGGTCCAGTCATGGGGTAATTGAAAAACTGGGATCATTGAACGCATCGGTAAAAACAACACGCACTATTAAGCCTGGTTATTATGAGAGTTATCAAAGCGGAGAATTCAGCCCCCTGACAAATTTCATTTTGAAGCATCGCCCCCTCTGGACGTACGACGAACTGATAGAAGACGCACGGGGCCGAACGGAACTGGAGCAAAGACACTCAAAGGAAGAACAACAATTCGAGACATTCATTAATATTATTGTGCCCTTTAAATCCTGCATCGAAGACTTCTTCTCCGACGATCCGGACCGTAACAGGGGCAGTACGCTGTCCTGCACGCTTGAACTAGCGATGACCGTTTTGCTGGTCGTTGGCGTCGCTGCAAAAGCCGCTAGCATCGCGGCAAAGGCCGTTTCCACAGCCTCGAAGACCAGAGCGCTAGCCAAGTTGGGCCTAGGGTTTCTCCACTCTGTGTTCAACCCGCTGGACGGTACGCCAGAGCTGATCCTGGGCGTCGGAAAGTATTTAAAGAAAGGTGTATTGGGTATCAGTCGGGCTGGCTTGAACTCTTTGGAAAGTGCAACCCATCAACTTCGAAGACTGACCGGCAGTGCTGACGCTTATGACTTGATCAAAGCGGCGCAACGAACTGATATCGGACAAGGAACCTGGCGTCCGCTGGGTAGCTCTGGAGATTCTTTCGTCGTGTCTGCGGTCCGCATGCAGGATGACTGGTACGCTCTCAACCGGCTGGGGCAGCCGTGGGGAAAGAAACTCAAAAACTTCGACTTGAGTTTCAAGTCCTACGTTCGCAAGAAACTCCTGCCGGATAGCTTCGTCTCCGCCTATGTCAAAAGAAGCTTACCGATCGCCCAGACAAAAATTGACACCGCACTGCATCAACTGGTGGCGAACAGTGCTGATTTCGAAGTAAAAGCAGTAATAAAGTATTTCTTCGGCAACAGTTCCGCTCAAACTGTTGAGCACCTGACCGAAGCATTACGCAAAATGAAAAAAGACCTCAATCACATCTCCCTGAAGAACATAGATATTGTAAAAAAACCTTCGGACGGCGCGCTGGCGGCAATGCTTCCCGAGACCTTCGCGCGATGGAAAGCAGCGAATTACCCTGCCGATTCAGTTAACAGTCGATTCATTAAGATCTACTCGGACAATATGACTGACTTTTTCCAAAAGGAAAGGTTCGACAGAGGACGGATCGCTGATGGCGTGGTGCATGAGATGTCTCATGGCTCACAACGTACGATTGACCTGATGTATGGCAACCCGGATCCCGCATTTGGTAAGGCCGGCGATGTCGATGTGACTCAGTTGATGAATCTGGCGAAGCATCCGGAAGGATTAGATCCTTTCACATTGCGGGATGCCGATCACAAGGGGTTCCGTGAGTTTAACCAGCTTAAAAAAGACTTGCCCAAGATCGTTGCCGAGGCTCCTGCACTCCTGAACGCCGACTCTTACGCCCTGGCTATTGGCTTGCTGAATCAACGATCGGCCAATTACCCGCGCTTTCTCGAAAACCTGGGCCGGATGAGGAGCAAGTTCGACACCGCAACCGGTAAGCACATCACGGAGGCTGTGATCATTAATCTGTCTACACTCGCCTAGATGCCTGGAACAGAAAATCTCTGTCAACGGGGGCGCTGACCTCCCGTCGACTCAAGTAAACGGCCGCAAACTCACAGGAATCGCCTCCTGTGGTTTAATTGCGGCCTTTTCTTCGTCCCTCCTCGCCTACACCAAGGAACACTGTCATGAGTCAGCTCAACGCAACCAAAGTCCTGGTCATTGGTTACGTCTGGCCCGAGCCCCGTTCTTCAGCGGCCGGTGGGCACGTCATGCAAATCCTTGAAACATTCTTGCAGCATGGCTGGGACGTCACCTTCAGTAGCCCGGCCGGCACCGGCGAACATCGGGCTGATCTGACGGCGTTGGGCATTCGTGAAATTCCGATTGAATTGAACAACAGCAGTTTCGACGACTTCGTCAGTGAACTTGCTCCGGACATAGTGCTGTTCGATCAGTTCATGATGGAGGAGCAGTTTGGCTGGCGGGTCGAAAAATACTGTCCCGATGCCCTGCGTGTCCTCGAGACATCGGATCTGCAAAGCTTGCGGCACGCCCGGCATCAGCGCCTCAAGGATCGCTTGAAGGTCAGTGACGACAATAATGATTTCAGCGACTTGTTCGCGCCGGCGTTGCGCGAAGAGTTCGAACTGATGGCTGATACCGATCTCGCCAAACGGGAGATTGCTGCGCTGTACCGTTGCGACTTGAACCTGATGATCTCTGAAGTGGAGATCGAATTGCTGGTCGAGCAATTCAAGCTGCCGCGCAACTTGTTGCACTGGTGTCCGCTGATGGTCGAACCTGAGCTCGTGCCGCCGACAGCCTTTGAAGATCGGGCGCACTTTCTCAGCATCGGCAATTTTCGACATGCGCCGAACTGGGATGCGGTGCTCTGGATGAAAACAGCTATCTGGCCGTTGATCCGCGAGCAACTGCCCACGGCTCAGTTGCATATCTACGGCGCTTACACCCCCCCCAAAGCTACCGCGTTGCACAACCCGGCCCAGGGCTTTCATGTCATGAACTGGGCAGAAGATGCTTTGCAAGTGATGTCGGCGGCACGCATTTGTCTGGCGCCTCTACGCTTCGGTGCCGGTATCAAAGGCAAGATCGTCGACGCCATGTTATGTGGCACCCCCACGGTGACGACGCCCATCGGCGCCGAAGCCATGCATGGCAATCATCCCTGGCCTGGGACCGTGGCCCGCACGGCACGGGAACTGGCTGACTGTGCGGTGCGGCTGTATAAGGATGAAGCGCTTTGGGCGCAGGCCCAATCCCACGGACAGAGGTTACTGGCCGATCGATATAAAATGTCGGAACATGGCCCGGCGTTGATCAAGAAGTTGTTGCACTGCCAACAGCACTTGACTCAACTTAGACGCGATAATTTTACCGGTAGTATGTTGCGTCATCACCACCATAAAAGTACGCAATACATGGCGCAATGGATTGAGGCGAAAAACCGAAACCCTGCCTAAGTTACGCACAACCAAATACACATATCTTGCATTATCACAACGATTGATCGCCCCGCTCTTTCCCTTTATAAATTATTGACCGAAGTGAGTAACAGCCACTCACTTCGGCCAACCGATAACACCTATCAAACTATGCAAGGAAGCATTAAATGGACAATACTGTTCAGAACAACTACGTACTTAGAAACTGGATGGCCAGCACGCCGGCAATCGATACACTGTCGCTCAATGAGTTGACACTGCCAGGCACCCATAACGCCGGAAGCGACTGGAAAGCCACTTGGCTGCAAGGCCCGGGAGCCCATTGGCTGGCCTGTCAGCATAAATCGTTTTATTCCCAGCTACACAACGGTTCCCGCGCGCTGGATATTCGCCTGACTTACGACGCCCGCGCGCCGGGACTTGGAAAATTTCGCTGTCATCATAACAATTATCGCAATGACCGAACCCTGGGCCAACTTGTAACCGATGTAGAAAAATTCCTTCAGGAAAACCCCAATGAATTCATCATCCTGGACTTTCACGATCTGAGCGGAAGCACGTTTGACTTCGCTTATTTTAATGACATGATGATCCACTTTCTCGGTCATCGGATCATTCCCAGCAAAAACCGGTCGCTGAGTCTGCGTCAACTCAAACAAATCAGTTCTTTGCAAAGAATACTGGTCGCAGCCCCCAGGAACAGAGCCCTTGATCAAAACCTATTCATTGAACAGATCGAGCACAAATGGTCTGGCAACGGCCTCACCAGTGCCTCCGAGTTGGAACAGCACATTATAAAAGTGCTGAAGTTTCCGCCAGGCACATGGGCACCATGGTCCCTGTCCGCGACCAGTTATAGCGCTCTCGGTGGTCCGGTAGATATTCACGATGAGCTTAATTCGTGGTTTGACCCGAATAAAAGCGACTGGGCAACACGGTGCAACATTATCAATGTCGACTTCATTGAAGAAAGCAACATCGTTTCGTATTGCCTGACCGCAAACCTGAGTAAAGCGGCCAAGCGCGCCAACTAGCGCCGAGCCATTAAAGGATTAATTCTTATGCAAGTATTTCCGTGACTGGCAATGCAGTCGCGCACTTCTATGCTGGGTCATGAAAGCCTTTCTACGCAGGCGAGCAATAGAGGTATGGCACGCAGCCACACCCTAAACATGGACCTCGTCCCCTCCATGGAGGGGACGAGTCTACGACAAGGAACTGTCATGACCCATAACGCAGTAATCACGCTGGATAAACAAAAATGGATGAGTAATGCCCTCGACATCGATCGTATAAAACTGACTGATGTTATCTGGCCCGGCGCCCATAACGCCGGCATGGATAAACAGGCGCCTAATTATGAGGTGGTCGTCGGCAACTGGACGACATGTCAAAACGGTTCATTTGCATGGCAATTGTCCAATGGCGCACGGGCATTCGATATCCGTCTGGGCTACACCGAGGGGGCTGAGCAGTCGATTTTCTATTTCCATCACCATGGATATCAATCACATCGGGTTCTCGATGAACTCATCAGCGCAGTTTCATCTTTCCTGGACCGAAACCCGGATGAATTCGTGGTTTTGGACTTTCATCAGCTAGGGGACGGTAACAATCGCTTTGACTATCAGAAACTCAATGAGCTTCTGGTCAGCCAACTCGGACAGCGAGTGATACCGCCCGACAACGCCACAAAAACGATCGGCGAGCTCAAGCGGATCAGTGCTCTGCGCCGGGTGATATTAGCGGCGCCCGTACGGCGGGAACTGGATGAGAATTATTTCTGGCCGCGCATTGCACACAAGTGGATCAACAAGCGGTTTACCGACACCGAGGATTTGAAAACCCATATTTCCAACACACTCAAAGACGCGCCATACGAAACATTTTTATGGTCGTTATCGGCCACCAGCTACGCGTTTCTGGGAGGGCCTCAAGACATCAAAAACCACATCAATGACTGGTTCAATCCCACCCGGGACTGGGTGACGCGCTGCAGCATCATTAATACCGACTTTTTCGATGAATCCGAAATCGTTCGTTACTGCTGGAGTGCCACCAGCATGAAAGCGGTATACGGTGATGCGTTGCATGCCCCCGCCTGAGCACAGTCGCGTTGCAAGCTGGCCTTAGGCATCCCGAAAGAGGCATGATCAAGGGGCGATAACAATCAAAGCGCCCTGACATGACCCGAACAGCCAGAGTCACCGATCCTTCCTACGAATTGATGGACGACCACAACGGGTTGTCCATCATCTATCGCCAACACGGATTCCCCTGCCCCCTGGTGCGCTGGCATTTCCACAAGGAATACGAACTGCACCTGATCATCGCCAGCTCCGGCAAGGTGTTCATCGGTGACTACATCGGTAACTTCTACCCGGAAACACTGTTCCTGACCGGCCCCAACCTGCCCCACAACTGGATCAGCCAGGTGGCCGAAGACGAAGTGGTGCCCGAGCGCGACATGCTGGTCAATTTCACTGACGAGCTGTTCGAAAGTGGCCATCAGGTATTCGCCGAACTCAAGACAATTGCGCCCTTGCTGGAGCGCGCGCAGTACGGCATCGAGTTTCGCTGCAAGCGCACCATACGCCAGGCCATGACCTTGATGCAGCGCATCGCCGACACCCAAGGCATGACCCGGCTTGGGCATTTTTTCATTCTGCTGGAGTTGCTGGCGGCGTCCGATGACTACCAGTTGCTGTCCGGTGCCACAACGCCGCAATTGGCCGATGAACACAATATCGACCGTACCAACCGGGCGGTGGATTACATCTTTGCCCATTACGCCAGGGATTTAACGCTGGAAGAGGTGGCCGAGCATCTGGGTCTGAAGCCGACCTACTTCAGCCGAGTGTTCAAACAGGCCACCGGACGCTGCTTCATCGAGTTCGTCAATCGCCTGCGCATCAGCAAATCCTGCGAGCTGCTGGCCGATGGCGACAAAACGGTGACCGATGTGTGTTTCGAGTCGGGCTTCAACAACATTTCCAACTTCAACCGGCGTTTTCAGCAACTCAAGGGCATGACGCCGTCGCACTATCGGCGGCTGGCGGTGCAACGGTTGACTGAGCAGAATCAGCACTGACTTATCCTGTACCACGGATCCTTGTAGCAGCTGCCGAAGGCTGCGTTCGGCTGCGCAGCAGTCGCAAACCCGGCCACTCCACCTCTTCTGTATCGCCGCAGCTTCGGACCCGGCGAGGGCTTCGCCCTCGAACGCAGCCTGACGGCAGCTGCTACAGCGCGGCATGCAGCGACACCAGCCCCTGACTTCCCAGTGCAAAAAAGTATCGATCACAGTGCGATGGATGATTTGTCAGCCTGTCAATTGAAGGCTGTAATCGCTGCACATTCTTCCCTCCGCAGGAAGACACAAAAACAATAACTGTCCTTCTGTAACCCCCGGGTGCAGAAAAGGAGTGCACGATGCAACCTTCGGTAAAAGCTCTGCTTGCCCTCACCTGCATGACCCTCAGCAGCGTCAGCCTCGGCGCTCAGACCCTGACCATCGCCACCGTCAACAACAGCGACATGATCCGCATGCAAAAGCTCTCGAAAACCTTCGAAGCCGAGCATCCGGACATCAAACTCAATTGGGTGGTGCTTGAAGAAAACGTCCTGCGCCAACGCCTGACCACCGACATCGCCACCCAGGGCGGGCAGTTTGATGTGTTGACCATCGGCATGTACGAAGCCGCACTCTGGGGTGCCAAGGGTTGGCTGGAACCGATGAAGGACTTGCCGGCCAACTACGCCCTCGACGACGTTTTCCCTTCGGTGCGTGAAGGTCTTTCGGTCAAGGGCTCGCTCTATGCCCTGCCGTTCTACGCTGAAAGCTCCATCACCTATTACCGCACCGACCTGTTCAAGGACGCCGGGCTGACCATGCCGGAACGCCCGACCTGGGAACAGATCGGCGAATTCGCCAGCAAACTCACCCATAAAGATAAAGAACAGTACGGCATCTGCCTGCGCGGCAAGGCTGGCTGGGGCGAAAACATGGCGCTGATCACCACTGTCGCCAACGCCTATGGCGCGCGCTGGTTCGATGAGAAATGGCAGCCGGAATTCACCGGTGCTGAGTGGAAAAATGCGCTGAATTTCTACGTCGACACCATGAAAAAGTCCGGCCCGCCCGGCGCATCGAGTAACGGTTTCAATGAGAACCTGGCGCTGTTCAACAGCGGCAAGTGCGCGATCTGGGTCGATGCCAGTGTGGCCGGCTCGTTCGTGACCGACAAAACCCAGAGCAAAGTCAGCGACCACGTCGGCTTTACTTACGCACCGCATCAGGTCACCGACAAAGGTTCGGCCTGGCTGTATTCGTGGGCACTGGCCATCCCCACCAGTTCCAAGGCCAAGGAAGCGGCGAAAACCTTCAGCGCCTGGGCCACGTCCAAGGAGTACGGAGCCCTGGTCGCGGAAAAAGACGGCATCGCCAACGTGCCACCAGGCACTCGCGCTTCGACCTACACCGAGGCTTACATGAATGCCGCGCCGTTCGCCAAGGTGACGCTGGAATCGCTGAAAGCCGCGGACCCGAGCCAACCGTCCCTCAAGCCCGTGCCCTACATTGGCATCCAGCTGGTGACCATTCCTGAATTCCAGGCCGTGGGCACCCAGGTCGGCAAGCTGTTCTCGGCCGCGTTGATCGGCCAGACCACGGTCGACCAGGCCCTGACCGCCGCCCAGTCAACCACCGAACGTGAAATGAAGCGCGCCGGTTATCCCAAATAACCAGCGCCCCCCATGTAGGGGTCGGCTTGTGTGGCGAGGGAGCTTGCTCCCGTTCGACTGCGCAGCAGTCGCAAAGCTTTTGGGGCCGCTTCGCGACCCA
>NZ_JBWKWT010000010.1:0-239462 GCF_059422365.1 Pseudomonas sp. GW821-FHT01E10
AGTTCGAATGGAACGACGAGCGCCAATTGCTCAACGCGACCGACCCGCAGGGCGGGCGCTACGAATACAGCTACGACAACGCCGGCAACCTGATCGGCGAAACCGACCCGCTGGGCCGCAGCGACTCGACCTTATGGCTCGAGCACTGGGCCTTGCCGCTGGTGGAAACCGATGCCGCGGGCAACAGTTGGCAGTATCGCTACGATCAGCGCGGCAACTGCATCGCCGAAACCGATCCGCTGGGCCATGTAACGCGATACCGCTACGACACCCAGGGCCAGGTCGTCGAGATCATCGACGCCACCGGCAAAAGCAAAAGGCTGCGCTGGAACCCGTTCGGCCAACTGGTCGAACACATCGATTGTTCGGGTTACCCGACGCGGTTCAGCTATGACAACCGGGGCTATCTGCAAACGATCACCGATGCCCTCGGCGAACGCACCCAATTCAGTTACGACGCCCAGGGACGGTTGCTCAGCAGCCAATTGCCGGACGGCCGCACCGAGCAGTATCAGCGCGACGTCAGTGGCCAGTTGATCGGCTACACCGACCCGGCCGGGCACACCACGCTGTACCAACACAACCGTCGCGGCCAGGTGCGCCAGCGCACCGACGCCCACGGCCGACAGGTGCAGTTCGGGTATGACCGCTACGGGCGGCTGCAGGCGCTGACCAATGAGAACGGCGAGAGTTATCGGTTTGCCTGGGACGCTGGAGATCGGCTGACAGAACAACAGGATCTGGATGGCAGTGCCAAGCGCTACACCTATGACCTGCTGGATAACGTCGCGGCGGTCACGGCTGTTCCGGCGCCCTACGGCAACGGTCTGGCCGTCGTCCCCGAGTCGCCCCCCGCTCCCATCGTTCACCGACTGGAACGCGACGCCGTCGGCCGGCTGATCGCCAAAGTCACCGACGATGGCCGCACCGACTACTCCTACGACCCACTGGACCAACTCACCGCCGTCACCTTCACCGACCACCAGGACAACGCACAAACCCTGAGCTTCGCCTACGACGCCCTCGGCCAGTTGCTCGAAGAACAAAGCGCGGCCGGCAACCTGCACTACCACTACGACGAACTCGGCAACCTGATCCAGACCCAACTGCCCGACGGCCGCTGGCTCAATCGCCTGTACTACGGCAGCGGCCACCTGCACCAGATCAACCTCGACGGCCAGGTCATCAGCGACTTCGAACGCGACCGCCTGCACCGCGAAGTGCTGCGCACCCAGGGCCAGATCAGCACCCGCAGCGAATACGACCGCAGCGGGCGCTTACGCTCACGCCAACGCCGACACACCAGCCAGCCATCGCTGATGCCGGCAGCGGTGCAGAAACATTTCGAGTACGACCCCGCCGACAACCTGATCGGCAAACTCGACCAGCAACCCACCACGCAACACCGCCAACTGCTGCACTACGACGCCACTGGCCGCATCATCGCCAGCCAGGACAGCCTGCACGGCCAGCGCGAAACCTTCGCCTACGACGCCGCCGCCAACCTGCTGGACGGCCCACAACCCGGCGCCGGGCTGGTGGTGCACAACAAACTGCTGACCTATGAGGACAAGCGTTACCGCTACGACGCCTTTGGCCGGATGATCGAAAAACGCAGCGCTAAACGAGGCCTGCAGCGCTTCGGTTACGATGCCGAAAGCCGGTTGATTGAAGTGCGCAATGAAAACGGCAGCGTGGTCAGAATGACCTACGACCCACTGGGCCGGCGCATCGAAAAAACCGTACACGACACCAACGGCTACCCTCTCGGCGAAACCCGCTTCACCTGGGACGGCCTGCGCCTGTTGCAGGAACATCGCCATCAACAGACCAGCCTCTACCTCTACGAAGACGAAGGTTACGAACCCCTGGCCCGTGTCGACGGCACCGGCCCGCTGCAAAAGATCCGCTACTACCACAACGACCTCAACGGCCTGCCGGAACAACTCACCGAGGCAGACGGCCACAACGTCTGGAAGGCGAGTTATCGGGTGTGGGGCAACACGTTAGAAGAGGTGCGCGAGCCGTATTACATTGAAGAGCAGAACCTGCGGTTTCAGGGGCAGTACCTGGACCGGGAGACGGGGCTGCATTTCAATACGTTCAGGTTTTATGATCCGGATGTGGGGCGGTTTACGACGCCGGATCCGATTGGGTTGGCGGGGGGAATCAATCTTTATCAATACTCACCTAACCCATTCACTTGGATAGACGCTCTGGGCCTAAGTTGCTCGAGCGATGCTAAAGTTCTTGGAAGCCGTTTGGGTAAAGCGCCAAACTCGAACTATCGAGCCCACCATATAGTAATGTCCAATTCGAAGGATGTGCGTATGCGCTGGTTGAGAAGACGTATGGACAGACTTGGCATTGACATAAATCAGAAAGAAAATGGTATATGGCTGCCTGTAAACCCACAGTCCCGTTTACCAAATACAACAGCAACCGCTCATGCCGGGGAAGGAGTACATGGCAATGCGTATAAACAACACGTATGGGAAACCCTAAAAGGGGCGAACACAAAATCTGGATTCGAGTCGGGTTTAAATAAACTCAACTTGGAGCTCAACGGTGGAAAGGTTTTCCCATTAGCAAAGTAGGAGATACCCCATGAAGGACTTTTTATATGCACGACTCAATGAATATAAGGATAAATATTCAGAGCTTATATCGTCTATGGAGAAAAACTACAAAACGACAATCTGGGGCATGGGGATCATGCCTTCCTATTCGCCGGCCCCCTATATGTCGGAGCTCCAGGGATGTAAGCCTGGACGTTTTTTAAAAAAAGATTCCGAGCCAGCCAAAAACAGGCAATGTTATTTCTTAAATAAAGATAACAAAATAATAGGCGAGTTAAAATTTGCAAAATACGTAACAATTAAAAAGCAATGGATTGTTTATAGAAAGTTTTTTTTGCATGAGGCCGATCAAATCCTTGAGCTTACATTCGGCAGTGAGCTAAACGGCAACCTAGAGGCCAACCTTGACTCGGTTTCCCTGATTAAGTTTCTGAATGACAAAGCTACAGGGCATTACTGCTTGAACAACACGGGAGAATACTTCGAAACCCTTTATAAATACAACGCCGATAAAATCACTTCGATTACTGAAAAAATATGGCGAAGCACCTTCACGGAAAGGTCTTATGAGATCAATCACGCAGATGATTCCCTAACCATTTTTGAAATACTTACGGACAATAGCAAACTGAAAATTTATCCTGAGGAATGATTGACAAAATCAATCTCTTGACGAGCAAGTGTTTACCCACACTTGAAGACTCAGAGCATTCGAGAGGCGGTCGTACTCTAGGGTTATTTATTACCATCCAAGATGGCGGTTCCATCCAGCCCAACATTCACGGAAACGATTACTGGAAAGTGTACAAAGCCAATAGATCTGGAGAAGATATTGTATTTGGTAGAATTGGACATGGCGGGTTCAAAAATTACGATCTAATAAAAGACTCTCCAGTCTATGTTAATGGCACGTTAATGAACGGTGGAACTTGAACATGATTGACTTTACAGCAGATATCAATTCCAAGCACTCAGCAGCAGACATACTATTAGGGGAAAACATTTCCAACTATATCGATGAGCTATATAAAAAACACAACATAAAAATAAAAAACTATAATCTGCCGGACGGGGAAACGAGGGTAGCCTATGTGGTAAACGACACGATCACCATAGCAACCCTTTCTGACGGAGCTATATTCTCAATTGGCTGCAATGTACATTACAAAGGACTTTACAGAGGTATGCTTTCTACAGGGATGTCTTTTGGCCAAGTAAAAAAACTTACAAAGCGTCAACGAATCTTTAATGGCTCAATAATTCTTGATGATGATTTCGGATTTTCCTATGTATTACCCTCCCCTTATGACGAGATAGCCGATAGCATTGAAGATATACCTCTAGATTTGATTTTAAATGAAATATATATTTCTGATTTCTCTTCTTGGCTTAGTCCGAGTTAACCGTACCAGCATGAAAAAACAATTATCGGTTGGAAAAACTGAAAAAGTTTGAATTAGGCCCGGCGTCGTAGTATTCGTAGCGCCCGCCCTGCAGGTCGGTGGCGCTGAGCAATTGGCGTTCGTTTCGTGTCGAGAAAAAAGGCCCGAACGGAAAGTGGAAGACATGCGGATAGCGTTAAATGGACATATTCAATCTCCTTTCATACAAGCTTGAGAGTTTCCTGAACATCCGTCCATATCCGAAAGAGCTGGGCGTTGTTTTTTACCAAGAAGACGAGCCTTCACTGCTCTCTGTCGCCGCCAGAAAACACAACGGTTCGACCTTCTATGTGAGCCGCTGGCACGATTTGTTCTCCATAAGCGCCTTCGAAAAATCCATGTCAAAAAACGGCTTCACGGAACCGGACTGCTATACCCTTCTCTTGATCCTGTCCCGCTTTGGCTATCTACTTGACATCGACAACCGTCAACGAACCAATAAAGACTATTTTATTTTCTTCTTTCTGATCCAGTTGATCAGTTTGAAAAACAGTTCTCTCGACTCGGATGCACAGCTCAGAAACTATATACTCAGATTCCTGCTTTTCGAATTGAGCATTGACGACGAAGCGTATCGTCGGTTCAGCATCAAGGATAATCAGCTGGTAATGGCTACCGACACCCGGGGGCCTGTAGCTTTTTTGGATGTTATCAACCTGGTTTACAAAGCGATAAAATTTGATAGCAGAAAAGAACATGTATTGCTAAGCACGTTGAAAAACTATCAAACAAGCCTCGTCACATTATTGACCGAACCCGGCGACACAAATTACCGTTTCAGGCTAAATGATCGCCATAGCGAATTCATGTATCCCGATGTATTTTTGCAGGCATACGCTAAAGACAAGAGACAGATATTTAATGTTTTAATCGACACGATCAACCCCCTTCAGTCTACGGAAAATCTGTTTGTCTCAAATATTATTTTGATGAACTATTCCTTTTACATCCTGAAAAACAAGCCTCGCGAAATTCTAAAGCTTAAAAAACACGTCAATGATGAGGCACTGTTCATAAAGCTGCTGGAAGCAATAATCACTCGTCGAATGGCAATCAATAAATCATCATTCGAAAAAGCATCTATAGACCAGGATCTGTCCTCGATAAAAGACAATTCAACCTCATTCTACAATATTTTGTACAGCCTATAGACGCTCTCACAAACGAGAGAGCCGCGCTGATGCGCATGCTGTAACCCACAGGGAAGAACGAACATGAGCGCGTTAGAAAAAGCGTTGATAGAGCTGCGCCGTATCCACAAGAAGTTTCAGTTAGAGGGCAGCTTCGAAAAGAATGGCCAAGTCAACGCCACATGGCCGCAAACGCTTGAACGCTCTGTCGAAACTGACTTTTTCTATGACAACTACGAGCCTGTGGGTGTAGAGATAGAGACAGGTTTGACTCCGATACGTTTTTTTGATCTGAACACCCTTGAAGATGACCAAGTGGGCTACAAGTGGGATGGCAATTCAAACAAGTCGCAGCTCAACCCACGCTGGCCAGCCGGTTTTGTAGTATTCATGGATGATATCGGAGGTGGTAAACCTGTCATCGCTGTTACCGACATTGAGGGTACACCTGTATTTGCCAGCTATGACGTGGCTTTGCCTTTCAAAATTGCCGACTCATTGGCTGATTTCTTTTTCGCTCTTGCAAAATTGATTGAGGTTGTCCACGGAAAATTCGAAATATTTGAGATCTATAACGACGATGACGAGCTTTCCAGCAAGTTCGTGAAATTACTCACAAAGGAAGTCAGCCCCCTGCTTGGGAAAGAAAATTTCGAACTATTTTTTAATTATTTTTATGGTTAATCTTCAGGTCATGGATCTGACCCGGCCAATGAGTGCAGAAGATGGAACAACTGGAAGACGAATACCCCGGCGATTCCGATTGGAATATGCTTGTGCGGTTATACGAAGAGGACTATCTCGACGACGACGCCCGCTCCCTAGCGAAACAACTGGATGGCAACCTCGATATGGCGGTCATTCTCTACGGAAAAAGAGGGCTCAAGGAAGGTTTGTGGTGGGTCGAACAGCAGGTGCCGGCCTTGGATAACATGCGGCCGGCCGATTGCCTCAAGGATCCGAAGCTGATCAAACGCCTGAGGACTGCGCTAATGCGCATGCCGTAACCAACAAGGAATCCGATTGGGTTGGCGGGAGGGCTGAACTTTTACAGTTATGCCCCAAACCCCCTGACCTGGATAGATCCGCTTGGGCTATACAATGGTGAAGGATCTCGCGACCTAGGGAAATATCATGTGTTCCATGAGCACTCACTGAACGCGTCCGAATACAAAATGACTGACGCAGAGCACTTTAGCCGCGCAAATGAATCTGTTTACAAACGAATGCAAACAGATCCGGACTTTAAACGTCAAATGCAGACTAAATACCCTGGCGCTGTAGAGCATGTGCAGCCACGGTCGAATGGGACGTTCAGAGGAACATCCCCAGCCAATTTGACTTGGCATCATGGAAACAAACCAGGCTCATTACAGCTAGCCGACTTCAATGATCATAAAACGTATCATAAAATCTACCACCCTGATGGTAAAGGCGGTCGAAATAAATGGGGCGGCGGTACGAAATGTCGAAAACAAGGAGTACTTATGATAACCATTAATGGCTTTGACGAGCTTCTGCAAAAATGTAATGATCTACCCAATGCAGGATGGTTATATGTTGATACTGATTTTGATTTGGAGTCAAAAAACGACATCCTAAATAAAAAATATTACCTTGCAGAAAATGACGACGAAGAAATGGAGTTCGATGACAAATACGGAACATTCCTTGAGTCTCCAATACTCAAAGCGATCATTGAAAATAAAACAGAACATCATCCGAACTCCAGCAAAGAAGAACTACTGAAAGCAGTTACTTATTATTTGGAAAACGATGACTTTCTAGACTAGATTAGAAAAGGAGCCGGAAGAGCCAAACAACTTCCGGCTCTACTTTTTAGTGAAAACCATAACATGCATGTTTGGATAAAAAACAGGAATAAGTTTTTCTACCGAGAGACCTGACTGCACTACAACACGTTCCGGCTTTATGATCCGGATATGGGGCTCCCAACGCCACCAGGTGGATTGACCCATTTGGGCTGCTAAAAGAAGGTGAGGTGGCCGGTTACGGTGCCAAAGCCCACAAGAATGATGGGCTGGAAGCACACGAGATTGTTCGTAATAAGTTTCTGGAAGAGAAAGGTATCGCAAAGGGCCGGCGCTATAAAGGTAACCCTTCCATTGCGCTATCGCCCGAACATCACGACATGGTGCATGCCGAGGAAAATCGTTTGCGCCGTGCTCGCGGGCTGGGACCTAATCAAATGCTCAAGCGCGGGAAGCTGGAAATTCGCCTCATGTCCCAAGCTATTCACAACTCATTGGTCAGAACCGGCATCATCACCCAACAACAGGCACGAACAGCGAGGCGTTTTTCCACATCATTCGCCAAAAGAAAAGGCTGCTTCTAAAGGATCACGGACTATGGGCATCAATCAAATCATCCTCTCCGAAAAAGACCATAACCTTGGACAAATAGGCGGGGGCGCTCGACTCACCGATATTGATCTGTGGCCAAAGGATCCAACCAAGGGTCATTTGATGCTACCAGTGCTTATGATGACATCGGATTTCCTCAGCACTTCTTTTATACCGTCGGGCATGGCTCTGACAGTGTTCGTTTCCGTGGAGCGTGAAGGCGATACGTACAAACGGTCATCGTTACGCCAATTGACTGTCCACCAACAGAGCGAGATGGAAAAGCTGGCACAGGGACATAGTAAAGTTCTGCTTCATACGCTGGCGCCTTTCGAGTTTATGCCACCGACCCTGGAGGATCCGATTCCGCGAAGCTACATTGCCCAGCAACCCCTCACGGACGAACAAATGACCGAAGAGCTGGAGGATCCGGACTGCGGCGCCAGTATCAGCAAAATATTAGGTCGCCCTGGCTGGTTGCAAGATCCGTTGTATGAAAGCCCTCGCTATTATTTTCTAGCCCAGATATTGGACGCCGATATCGCAAAAATCAGTCCTCGCCACGAAGGATTGTTCGGCGGTGGCATCGGCTACGTTTTTGCCGACAACCGGGCGAAAAAGATGAAGGAAGGCGACGAAGCTGGATATTTCCTCGTTCAATTTACCTGAGTTGTGCCCGTTATCGATCTCACCAGCGCCGTCTTTTTCAAAGGTATCGATCAGCCGGTTACGACGGCTGCGCCGCCGATAGGGAGCAAACTTCCCACGCCACGAACCGCATACGCCTTCGGGCCATGGCTCAAGTCCTGCCCCCGCACCTCCGCCAATTTTATTCGGAGAACGAACATGAGCGCGTTAGAAAAGGCATTGATAAAGCTGCGTGGTATCCACAAAAAATTCCAGTTGGAAGGCAGCTTCAAAAAGAATGGCCAGCTCAACACCACATGGCCACAAACGCTCGCTACGATCAGCGCGGCAACTGCGTCGCCGAAACCGATCCGCTGGGCCACATCACGCGATACCGCTACGACACCCACGGCCAGGTCGTCGAGATCATCGACGCCACCGGCAAAAGCAAAAAGCTGCGCTGGAACCCGTTCGGCCAGTCGGTGGAACACATTGATTGCTCGGGTTATCCGACGCGGTTCAGCTACGACAACCGGGGCTATCTGCAAACCATCACCGATGCCCTCGGCGAACGCACCCAATTCAGCTACGACGCCCAGGGACGGTTGCTCAGCAGCCAATTGCCGCAGTGGTCGCTTACCTGCGCGACAATGCCGTACACACCAGCCAGCCCTCGATGACGCCGGCTGCCATGCAAAAGCATACCGTGTACGACTTCGCCGCCAACCTGCTGACGGTCGGTGTTTATTACGGCCAGGAAAATCAAACATGATTTTAAGTTGGAAAGCCCCTGCTTATTACAGCGAACAACTGATCGGTTCGTATGACATCGAAAGCGGTTCTTATGAAACCGCCGGTTCGAATTTTGACTACCTGTCATTGTTGGCGGGAAAACCCTATCCATTGAATATGGACAAGCCAAAGGTCTATTTTCCGTGCAAGAAAAAAAAGTTGCTTGCGTATGACTGCCTATGGCTACTTGGGGGAGTCCCACTAGTCACTGAGCGACTTGCGGATTTTCTCACCCATCAATCTGCTCAGGACATTCAGCTCATTCAACCTGCTGTCGTCATTGCAGACGGGGAAGAGGTCGACGAAGCTTTTTTCATAGTGAATGCAATCAATACCGTCAACGCGATAGATCAAGGGCAATCTGCCGCTGAACGGGATGATGACGGATCGATCATCTATTTCACTAAAACCTGGTTCCTGGACGGTGCTGCCGGCATGCGCGGAATCGCTCGTGAGCCAGAGTCAGGAGACCTTCTGATCTCTCAGCAGTTGGCCGATTCTATGATCGAGAAAAAATTCAAAAATAACAAAGGCTTGGGTTTCTATATCGCCAACCGCACGTTTGTCCCTTATTAAAATCAGGCCTAGGCTTCTGGCCCCCATGATGGCCGACATTTTTAGGGGCGGCTCTGGGTTGGTGGTGCACAACAAACTGCTGACCTATCAGGACAAACGTTACCGCTATGACGCGTTTGGCCGGATGATCGAAGAACGCAGTACTAAACGGGGCGTGCAGCGCTTCGGTTACGACGCCGAAAGCCGGTTGATTGAAGTGCGCAATGAAAACGGTAGCGTGGTCAGGATGACCTACGACCCGCTGGGTCGGCGCATCGAAAAAACCGTCATGGTGACTACCACCCGAAAGGCCGCAATGGAAAACGAGTCGGCGGCAGGAAGGCATGGGGTGGTGGGTCATCTTGTAGAAAATAAGGAATCACTGATGAAAAAGATGAAAGGCATCACCGACCTATTCAGCACGATCAATTCCGTTACCGATAATGACTGGATCTATACAAATTTGGACGAATGGGAGCAGCAACCAGAAAATGCGGTTTTCTATCTCATTACCGAAGATGAAATTGATGATCTAGAAGAGGATGACAAAACCGTAGAAAACAGCGCCGGAGAAACCATTCCTAAGTCGCTGGAAAAAGAAAATGTAGAGACCTGGGTTGACGTGCAAACCCTTCAAGCCATATCGCAGATAATTCAGAAAAAAATAAAGACCCCTGATAGCGCCATTTTGATCCAGGCAATCAATCACTATCGAGAATACGACGACTTCATGGAGGCTTGATTTTTTCCAACAAAAGCGGGCATTTGAACCAGTTGGAGTGCCTGTTTTTAAGGAAATACAGGGTCTGACCCTGAGGAATGGGGTTGGGGTTGTGTCCAGTTCAAACTTCGCAAGAAGACCGTTTCAGGAAGAATACGAACCAAATCCAGTACCGGTCGACTTTGCTGACAAGAGGCTTTCATGTTCTATACCCTTGCATTCAAGAAAGACAAAAACTGCCCCACCTTCATTGATGGCGTCATTCATGAGTCGTTCAGCCCTGGCGCCTATGACGATGCGATGGATGCCGACTGGCACGACGCGGGCCCCGACGAAGCTCTCGCTCCCCTCCCGAAAAAGCTGGTGCTGATTACCAAGGACAAGCGCTATGACTTTGACTTTTGCACTGCCTTTGAGGGGCATATTGTCAGTGAGCGCTTCCTGAAAGTCTTCCAGACCCTCAAGACTTCCCGATGGGAGATCGCAGAACTGGAGATTGTCAACCCAAAAGGCGTTTCGGTCGCACAGCGCCAATATTTTTTTATGCGCCAGCAACGAATAGACAAGGAGCCTGTGGACGTGATCGATCAGACACAGTCGAAGATTAATTTTCGAGCGAGCGGCGAAATCAAAAATATCATCAGCCTGACAATCAAAGAAAATGTCAGCATCGATTTTTTTAGTATCGATGAAATAACTTTACTTGGATTCGTATTTCTTTCGCCTCACGCCGCCACTGTGCTTAAAGAACTAGATCTGGTAGGTGCAGAAGTGGTCGATACGGAGAAGGTCGGCTCAATAGATAGAGCCTAGGTTTCACTCAGCATGCAGGTGATTACCCTTTTCAAGATCCAACTAACCGAAACCAAACCAATCGATTTACTCAAGGGCGGCTGAATTGATCCCTTATAAAAAAGTGGATCAGAACGGTGAGGATCCATTAACGCTGAGATTAATGATGCTCGAAAACACATTTTCGAATGACGAGGCGGCCATTACGCCAGCGGATCTGGATCACCTGGAATGCGCCATTGGTAAGAAGCTACCGACGCCCTTTAAAAACCATTATCTCAAGTACAACGGAGGTGTACCGGAGCGGACCTATTGGGTCAGCGAAGATTTTGACGAGCCACTGGAAGTGGCTGCATTCAAGCCAATTCCCGGTGGCGACTCCTCGCTGCTATCCACCTACCAGTTGATGCTAAAAAAACAGGTACTTCCTGCACACCTTCTGCCTTTCGCGAACGACTGGGGTGGTAACTTCTTTTGCCTGAATCTTGATACGGAGGCCGTTAGTTACTTCACCACTGACAGCTTTGATAGTGACCTAAGCCCTGAAGAAAATCAGGCTGAATCCGAAAAGCTGGTCTGCTCGAATTTCCTCCAGTTTGTTCAAGGCCTGATCGATGAGGAAGATTTGGACGAGGAATGAGGCGCTCAGCCGCCTGGCCGACGGGGTGCATTTGTTGGTGGAGCGCGCGCTGGATCACCTGAATGAGCCGGAAATAGCAGCGATTCTCGCCAGGAAACAAAGCCGAGTCGGCTGATCCGCCAGACAGAAAAAATGGGCACCCAACCTCGTTGGCGTGCCCATTTTTTATCCCGCTCGCCCGCTGTGCGGGAAGTCGGTGCGTGTTACGGATTAACGCTGTCTTTCAACGACTTGCCTGGCTTGAACGCAACAGTGTTGCTGGCCTTGATTTTTACCGGCTCACCGGTTTGCGGGTTTTTGCCGGTGCGGGCACCGCGATGGCGTTGCAGGAAGGTGCCGAAGCCCACCAGCGTGACGCTATCCTTGCGATGCAGAGCGCCGGTGATTTCTTCGAGAACGGCGTTGAGAACGCGATTGGCCTGTTCTTTGGTGAGATCTGCTTTTTCCGCGATGGCAGCGGCGAGTTCTGGTTTACGCATGAGTGAAGCCCCTTTGACGGTTTTTTGTTGTTATGTCCGTGCTGTTCTCGTTGGAACAGCGCCCAAGGCGCCGCAGGTGCTCTACTCTGCGGCAGACGGGAATGAGGATGGCATGCGCGCAAGAGCGGCGCCAGTCTCCCCGCGACCTTTGTGGGGGCAAAAACGGGGTGATTCCGACAGAACGACCGGCATTTACGCCAACAGGGCCGGAAGTTCTTTGTTCAGGGCGAGTTTTTCCATCACCGCCGCGCCGGTCAGGGCATAGCCCAGCAATTTGCCGGCGCTGTCGCGGCACAGCACCTTGATGTCCGCGCCCTGCCCTTCGACCGTCCAGACGCCCTCCGCGCCCCGTGGTGGCGGGGAAACCACCAATGGGCAGACCGGGGTTTTCACGGTGATCGGCATCGGGCCGTAACTCACCGCCGTAGGGTTTCCGGCGAGGGTCTGGGCCAGCGCTCTCGCACAGCTCATGAGGGGCATGACGTACAACAGATTCAGCCCATCGACCTCGGCGCAATCGCCCAGGGCGTAGATGTTGGCGTGAGAGGTTTTCAGGTGACGGTCAACCACCACACCACGATTGACCTGCACCCCGGCAGCGGCCGCCAGGTCGATGCGCGGACGCAGACCGATGGCTGACACCACTACGTCGCAAGGGATGACCTGGCCGTCAGACAGATGCGCTTCCAGGCCGTCCGCCACTCGCTGCAGGCGATTGAGCACCGGCCCCAGGTGGAAGCGCGCGCCCAGGCTTTCCAGGCCGGCCTGGACCGCAGCAGCCGCCGCCGGGTGGAGCAAGGTCGGCATGACTTGTTCGCAGGGAGCAACCAGTTGCACTTCGTAGCCACCGAGCATCAGGTCGTTGGCAAATTCGCAGCCAATTAAACCGGCGCCCAGCAGCAGCACCCGACGCTTGCCGGCCGCCGCCGCGCGAAAACGTGCGTAGTCTTCAAGGTCGTTGATCGGGAAAACCGCGTCGGCCGCGTCGCCTTCAATCGGCACCCGCACGGTTTCCGCGCCCCAGGCCAGGATCAGGTCACGGTAGATCACTGATTCTTCGCCAATCCACAGGCGCTTGTGGCCCGGATCGATGCCGCTGATGCGCGTGTGGGTGCGCACTTCGGCCTTCAATTGCTCGGCCATGGCGCCCGGTTCGGCCATGCTCAGGCCATCGGCGTCTTTATTCTTGCCAAAGCCGGTGGAAAGCATCGGCTTGGAGTAGGAGCGTCCGTCATCTGCGGTAATCAACAGCAGCGGGGTTTCGCCATCGAGTTTGCGAAACTCCCGGGCCAGGTTGTAGCCAGCCAGCCCAGTGCCGACGATCACGACAGGTGCGTTCATTCCTAGCTCCTTGGATGCTTAGTTGATTTCAATCATTTCAAAATCCATTTTGCCCACGCCGCAGTCCGGGCACAGCCAGTCTTCCGGCACGTCCTGCCACGGTGTGCCCGCCGCAATACCGTCGTCCGGCCAGCCTTCGGCTTCGTTATAGATCAGGCCGCAGACCACACATTGCCACTTTTTCATTCAGGTATTTCCTCGGGATTCAGGCTTTTGCCGGCGCGAACGGTCGATAGATGAAGCGTTGCCGTCCGGCTCAGGGCGTTTTGTACTGATCGGGCCCGACAGATGCAAGCCTGTTCGGCGCAACGGCAGGCCGGATCAATCAAACTCGCCGCCTGACATGGTAAGCTCGCCGCCTCATTTGCTGCCAATAATGACTCACTGTGCCGCACTCAAAAGCCCCTTCCCCGACGCCGCTCTGGCTTTCTCAAAGCCAACTGATGCCCCGCCCCGACACGTCTACGCTCGATTGGTTGTTCGATGAAGGGTCACTGACCCGACGCCTGACCCGTTTGTCGAATGACGGTTTCAGCGTCACGCCGCTGTTCGAAGGCTGGCAATCGCTGCGCGCCGACGAATGTGCCGCGCTGGAGCTGGCCGAAGGCAGCGAAGGCTGGGTGCGCGAGGTGTATCTGCGCGGCCACGGTGAAGCTTGGGTGTTTGCCCGCAGCGTGGCGGCGCGTAGCGCGCTGCAGGGCGACGGATTGCATATGGATGAGCTGGGTAGCCGTTCTCTGGGTGAATTGCTGTTTTGCGATCAGGCATTTCAGCGCCGGGCCATCGAGGTTTGTCACTATCCTCAAGCGTGGTTGCCGATGGAGGCTCAAGCACCTGAACTGTGGGCCCGGCGCTCGCGTTTCGACCGTGGCGCCCTGAGCGTGCTGGTGGCCGAGGTTTTCCTGCCGACCCTGTGGAGCGCCGCCCGCGCGCATCCGGAGAACTGCTGATGTACCAGAACCTGCTCAAGTCTCTGAACCGCGTGAATCCTCGGGCCTGGGATTTCATTCAGCTGACCCGCATGGACAAGCCGATCGGCATTTACCTGCTGCTGTGGCCGACATTGTGGGCACTGTGGATTGCCGGTGAAGGTTCGCCGTCACTGGCCAATATCGTGATTTTCGTGCTCGGCGTGGTACTGACCCGTGCCGGCGGTTGCGTGATCAACGATTGGGCGGACCGCAAGGTCGATGGCCATGTGAAACGCACCGAGCAGCGGCCGCTGGTGAGCGGCAAGATCAGCTCCAAAGAAGCCCTGGTGTTCTTCGCGGTGCTGATGGGCGTGAGCTTCTTGCTGGTGCTGTGCACCAACGCGGCGACTGTCTGGCTGTCGCTGGGCGGTTTGGCCCTGGCCTTCACGTATCCGTTCATGAAGCGTTACACCTATTACCCGCAAGTGGTGCTGGGCGCGGCGTTCTCCTGGGGCATGCCGATGGCGTTCACTGCCGAGACTGGTGAGTTGCCGGCGACAGCCTGGTTGCTGTGGATCGCCAATTTGCTGTGGACCGTGGGCTACGACACCTATTACGCCATGACCGACCGCGACGATGACCTGAAGATCGGGGTGAAATCCACCGCGATCCTGTTTGGCGATGCCGACCGGGTGATCATTCTGACCTTGCAAGGCCTGGCGCTGGGCTGCCTGTTGCTGGCTGGCTCGAAATTCCATCTCGGTGGCTGGTTCCACCTTGGGTTGCTGGTGGCGGCAGGCTGCTTTGCGTGGGAGTTCTGGTACACCCGCAGCAAAGACCGGATGCGTTGCTTCCAGGCGTTTTTGCATAACCACTGGGCGGGGTTGGCGATTTTTGTGGGGATTGTGCTGGATTACGCATTACGTTGACTGCGATTGATCTGTAGCAGCTGCCGAACTCAGGCTTCGCCAGCTGCTACAGACTGTTTACAGGGCAGGCAAATCGCTTACTTGTGTTCGCCAATCACGTGCCACATTTTCATCATGCCGTCGCCTTTCATGTCTCCCGGCTTGCTGTCCATTTTGTAGGTGTACATTGGCTTACCGTCGTAAGTCCATTGCATTGTGCCGTCGTCACGCTTGATCGGCTTCCATTCACCCATGGGCTTGGCATCCATCGGAGCCATCATCGGCGGCCAGTTCTTCGCACACTCACCCATGCACATCGACTTGCCGTCCTTGTCCTTGTCAAAGGTATACAAGGTCATACCCTTCTGATCGACCATCATGCCGCCTTTCATCATGGCGGGTTCTGCCGCAAAGGCCAGGGACGGCAGCGTTAACGCAGCCGTGACCAGCAGGACCTTCCAGGATTTAGCAATGTGATTCATGGAAACCTTCCTTTTGTGGTTGTCAGGATTCGGAATTAGAGCTTAGTTCAGGATCGCGACAATCGCAGGCCGGCTAAAATACTGTCACACGACTGCAATAATTCCGTTATCTAATGCGGCGCAAGACAGTTAAATGACAAGAGGATTAAGGCATGGTTGGCAGGAGCATTCTGATCGTCGACGACGAAGCGCCCATTCGCGAAATGATCGCCGTTGCGTTGGAAATGGCCGGCTATGACTGCCTGGAGGCGGAGAACTCACAGCAGGCCCATGCCATTATCGTCGACCGCAAACCGGACCTGATTCTGCTCGACTGGATGCTGCCCGGCACTTCCGGCATCGAGTTGGCCCGCCGCCTCAAGCGCGACGAACTGACCGGGGATATCCCGATCATCATGCTCACCGCCAAGGGCGAAGAGGACAACAAGATCCAGGGCCTGGAAGTCGGCGCCGACGACTACATCACCAAACCGTTTTCCCCCCGCGAACTGGTGGCCCGCCTCAAAGCCGTGCTGCGTCGCGCCGGCCCGACCGATGGCGAAGCGCCGATCGAAGTCGGCGGCCTGCTGCTGGACCCGATCAGCCACCGCGTGACCATCGACGGCAAACCTGCCGAGATGGGCCCGACCGAGTACCGTTTGCTGCAATTCTTCATGACCCACCAGGAACGCGCCTACACTCGCGGCCAGTTGCTGGATCAGGTCTGGGGCGGCAATGTCTACGTCGAAGAGCGCACTGTCGACGTGCACATCCGTCGCCTGCGCAAAGCCCTCGGCGATGCTTACGAAAATCTGGTACAAACCGTGCGCGGCACCGGCTACCGGTTTTCCACCAAGGCCTGAGCCGGCCGCCAGCCTCGCTGACAAGGACGCATATTTTCCGTGAACCAAAACTGGCATGGCACCCTGATTCGCCACATGCTGTTGCTGGTCACCGCCTGCCTGGTGATCGGCCTGATTTCCGGCTACTACGGCTGGAGTCTCGCCGTGGGCCTGGGTGTTTACCTGGCCTGGACCCTCAAACAGCTGCTGCGCCTGCACGAATGGCTGCGCCTGCACCAACCCGATGAAGCACCGCCCGACGGCTATGGCCTGTGGGGCGAAGTGTTCGACAGCATCTATCACCTGCAACGCCGCGACCAACGGGTACGCGGGCGCCTGCAAGCGGTGATCGACCGGGTCCAGGAATCCACTGCCGCGCTGAAAGACGCAGTGATCATGCTCGACAGCGACGGCAACCTTGAGTGGTGGAACCGCGCCGCCGAAACCCTGCTCGGCCTCAAGACTCCTCAGGACAGCGGCCAGCCGGTGACCAACCTGGTGCGCCATCCGCGTTTCAAGGAATACTTCGAGCAGGACAACTACGCCGAACCATTGGAGATTCCGTCGCCGATCAATGATCGCCTGCGCATTCAGCTGTACATCACCCGCTACGGCAACAACGAGCACTTGATGCTGGTGCGCGACGTGACGCGTATCCATCAGCTGGAGCAGATGCGCAAAGACTTCATCGCCAACGTGTCCCACGAGCTGCGCACACCCCTGACGGTGATTTGCGGCTACCTGGAAACCCTGCTCGATAACGTCGAGGACGTGAATCCGCGCTGGACCCGTGCCCTGCAGCAAATGCAGCAGCAAGGCGGGCGCATGCAGACCTTGCTTAACGATTTGCTGCTGCTGGCCAAACTGGAAGCCACCGATTACCCATCGGACAACCAACCAGTGTCCATCGATAGCCTGCTGCAATCGATCAAGAGCGACGCCCAACAGCTGTCGGGTCAGAAAAATCAGCGCATCACCCTGGAAGCCGACCCGACGATTCTGCTCAAGGGCAGTGAAGCCGAACTGCGCAGTGCGTTTTCCAATCTGGTGTTCAACGCGGTGAAATACACCCCGGCCGAGGGCAATATCCGCATTCGCTGGTGGGGCGACGAGCAAGGTGCACACCTGAGCGTGCAGGATTCGGGAATCGGCATCGACAGCAAACACCTGCCGCGCCTGACCGAACGCTTCTACCGCGTCGATTCCAGCCGCAATTCCAACACCGGCGGCACCGGGCTGGGGCTGGCCATCGTCAAGCACGTGTTGCTGCGCCACCGGGCACGCATGGAAATCAGCAGTGTGCCGGGGCATGGCAGCACGTTTACCTGCCATTTCGCGCCGGCCCAGGTCACCAAATCCCGCGTGATCAGCGCCGCGGACTGATACCGACTAGCACTCGCCACTAGGCAATCGATCAGTCAGCCGCTACATTGGCTGACTTGTGCCTGCCCTTCAGGCACTGCATTTCCCCCTTTTTTGAATACACGGAACCCGCAAAACTCCATCATGGACCCTTCCCCTGGCTTGACCCTCGCAACAATATTCGCCGACTTCGGCATGATTCTTTTTGCTCTGATCCTGGTTTTGCTCAACGGCTTTTTCGTTGCGGCAGAGTTTGCCATGGTCAAACTGCGCTCGACCCGGGTCGAAGCCATCGCTGAACAGCACGGCTGGCGCGGGCACATCCTGCGCACCGTACACAGTCAGCTCGATGCTTACCTGTCAGCGTGCCAATTGGGTATCACCCTCGCCTCTCTGGGTCTGGGCTGGGTCGGCGAACCGGCGTTCGCGCACCTCCTGGAGCCTGTGCTGAGTGCCGTGGGTGTAGATTCCGCTGAGGTGGTCAAGGCGGTTTCGTTCTTCACGGCGTTCTTCATCATTTCGTACCTGCACATCGTGGTCGGTGAGCTGGCACCAAAATCCTGGGCCATCCGCAAACCCGAGTTGCTGTCGCTGTGGACGGCGGTGCCGCTGTACTTGTTCTACTGGGCCATGTACCCGGCCATCTACCTGCTCAACGCCAGCGCCAACCAGATCCTGCGCATCGCCGGGCAAGGTGAGCCCGGCCCGCACCACGAGCACCATTACAGCCGCGAAGAACTGAAACTGATCCTGCACTCCAGCCGTGGCCAGGACCCAAGCGACCAAGGCATGCGCGTACTGGCCTCGGCGGTGGAAATGGGCGAGCTGGAAGTGGTCGACTGGGCCAACTCCCGGGAAGACCTGGTCACCCTCGAGTTCAACGCTCCGCTCAAGGAAATCCTGGCGTTGTTCCGTCGCCACAAGTTCAGCCGCTACCCGGTGTACGACAGCGAGCGCAAGGAGTTCGTCGGCCTGCTGCACATCAAGGATCTGCTGCTGGAACTGGCCGCCCTTGATCACATTCCCGAGTCGTTCAACCTCGCCGAACTGACCCGACCACTGGAGCGCGTATCGCGGCACATGCCGCTGTCGCAACTGCTGGAGCAGTTCCGCAAGGGCGGCTCGCACTTCGCCTTGGTCGAGGAAGCCGACGGCAACATCATCGGCTACCTGACCATGGAAGACGTGCTGGAAGTGCTGGTGGGCGACATTCAGGACGAACACCGCAAGGCTGAACGCGGGATCCTCGCGTATCAGCCGGGCAAGCTGCTGGTGCGGGGTGATACGCCGCTGTTCAAGGTGGAACGCCTGCTGGGCATCGACCTGGACCACATCGAAGCCGAAACCCTCGCCGGGCTGGTCTACGAAACCCTGAAACGGGTGCCGGAAGAGGAAGAAGTGCTGGAAGTCGAAGGTTTGCGGATCATCATCAAAAAGATGAAAGGGCCGAAGATCATATTGGCCAAGGTGTTGATGCTGGACTGAGCCACGCCCTTGTAGGAGCCGGCTTGCTGGCGATCAGGAGCGCTGCGGTGTCTCTGTTATACCGCGTTATCGTTCATCGCCAGCAAGCCGGCTCCTACTGCCCAACGCAAAGTTGGGCAACGCCCCCACCGGTTGATTGAACTGGTACGGAATCGACACCAGGCCCAACCCGGTATTGCGCTGCACCACGAAGTGCAGGTGCGGGCCGCTGCTGTTGCCGGTGTTGCCCGACAGCGCCAGCGCACTGCCCACCACTACCCGCTGACCTTCCCGTACGCAGACTGAACCTTTCTTGAGGTGCAGGTACACGCCCATCGTCCCGTCATCGTGCAACACCCGCACGAAATTGCCCGATGGATCGTTGCCGCGCCCGGTCTGGCCATTCTCGGTTTTCACCACCACCCCGCCGCGCGCCGCGATGATCGGCGTGCCTTCGGGCATGGCGATATCCATCGCGTAACGGTTCTTCGGTCCGTAGTGGCTGTATTGGCCATTGGGGCCCTGGGTCAGCCGAAACGGACCGCCACGCCAGGGCAACGGATATCGATAGGCCATGGCAGCCCCTGAGGGGTCGCCCAGGAAATATGCGAACCTTGGGTTATACACGATCGGCCTTCCGGCCTTCGTCGGCGTGAGCAGGGCCAGACGAAGGTTACTGCGCGCCGGCATCACCCGCCGGATCGGTCGGCTCGGCGCTCCGCTGACGTTCTGCAGTCTGTCGAAACTCAGCTCGATCTCGACCGGCGCATACAGGTCGTTGCGCACGAACACGCTGTCCATGCCATTCAGCCTCTTGATGTCGAGGTACACCTGCCGCTCAAGGTGTTCGACCATTCGGTCGCGAAAAACGAACACCTTCGCGCCTTTGGTGGGGCGGTCGCTGTAAGAGACCACGCCACTGGCATCAGTGGACTTATAGATCGTCATGGCCACAGCCGAGGTGGATGCCATGAAAAGACCACAGAAAAACAGCAGGCGCGCGAGCATGGGCAAAATTCTGTTGAGTAGGCCTGGGAAGGAGCCTAGCAGCAGAAATGGACCTGCGTAGTCGACAGATGTTTCAAATGATCATTCCCACGCTCTGCCTGGGAATGCAGCACGGGACGCTCTGCGTCCCATCCGAAGCGGACGCGGAGCGTCCGGGGAGGTATTCCCACGCAGAGCGTGGGAACGATCAGCGGTACACGTTACGCACCCGGTACGAAGTGCTTCTGCGCGGTGCCACGGGCGATCAGGCGGGAGATGTAGTCGAGCTTCTGTGCATCCTGGTCGACAAAGCGGAACGTCAGTTGCAGCCACTCGCTGTCCGGCTTCGGCTCGTGGGCGACGATGGCGTGCAAGTAGCCGTTAAGACGGGCAGTTTCGGCATTGTCGCCCTGCTCCAGGTCGAGTACGGCGTTGTCGAGGACTTGCGGCAAGGTGTCAGTGCGTTTCACCACCAGCAGCGCTTCCTTGATGCTCAAGGCCTTGATCACGCATTGCTGTGTGCCGCTCGACAGACGCAGTTGGCCTTGGCCACGACCGCCAGCTGATGCGGAGGCAGGCGCCTTGACCGGTGGATTGTTGAGCAGGCCGCGAGACGGCGCCGCAGCCGGGGCTGGCGCGGCGGCGGCAGGTTTGGCAAACGGGTTGACCGCTGCAGCCGAGGGTGCGACTACCGCCGCTTTGCCACCGGTCAATGCGCTCAGGGAATCGTTGCCGAACGCCGAGTTCATTTTGGTCGGCGCGCTGTTCATCAAGGTATCGAGCTTGCCGACCTTGTTCAGGGCCTGCTTGACCTTGGTCAACAGCTGCTCGTTGGTGAATGGCTTGCTGACGTAGCCGGAAACCCCGGCCTGGATCGCCTGGACCACGTTTTCTTTATCGCCACGGCTGGTCACCATCACGAACGGCATGGTCTTGAGGTTGTCCTGCTCACGGCACCAGGTCAGCAACTCCAGACCGGACATTTCCGGCATTTCCCAGTCGCACAGAACCAGGTCGAACGCTTCCTTGGCCAGCATGGCCTGGGCCTTTTTACCGTTGACTGCATCTTCGGTCCGGATCCCCGGGAAGTAGTTGCGCAGGCACTTTTTTACCAGGTCACGAATGAACGACGCATCGTCCACGACCAACACACTGATCTTGCTCATCCAACACCCCTTTAAAAATCCCGGCAAGCATAACGCTGGCTGATGGCACTTTGCCAAAACTCTTCAGTCACGCCGGGACTTTTCGTTCGCGGGTGCTGCTTTTCAATTCGGCTTTTCAGTTCAAAAGCCACACAAACAAAAACGCCCGGCCAAGAGGCCGGGCGCTTTTTCTTGGGCAACCTTACTTATCGTCAGCTTTGTCCGGAACATTAGCGGTTTCGGCACTTGTGCCTTCCACTTCTTCCTTCATGCGCTTGAGGCCCAGGTGACGCACGTCGGTGCCGCGCACCAGGTAAATCACCAGTTCCGAGATATTGCGCGCGTGGTCGCCGATTCGCTCAAGGGAACGCAGCACCCAGATAATGCTCAAGACACGCGAGATAGAGCGTGGATCTTCCATCATGTAGGTGGCGAGTTCGCGCAGCGCGGTCTTGTATTCGCGGTCGATGATCTTGTCGTACTGCGCCACCGACAGCGCCAGGTCGGCGTCGAAGCGGGCAAATGCGTCCAGGGCATCGCGAACCATGTTGCGCACCTGGTCGCCGATGTGGCGAACCTCGACATAACCGCGCGGCGCTTCGCCTTCTTCACACAACTGAATGGCGCGACGGGCGATCTTGGTGGCTTCGTCGCCGATACGCTCGAGGTCGATCACCGATTTGGAGATGCTGATGATCAGACGCAAGTCCGACGCCGCCGGCTGACGACGGGCCAGAATGCGCAGGCATTCTTCGTCGATGTTGCGTTCCATCTGGTTGATCTGGTCGTCGACCTCGCGCACTTGCTGGGCCAGGCCGGAATCGGCCTCGATCAGCGCGGTGACCGCGTCGTTGACCTGCTTCTCGACCAGCCCGCCCATGGCCAGGAGGTGGCTGCGCACTTCCTCGAGCTCAGCGTTGAACTGCTGGGAGATGTGATGGGTAAGGCCTTCTTTACTAATCATGTTGGCGTCCTTGGAGCGTCCGGTAAGGTGCGGTGGGCCGCAGCGTCAGTTCAGTGAGCAACAACAGCTTCCTAGCCGTAACGACCGGTGATGTAGTCTTCGGTCTGCTTCTTCGCCGGATTGGTGAACAGGGTGTCGGTGTCGCCGAACTCCACCAGTTTGCCCATATACATGAACGCCGTGTAGTCGGAAACACGCGCGGCCTGTTGCATGTTGTGGGTCACGATAACAATGGTGAACTTGGATTTCAGTTCGTAGATCAGCTCTTCGACTTTCAGCGTGGAGATCGGGTCGAGTGCCGAGCACGGTTCGTCGAGCAGCAGCACTTCCGGCTCCACGGCGATGGTGCGGGCAATCACCAGACGTTGCTGCTGACCACCGGACAGACCGAGTGCCGACTCGTGCAGACGATCCTTGACTTCATCCCACAGCGCCGCGCCTTTCAACGCCCACTCGACGGCTTCGTCGAGGATGCGCTTTTTGTTGATGCCCTGGATGCGCAAGCCGTAAACCACGTTTTCATAGATGGTTTTCGGGAACGGGTTGGGCTTCTGGAACACCATGCCGACGCGACGACGCAGCTCGGCCACGTCCTCGCCCTTGCGGTAGATGTTGTTGCCGTAGAGGTTGATCGCGCCTTCGACGCGGCAGCCATCCACCAGGTCGTTCATGCGGTTGAAAGTGCGCAACAGCGTGGACTTGCCACAGCCGGACGGGCCGATGAAGGCGGTCACGCGCTGTTTCGGGATGTTCATGCTGACGTCATACAGCGCTTGTTTGTCGCCGTAGAACAGGCTCAACCCCGGCACTTCGATGGCCACGGTTTCCTGCTCGAGACTCAGGCTCTGTTTGTCGCGGCCCAGGGCCGACATGTTGATGCCGTGAGTGTGTGCTTCGTGCTGCATGGGAGGCTCCCTGTGCTAACAAATTCGGTTCGGGGCCGCAGGCCAGGCCCGCGGTTACGCAATTCTTTGTAGGAGCCGGCTTGCTGGCGATGCAGACAACTCGGTCCCGCAGGCTCACCGCGGTGATGCCTTCGCCAGCAAGCCGGCTCCTACAGTTCGGTGTTGATCAGCTATCCAGCGCCTTGTACTTCTCGCGCAGGTGGTTACGGATATAAACGGCCGACAGGTTCAATGTCGCGATCACCAGCACCAGCAGCAGCGCCGTGGCATACACCAGCGGCCGCGCGGCTTCTACGTTCGGGCTCTGGAAGCCGACGTCATAAATGTGGAAGCCCAGGTGCATGATCTTCTGGTCCAGGTGCAGGTACGGGTAGTTGCCATCCAGCGGCAGCGACGGTGCCAGTTTCACTACACCCACCAGCATCAGCGGCGCCACTTCACCGGCGGCGCGGGCCACGGCGAGGATCATGCCGGTCATCATTGCCGGGCTGGCCATCGGCAGCACGATCTTCCACAAGGTCTCGGCCTTGGTCGCGCCGAGGGCCAACGAGCCTTCGCGTACGGTGCGAGGAATCCGCGCCAGGCCTTCTTCGGTGGCCACGATCACCACCGGCACAGCCAGCAGGGCCAAGGTCAACGAAGCCCACAACAGACCCGGCGTACCGAAGGTCGGCGCCGGCAAGGCTTCGGGGAAGAACAACCGGTCGATCGAGCCGCCCAGTACATAAACGAAGAAGCCCAGGCCGAACACGCCGTAAACGATCGCCGGTACGCCCGCCAGGTTGTTCACCGCAATACGGATCACTCGGGTCAGGGTGTTCTGCTTGGCGTATTCACGCAGGTAGACCGCCGCCAGCACACCGAACGGAGTGACGATCATCGCCATGATCAGGGTCATCATCACGGTGCCGAAAATCGCCGGGAAGATCCCGCCTTCGGTGTTGGCTTCGCGCGGGTCATCACTGAGGAATTCCCAGACCTTGCTGAAGTAGAAGCCCACCTTGGTAAAGGTGCTCATGGCGTTCGGCTGATAGGCGTGAACCACTTTGCCGATACCGATCTCGACCTCTTTACCGTTCGCGTCACGAGCCGTCAGGCTGTCACGGTTGAACTGCTTGTGCAGGTCGTTCAGACGCGCTTCGATTTCCTGATAACGGGCATTCAGCTCGGCGCGCTCAGACTCCAGGTCCGCCTGTGCGGTAGCGTCGAGACGGCCGGCCAATTCCAGCTTGCGACCGTGCAGACGAACACGTTCGAGACCGGCGTTGATCGCGCCGATGTCGGTTTTTTCCAGGCTCTTGAGCTGCCCAGCCAACTGGTTGACGCGATCGACACGGGCCTGCAACTCAGGCCATGCGGCTTCGCCTTCAGCGACGACCTTGCCGTCCTCTTTAACGTTGACCAGATAGCCGTAGAAGTTGCCCCACTCGCGACGCTCGATGGTCATCAGCTCTGGCGGGGTTTTCTGGTTGGTCAGCCACTCGCCGACAATCCAGGTGAAGTCCGTGCCGTTCAGATCGCGGTTGCCGACCTTGATCAGCTCGCGGGTCATGAACTCCGGGCCCTGATCGGGCACCGGCAGGCCAGCGGTTTTCAGGCGCTCGCGTGGCACTTCTTCCTTCTGCACCACTTCGCCGATGACCAGGTGGTTGGCCTGGCCCGGCACGTCGTAATTGGCGTGGATCAGGTCCGCCGGCCAGAAGTGCCCCAGACCGCGCACGGCAATGACCGCCAGCAGGCCAATGGTCATGATGACCGCAATGGACACCGCGCCGCCGCTGATCCAGACGCCGGGGGCGCCGCTCTTGAACCATCCATTCAGGGAGTTCTGTTTCACAGACTTCTACCTTTGTTAAAGCGACGAGTATTTCTTGCGCAGACGCTGACGAATCAGTTCCGCGAGGGTGTTCATGATGAAGGTGAACAACAGCAGCACCAGCGCCGAGAGGAACAGCACGCGGTAGTGGCTGCCGCCGACTTCCGATTCGGGCATTTCCACCGCGACGTTGGCTGCCAGTGTGCGCAGGCCTTCGAACAGGTTCATTTCCATGACCGGGGTGTTACCGGTGGCCATCAGCACGATCATGGTTTCACCGACCGCACGGCCCATGCCGATCATCAGCGCCGAGAAGATGCCCGGGCTGGCGGTGAGGATCACCACGCGAGTCATGGTCTGCCACGGCGTGGCGCCAAGGGCCAGGGAGCCGAGGGTCAGGCCGCGCGGCACGCTGAACACGGCGTCTTCGGCGATCGAGTAGATGTTCGGGATGACTGCAAAGCCCATGGCCAGGCCGACCACCAGAGCGTTGCGCTGGTCGTAGGTGATGCCCAGGTCGTGGGAGATCCACATACGCATGTCACCGCCGAAGAACCAGGCTTCCATGTACGGGCTCATGTACAGCGACAGCCAGCCCACGAACAGAATCACCGGAATCAGGATCGCGCTTTCCCAGCCGTCCGGCACTTTCAGGCGGATCGACTCAGGCAGGCGACTGAAGACGAAACCGGCCACCAGAATGCCGATCGGCAGGAGCATCAGCAGGCTGAAGATGCCCGGCAAATGCCCTTCTACATACGGTGCGAGGAACAGGCCGGCGAAGAAGCCGAGGATCACCGTCGGCATCGCTTCCATCAGTTCGATCACCGGTTTGACCTTGCGACGCATGCCCGGGGCCATGAAGTACGCGGTGTAGATCGCTGCGGCGACGGCCAGGGGCGCGGCCAGCAGCATGGCGTAGAACGCGGCTTTCAGGGTACCGAAGGTCAGCGGCGAGAGGCTCAGCTTGGGTTCGAAGTCGGTGTTGGCGGCAGTCGATTGCCAGACGTATTTAGGCTCGTCGTAGTTCTCGTACCAGACCTTGCTCCACAACGCGCTCCAGGAAACTTCCGGGTGCGGGTTGTCGAGCAGCAACGGTTGCAGCTTGCCGCCTTGCTCCACGATCACGCGGTTGGCCCGTGGCGACAGGCCGAACAGGCCTTGGCCGTCGACCACCTGATCCACCAGCAAAGTGCGGTGCGCGGTGCTGTGGAACACGCCGAGCTTGCCGGACGCATCAAGGGCAACGAAGCCTTTTCGACGTTCTTCGGCGGTGATTTCAACAATCGGCGCAGCGCCCATCTGGAAGGTGCGGATTTGCTTCAGGCGCAGTTCGCCATCGTGATCGCGAGCCATGAACCACTGGGCGAGACCGCCCTTGGAGTCGCCGAGGATCAGTGAGATACCACCCACCAGCTGGGTGCTGGCGGTAATCTCGGCATCGCCGTCTTCGAGCAATTTGTAGCGACCGTTGAGACTCTTGTCGCGCAGGCTGAAAACGTCAGCCTGAGCACGACCGTTGACCACGTACAGCCACTGCTGACGCGGGTCGACGAAGATGTTCTTCACTGGCTCGGTCATTTGCGGCAGGTCGATACGTTTCTGCTCGTTGGTGACTTCGCCGGTCATCATGTTTTCTTCGCTGGTCAGCGACATGACATGCAGTTGCGCACCAGTGGAGCCAGCCAGCAGCAGGGTCGAATCGGTGGCATTGAGGCTGACGTGCTCCAGAGCGCCGCCCGCCTCGTTCAGCACGATTGGCGTTTCGCCGTACGGGTATTCGATGGCCGGCGAGATGGTTTTCTTGCCGTCCGGGTAGCTGACTTTATAGGTGTGACGGAACACCAGCACCTGACCGTTGGACAACCCCACTGCGACCAATGGATGGCCGGGTTGATCTTCACCGATGGAGGTCACGCTGGTACCGGCCGGGATCGGCAGGTCGACACGGCGCAGTTCGGCGCCGCTATCGATATCAAAGAATAGCGCCTGGCCCTTGTCGGAAACCCGCATGGCCACCTGGTTCTGTTCTTCAAGGGAGATCATCAGCGGCTTGCCGGCGTCTTGCATCCAGGCGGGCGTGATGGCGTCTTTGGCGGTCAGATCAGCCCCCTGGAACAGCGGCGCGACAACATAACCGAGGAAGAAGAAGATCAGGGTGATCGCGCCCAGGACGGCGAGGCCGCCGACAAGCACATACCAACGGGTCAGGCGATCTTTCAGCGCACGAATACGGCGCTTGCGGTGCAGCTCAGGCGTATTGAAGTCAATTCGCTTGGGGGGATTTGTAGTCATGGTGGAATTGGCCAGATCATTCATGCGCACACCCTAGCGATCCTGTATGACAGAAAGATGACAATGCAGTGACGCAACAAATCCGCCGCCAGTGGAAACTGGCAGTGGATCGGAAATTTGGGGGGCCGGGTTGCCAGCGTGGCAACCCTGAGCCTTTGCAGGAGCGAGCGATGCGGCGATTCCTTCGCGGGCAAGCTTCGCTCCTGCAGGTCCGGGTTTACCCCGGACCTAGGGTTTTACTTTTTTGCGACTTCAGCGCCGCCTTCCGCCAGACCCAGGTCAGCCAGTGCTTTTGCAGCAACCTTGGCTGGCAGTGGGATGTAGCCGTCTTTCACTACAACTTCCTGGCCCTGCTTGGACAGAACCAGTTTCACGAACTCGGCTTCCAGCGGGGCCAGAGGCTTGTTCGGGGCCTTGTTGACATATACGTAGAGGAAACGCGACAGCGGGTATTTACCGTTCAGGGCGTTTTCTTCGCTGTCTTCGATGAAGTCAGTGCTGCCTTTCTTGGCCAGGGCCACGGTCTTCACGCTGGCGGTCTTGTAGCCGATGCCCGAGTAACCGATGCCGTTCAGCGAGGAGCTGATCGACTGCACGACCGAAGCCGAACCTGGTTGTTCGTTGACGTTTGGCTTGTAGTCGCCTTTGCACAGGGCTTCTTCTTTGAAGTAGCCATAAGTGCCGGATACCGAGTTACGGCCGAACAGTTGTACTGGCTTGTTGGCCAGGTCGCCGGTCACACCCAGGTCGCCCCAGGTTTTCACATCAGCTTTGGCGCCGCACAGACGAGTCGAGGAGAAGATCGCGTCGACTTGTTCCATGGTCAGGTGCTGGATCGGGTTGTCTTTGTGTACGAAGACCGCCAGGGCGTCCACGGCCACCGGGATAGCGGTTGGCTTGTAGCCGTACTTCTGCTCGAAGGCCGCCAGTTCGGTGTCCTTCATCTTGCGGCTCATCGGGCCCAGGTTGGAGGTGCCTTCAGTCAGCGCAGGTGGCGCGGTGGCAGAGCCAGCGGCCTGAATCTGGATGTTTACGTTCGGGTATTCTTTTTTGTAGTTCTCAGCCCACAGGGTCATGAGGTTGGCCAGGGTATCGGAGCCGACGCTGGACAGGTTGCCCGACACACCAGTGGTCTTGGTGTAGCTCGGGATAGCAGGGTCAACAGCGGCAACCGCGTTGGCAGTCGCAACGCCAGCAGCGACAAAAGTCATTGCCGCCATCAAACGCTTCAGTTTCATGCCTTACTCCTAGCAGATAGGGTGTGTTAAGTCGGGGCCAAGTATCAGCAGGCCGTGTGAACACTCTATGGCTGAAATATGACAATTGGATGAAAGGCCAGTATTTGGATTTTTGAAGGGATATCGCGTCATCGTTCTTCGCGGGCAAGCCTCGCTCCTACAGGATCAGTGTCATTTCAAAACTGGCGCATGACCTGTAGGAGCGAGCGGTGCGGCGATCCGACTTGCCCGCGAAGGCATCGGTCGGCTTAGCGACCTTTCTTCCAGAGGTAACCACCCACCACAATCCCGACGCCGCAAATAATCGCCACGTAATACGCCGGCCCCATCGGGCTTTCCTTGAGCAGCAGGGTGACGACCATCGGGGTCAGGCCGCCGAAGATGGCGTAGGCCAGGTTGTAGGAGAACGACAGGCCGCTGAAGCGCACCACCGCCGGGAAGGCTTTGACCATCACATACGGCACTGCACCGATGGTGCCGACCAGCAAACCGGTCAGGGCATACATCGGGAACAGCCAGTCGGGATGATTGAACAGGCTGTGATAGAAGGTCCACGAGGTCAGCAGCAGCAACGCGCTACCGAACACGAACACCCGCCCGGCGCCAAAACGGTCAGCCAGTGCACCGGAGGCCACACAGCCCAGGCTCAGGAACACGATGGCCAGGCTGTTGGCCTGCAACGCGGTAGTCGGCGGGAAGTGGTAAACGGTCTGCAATACAGTCGGCGTCATGAGGATGACCACGATGATCCCGGCGGACAGCAACCAGGTCAGCAGCATGGAAATCAGAATCGCCCCGCGATGGTCACGCAGCACAGCGCGCAGCGGCACTTCTTCGGCCAGGGCTTTACGCAATTGCAGTTCGGCAAACACCGGGGTTTCGTGCAGCCAGCGGCGCAGGTAGACCGAGAACAGGCCAAACACGCCGCCCAGCAGGAACGGGATCCGCCAGGCGTAATCGGCCACTTCCACCGGCGTATAGAGGCTGTTGATTGCCGTGGCGACCAACGAGCCCAAAAGAATGCCGGCAGTCAGACCGCTGGTCAGCGTGCCGCAGGCATAACCGATATGCCGTTGCGGTACGTGTTCGGAAACGAATACCCAGGCTCCCGGCACTTCGCCGCCAATCGCTGCGCCCTGGATCACCCGCATCAGCAGCAACAGGATCGGCGCCCACATGCCTATCTGCGCATAAGTCGGCAGCAAGCCCATGATCAGGGTGGGTACCGCCATCATGAAAATGCTCAGGGTGAACATCTTCTTGCGTCCCAGCAGGTCACCGAAGTGCGCCATGACGATGCCGCCCAGCGGCCTGGCCAGGTAACCGGCGGCGAAAATGCCGAACGTCTGCATCAGGCGCAGCCACTCGGGCATGTCGGCGGGGAAGAACAGTTTGCCGACCACTGTGGCGAAGAACACAAAGATGATGAAGTCGTAAAACTCCAGCGCACCGCCCAGGGCAGACAGCGACAATGTCTTGTAGTCGTTGCGGGTCAGCGGACGTGCAGGTTGGGCTGGTTGCGCGATGCTCGAGGGCGCTGTGGTCATGGCAAGGGCTTCTCTTATAGTCAGATCTGCAACCTCAACAACGCTGGCGGAGGCTTGGGCAGGTTCGGCACGATAGCAAATTGTTCGAAAAAGCACATAGAGGTGCGTATTTGACGGTCGAAATGAGAACCGGACGGTCGTCTCGAAGTCTATCGACCGATATACTCACAACGTTGCAACGGTTTGTAAGGGGTTGCTGTGCGAAACCGTCGTTGGCACCCGTCAGCCGATTTCGCAGAGTTTCCCTTTAGGCGCCTTACGAAAAACGTGACGAACGTAGTATGTTCGGGGCTGAATCGTTTTTCCTTGAGACGGCTATTCACCTGAAGTACCAATGAGAGTCACGGGTCAGAGGCACCCCCGGCATGATAGAGCTCGAACAAGAAGATCCAATCCCGCAAGGCGACCTGGCCCTGCAAATTACCGCGCTTCCGCGTGAAACCAACGGCTTTGGCGATATTTTCGGCGGCTGGCTGGTGGCGCAGATGGATTTGGCTGGCACCGCAATGGCCAGCAAGGTTGCCGGTGGTCGCGTGGCCACCGTTGCGATCGATCGCATGGCGTTTCTGGTGCCGGTGGCGGTGGGCGCTCAGCTCTCCTTCTATACCCAGGCCCTGGAAATCGGTCGCAGCTCGATTCAGATGATGGTCGAAGTCTGGAGCGACGATCCACTGTCCAGCGAGTGGCGTAAAGTGACCGAAGCCGTGTTTGTGTTCGTCGCCATCGACGGCAGCGGCCGCACTCGTTCGGTTCCGCCCAGAGCTCGTTAAACAAGGCGCTCGTTAAACGCGGTGACCGTTTTGCGGTCCATAGCAGTCATTGTTCCTGATTGAGAGTCGCCCCATGAGCACGCCCACCGTCGAAGCCGTGAAACTGGATGAACTGAACTGCTGGCGCATCCGCCACGGTCAGGCCGAATTGCTGGTGGCCCAGCAAGGCGCGCACATCCTCAGTTATCAATTGGCCGGCCAACCGCCGCTGATCTGGCTCAACGACGAGGCAGTGTTCAAGACCGGCAAAGCTATTCGTGCCGGTGTGCCGGTGTGCTGGCCGTGGTTCGGCAATCTGTCGCGCAACCCGCAGAGTGTCCAGGCCATGCGCATCAGCCAGGAGCCGCCGACCGCTCACGGGCTGGTGCGAGCGATGGACTGGGAACTGGGCAGCATCGAAACCGAGGGCGAAAGCCTGAAGGTGGAATTCGTCCTGCCCTACCCTGAAGGCGGACTGCCAGGCTGGCCGCATCAGGTGGACTTGAAACTGAGCATTCGTCTGGATGAACAATTGCATATCAGCCTGACGAGCGAAAACAACGGCGCCGAACCCGTCACGATCAGCCAGGCGCTGCACAGCTATTTCGCGGTCAGCGATGTGCGCAACGTGCACGTTGAAGGGCTGGATGGCTTGAGTTACATCGAGACACTGGACGACTGGAAAACCGTCACTCAGACCGGTGATCTGCGTTTTACCGGTGAGACCGACCGCATCTATCTGAATACCCCGCCGACATTGAGCATCGTTGACCCGCATTGGGAGCGACGCATTGAACTGACCAGCAGCGGTTCGCGCTCGGCGGTGATCTGGAACCCGTGGGTCGACCGTGCGGCGGCGTTCAGCGACATGGCTGACGATGGCTGGCAGCGCATGTTGTGCATTGAAACGGCAAATGTGATGGATGATGTGGTGACGCTGGCGCCGGGGGCTAGCCATACCCTGGGCGTGAGCATCGCCAGCAAACCGCTTTAACACCACACAATAAATGTGGGAGCAGGCTTGCTCCCACATTTAAAAACCTACAAATCCGACTCCTTGACCACCCGCACCTGCGCCGCATCCAGCGCATACGCCGCATCCGCCAGGTCGTTGCTGACCTTCTCGATCTTCAGCGTACCGGTCACCCAAAGCGGTGTGTAGATGTCATTCAGCTTCAGGCCTTTGGGATAACGCACCAGCACCAGTTGGTTAGGCGGCGGCGGTGGCACGTGGATACAAGCGCCCGGGTACGGCACGAGGAAGAACAACGTGCTGCGGCCCTTCGCATCGGATTCCAGCGGTACCGGATAACCGCCGATGCGGATGTGCTTGTCGTTCATCGACGGCACGGTCTTGGTCGAATACATCACCGCCGGCAAGCCCTTGCTCTGCTTCATGCCACCTTTTTGGGTAAAGGTGCCATTGGCTTCCGGTGAGTTGTGATCGATTTCGGGCATGGCCTCGAGGGCCTTCTGGTCCGACTTGGGCATCAGTTCGAGCCAGTCGGTTTCCGGCAGTTCGCCGGCATGGGCCAAACCACTGCCCAGGAAGAGAAGAGTCAACAGAAGACGGCGCATGAAGGTGCTCGGCAAAGGAAAGGACGGTATAACGCCAAGCATTCTAGCCCTCTCCGGTGTTGGCGCAGAGAGGGCTTTGTCGCTTGAATCAGTTCTTTTTGATCAGGCCGTAGACCACCAGCAATATCACCGCGCCCACCAGCGCACCGATGAACCCTGCGCCCTGACCCGCATGGTAGATGCCCAGGGCCTGGCCGCCGTAAGTGGCCGCCAGCGAACCGCCGATACCGAGCAGGATGGTCATGATCCAGCCCATGCTGTCATCGCCCGGTTTCAGAAACCGAGCCAGCAGGCCGACGATCAAGCCGATAAAGATGGTTCCGATAATTCCCATGGCATTTCCCTCTGATTGAATTGGCTAAAGCCTAGCCAGACTTTGGCATCCTGCCATCAGAGAACGGCGGCCTCGGAAGGTTCCGCCGCTGCTACATGAAACTATTCGGCGATCAGCGCTTCGACCTTGAGGATCTGCGCGGCAAGCGTCGCACGGTCAGCACAACGCAGGTTGGCGTGACCAACCTTGCGGCCGACCTTGAAGGCCTTGCCGTAGTGATGCAGATGGCAATCGGCGATGGCCAGGACTTTCTCGGTGTCCGGGACTTTGCCGATGAAGTTGAGCATCGCGCTCTCGCCGACCTTGGCCGTCGAACCCAGCGGCAGACCGGCAACGGCCCGCAGGTGGTTTTCGAACTGACTGCACTCGGCACCTTCGGTGGTCCAGTGTCCGGAGTTGTGCACACGCGGGGCGATCTCGTTGGCCTTTAGGCCACCGTCGACTTCGAAGAACTCGAACGCCATCACGCCGACGTAGTCCAGCTGCTTGAGTACCCGGCTGGAGTAGTCTTCAGCCAACGCTTGCAACGGGTGGTCGGTGCTGGCCACGGACAGCTTGAGGATGCCGCTGTCGTGGGTGTTGTGCACCAGCGGGTAGAACTTGGTTTCGCCATCGCGAGCGCGCACGGCGATCAGCGAGACTTCGCCAGTGAACGGCACGAAGCCTTCCAGCAAGCAGGCGACGCTGCCCAGTTCGGCGAAGGTGCCGACCACATCTTCAGGCTTGCGCAGGACTTTCTGACCCTTGCCGTCGTAACCCAGGGTGCGGGTTTTCAGCACGGCCGGCAGGCCGATGGAGGCCACGGCGGCGTCCAGATCGGCCTGGGACTGGATGTCGGCGAACGCGGGAGTCGGGATCCCCAGGTCCTTGAACATGCTCTTCTCGAACCAGCGATCGCGGGCAATGCGCAGCGCTTCGGCGCTCGGGTACACCGGAACGAATTGCGACAGGAAGGCCACGGTTTCGGCCGGGACGCTTTCGAACTCGAAGGTCACCAGATCGACTTCATCGGCCAACTGACGCAGGTGATCCTGATCGCCGTAATCGGCCCGCAGGTGTTCGCCCAATGCGGCTGCGCAAGCATCCGGCGCCGGGTCCAGGAAAGCGAAGTTCATGCCCAGCGGAGTGCCCGCCAGCGCCAACATGCGACCCAACTGGCCGCCACCGATTACACCGATCTTCATCGTCAACAACCTCAGGCGATGCGTGGGTCTGGATTGTCCAGGACGCTGTCTGTCTGCTCAGCGCGGAATTTTTTCAGCACGGTATGAAACTGCGGATGCTTGGCGCCCAGGATGCTCGCCGAGAGCAGCGCTGCGTTGATCGCACCGGCCTTGCCGATGGCCAGGGTGGCGACCGGAATGCCGGCTGGCATCTGCACGATAGAAAGCAGCGAATCGACGCCCGAGAGCATCGACGACTGCACCGGCACGCCCAGCACCGGCAGGTGGGTTTTGGCCGCACACATGCCAGGCAGGTGGGCCGCGCCACCGGCACCGGCGATGATCACCTCGATGCCACGGGCCTCAGCCTCTTCGGCATACTGGAACAGCAGGTCCGGGGTGCGGTGGGCAGAGACCACTTTCACCTCGTAAGGGATGCCGAGCTTTTCCAGCATATCGGCGGTGTGGCTAAGGGTGGACCAATCGGACTTGGAGCCCATGATCACGCCAACCAGTGCGCTCATCGTCGTGCCTCTTCTCTCTGGGCGCCCGCGGGCGCGTCAAAAAACAACAAGCCACGCAAAATGCGTGGCTTGATTGTACGAATTATGGCCAGTCAAACCGGCCGAAGGCCGCGCAGTATACCTCAATGAAGCAGATAAACAGCCCCCCATACGACCATCTGTCATACGGCGCAAAGTACCGGTTTTATTGACTTCAGGGTCAGCCCGACGCCTACAAAAAATCATTAACCCGCAGGGTTTGGCGCTGTGCCGCCTTCCAGCTTGCGCCAGAGCAACCGCACATTCGCCTTGCGCACCAGCGCGCAGCGATACAGCCGAATCTCCAGCGGCACATGCCATTGCGGGCCACCGCAGATGACCAACTCGCCGCGAGCCAATTCGGCGCGCGCGCTCAAGCGCGGCACCCAGGCGATGCCCAGGCCTTCCAGCGCCATGCTTTTCAGGCTGTCGGCCATGGCGGTCTCGTAAATAGTGGTGAACCTCAGGGCACGCTGGCGCAACAGCATGTTCACCGAGCGCCCGAGAAATGCCCCGGCGCTGTAGGCCAGCAAAGGCACGCTGGTCTCGCCTTCCAGGTCGAACAACGGTTTGCCGTCAGCATCCGCGGCGCACACCGGGAGCATTTCAGTGTCTCCCAGATGCAGTGACGGGAAAATTTCCGGGTCCATTTGCATCGCGGAGTCCGGATCATAGAACGCCAGCATCAGATCACACCCGCCTTCACGCAGCGCATGCACCGCATCGCCGACGTTGGTGGCCACCAGCCGCGTGGCAATGTTCAGCCCTTCGTTGCGCAATTGTGCGATCCAGCGTGGAAAGAAACCCAGTGCCAGGGAGTGGGCGGCGGCGACCTGGATCACCTCGCCCTGCCCGCCTTCCAGGTGATGAAGATGACGTAACACTTCACCCAGCTGTTCGACCACGGTTCGCGCGGTCACGAGAAACAACTGCCCCGCTGCCGTCAGCTCGACCGGGGTGCGAGAGCGATTGACCAGGGTCAGCCCCAGCGCGGCTTCGAGGCTGCGGATCCGCCGACTGAAGGCGGGCTGAGTCACGAAGCGTCTTTCGGCCGCCTGGGAGAAGCTGCGGGTGGCAGCCAGAGCACTAAAGTCCTCCAGCCATTTGCTTTCCAGATTCATCACGCCCTCCCGGACATGCACCAATTTAGGTCACACGTTCGCCACGTACGCGGCGTCACACCGACATTATGCCGAATGTGCATAGCCCAGTGTTTAACAGCATTGGCCCAAAATTCTTCTCAAGCCTAGCATTTGCGCTATTCCGGCATAGACCGGGTCCATATCGAGATGATTTCTATCATGTCCTCCGCTGCATCTTTCCGCACAGAAAAAGACCTGCTTGGCGTACTCGAAGTACCTGCTCAAGCGTATTACGGCATCCAGACCCTGCGAGCGGTGAACAACTTCCGTCTCTCCGGCGTTCCGATTTCGCATTACCCAAAACTGGTTGTTGGTCTGGCGATGGTCAAACAGGCCGCCGCTGACGCCAACCGCGAGCTGGGTCACCTGAGCGAAGCCAAGCACGCTGCCATCAGCGAAGCCTGTGCCCGATTGATCCGCGGCGATTTCCACGAAGAATTCGTGGTGGACATGATTCAAGGCGGCGCTGGCACTTCAACCAACATGAATGCCAACGAAGTCATCGCCAACATCGCGCTGGAGGCCATGGGCCACAGCAAGGGCGAATACCAGTACCTGCACCCGAACAACGACGTGAACATGGCGCAGTCGACCAACGACGCCTACCCGACGGCTATCCGCCTGGGTCTGCTGTTGGGTCACGACGCGCTGCTGGCCAGCCTCGACAGCCTGATCCAGTCGTTCGCCGCCAAAGGTGAAGAATTCAGCCACGTCCTGAAGATGGGCCGTACCCAGCTGCAAGACGCCGTGCCGATGACCCTCGGCCAGGAATTCCGCGCCTTCGCCACCACCCTGAGCGAAGACCTGGCACGCCTCAAATCCCTGGCGCCTGAACTGCTGACCGAAGTGAACCTGGGCGGCACCGCGATCGGTACCGGCATCAACGCCGACCCGCGTTACCAGGCCCTGGCCGTTCAGCGTCTGGCCCTGATCAGCGGTCAACCGCTGGTGCCAGCCGCCGACCTGATCGAAGCCACCTCCGACATGGGCGCCTTCGTGCTGTTCTCCGGCATGCTCAAGCGTACCGCGGTCAAGCTGTCGAAGATCTGCAACGACCTGCGTCTGCTGTCCAGCGGCCCACGCACCGGCATCAACGAAATCAACCTGCCGGCGCGTCAGCCAGGCAGCTCGATCATGCCAGGCAAGGTCAACCCGGTTATCCCTGAAGCCGTGAACCAGGTGGCGTTCCAGATCATCGGCAACGACCTGGCCCTGACCATCGCGGCCGAAGGCGGCCAGCTGCAGCTGAACGTGATGGAGCCGCTGATCGCCTTCAAGATCTTCGACTCGATCCGCCTGCTGCAACGTGCCATGGACATGCTGCGCGAGCACTGCATCGTCGGCATCACCGCCAACGAAGAGCGTTGCCGTGAACTGGTCGAACACTCGATTGGCCTGGTCACCGCGCTGAACCCGTACATCGGCTATGAAAACGCCACCCGCATTGCCCGTGTTGCCCTCGAAAGCGGCCGCGGCGTGCTGGAACTGGTGCGCGAGGAACGCTTGCTCGACGAAGAAATGCTCGCCGACATCCTGCGCCCGGAAAACATGATTGCTCCGCGTCTGGTGCCTTTGAAGGCTTAACCAAACGCAGGCTCTTTTGAAGAGCACGCTCACCAGGTCGAGGGACTAGACACCTCTCACCTTTTGAGGGCTTGGGGATTTACTCCCTCAAGCCCTTTTTTTTCCAACACTTTGCGGATTTTACGAACATGTTGAATGTTTTCAGTGCCGCCAAGATCGCAGCCTTCGACAGCTTCTACAGGGTTTGACAGAGACCCGTAGAGGCTGCCGAAGGCTGCGATTTTTTGATTTTGCAGCACTTTCGTTTCGTCGATTGCACCACAACTGTGCAGACGGACGGCACTCTCCTATGTATAGTGCCGGCCCTCTTCGCGTGAGCGGTCGTCGATAACGAGACCCAAGCCCATGCGAAAGCCGAACTAATAACAACCCGCGAAATGGAACAGGGACGAACCTTCGACCCACCTGTTGTGCCACGCACAACCTGGTGTAACGCGATGTGTCGACCACCCAGTATTCGCACACACAAAAAATAGCGAGGAATAATCCATGCTCGAAGTCATCAACGACTTCCTCTCAGGGAAAGTACTGATCGCGCTCATTGTCGGGCTCGGTAGCTACTTCACGATCCGCTCGCGTTTCGTCCAGTTCCGCCATTTCGGCCACATGTTCAGTGTCTTCAAAGAGTCCCTTCACGGCCAGGCAGGCCAGCTGAGCTCGTTCCAGGCCCTGATGCTGAGCCTCGCCGGCCGCGTCGGCGCCGGTAACATCGCCGGTGTCGGCATCGCCGTGACCCTCGGCGGCCCGGGCGCCGTGTTCTGGATGTGGGTCACCGCACTGGTAGGCATGTCCAGCAGCTTCTTCGAATGCACCCTGGCCCAGGTCTACAAGCGCGCCGAAGGCGACGGCCTGTATCGTGGGGGCCCGGCCTACTACATTCAGCACGGCCTGAAGCTGAAAGGCATGGCGGTGGTGTTCTCCATCCTGCTGCTGGTCACCTACGGCTTCGCCTTCATCGGCCTGCAGTCCTACACCGTGACCCACTCGCTGCAGAACGCCTTTGCCTTCGACCCACGCCACACCGGTATCGTCCTGGCGGTGCTGCTGGCCATTACCTTCATCGGCGGCATCAAACGCATCGCCGCGGTGTCCGACCTGCTGGTACCGGTCAAGACCCTGGCCTATATCGGCGTGACCCTGTACGTGATCGGCACCCAGATCGAACACGTGCCAGCCATGCTGGAAACCATCTTCAAGAGCGCCTTCGGCCTCGACCCAGCCTTCGGCGGCCTGCTCGGCAGCGCCATCGTGATGGGCGTGAAGCGTGGCGTGTTCGCCAACGAAGCAGGCCTGGGCAGTGCGCCGAACGTCGCCGCCGTGGCCGCCGTGAAGCACCCGGGCGCCCAGGGCGTGGTCCAGGCCTTCAGCGTGTTCCTCGACACCTTCGTGATCTGCACCTGCACCGCGCTGCTGATCCTGCTGTCGGGCTTCTACACCCCGGGCTTCGAAGGTGACGGCATCGTCCTGACCCAGAACTCGCTGGCCGCCGTGGTCGGTGACTGGGGCCGCGTGTTCGTCAGCGTCGCGCTGTCGCTGTTCGTCTTCACCTGCATCCTCTACAACTACTACCTGGGCGAGAACAGCCTGCAGTTCCTCAGCCGCAACCGCGCCGTGCTGATGGTTTTCCGCGGCCTGGTTCTGGCGCTGGTGGTATGGGGTTCGATGCAGGACCTGTCGACCGTGTTCGCCTTCGCCGACATCACCATGACCTGCCTGGCCTTCGTCAACTTGATGGCCCTGGCCATGTTGTTCAAGGTCGGCCTGCGCGTGATGCGCGACTACGACGAGCAGCGCCGCGCCGGCGTCAAGCAGCCAGTGTTCGACTCCAGCAAATTCACCGATCTGGACCTGGACCTGAAGGCCTGGCCGAGCAGCCCAAGCCAATCGGCTCCACGCGAGCAAGGCGCAGCCCAGGGCACGCCTGCCACGCAACGCTGATCGCCCTAGCGGGTGGCTCCCCGCCACCCGCCGCGACAGACCGCAACGAGTGGCGTCCTGCCACTCGACGTGACACACCTTGCGCACGCAGGCATGCTGCGGCGCAAGGTGCATTCGTCCAGGAGACCCATCAATGAATTCCGCCTCTTACCCTGCCGCGCAGCACGTCATGGTGCTCTACACCGGTGGCACCATCGGCATGCAAGCCAGTGCCCACGGCTTGGCCCCGGCGTCCGGTTTCGAAGCGCGGATGCGCGACTACCTGCACAGCCAGCCTGAGTTGGTGGTGCCGCAGTGGCGCTTTCGCGAGATGTCGCCACTGATCGACAGCGCCAACATGACCCCTGCGTACTGGCAGCAACTGCGTGAAGCGGTGGTCGACGCCGTTGATGCCCAGGGCTGCGACAGCGTGCTGATCCTGCATGGCACCGACACCCTGGCCTACAGTGCCGCGGCCATGAGCTTCCAGTTGCTCGGCCTGAACGCCCGTGTATGTTTCACCGGCTCCATGCTGCCCGCCGGCGTGACCGACAGTGATGCCTGGGAAAACATCAGTGGTGCACTGGGTGCCCTTGGCCAAGGCCTGGCGCCGGGTGTTCATCTGTACTTCCACGGCGAACTGCTCGACCCGACCCGCTGCGCCAAGGTTCGCAGTTTCGGTCGTCATCCGTTCAAGCGACTGGAGCGTCAGGGCGGCGGCGTGAAAGCTTCCTCGATACCTGCCCAACTGAACTACAACCAGCCAAGGCAACTGGCGAAGGTCGCGGTGCTGCCGTTGTTCCCCGGCATCGGCGCCGAGCAACTGGATGGCCTGCTCAACAGCGGTATTCAGGGTCTGGTGCTGGAATGTTATGGCAGCGGTACCGGACCAAGCGACAACCCCGGGTTTATCGCCAGCCTGGAACGGGCACGAGACAATGGCGTGGTAGTGGTTGCGGTCACCCAATGTCATGAGGGTGGCGTGAAGCTCGACGTGTATGAGGCGGGCAGCCGCTTGCGCGATGCCGGCCTGTTGTCCGGTGGCGGCATGACTCGCGAGGCGGCGCTCGGCAAGTTGCATGGGCTGCTCGGTGCAGGGCTTGAAACCGCTGAAGTTCGGCGGCTGGTCGAACTCGACCTGTGTGGCGAACTGAGCTGACACAACACATAACCTTGTGGGAGCCCGCTCCCACAAGATCGTTATTGGGCACATAACTTGCTCCCGTTCCAGCATCTCGACGCTGGAAGACTCCATGCTCCACTCCCACCTCACCACCCTCAACGCCGTCTCCCTGGTGCTCAACACCTTCAAGGCCGAAGGCCTGTCCAGCGAGGCGTTATTGGCCGGCAGCGGCATCAGCGTGGCGGATCTGAGCCGGGCGGACACGCGCATCACCACCAATCAAGAGATGCTGGTGTGCGCCAATGCCGTCGCGCTGCGCCGCGATATCGGTCTGGAGTTGGGCCGGCGGATGCACGTTTCGTCCTATGGCATGCTCGGGTACGCCTTACTCACCAGCGCCACTTTAGGTGACGCCTTGCAGTTGGCGCTGCACTACCCGGCGCTATTGGGAACACTGTTCGAGTTGAGCCTGGAGGAGGATGGCGAGCGCATCTGGCTCACCGCGGGCGACTATCGGGAAAACCCCGCGCTGGCACCGTTCAATGTCGAGTTTTGCCTGGTCTCGATGAAAGTCACCTGCGAAGACCTGCTCGGCCACCCTCTACCTTTGCTTGGCGCTCGCTTCGATTACCCGGCACCGGACTATCAGGCGCGCTACAGCGAGCGTTTCGACTGTCCGTTGCAGTTTGATGCAGCGTCCAACGGATTTGCCTTCGACAAGCGCTGGCTCGAACACCCCCTGCCACTGGCCGACGCCATTACCCACCAGGCCATGGCCGAGCGCTGTCGCAAGCAAAACACCGAGTTCACCGGGCGTCAGGCCTGGCTCGGGCGCATCCGCCAATTGCTCGCCGCGCAACTGAGCGCGGCACCGGGTCTGGACGGGCTGGCCGAACAGCTGAACTGCTCGTCGCGCACCCTGCGCCGACATCTGAAGGACCTGGGATGCAGCTATCAGGAATTGCTCGATGAACTGCGATTCGAACAGGCCAAACGCATGCTTTGCGAGGATCAACTGCCGATCTATCAAATCGCCGAAGCACTGGGCTTCAGCGAGACCGCGAGCTTCCGGCATGCGTTTGTGCGCTGGAGTGGCGTGGCGCCGAGCCAGTTCCGGCCTTGAGATAAAACCAGGCACATCCGACCGGGCTGAACTACATTACGCAGCCCAATCTTTGCCGGTGTTCCTGCTTGATGCCCTTCTCTTCTCTTTGCACGCGCGCTGCCTTGCTGGCCTTGCTGCTCAACCTGCCCCTGGCCGCACAGGCCATTCAAATGGACTGGTTTGGCCTGCCCCCTCAAGCCGTGGTCGATACCCCCGAATACAAGATTGCCATCGTCCCTACAGCCGTCACGGAAAGTGCGACGGGCGTCTCACCGCCCATGGTCGGCTTGCTCAGCCAGTATCGCGGTTTGTTTTATCTGAATGTTTATCGCGATGAAAACTATCGGGAGCGCGCCTATAAGCTCGGCCCGATACCGCTGATGACTGCGCAAGAATTCCATGACTGCACCAAAAGTCAGGAAAACCTCGTCATGAGTCCCAGCGCCTCGCATATCGAGTTGGCGCCAGGCATCGCGGTGAACGAGCTGAGCTTTGAATGTGGGCGCAACGGCTGGGACACCAGACGTTACCTGCTGGTCGACAGCCGCAATCCGGGCACGCCGTTGCTGGCTATCGGGCGCGTCCCAAACGATCAGCACCTGGTTTTCCAGGCGCTGCAAGCGACCCTCCCGGACACTTCAGACGCCTGGCTCAAGGCATTGGAATCTTCGCGGCCGGCGCTGCGTTACCACGTCCCGGACGAGGCATTCGGTTTCAGCATTGCGGCTCAACCCTACGACGCCGGTGACGGCGCGAAACAACTGCGTGAGCTGCACCAGCAACTGGCCAAAGCCAAGGACAAAGGCCCGGGCCTGAAGAAAGTCGAAGAGCTGTTTCTCAACACTGACTTTCGCGTTGTCGGCGCCGACCAGAAAGATTTCGCCGGCCTGCTTAATGACATCGCTTTCTGGCGAAGTGCAAACACGCCGGACAAAGTCACCATCAATTTGTTGAAGGAAGTCATTCGCCGCGATCCTCAACGTATCCCGACCTATCTGAACATGGCAGACCTGCAGTGGTCCTGGTACGAAAAGACCCCCGCGTACACCACCAACCACGCACAGGCGTTGGAGTACTACCGAATTTACTGCGGCCTGCGCTTGGCACGCGACATGAGCATTCCCGATCGGGTCCTGGAAAGGCTGAATATCACCCAGGGCGATCCGCAAACCTGCAAGGCTCAATGGCCGCTGTTGCAAGCGGTCGACGCTCAGGATGAAACCCGCGTGCGCAGTCTTTTGGAAGCCGGCATTCCTGCCGATACCCAGGGCGAGGATGGGCGCAGTGCGTTGCTGCATTCACTGGATAAACCCAACTTTGCAATCGCTCGCTTGCTGCTGGAGCACGGCGCAAAGACCCAAGGCCTTAATGGCAGCGAGCCTTTGGTGATGCAGGCGCTGTACAAGGATCGCCGGGAAAGCAAAGACCCCGAAAAGGCCCGGCGCCTAAAATTTTTGCTCGAAGCGGGAGCCGCCATCGACGAGACCGATCTGAACGGTGAAACCGTGTTGATGCAACACGCCACGATCATGGATTCCGACCTGTTCACTTGGCTGCTCAAGTACCCTCAGAACCTCGACCTGCGAGAAAAGAAAGAAGGTCGATCCGCGCTTTACCTCACAATCGAAAGCGGCGCCTACCCTGCCGCTGCACGGTTGATCAACAGCGGAGCACAGTTGGACGTGGGTTATCGAGAAGGCACCTGCAACAGCAATGAAGAGGTACTCGAACCGGCACTGCTGCGCCTGGCCCGACGGGACCTGTCGAGCGGAATGGACCCTGTCGCCTACCAGCAACAAACGCTAGACCTGTTCACGTTGATGCTGGAAAAAGGCGCCGACCCTCGCGCCGGTCACCAGTGCAAGGGAGACAACCTGGCAGTGATGCGTTTTTGGTTAAAACAACGCAAACGTGAAGACATGCTGCAAGTACTGCAACGGTACTTCCCGGAAGAGGCAGGCTCCATTCCAAGCGCTTGAGCACTTTATTGCCCCGGACCGGGGCACTCCCGCGCCAATAAGGGGCGAATTTCGGTCAAATGTTTTGGCCACATAGATCCCCTTTTGGCCTTTCCTGCCGTTCTCCCAAACGTCGCCTGCCGCAAGACTGTGTTCAAACCGAATCAGCCTGCGGAGAACAACAATGCTGACGATCTACTCGGACGATCACCACCTGCACCACGGCCGTTGTGAATTGATGGACGGGCAATTGATGCCCTGCTTCGAAATGCCTTCACGGGCCGATCACGTATTGCAACGGGTCAAGGACCAGAACCTCGGCCCGGTTGAAGTGCCGAAAGACTTTGGCCTTGATCCGATCGCGCGCATCCATAGCCGCGACTACCTCGACTTCTTCAAAGGCGCCTGGGCGCGCTGGACCGCATTCAATACCGACGGCGACTTGCTGCCCTACACCTGGCCGGCCCGCACCTTGCGCCGAATCATGCCCACCAGCCTGCACGGCCAACTCGGCTATTACAGCTTCGACGGCGGCGCACCGATTACCGCCGGCACCTGGCAAGCGGCGTACAGCGCAGCGCAAGTTGCCCTCACGGCCCAAGCGGCGATCCAGCGCGGCGCCCGCAGTGCCTTCGCCCTGTGCCGTCCACCGGGACACCATGCCGCCAGCGATTTGATGGGCGGCTATTGCTACCTCAACAATGCTGCCATCGCCGCTCAAGCGTTCCTCGATCAGGGCCATAAAAAGGTCGCGATCCTCGATGTCGATTACCACCACGGCAACGGCACTCAATCGATTTTCTACGAACGCAGCGACGTGCTGTTCACCTCGATCCACGGTCATCCAGAAGCCGAGTTTCCGTTCTTCCTCGGCTACGAAGACGAACGCGGTGAAGGCGCAGGCGAAGGGTTCAACTTCAACTACCCATTGCCCGCCGGCAGTGCTTGGGACCGTTGGAGCGCCGCGCTGGAACAAGCCTGCAAAGAGATCGAAACGTACGGCGCCGACATCGTTGTCGTGTCCCTGGGCGTCGATACGTTCAAGGACGACCCCATCTCCCAATTCAAACTCGACAGCCCGGATTACCTGGCGATGGGTACCCGCATCGCAGGCCTCGGCAAGCCGACGCTGTTCGTGATGGAAGGCGGTTACGCGGTAGAAGAAATCGGCATCAACGCCGTGAACGTTCTCGAAGGTTTTGAAAGCGCCCAATGAGGAATTAGAAGAATGAACAGACTCAAGCGTCTTATCGCTCCAGCGCTCTGCGCCACACTGCTCAGTGGCGCCGTCCATGCTGAAGAACGTACTTTGCGGGTCTACAACTGGTTCGACTACATCACCCCCAAAGCCCTGGACGATTTCAAGGCTCAGAACACCCAGACCAAACTGGTCTACGACATCTTCGACACCAACGAAGCGCTGGAAGCCAAGCTGCTGACCGGCAACTCCGGCTACGACGTGGTGGTGCCGTCCAACGTGTTCCTCGCCAAGCAGATCGAAGCCGGCGTATTCCAGCCAGTGGACCGCAGCAAACTGCCGAACTGGAACCACCTCGACCCCAAGCTGATGAAGCTGATCGAAGCCAACGACCCGGGTAACAAATTTGCCGTGCCGTACATGTACGGCACCATCCTGATTGGCTTCAACCCGGCCAAGGTCAAGGCTGCGCTGGGCGACAACGCACCGGTGAACAGCTGGGACCTGATCTTCAAGGAAGAGAACATCAGCAAGCTCAAGCAGTGCGGCGTGGCCCTGCTCGACTCACCTTCGGAGATCCTGCCGCTGGCCCTGCAACACCTCGGCCTGGACCCCAACAGCAAGAAGCCAGCGGACTACGCCAAGGCTGAAGCGCTGTTGATGAAGATCCGGCCGTACATCACCTACTTCCATTCGTCCAAGTACATGGCCGACATCGCCAACGGTGACATCTGCGTCGCGGTCGGGTATTCCGGCAGCTTCTCCCAGGCCGCCAACCGCGCCAAGGAAGCCAAGAATGGTGTGATCGTCGACATGCGCCTGCCCAAGGAAGGCGCGCCGATCTGGTTCGACATGCTCGCGATCCCCAAAGGCGCGAAAAACCCGGAAGACGCCTACACCTTCATCAACTACCTGCTGCAACCCCAGGTCATCGCACCGGTCAGCGACTTCGTCGGCTACCCGAACCCGAACAAGGACGCCACGGAAATGGTCGACCCGGCGATTCGCAACAACCCGAACCTGTACCCGACCGAAACGGCGATGAGCACGCTTTACACCCTGCAACCCTTGCCTCGCGATGCTGAACGGGCACGGACCCGGGCCTGGACCAAGATCAAGTCCGGGACCTGAAACACCCGGTGAATCAAAGACCCGCGCCATCGCGGGTCTTTTTTGGTCAACGGCTAATAGGGGGGGCTTTGATCTGCGCGGGTGGCAGCAATCAGGAACTCATCGCCATTTATCGCGGCGAGATCAGTCGCACACTCGCCGCCTCAGTGTTTTTCATAGATCAGCGGTTCATTTAAAAACCGGGAGGCCATCGTTCAATCCCGCCAGACCTGTCGCAACCGTGCCAGCGCCGACTCTATCGCTGGCTCTGGCACCGCCGCAAAACCCAATACCAGACCGGCGCGCTGATCGACTGGTGTCCTGGAGTCCGGTAGCCAATAGTTGCTCAAGCCATTGATCTCCACACCCACACTTTCCGCTTGTTCGATCAGTCGCCGTTCGCGGGCCAGGCTGTCCACCGAAACCGTCATGTGCAGCCCGGCGGAGACGGTGGGCAGGCTACCCACTCCGGTCATCCCCGCCGGCCAGCCGCCCAGCAAACAATTGCGACGGCTGAGGGCGGCACGCCGCATCCGGCGAATGTGCCGCTGGAAATGCCCGGCGGCCATGAACTCGGCCATCACCGCTTGAGTGCTCACTTCAGAATGCCGCACATCCACCGCCCGACGCTGCGCGAATGCGTCCACCAGGCCCGGCGGCAGCACCAGATAACCCAGGCGCAGCGCCGGAAAAGCGACCTTGCCGAAGGTGCCGACATACAGCACCCGCCCATGGCGATCGAGTGCCGCCAGCGGCGCCAGTGGCGCGCCGCTGTAACGGTACTCGCCATCGTAGTCGTCCTCGATGATCCAGCCCTGGTTGCCCTCGGCCCAGGCGAGCAGTTCCAGACGCCGGGCCAGACTCATGACCACACCGGTCGGGTATTGATGGGAAGGCGTAACGTAAGCCAGCCGGCAATCGCTCAACTGCGCCAAGGCGCTGCAGTCGATCCCCTCCTCATCCACCGGCACACCGTGCAGCTGCGCACCGGCTACCGCAAAGGCATGGCCGGCAGCGCGATAACCCGGATTTTCAATCCCCACCCCATCGCCAGGCTCCACCAGCAACTGTGCACAAAGGCTGATCCCCTGCTGCGCGCCACTGGTGATCACAATTTGCTCAGCGGCGCACTGCATCCCTCTCGAGCTGCGCAAGTAGGCAGCAATCAATCCGCGCAAGCGTTCATCACCTGCCGGGTCGCCATAACACAGCTGCTGTAAATCCGGCTTACGCCAGAAAGCCGCATTCAGCTTGGCCCAAACCTCGAACGGGAACAGATCGAACGCCGGGACGCCGACCCTGAATGCGCGCGGCGGACCACCAGGCGGCACAGCCAAATGATTCTTTTCAACGCGCCCCAAAGCACTGCTGTGGATAACTTTACTGGATGGAACAACAGGTAAATCCAGCCAATTTGTGGATAAGGTTGTGGGTAACCCTGTTGAAAACCCTGTGGATACTTTTGTGGATAATTTTTTCGCCGGCAACGCCGCCTGAGGCAATTGCGCCACGTAAGTCCCGTCACCCACACGCCCCTCGATGAAGCCTTCAGCGTAAAGCTGATCGTAGGCACGAACCACGCTGTTGCGGGAAATCGATAAGGCCGTAGCCAGATCGCGACTGGCCGGCAGTCGTGTGCCGCTGGCCAATCGTCCGTCGAGTACGCGTACCCGCAGCGCTTGATAGAGCTGTCGACTCAGGCCCTGGCGGCGGTCGAGTTCGATACCCGCCGGGTTGAACGACGAGGGAAGCGGCGTATTCGACATGACAATGGACCTATGAAATTGGTCATTAATGGCTCTTACAACAGACCATTAGCCTGCCTAGGATGAAGGCATTCGCCAAGGAATTTTCCATGTACCTGCCACTTTGACGCGTTAAGGAATGAACATGAGTCAGATCGACATCCGCCAGGTCACCGCCGACGATCACGCTGCCTGGCTGCCGTTGTGGCAAGCCTACTTGCGCTTCTACAACACCGAGCTGCCCGAGGCGGTCACTCAAAGCACCTGGCAGCGCCTGCTCGACCCGAGCGAACCGACCCACGGGGCGCTGGCCTGGGTCGACGGCAAAGCGGTGGGCATGGTGCATTTCATCTATCACCGCTCGAACTGGAGCATCGAAAACTCCTGTTACCTGCAAGACTTGCTGGTGACACCCGAAACTCGTGGCACCGGCGTCGGTCGGCAACTGATCGAATTCGTCTACAGCACAGCCAAGGCCGACGGTTGCTGCAAGGTCCACTGGCTGACCCACGAAACCAACGCCACCGCGATCCAGCTCTACGAGCGCATCGCCGAACGGCCCGGTTTCATCCAGTTTCGCAAAGCCCTTTAAGGTTCAAGGAGAACACCATGTCGACTTCACTCGCAGACTGGAAAGGCGTTCCGGCGCCCTCGGTCCAACTGATCGAAGGGCGTTTCATTCGCCTGGAAAAACTCGACCCGGCGCGTCACGCCGACGGTTTGTGGAAAGCCCTGGAAGGCCCGGGCTCAGACCCGAAACTCTGGGACTATCTGCCCTACGGTCCTTTCCCGGAACGCAGTGCGTTCAATGACTGGCTGAACAACCATGCGGCCAACAGCGATCCGTATTTCTTCAGTGTGATCGACCGTGTCAGCGGCGAGGTGCAGGGCCTGCTCAGCCTGATGTCGATCGTTCCTGCCCAGGGTCGCATCGAGATCGGCCATGTGACCTTCGGCGCACCGATGCAGCGCTCGCCGAAAAGTACCGAGGCGGTTTACCTGCTGGCCAGGGAAGCCTTTGCGTTGGGTTACCGGCGCCTGGAATGGAAGTGCAACAACGGCAACGCTCGCTCCAAGTACGCAGCAGAGCGGTTGGGGTTCAGTTTTGAGGGGGTGTTCCGCCAGCACATGGTGGTCAAGGGTCAGAACCGCGACACAGCGTGGTATTCGATTCTGGACTCGGAATGGCCGACGATTAAGGCGGGGTTCGAGCGGTGGTTGAGCGATGAAAACCAGACGGAATCGGGGCAGGTGAAAACGTTGACGGAGTGCCGCGGGTAAGCTTCGGCGCCCGGACGACACCTTCGCGGGCAAGTCGGATCGCGGCACGGCGATCCGACTTGCCCGCGAATGGCATCACGCTAATGTCTGGGCAAGTACCGCAATATGCTCCGGCCCGATCCCACAGCACCCGCCCAAATGGCTGGCTCCCCTCTTCTGCCAGTCAGCCGCCCACATCAGGTAACCCGGCGGGTCGAGATCGTCGCGTAGCGGATCCAGACCGTCGTTGGCCGTGGCCTCTTTCGGCTGCGGCGGGAAGGCGTTGGCGTATGCGCCAATGTGAATCTTCACCCCCAGGCGCTCGAAGGTTTCCCGCGCCGCATCAATCGCCGCCCCGATCACTTCCGGCTGGCTGCAGTTGAACAGCAAAGTCTCGACACCCAACTCAGCCGCCACCACAGCGGCCTCAGCCACCGGTTCACCGGAGCGCAAACGCGGCACTTCATCGGTGTCTTCATCTTTCAAGGTAAACGACAGCCAGAACGGTTTGCCGTCCTTCGGCAGACCGGCATGGATCGCCCGTGCTTCGACGATCGAACTCTGGGTTTCGGCCAGCCACAGGTCGACATGAGGCGCCAGACCATTGACCAGAGGGCTCAGCAGTTCAGTCACCCGAGCAGCGTCGAACAAGTCCGGGCGGTAGGAGCCGAATAACGGCGGCAATGAGCCGGCCACACGAATCGCTTGGCCCGAGGCATCGACTGCACGCCGAGCCAGCTCACCGGCCAACGCCGCAAGGGCCTGGCCTTCAGCCGCGAAACGCTCCTCGCCAATGTGGAACGGCACCACCGCGTAACTGTTGCTGGTGATCACGTTGGCACCGCTTTCAATATAAGCCGCGTGCACCGCCTCCACCGCCTGCGGCGCTTCGCTCAAGGCCAGCGCCGACCACTCGGGCTGCCTGAACGGCGCCCCTCGGCGCTGCAGCTCCCGACCCATGCCACCATCCAGAATTACCGTCCCTGCGCCCATATGCTTTTCACTCATAAGCTTATGAAAATAACTCACTATCAGAGTCGTTCTTATAACTATTTAATACGCACCACTCGGTTAATAACAACCTCTTTTTTTTCAGGGATCAACTGTGAAATTTCAACCGCTGCTGGCCCTGGGCCTGACGATTCTGGCTGCCTCCACCCAAGCCTTTGCCGGCGCCACTCTGGATCGCATCGAGCAAAAGAAAGAACTGGTCGGCGTGTTGATGGAAAGCTATCCACCCTTCTCGTTCCTCAACGATCAAAACCAGCTCGACGGTTTCGACGTCGACGTGGCCAAGGCCGTGGCGGACAAACTGGGCGTCAAGCTGCGTCTGGAAACGCCGTCCTGGGATGTGATTGCCGCCGGCCGCTGGAGCGGGCGTTACGACATCTGCATCTGCTCCATGACCCCGAGCAAGGCCCGCGCCGAAGTCTTCGACTTCCCGGTCGAGTACTACGCCTCCCCTGCCGTGATCGTGGTCAATGCCAAGGACGATAGCATTCACAGCGCCAAGGACCTGAGCGGCAAGAAAGTCGGTCTCACCAGCGCCTCCAGCTATGAAAGCTACCTGAACAAAAACCTGGTGATCGAAGGCGCCGAAGACACCCAATTGCAGTACCCGTTCGAGAACGTGCAGATCGCCCCGTATGACACCGACAACGTCGCGTTCCAGGATCTGGGCCTGGGCGCTGGCGTGCGTCTGGACGCGATCCTCACCAACCTCGTCACCGCGCAACCGCGCCTGAACGAAGACAAGCGCTTCAAGCTCGCCGGCCAGCCGCTGTACTCGGAGCCGAACTCGGTGGCCATCGAAAAAGGTGACGCGCAGTGGGACGCCAAAGTGCGTGATGTGTTCGCTCAGTTGAAACAGGACGGCACCTTGAGCAAGCTGTCGCAAAAATGGATCGGCGCCGACATCAGCAAATGACTTCCTTCCCCAAACCTCCTCAGCCGCCGCAACCGGTGGCTGAGTCATTACTGCAACGGGTCTTCGGCTTCCGTACCCGGCTGTACCTGACCTGGGCGGCGATGTTCGGCTTGTTCGCCAGTTTCTTCCTGAGCTTCGACCTGAAGTTCTCGATCATCCTCGACAAACTGCCGAACCTGATCGGCCTGCACCTGGCGCCCAACGGCTTTCTGCAAGGCGCGGCACTGACGCTGTTCTTGTGCCTGTGCTCGATTGTGGCTTCGTCGCTGCTGGGCTTCATCACGGCCCTGGCTCGACTGTCGAAAAGCGCCGTGGCGTTCGGCATCGCAAGCTTCTATGCCTCGTTCTTTCGCGGCACGCCGCTGCTGATCCAGATATTGCTGATCTACCTCGGCTTGCCGCAATTGGGCGTGGTGCCGGGCGCCATCGCCGCCGGCATCATCGCCCTGTCGCTGAACTATGGCGCCTACCTGAGCGAAATCTTCCGCGCCGGCATCCTCGGCGTTCCCCACGGCCAACGCGAAGCATCGCTGGCCCTGGGCATGCGCGAAACCGTGATTTTCTGGCGCGTCACCCTGCCCCAGGCCATGCGCGCCATCATCCCGCCCACCACCAACCAGTTCATCTCCATGCTCAAGGACTCGTCGCTGATCTCGGTGATGGGGGTTTGGGAAGTGATGTTCCTGGCGCAATCGTACGGGCGCTCGAGCTATCGCTATATCGAAATGCTGACGACGGCGGCGATCATTTATTGGCTGATGTCGATTGGACTGGAGCTGATTCAGGCGCGGATGGAACGGCATTACGGGAAGGCGTACGTAAGCCGGTAGGAGCCGTCGAGAGCTGCGCTTTTTTTGATCCGCGAAAGATGCATTTTTGCTGGAGCGCCAGCCCCCTTGTCCTCATTCACTGTAAGAAAAAGCGTCCAGTTCAAATGGGTAAAAACAGCCGCCCTCAAGCGGCTGGCTATTTTCTACACAACCTGCTGACACCCCCCGCAAGCCCGCCGGAAGCAGCTGACATCGGCACCTATAGCCTCACTTTTAGAGTTTGGCCTCCCATCAAAAGAGGCCGTACTCGATGCCCGTTCAACACAAATACCGACCACAACACCTGGCGCTGGCCATTGCGCTTGCGCTGGGTTGCGCCGAATTTTCAAGCGCCCAACAACTACCCGCGCAAGCTGAGGCGACGAATATCGCTGAGGTAACCGGGCAGCTTGATACTGAGCCGCACCCGCTTACCCGGCTTCTAGCCTTTATCGAGGCGGACACCACCTTTCAAACGGTGATTGATGCGCCGCAGCCCGCTCGGCGAGGTACTTCCCTGAGACCGGAAAATAGAGATGACCTCATCATCGTCAAAAATGGTGGAAGCTTCGAAGGTCGGGTCGATGGCGGCAAAGGAACCAACGTCATACAGCTTGATGCAACTGACGGTGGCCGATTGGGGAATACCCGCAACTTCAACGGCCTGTATGTTTCGCAGGGATCCTGGACGCTGACCAGTACCGGAGATTTCAACAAGGGTGTGGTGGTGCTCGATGACGGCATCCTGACCAATGACGGGAAAATCGAAGGTGGGGCGATTACGGTCGGAAAGCTCTTCAACAATGGCGACATTAAAGGTCATGTAACAGTCGCGCACGGCGGTACTTTTGCAGGTGCAGGCACCGTCGGCGGCCTGGATGTCTCCGGCCGCGTCAACGTCGATGGATTGCATGGCGCCCCAAGGGTCAAAGGCAATTTGAACCTGTCCAACTCGGCCATCCTGGCCTATGAGGTCAACCCCGACGGCCGTCACGAGACGATCAAAGTCGACGGCACCGCCAGCCTCGGCAATGCCACCCTGAAAATCGTCGCAGTATCGGGTGACTATCCGCAAACCACCCAGTACACCATTATCGAGGCCGACAAGGTCGATGGGCATTTTGGCAATATTGAAAACAATCTCGCATTCATGACGGCCACCCCGGACTACAGCGACGAAAAGGCCGTCCGCCTGACCTACGCTCGCAACGAAGTGCCTTTCGAGAGTCTCGCGACCAACAAAAACGGTCGGGAACTCGCCCGCAGTATTGAAGAACCCAAAGCCAGTCCAACGGCGCAGACACCTCCCAATACCGCGAACGCCGCTGTCACGGCCCTGCTTGCCTCCACCACCGAAACAGCCTCCCAGGCCATCGACCAGCTGGACGGCGGCAACAACGCCAACCTTGCGAAAGCGACCCTGAACAGTGACAGCCCAATCAGCGCGACCATGCTCTCGGCCATGCGTCAGCTGCACAGCGCCAGTAGCTACAGCAATTCCACCAGACGCAATGCGCCACGCCTGGCCGCCGGCAGCGAAGACAATGGCCGAGTCTGGCTTCAAGCAATGGGTCACGGTGGAACGCTGGATCGCGACTACGACGCTCTGAAACACACAACCCACGGTCTGGTACTGGGAGCTGATTGGGGCATCGATGAAGAATGGCGCATCGGGGTGATGAGCGGAAAATCCGAAACGCGCCTGGACAGCCGCGGACTCGACGGCGATCTCGACAGCTGGCATTTGGGAGCTTATGCCCTGCGTCAAAACGGACCAATGTCCCTGCGCCTGGGTGCGACCTACAGCAGTCACGATGGCAGCACTAAACGCCGGGTTGCCTTCAAAGGTTTCAGCGACCGCCCCGAAGGCCGTTACGATGCCAACACCCAGCAGGCCTTTGCGGAATTGGGTTACAACCTGGGGCGGACGAACGTCAGCATCGAACCGTTTGCCAGCCTGGGCTACCAGCGCTATCAACGCGACACTTACACGGAAAAAGGTGGCGCTGCGGCTCTGAAGGTACACGGTCAAACGCAGAACAATTTGAACAGCACGTTCGGCCTGCGGCTGGCGAAGCTCAACACTCTGGATAACGGCATGCAGCTGACGCCACGGTTCAGTGCCGGCTGGAAACATACTTACGGGGACGTCTACAGCGATACCCGCCAACGATTGGTAACGGGCGGAAAAAACTTCACCGTTTCCGGTGCGCCGCTGGATCGTGACAGCCTGCTGGTCGATACAGGGCTGGACCTTGGATTGTCAGCAAAACACACCCTGGGCATCGGACTCACTGGCGAGATCGGCACCGACAGCCGTAACCACGGCGTGACGGGTCAGTGGCGAATGAGTTTCTAACAGCCACAAACCCAGTGCGAAAAAAAAGGGGAGCACATGCCCCCCCGAGGTTTAAAGCGGTATATCGAGGCTGTTAACTCAGCCTTCGATCTCGATCAGAATCTCGCCCGGGTTCACCCGGTCGCCCTTGGCCACGTGGATGGCGGTGACTTTGCCGGTGATGGCCGACTGGACTTCGGTTTCCATCTTCATCGCCTCGGTGATCAGCACGGCCTGGCCGGCTTTCACGGTGTCGCCTTCCTTGACCAGCACGTCGACGATGTTGCCCGGCATGGTGGTGCTGACGTGGCCAGGTGCAGTGGCTTGCTTGCGCTTGCTGCTGCCGCCGCTGACGAATTCGTTGAGCGGTTCGAACACCACTTCTTCCGGCATGCCGTCGATGGACAGGTAGAAGTGGCGTTTGCCTTCAGCCTTGACGCCCACACCAGTGATGTCGACGCGGTAGGTTTCGCCGTGAACGTCGATGACGAACTCGGTCGGCACGCCTTCACCACCGGCCGAAGCCACACCGCCTGCTTCCGGAATCGGCAGCAGCACTTCCGGTGTCAGGGTGCCGGCTGCGCGTTCTTCGAGGAACTTGCGGCCGATGTCCGGGAACATGGCGTAGGTCAGCACGTCTTCTTCAGACTTGGCTACGGCGCCGATTTCGGCACGCAGCTTGGTCATCTCCGGCTTGAGCAGATCGGCCGGACGCACGTCGATCACCTCTTCGCTGCCGATGGCCTGACGACGCAGCTTTTCGTTCACAGTGCCCGGCGCCTTGCCGTAGCCGCCTTGCAGGTAAAGCTTCACTTCGTTGGTGATGGTCTTGTAGCGCTCGCCGGCCAGCACGTTGAAGAACGCCTGGGTGCCGACGATTTGCGAGGTCGGGGTCACCAGCGGCGGGAAGCCGAGGTCTTCGCGAACGCGCGGGATTTCAGCCAGCACTTCGCTCATACGATTCAGGGCGCCCTGCTCTTTCAACTGGTTGGCCAGGTTGGAAATCATCCCGCCCGGAACCTGGTTGACCTGCACGCGAGTGTCGACGGCAGTGAACGCGCTTTCGAACTGGTGGTACTTCTTGCGCACGGCGTAAAAGTACAGGCCGATCTCTTGCAGCAGCTCCAGGTTCAGGCCGGTGTCGAACTCGCTGCCTTTAAGGGCGGCGACCATCGATTCGGTGCCCGGGTGGCTGGTGCCCCAGGCGAAGCTGGAGATCGCGGTGTCGATATGGTCGGCGCCGTTTTCGATGGCCTTGAGTTGGCACATCGCAGCCAGGCCGGCGGTGTCGTGGGAGTGGATGAACACCGGCAGCGATTGCTCGGCCTTCAGAGCCTTGACCAGTTCACCCGTGGCGTACGGGGTCAGCAGACCGGCCATGTCCTTGATCGCCACCGAGTCGCAACCCATGGCTTCCATTTGCTTGGCTTGCGCCACGAAAGCCTCGATGGTGTGCACCGGGCTGGTGGTGTAGGCGATGGTGCCCTGGGCGTGTTTGCCGGCAGCTTTCACCGCTTCAATGGCCACGCGCAGGTTACGCACGTCGTTCATGGCGTCGAAGATACGGAACACGTCGATGCCGTTGACCGCGGCCTTGGCGACGAAGGCTTTGACCACGTCGTCGCTGTAATGGCGGTAGCCCAGCAGGTTCTGGCCACGCAGGAGCATTTGCAGGCGCGTGTTAGGCAACGCGGCGCGCAGTTGGCGCAGACGCTCCCACGGGTCTTCTTTCAGGAAGCGTACGCAGGCGTCGAAGGTCGCACCGCCCCAGACTTCCAGCGACCAGTAACCGACTTTGTCGAGTTTGTCGCAGATCGGCAGCATGTCTTCGGTGCGCATGCGGGTGGCGAGCAGCGATTGATGGGCGTCGCGCAGGATTGTGTCGGTAACGTGGATTTGTTTGCTCATTGTTCTATTCCTCACAGGCCTGCGTGGGCGGCGATGGCGGCGGCGATGGCCAGGGCCAGCTCTTCGGGTTTGCGCTTGATCGAGTAGTTGGTCAGTTCAGGGTGGCTTTCAACGAAGCTGGTGTTGAACTGGCCGCTACGGAATTCCGGGTTACGCAGGATTTCCTGGTAGTACGCGGCGGTGGTCTTGACCCCTTGCAGACGCATGTCGTCGAGGGCCCGCAGGCCACGGTCCATCGCCTCTTCCCAGGTCAGCGCCCAGACCACCAGTTTCAGGCACATCGAATCGTAGAACGGCGGAATGGTGTAGCCGGTATAGATCGCTGTGTCGGTGCGCACGCCGGGACCGCCGGGCGCGTAGTAACGGGTGATCTTGCCGAAACTCGGGAGGAAGTTGTTTTTCGGGTCTTCGGCGTTGATCCGGAACTGCAGCGCGAAACCACGGTGCAGGATGTCTTCCTGTTTCACCGAGAGCGGCAAACCGGATGCGATGCGGATCTGCTCGCGAACGATGTCAATGCCGGTGATTTCTTCAGTGATGGTGTGTTCCACCTGCACCCGGGTGTTCATCTCCATGAAGTACACCTCGCCCTCGGCGAGCAGGAACTCCACGGTACCGGCGTTCTCGTAACCCACGGCCTTGGCTGCACGAACCGACAGGTCGCCGATGTAGGCGCGCTGTTCCGGAGTCAGTTGCGGGCTCGGAGCGATCTCGATCAACTTCTGGTTGCGACGCTGGATCGAGCAGTCACGCTCGAACAGGTGCACCACGTTGCCGAAGCTGTCGCCGAGGATCTGCGCTTCGATATGTTTCGGGTTTACGATGCATTTTTCCAGGAACACTTCCGCCGAACCGAAAGCCTTGGTGGCTTCGGAAATCACTCGCGGAAAGGCTTGTTCGAGTTCTTCGCGACTGTTGCAACGACGAATGCCGCGGCCGCCACCACCGGAGGTAGCCTTGAGCATCACCGGGTAACCGATGCGGTCGCCTTCGGTCAGGGCCTCTTCAATGCCCGACACGTTGCCTTCGGTGCCCGGTGTGACCGGCACGCCGGCCTTGATCATGCTGCGGCGCGCTTCGGTCTTGTCGCCCATGCGGCGAATGACTTCCGCCGACGGGCCGATGAATTTGATTCCGCGTTCGGCGCAGATGTCCGCCAGCTCGGCATTTTCCGAAAGAAAGCCGTAGCCGGGGTGCAACGCATCGCAACCGGTTTCCACCGCCAGGTTCACCAGCTTGCGCGGGTTCAGGTAGCCGGCCAATGGCTCGGCACCGATGCTGTGGGCCTCGTCCGCACGCTTCACATGCAAAGCATGACGGTCGGCGTCGGAATAGATCGCGACCGAGCGAATGCCCATTTCGGCGCAGGCGCGCACGATTCGTACGGCAATCTCACCACGGTTGGCAATCAGGATCTTTTTTATCACTTGGAGGTTCCCTTGAGCCGGTGACACCCACGACCCGATTAGACAGGTCGACGCGTGACCAAATGTTTCAATTCAGTCGCAGCTCCACACTAGCTGTCGCAAGGGATTAACAAAAATGAATAATAATTGGGTCAGACATAAGCAAAGACTTATAGTTGAGTCATCGACCTTCGCTCAGGATTTATAGAAAATGCGTAAGTCATTGATGCGTATGACATTGCGTCAATTGCAGATCTTCAATGAGGTGTGCGATTTAAGGTCCTACAGCCGCGCTGCCGACGAAATGTCTCTCACACAACCTGCCGTGAGCCTACAGATTCGTCAACTTGAAGAGCTGATCGGTCAGCCCTTGTTCGATTATGTCGGCAAAAAACTCTACATGACCGAGGCGGCCGAAGCGCTGCAGCGCGCCAGCCGGGACATTTTCGGGCGCCTGGAAAACCTCGATATGCAGCTGTCGGACATGCAAGGCTCATTGCAAGGTCAGCTGAAACTGGCGGTGGAGTCCAGCGCCAAGTATTTCGTGCCGCATCTGTTTGCCGCGTTCAAGCGCCAGCACCCGGAAGTGAACCTGCACCTGACGGTGGTCAACCGTGGCCAGGTCATCCGGCGCCTGTCGGATAACCGCGATGATCTGGTGATCATGTCGATGGTCCCCCAGGACATGGGGCTGGAATTCCTGCCGTTCCTCAACAACCCGATTGTAGCCGTGGCGCCACCGGATCATCCGCTGTGCCACATGGGTCCATTGCGCTTGCAGGATCTGGAACCCTACACGCTGCTGCTGCGCGAACCCGGTTCCGGCACGCGACTGGCCTGCGAGGAGTATTTCAAAGAGAAGCGCGTGCACTTCACCCAGACCCAGGAGGTCGCCTCGGCGGAAGCTCAGCGTGAATGCGTGCTGGCGGGTCTGGGCCTGGCGCTGCTGACGCGCCACGCCCTGAACCTTGAGTTGGCGACCGGTGGCCTGATCGAGCTGCCGGTCGAAGAGCTGCCGCTGCTGCGTAGCTGGTGCCTGGTGCAGGCCAAGGCCAAACGGCTATCGCCGGTGGCCCACGCATTCCTTGCGTTTATCCGCAGCGAACGAGCGCAAATCAGCGCACTGGTTGAGCGTTTCGACGGGAAGTTATCGGTGCTGCCTGCCAGTAGTTGAGTTCGAGGTCGTCGGGAAATTCGCCGATTTCGGCCAGAAGCTGGCGGCGCTCGCAGCGATCTTCGATGGCGCGGCGAAATTCCATGCGGCGCTGGTCTTCTTGCTGACGACGGGTTTTGACGGCGCTGTTGCGTTCTTCGTAGGGCTGGGCCATTTCGAGTCTCCCAAGGCGAGTACGGGAGTTTCAAGATAGGCGCGAGGGATGACGGTTTGGCGGCGGGAGGGTTACAGAACGATGAAACTCACTGGCTGACCGCGAACCTGTGGCGAGGGAGCTTGCTCCCGCTGGGTCGCAAAGCAGCCCTAAGATTTTGCGTCTGCTGCGCAGCCGAGCGGGAGCAAGCTCCCTCGCCACAATTGCAGCCAGAATCAATCGTCCAGCGCTTTTACTGACTTTGGCGACAACCGCAAGCTGCGAAGGCTGCGCTTGACGCTTTTCAAGTGATTGACCAGGCTCGGCCCACGGGCCATGGCCACGCCCATCGCCAACACATCGATCACTACCAGGTGGGCGATGCGCGACGTCAGCGGCGTGTAGATTTCAGTGTCTTCGTGCACGTCGATCGCCAGGTTAACGGTCGACAACTCGGCCAACGGTGTCTGGCTCGGGCACAGGGTGATCAGCGTGGCGCCGCTTTCGCGCACCAGGTTGGCGGTGATCAACAGGTCCTTTGAGCGACCGGACTGGGAAATGCAGATCGCCACGTCGGTCGGCTTCAAGGTCACCGCCGACATCGCCTGCATGTGCGGGTCGGAATACGCCGCCGCAGTCAGCAACAAACGGAAGAACTTGTGCTGGGCATCCGCCGCCACCGCACCCGACGCACCGAAGCCGTAGAACTCGACACGCTGGGCCTGGGACATCGCGGTCACGGCCTTCTGCAACGCTACCGGGTCAAGTTTCTCGCGAACTTCCATCAGGGTGTGCAGGGTGGTGTCGAAGATTTTCAGGCTGTAGTCGGCAACCGAATCGTCTTCATGGATCGCGAATTGCCCGAAGCTCGCGCCGGCCGCCAGGCTCTGGGCCAGCTTCAGTTTCAAATCCTGGAACCCGGAGCAACCGATGGCGCGGCAAAACCGCACGATGGTCGGCTCGCTGATGCCTACGCTGTGGGCCAGGTCGGCCATGGAACTGTGCATCACCGCCGCAGGATCAAGCAGCACGTGGTCGGCGACCTTGAGCTCCGACTTGCGTAACAGGTGGCGTGACTGGGCGATGTGTTGCAGCAGATTCAAGGGGCTGGACTCTTTGTCATTGGCAGGTGCCGGGGATGTAGCACGCTTGTAGTTATACTACATGAATCGGCTTTTTGCCTGCTCAATGCGTAACTCAATGTCCCCATATCACGCGACATATGCTCCATGTAGCACCTACGAGGTTTTTTCGTCCGCGCGCAACAGCTCAGCCAGGTCTGCAGCCTCAACCGGACGGCTGATCCAATAACCCTGCACTTCATCGCAATGCTCGACCTTCAGAAACTCCAGCTGCTCCGGCCGTTCGACGCCTTCGGCCACCACTTTCAACGACAGGCCGTGGGCCATGGCAATGATCGCCCGGGTAATCGCCGCATCCTCGCTGCTCTCTCCCAGCCCACGGATAAATGCCTGATCGATCTTCACGTAATCCACAGGAATACGTTTGAGGTAGCTCAGAGACGAATACCCGGTACCAAAATCGTCGATCGCCAGCTTCACCCCCAGATCGCGCAATTGCTGGAAGGTCGCGATGATGTGCTCGACGCTGTCCAGCAACTGGCTTTCGGTAAGTTCCAGCTCCAGATAGTGCGGCGCCAGACCGGTTTCCTCCAGCACCTGGCGCACCAGGCTGACCAGTTTCCCCTGACGCAGCTGATGCACCGACAGATTGACCGACACCCGAATCGGCTCAAGCCCCTGACGTTGCCATTCGCAGGCTTGCCAGCAGGCCTGACGCAATACGAACTCGCCGATAGCGTTGATCAGGCCGGTTTCCTCGGCCAGACCGATGAAATCCCCCGGCGGTACCTGGCCAAGGGTCGGGTGATTCCAGCGCACCAGCGCTTCGGCGGCATTCAACCGGCCGGTGGCTAGGCAGAGTTTCGGTTGATAAAACACCTTCAACTGCTTTTCTTCGATGGCTTTGCGCAATTGGTTCTCAAGCTGCAAACGCTCGAGCGTGCTGGCCTGCAAGCTGTCGGTGTAGAACTGGAAGTTGTTGCCGCCCAAGTGTTTGGCATGCTGCATGGCCATGTTCGACTGGCTGACCAGCGCGGAAATCTCCCGTGCGGTGTCCGGCAACAGGCTGATGCCCATGGACGCGCTCATCACCAGTTCATGCCCCTCGACAGTGATCGGCAAACGCAGCTTGGTCGACAATCGGGTCGCCACGCGCGCCAGGCTCGACAGGTTGCCGTAGGCGTCGAACAGCACCGCAAATTCATCGCCGGACAACCGGGCGATGGTGTCCGCTTCCGGCAACGCATTGACCAACCGCCGGGCCATTTTCTGTAACAGCTGATCGGCGATTTCGTGGCCGAGGCTGTCGTTGAGCAACTTGAAGCGATCCAGATTGATGTGCAGCAGCGCCAGGCTGCGCCGACCGCCCTGACGCACCCGCTGATGAGCCTCGCTTAGTCGTTCACGGAATAACGAACGGTTGGCCAGCCCCGTGAGCTCGTCGTAGTGGGTGAGGTAGCGCATGCGCTCTTCGGATTCACGCCGAGCGGACAGATCAGCGAAGAAGCCGACGATATGACTGACATTTCCCCGCAAATCGCGTACGGCATTCAGCTGCAGCCACTGCGGATACAACTCGCCATTCTTGCGGGTCTCGACCAACTCGCCCTGCCAACTACCGTGCTGCTCCAGCGCCTGACGAATCGCCGCGTAATGCCGACGGGCGTCGCGGCTGCAAGGCAAATCGACCACGTTGCGCCCGAGCATGTCGTCGATTTCATAGCCAGTTACCCGACTGAAAGCCTGATTGACCGCGATCAGTGCGTAATTCGGGTCGAAAATCACGATGCCTTCGCTGGCCGCCTCGAACACCGTCGCCGCCAGCTGGCGCTGTTCTTCCAGGTGCTTGCTGGCGCTGATATCGCGACGGGTGCCGACCATGCGGATCACCCGGCCGTTTTCACTACGCTCGACCGCTCGACCACGGTCCTCGATCCAGACCCAATGGCCATCGCCATGCCGAACGCGGTACTCGATCTGATAATCCTCGGTGCGGCCCTTCAAATGCTCGACCAGCGCCCGCTTCAGCGCTGGCAAGTCGTCGGGGTGCAGCCTCGGCTTGAGGTGGCGGAGCATTGCCGTCACGTATTCCGGCTCCAGCCCGAACAACTCCTGGAGCTGAGTGTGATGAACTTCGTCGGTCTGCAAGTTCCAGTCCCACAAACCGAGTTCGCTCGCCTTCAACGCCAGCGCCAGCCGTGCTTCGCTCTTGCTCAAAGCCTGGTTGGCCGCATCCAGTTCCAGACTGCGTTGGGCAACCCGGTTTTCAAGGTCGACCTGGGTTTCGCGCAATTCTTCTTCGGCGCGACGACGCTGGTCGATTTCCTTGGCCAGCTCGTGATTGAGTTGCTCGCTGCGACTTTGCGCTTGCTGCAAGTGTTCGATCAGCGCCTGATTTTGAAAACGCCGCAACAAACCCTGATCGATCAACCGATTGACCTGCCAGGCGACCACGCTCAACGAGCCCAGAAGAATCAGCCCGAACCAGCCCCAGCCCTGCTCCTGTTCATCGCCGCCCCAGAACAGATAGCCGATGGCGGGCAACAGACAGGGCAAGGTAAAGGATAGAAATGCTGGCAGGCTGACCGCATAAGCGACGCTGGCCGAAAGGGCTGCGGCGCCGATCAGACCGAATACCCAGGCTTGCTGGATGAAATTGTCAGCGGGCACCAGCGCGATGCCGGCACCGGCCAGGGTCAGGCCGGTCATCGCCGAACCGAGCAGAAACATGCGACGCCAGATCGGATGGGCCTGACGGTTGGGAATCGCCGAATCGAAGGCCGCGACCTGAATCACCCGCAACGCCACCAGCGACAATAACCAGACCAGCCAGACACTGACCACGAAGTAGCGTTGCGGGCTCCAGAGCAACCCGGCGCAGACCAGACCGTTGATCAACATGAAAAGCGTCGGCAAGAGCGAGCCCTGGTACAGCAGACGCGTGCGTTCGACCGCCATCTCCATGGCGTACTGTTTGCGGATAGCCCGAGGCTCCACGGAGGGGCCCGACAGGTCGGAGCTGAGGGTCATAGGCGATGTTCTTGTTCTTATAGTTGAGCATGCGAGCCCGAATTGTGGACGGAGCATACACAAGCAAATGCCCGGACCAAACTGCCTCAGGTCATAAAATAGACAAAAGTTTTAGTCGCCCGCATCCGGGGTAAAAGCCGCCAGGCGAGCCCCGCCCCTGCTCGCAGCCAGTGACCGACCGGTCGTCATCGGTGCTTCTTTCATCGGCTAATGCAAAGCTCGGTTTGCCCGGTGTGACGTCGCACCCTAGAATGCCCCGATGCGCGATGATCTCTCCCTTCTGCTGAACTCCCTCAACGATGCCCAACGCCAGGCCGTAGCTGCCTCCGTGGGTCGTCAGTTGGTCCTGGCCGGTGCTGGCTCCGGTAAAACCCGAGTGCTGGTGCACCGTATCGCCTGGTTGATCCAGGTCGAAAACGCCTCGCCCCACTCCATTCTGTCGGTGACCTTCACCAACAAGGCCGCTGCCGAGATGCGTCATCGCATCGAGCAGCTGATGGGTATCAACCCGGCCGGCATGTGGGTCGGCACCTTCCACGGCCTGGCACACCGCTTATTGCGGGCGCACTGGCAAGAGGCGGGCCTGAGCCAGACCTTCCAGATTCTCGACAGCGACGACCAGCAACGGCTGGTCAAGCGGGTGATCCGTGAGCTGGGCCTGGACGAGCAACGCTGGCCGGCCCGGCAGGCCCAGTGGTTCATCAACGGGCAGAAAGACGAAGGTCTGCGTCCACAACATATTCAAGCCAGCGGCGATCTGTTCCTGGCGACCATGCGCAGCATTTATGAAGCCTACGAGGCTGCGTGCCTGCGCGCCGGCGTCATCGACTTCTCCGAACTGCTGCTGCGCGCCCTCGATCTGTGGCGCGACCACCCGGGCCTGCTCGCCCATTACCAGAAGCGCTTCCGGCACATTCTGGTGGACGAGTTCCAGGACACCAACGCCGTGCAGTACGCCTGGCTGCGTCTGCTGGCCAAGGGTGGCGACAGCCTGATGGTGGTCGGCGACGACGATCAGTCGATCTATGGCTGGCGCGGCGCGAAAATCGAGAACATCTATCAGTATTCCGACGACTTCCCGGATGCCGAGATCATTCGTCTGGAGCAGAACTACCGCTCCACCGCCGGGATCCTCAAGGCCGCCAACGCCCTGATCGCCAACAACACCGGGCGCATGGGCAAGGAGCTGTGGACCGATGGTGGCGAAGGCGAAGCGATCAATCTGTACGCCGCGTTCAACGAACACGATGAAGCACGCTACGTGGTTGAAACCATTGAAAGCGCGCTGAAAACCGGCTTGGCTCGCAGTGATATCGCGATTCTGTACCGCTCCAACGCCCAATCGCGCGTTTTGGAAGAAGCCTTGCTGCGCGAGCGCATCCCGTACCGCATTTATGGTGGTCAGCGCTTCTTCGAACGGGCAGAAATCAAGAACGCCATGGCTTACCTGCGTTTGTTGGAAGGCCGTGGCAACGATGCGGCCCTGGAGCGGGTGATCAACGTTCCGGCCCGTGGCATCGGCGAAAAAACCGTCGAAGCGATTCGCGATCATGCGCGCCACAGCGACGTGTCGATGTGGGAAGCCATGCGTCAGCTGGTGGCCAACAAGGGCCTGACCGGGCGCGCTGCCGGTGCACTTGGGGCGTTTATGGAGCTGATCGAGAACCTCGCCGCCAAGTGCATGGAAATGCCACTGCACCTGATGACCCAGACCGTCATCGAGCAGTCGGGGCTGATCGCCTACCACCAGGCGGAAAAAGGCGAGAAAGGCCAGGCCCGGGTAGAAAACCTTGAGGAACTGGTCAGCGCCGCGCGCAACTTCGAAAACCCGGAAGAGGACGAAGAGCAATCGCCACTGGCGGCATTCCTCGGCCACGCCTCGCTGGAGGCCGGGGACACCCAGGCCGACGAGCACGAAGACAGCATTCAGTTGATGACCCTGCACAGCGCCAAGGGCCTGGAATTCCCTTACGTGTTCCTGGTGGGCATGGAAGAAGGCCTGTTTCCGCACAAAATGAGCCTGGAAGAACCCGGTCGCCTTGAAGAAGAGCGTCGTCTGGCCTATGTCGGTATCACCCGGGCGATGCAGAACCTGGTGCTGACTTATGCTGAAACCCGACGCTTGTACGGCAGCGAGACCTACAACAAGGTGTCGCGTTTCGTACGTGAAGTGCCGAAAGGCCTGATCCAGGAAGTGCGACTGTCCAACAGCGTCAGCCGTCCGTTCGGCGGAGGCCAGCAGCAGAGTTCCAGCAGCCTGTTCGGCGGCAGCGAGATCCCGGACACCGGGTTCAGCCTCGGCCAGACTGTGCGGCATTCGGTGTTCGGCGACGGTGTGATCCTGAATTTCGAAGGCGCCGGTGCTCAGGCGCGGGTGCAGGTGAACTTCAGCGAAGGCAGCAAGTGGCTGATGCTCGGTTACGCCAAGCTGGAAGCGATCTAAAACCTGCCAGTGATTTACTGTGGGGGCGAGCCTGCTCGCTCCCACAAGGTTCTGTGTTTCAGATTGATCTTATGAAAGGCGCGAAAACATGGGCTCGGGTTTCTTTTCTTCCTGGACATTCTGGGCCCTGATGTCGGCGGCGTTTGCCGCCATGACCGCGATTTTCGCCAAAATCGGCATCGAAAACGTTAACTCGGACTTCGCCACGCTGCTGCGCACGGTGGTGGTTTTGGTCAGCCTGGCCTTGATTTTGTACGCCACGGGCCAATATCAGTCATTAGGATCGATCTCGGCCAGGAGCTACCTGTTCCTGCTGCTGTCGGGACTGGCCACCGGTGCCTCGTGGATCTGCTACTTCCGCGCGCTGAAACTGGGGCCGGCCTCGTTGGTCGCTCCGGTGGACAAGCTCAGCGTGGTGCTGGTGGCGGTGCTCGGCGTAATCCTGCTGGGCGAAAAACTCGACCTGCGCCAATGGGGCGGAATCGGCCTGATTACGGCCGGTGTCGTCATGCTGGCGCTGCGGCGCTAGGCATCCTTCCTACAGAAGCTGTCCACTCGTCCTACAGACTAACGCTAACAGGCCTTATTGCGCTGACTGAAGCTGAACACAACCTGTCAGGCAAAAGCCCGAAACACTCTGCCGCTAGCCAGTAACACTTCAGCTGTGCAACATGGCGCGCGTGCCATCCACAAATGGGAATTCCCTTTATGAAACGTTTTCTTAGCATCGCCATGGCGTTGTGCATCGGCCTGACGATGAGCCTGGACGCCAACGCCAAGCGCTTTGGTGGCGGCAAGAGTGTCGGCGCTGCGCCGACTCACCAGACCAGCCAAATGGCTCCTTCTTCTCCTGGCGTGGGCGGTGCAGCCGCCACTGCCGGCGCGGCCGGTGCCGCTGGCGCTGCCGCCAAGGCCGGCGGTGCTTCGCGTTGGCTCGGCCCTCTGGCCGGTATCGCGGCCGGTGGCCTGCTGGCTTCCATGTTCATGGGCGGCGGCTTCCAGGGTATGCAGTTCTTCGACATCCTGATCATGGCGGTCATCGCCTTCCTGGTCTTCCGCTTCATTGCCGCTCGTCGTCGCAAACAGCAGGAGCATATGGCTCCGGCCGGCGCGCCGATGCAACGTGAAGTGTTCGAGCAGAAGCCAGCCATGGGTTCGATCTTCGGCGGTTCGGCCGCACCTGTTGCCCGTCCAGTGATCAATGCTCCGGCCTGGTTCAACGAACAGCGCTTCGTTGAAGCCGCGCGCAACCATTTCCAGTCCCTGCAACAGCACTGGGACGCCAACGAAATGGACAAGATCGCCGAGTTCGTGACCCCGCAACTGCTGGAGTTCCTCAAGCGCGAACGTGCCGACCTGGGCGACGGCTTCCAGTCGACCTACATCGACAACCTCCAGGTACAACTGGACGGCGTTGATGACCGTGCGGACAAGACCATCGCCACCCTGACCTTCAGCGGCGTGTCGAAGACCTCGCGTTTCGACCAGGGCGAAGTGTTCAGCGAAAGCTGGAACATGGAACGTCCACAGGGCGAAAACCAGCCTTGGCTGGTCGCAGGTATCCGCCAGAACGGCTGATAACTCCGCGTTTCGCATGCTGTAATGAAAACCCCGGCTCTGCCGGGGTTTTCTATTTCACGGTTGCATCTATAGCGAGCTACTGTATAAACCGCCCAAACTAAACCGCGCCATCAAGCAAGAGGATCCCGGACGTGGAAGAAATCATCGAACAACTGCGTGAAGCCAACGAACCGGTACCGGTCCCCTTGGAGTTGCCCGACGAAGATCTGCTGGTAGAAATCGAAGAACAACTGTTCATCGACATTCCCTTCGTATTCAGAGAATTTCTGCTGACCGTCAGCGATGTAGTCTACGGCAGCCTGGAGCCGGTGACCGTCACCGACCCGCAATCCCACACCTACCTGCCGGACGTTGCCGCCAACGCCTGGGACGCTGGTGTTGATCGCAGCCTGATCCCGATCTGCCAGGACGGTGACAACTACTACTGCGTCGAAGAAGACGGCACCGTGGTGTTGTGGCTGGCCGAAGAAGAGTTACTCGCCGAAGAAACCTGGGAATCGGTCTGGCACTGGGCACGGGACGTCTGGCTGGAAAGCTGATGTACCCCTGCACGATTTTTTGTAGCAGCTGGCGCAGCCTGCGTTCGGCTGCGAAGCAGTCGTAAACCCTGACACTCGGTTAACCTGAATCACCTCGTAGCCTGATTGGCGACTGCTGCGCAGTCGAACGCAGCCTTCGGCAGCTGCTACAGGGACTCGTCACGCTCAATGCTCGGACGAATCCTTGTGGTTATCCAGGGTTTCCAGCAAGGCCACCTGCATCCGCGTATGCACGCGGATGAACCAGCGCCAGAGCAGCGCCGCTATCCCAGCCGCGACCACGACAATCAGCACCAGCAACTTGTTGGTCGGCAGAATACTGGCCGACAAGGCCGCCAGCAGCAGGAAAATCACCAGCAGCGAGAGGATCGGGATCACTTCGGCGATCACCCGACGCACTCGCTGCGTGTGGCGGCCGGCCATCTCCGACTTCACCCCCATTTCTGCCAGCAGCATCGACAGCGCCTTGAGCTTGCGATAGGCGGCGATCAGGAACGGCAGCGACAACAGCAACGCCCCACCCCAGATCAACGCTTTCTGCCAGCTCGGGTCGCTGATCCAGTCTTGCAGGTAAACGGACATGCGCTCGGCGAAGAAGGCGCCCGATAAAAAGATCGCAACCACCAGCGCCAGATTGACCCCCACCTGCAACAGAATCCGCCGAATCATCGACGCCAACAGCGCGCCCTCGCCCTGAGGCTGGATGCTGCGCAGCCATTCGCCATACATCCCCAGCACACGAGCCAGGCGCTGCGGCATCACGGCAGCAAGCTTGATCGACAGCGGATCGGCCGCGCGGATCAGATAGGGCGTCAACAGCGTGGTGATCACCGAGACGGCCACAGCCACCGGATAGAGAAAGCTGCTGGTGACCTGCAGCGTCATGCCCAGCGCGGCGATGATGAAAGAGAATTCGCCAATCTGTGAAAGCCCCATCCCCACGCGCAGTGAGGTGCGTCCGTCATTGCCGGCGATAAACGCGCCAAGGCCGCAGGACAGCATCTTGCCCAGCACTACCGCCACAGTGATCACCGCAATCGGCCAGGCGTATTGCAGCAGGATCATCGGGTCGAGCATCAGGCCGATGGCGACGAAGAAGATCGCACTGAACAGGTCGCGAACCGGCTCGATCAACTGCTCGATCTTCAGCAGCTGGCGCGATTCGGCCATGATCGCACCGATCAGGAACGCGCCGAGAACCATGCTGTATTCAAGCTTGACCACCAGCAGGCAGAAGCCGAAACACAGGCCCAGCACGGTAATCAGCAACATCTCGTTGCTTTCGAATTTCGCCACATAGGCCAGTAGTCGCGGCACCAGCAGAATACCGATGACCAGTGCGACAATCATGAACAGGGAAAGCTTGCCAACGGTGGAAAAGACTTCGCCGGAACTGACCGTGCCGCTGACGGCGATGCTCGACAGCAAGGCGATGATGCCGATACCGAGGATGTCCTCGACGATCAGTACGCCGAAGATCAACTGCGCAAAACGCTCGTTCTTCATCTTCAGGTCGTTGAGCGCCTTGACGATGATGGTGGTCGAGGAAATCGCCAGGATCGCGCCGAGGAACAGCGAATCCATGGTATTCCAGTCGAACCAGCGGCCGATTTCGTAGCCGATCCAGATCATCAGGACGATTTCCAGGAAAGCCGCGATAAACGCCGTGGCGCCGACCTTGAACAGCTTGCGCAGGCTGAACTCCAGCCCCAGGCAGAACATCAGGAAAATCACCCCGAGCTCGGCGAGGGTCTTGATGGTTTCTTCGTCGTGGATCAGGCCGAAGGGCGGCGTGTGCGGGCCGATAATGAAACCGGCGACGATGTAGCCGAGCACCACCGGTTGTTTGAGACGATGAAAGAGCACGGTCACCACACCCGCGATCAACATGATCACTGCCAGATCCTGAATGAAACTGATGGCATGCATGGTGTGTGGCTCCTTCGGGGGTGGGCTTTTGAAGGGTAACACCACGACTTCCGGCGCAAAGACGGTGCAATATATGGAAACAGATCGCTTCGGGCGTGACGGCGCCTCCCCGCCCGGCGTCCCGATAACTGTTGGTTTGAAAAACACCGACAAGCACCCACAGAGGTGCCCCCCAAACCCTGCCTTGAACCCGTGAGTACGTTATGGAACCCGGAAACGCCCAGCTGTCGATGACGGTATTGATGACCCCCGACATGGCCAACTTCTCTGGCAATGTCCACGGCGGCACCCTGCTCAAATACCTCGATGAAGTGGCCTACGCTTGCGCCAGCCGGTATGCCGGCCGTTACGTAGTGACCTTGTCGGTGGATCAGGTGATCTTCCGCGAGCCGATTCATGTCGGTGAGCTGGTGACCTTTCTGGCCTCGGTCAACTACACCGGTAATACCTCGATGGAAGTGGGCATCAAGGTCGTGACCGAGAACATTCGCGAGCGCTCGGTGCGCCACACCAACAGCTGCTTCTTCACCATGGTCGCGGTGGATGACCAGCGTAAACCGGCCTCCGTCCCGCCACTGCAACCGCAGAACAGCGAAGACAAGCGTCGGTACATGCAGGCCCAGCAGCGTCGGCAGATTCGTCAGGAACTGGAAAAGCGCTATCAGGAAATCAAGGGCGACGCTTAAAGCAAAAGATCGCAGCCTGGGCAGCGCCCACAGACGCGCAGGAGCTGCCGAAGGCTGCGATCTTTTCTACCGCCACACCGTTACAAACTGATCGCTACCGCCTCGAACCGCACCCGGGGATGGGCGATCCGGTCCTGCGCCCGCACCAGTTCCAGCTCATAGCTGGCACACGCCTGGGTTTCCAGCAGCACTTCATGCACCGCCGCCGCGGTGAATTCGAAGGCGCTCAGCAGACTGTCACCCAGCAGCACACGCGCCAGGAACAGCCCGGAAGTCAGATCGCCAACGCCCACCGGCTGACGCGGGAACGCCAGCAACGGCCGACGCAAGTGCCAGCTGCCTTCAGCGGTCACCAGCAACATCTCGAAGCCATCCGTCAGTTTGCCGGGATAGTCCAGATGCTTGACCAACACCGCCTTCGGACCGCGCGCCAGCAGCGCCCGCGCCATGGCCAGGCAATCGAACAGTGACTGCGCCTTGCGCCCCGAGAAGCTGTTCAGCTCCAGCTGATTCGGGCACATGAAGTCGGCTAACGCCGCCTCTTCCAGCAGGAAATCGCTGACTTCGGCTGGAACACTGCAGCCCTTCTCCGGATGGCCCATCACCGGATCGCAGAGGTACAAGGCTTTGGGATTGATCGATTTGATTCGCTCCACTCCCGCCAGAATCGCCCGCCCCTGAGCCGCGCTGCCGAGGTAGCCGGACAACACGGCGTCGCAGTTGCCCAGTTCGCCAATCGCCGCGATGCCCTCCACCAACTCCGGAATCTGATGCGGGGCCAGCACTTCCCCGGCCCACTGGCCATATTGCGTGTGGTTGGAGAACTGCACGGTATTGAGCGGCCAGACGTTCACCCCGACCCGCTGCATCGGGAAAACCGCGGCGCTGTTGCCAGCGTGGCCGAACACCACATGGGACTGGATGGCGAGCAGATGGGGCGTACGTTTCATGCGGTGAGTTTTCCATAAACCGATTGAAATTCGAGCCGCGCAGTATGCGACTAAACGCAGCCTGTACGACAGACCAGAGACGCAGTTAAGCTGACACTATCTTGTTGGAGCACCCTGTTGATGCTGACCCTAGGAAATATCTTCGTGCTGATGCTGCTCGCCACCGGTGGCGCATGGCTGTGGCACAACCACGGCTTGCGCGAACGCGCACTGGAGCGGGTTCAGCAGCATTGCGCCAAGCTGCGGATCGAGCTGCTGGACGGCAACGTAGCCTTGAAGAAGATCGCTTTCATTAAAGACGCCAACGGCCGTCGGCGCCTGGCCCGTGTGTATAACTTCGAATTTACCGTGACCGGCGAAACCCGCCACAACGGCACCATCACTCAGTTCGGCGCCCATAGCGCACACATCGAGCTCGCGCCCTATCCAATGCCATTCGACGACACACCGCCGGTGGTCGAAGTCGCAAAACCCAGCGCCGAGGTGATTGAATTGAGCCAGTGGCGGCAAGAACACACCAAGTGGCGTCCCTGAAGATCAAAAGATCGCAGCCTGCGATTTTTTGATCTTCAAACCGACCGGCAATCGGCCAGATCTCTTTGCAGCGACTCAACATCCTGCACTTCACTGAAAATCAGCTCGATGCGCGAATCCCGTCGCCATTCGCTGGGTTGCCAATCCAGTAACGAGTTATTCAGCGCGTTGGCCGACACCCAACCTTCGACGCTGTGGATAACCAGCTTCGCCCGCAGCCATTCAAGGCTCTCAAGCCACTTTCCGACAAGCACGGCATCGAATGTCTGACTCGGATGCCAGCGCCAGCCGACGCTCCAGCCACCCTCTTGCGCCTGACTCAAGCAAATCGGCTGCGCAGGGTCAGTCCAGATGGCCGGCATCTGTGCCAGCCCCTTGGGCACGATGAAGTTATCCACACCCGCGACAGCCTGAGCCTTGAGGCCCGGTAACTCGCTCAGCGGCAAGACAGCTTGCTGCGTCCAGTACAAAGGACGCGACGGCAACTGTGCGACAACTCGCTGGCGATCACTGTCGTCGAGGCTTTCTGCCTTGTTCAGCAACAGCAACCCGGCACTGTCCAAGGCTTGCAGTTGCGCCGCTGGCAGCGGTTTTCCAGCCGCGAGCGCCTGGGCGTCCAGCACCAGCACGCAAGGCTGCACCACCAGGACGCCTTGCCACGGCGCCTCGCTCAATTGCCTGAGCAACTGCGCCGGATGCCCCAGCCCGGAGGGCTCGATGAACAGTCGATCCGGTCGTGCCTTGCGCAGCAGCCGCCCGAGGCCGACCTGAAACGGCGCACCATTGACGCAACACAAACACCCCCCGGCCACTTCCCCCAGTGCGATACCATCGACGTCCTGGGTCAGCAGCGCAGCATCCAGGCCGATCTGGCCGAACTCGTTGATCAGCACCGCCCAGCGCTCACCGGCCGGCCGCTGCGCCAGCAGGTGCTTGATCAGGCTGGTCTTGCCGGCACCCAGCGGGCCGGCGATAACGTGGGTGGGAATGTTCTGCAACATGGTCGAAGTTTTCTGAGGAGGTAAAGGATGCGGTTGATGGGATGGTCGTTGCTTCTGGCACTCACGTCGGGTGAAGCGCTGGCCCAGGCCTGCGTGGTACATAGTACGGCTGAGCGGCTGGACGTGAAGGTCTGCCAGCAGAACCGCAACATCCCGGAAAAACTGTTCACCGACGGCTTCTGCCAGCCGAATCTGGCCGGGCAGAAAGTCGAGGTGCAGTACGTCGACCAATGCCCCGCCGGCGCGTTCGGGGTATGCAGCAACGCTCAAGTCGCCAATATGCCTTACCGGCAGGATATTCACTATTACGGCGTGGCCACCGATGCGGCGTATCTGAAGCCGTTTTGCGAAGCCCAGAGCCAGGGAACCTGGCTCAAACCTTGAGCTGTCAGCCCAGCCAGTCGAGGGTCAGGATCAAACGACGCTCGCCCGGTGCCGGCTGCGGCGAACGGTGTATCAAGCCGAAACCTTCGTTGCCGTGCCACTTCTCTCCCTTGAGCAGCGCCACTTCGCCGCTGGAGATACGCTGGATCAGCGAATCATCCTGGGGTTCGGCGTCAGGCTCGCCTAATCGGCGGCGATCCATCGCCCCTTCTTTCAGCCACTGGCTGCCGATCCCGGCGTAGGTGGTGATCAACCGCACCGGCACATGATCGACATGGAAACGCGGGCACATGGCTTTGTCCAGAACCCGCAGGCGCAGGCCGATGCGTTGGGCACCCAACAGGCAGGCGAACGCGCTGACCAGCCAGGAAACGTCGGCGATAAAGCCTTCGTAACCTTCAAGATCGCTGAAGCCTGAGGCTAAACCGTGGAGATTGGGTTCAGTGTCTTCACTGGCCATTTCAAGAGAAAGCGACTCGGCCAGCGGCTGGTTCAGGGACAACAGCAAGCGACCGAAATCGGCTATATGCGCCGGCAGTTGGCGTTGCCAGAGGGCGAGGTTCACACCGTCGTCCAGAATCCCGGTCAGCACCTTTGGCGTTTCACCTTGAACCTGAGCAATGAGCGGTCGCCGCTTCAGACTGGGCGCCAGCATCAGGCAGCCGCCTCTTCGTGCCAGAGACCGAACGGATCGGGCAACAGCCGCCAACCCTCGACGCCCAGGGCCATTTCATCATCCGTCAGCAGGCAGTTATCAAGTTCGGCGGTGAGTTGTGCAAAGTCGATGTTCTGGCCGATAAACACCAGTTCCTGCCGGCAATCGCCGGTGGCGGCCGTCCAGTTTTCCATGATCCCGGCGGTACTTTCTTCATCCTGCGGCCACTGGCTTTTCGGCACGAAACGCCACCAGCGCCCGGCAAACCCGTGTCGCATCAAGCCACCGGCCTGGGACCAGCTACCGGCATCCATGTGTTTGCTGGCCAGCCAGAAAAAGCCCTTGGAACGCAGCAGTTTGCCGTTCACCCACGGGCGATCGATGAAGCTGAAAAAACGCTGCGGATGAAACGGTCGCCGCGCCCGATAAGCCGTGGAGGCAATACCGTACTCCTCGGTTTCCGGCACGTGTTCACCGCGCAATTCCTGTAACCATCCTGGTGCCTGAGCGGCCTTCTCGAAGTCGAAACGCCCAGTGTTGAGGATCTTCTTGAGTGGCACCTCGCCCATGACCATCGGAATGATCTCGGCCTGGGCATTGAGCCGTTCGAGGATCGCGATCAGCTCCTGGCGTTCGCGGCTGCTGATCAAATCGATCTTGCTGATCAGGATCACGTCGGCGAATTCGATCTGCTCGATCAACAGGTCAGTGATCGAGCGCTCGTCCTCCTCGCCCAGGGTTTCACCACGGGAAGCGAGGCTTTCGGCGGCTTGGTAGTCGAGCAGGAAGTTCATGCCGTCGACCACGGTGACCATGGTGTCGAGCCGCGCAATGTCGGCCAGGCTCTGCCCTTCTTCATCGCGAAAGGTGAAGGTTTCCGCCACGGGCAGCGGCTCGGAAATGCCGGTGGACTCGATCAGCAGATAATCGAAACGACCGTCCCTGGCGAGTTTGCTGACTTCTTCGAGCAGGTCTTCGCGCAACGTACAGCAAATGCAACCGTTGCTCATTTCCACGAGTTTTTCTTCGGCACGGTTCAGGCTGACATCGCGTTGAACTTCACTGCCATCGATGTTGATTTCGCTCATGTCGTTGACGATCACCGCGACCCGCAGATTATCGCGATTACGTAGTACGTAATTCAGCAGTGTACTTTTTCCGGCGCCGAGAAAGCCCGACAGGACGGTCACGGGAAGACGATTGGGCATCAGGTATTCCTCACAGGGATGCCCGGTCGCAATGTCGGGCTTAATTTATGTTATAGTATAACAACACAAACAAGCCACTCCCCCTCTTGCCCACAACGACAAAGGGCACGATGCTTTAACCCGTCCGCCCCTTGAGAAATGCCATGGGAAACGCTCTGAGATTCTCGCTGTTGAGCCTTTCGCTGCTGATTGCGGTCGAAGCCTGGGGACAGATCCCAAGCCTGGCCAAATGCACCCGTAGCGCCAATCTGCTGGCCTGCGTGGATGCCGACGGCAATGCCTACAGCGTTAACACCGTCGGTAGCACGATCTACTTGCGCGGCTTTGAAGTGGCCGGCAAACGCCATTGGGCGCAAACCAACAGCCGCTACGGGCAACTGACGTTCTTTACCGGCCTCGCATCCGATGGCGAAGCCTGGGTCGGTTACAACCGCCGGGTTGGCTGGACAACCATCAATCGGTTCTCCAGTTCCGGGGGCAGCAGCGCGAAGTTCACCTGCAGCCGGATGACCGGTTGCTAGGCCTGTGCCTTCTTCTGCTCCTGCTGCCAGGCGATGTAGCTGTTCATTGGGGGATTCTTCTGAAAGTAACGCTGCAAGCCGTCGAACAAGCCATCAGCCACCGCCTGCTGATGCCGCGCCGTCACCAGTCGCTGGCTGTCGCGGGCGTTCGAGATAAAGCCGGTTTCCACCAGAATCGATGGCACATCCGGCGATTTCAGCACGGCGAAACCCGCCTGTTCCACACGCTTCTGATGCAGCGTGGTAATGCCCGCCAGACTGCCGAGCACCGTGTTGCCCAACTGCAAACTGGCGGCGATGGTGGCGTTCATCGACATGTCGAGAATCACCCCGGCGAGCATCGGATCCTTGTCCTTGAGATTGAGCAGGCTGGTGGCGCCCAACAGGTCCGCGCCGTTCTCACGTTGCGCCATGAAGCGCGCCGTGGCCGAGGTCGCGCCGCCTTCGGACAGGCAGTACACCGACGCACCTGAAGCAGTGAGACGCGGCGCTGCGTCCGCATGGACCGAAATGAACATGTCGGCCTTGTGCTTGCGGGCGATCTCCACGCGCTTGCGCAGTGGGACGAAGAAGTCATCGTTACGCACCAGTTTCACGTCGAAGCCCTTTTCACGCTTCAGCCTCTTGGCCAACAGCTGGGCGATCGATAGCACCACGTCTTTCTCCCGCTCACCTTTGGCGCCGACCGCGCCCGGGTCTTTGCCGCCGTGACCAGGGTCGACCACCACAATGACGTCGCGCTTGGGATGAGCCTTGTCGATGATGGGCTCACGTTTTTCCGACGGCGCCGCCGCGATCTGTAGCGGAGCAATGGCCTTCAGATCGAGCACCAATCGGTGCCCCTGCCCATCCTGTGGTGGCAACAGGAAGCTGTTGAGCTGCACCGGACCGCTGAGGTCGAGGACGATCCGCGTATCGCCCTGACCGAAATGCCCGGAACGGATCGCGCGAATCACCGAGTTGTCGAGCGCCAGCTGACTGAAGTCGCCACTGAAGTTGGCGCCACTCAGATCGATGATCAGCCGCTCCGGAGCACTCAGGGAAAAAGTTTTGTACTGCACCGGCCCGCTCAGATCGAACACCAGTCGCAGCTTGTCGTCCGAACGCCACAGTCGTGCATTGCGAATTTGCGTGGCCGACACACCAAAAGGTAACGCAAAGGCCGCGCTGGCCAGAATCAGGTTGAGCAAGTGACGTCTGTGCATGATGAAAGCTCGTTCACGAAAAAGGCATCGTCGATTTGATTGTTATAATATAACATGCCAAATCAACTCCCACGATGGACCTGCTCATGAATGCGCTGACTCTGCCGGATATCGCCGCGCAGGCCTCACGCCAAGCCCTGCCACTCGATTGGGTGGGCATGTGCGGCATTGCTCTTCCTGTTTTATTCGATGGCCAGCGACTGAGTGCAAAAGCCGACGCTGGCGTTAGCCTCGACGATGGAGAGGCGCGTGGCATCCATATGTCGCGGCTGTACCTGGCGCTGGAAATGCTTGAGCAGGAAAACCTTTCACCCGCGTTGTTGCGGCGAGTCTTGCTGAGTTTTCTCGAGACTCATGAAGGACTTTCCCACAACGCTTACCTAAAAATTCACACCGAACTTCTGCTCAAAAGACCCGCGCTCGTCAGTCCGTTGGCCGGCTGGAAAACCTATCCGGTGAGCATCGAGGCGAGTCTGAAAAACGCGATGTTCCACGTGGAACTAAAAATCGACGTGCCTTATTCCTCAACTTGTCCGTGCTCAGCAGCCCTTTCGAGGCAGTTGATTCAGCAGCAATTCGTTGATGACTTTGCCAATCAACCATTGCAACACGCAGACGTTCTGGCTTGGCTCGGTTCCACGAAAGGCATTATCGCGACGCCGCATAGCCAACGCAGTAATGCGCAATTGCAGCTGCGTCTGCACGACTATCTGGATGACCTGCCGCTGATCGCTGCGATCAACGACGCGGAAGCGGCCCTCGGCACCGCTGTGCAAACCGCCGTGAAACGCGCCGACGAACAAGCTTTCGCCCTCGCCAACGGTCAGAACCTGATGTTCTGCGAAGACGCCGCGCGACGCTTGAACCTGGCATTGAAACGCTCCCCGGGCATCAACGCCTTTCACGTGCGAGTCGTCCACGCCGAAAGCCTTCACGCCCACGATGCCGTCGCCGAAAGTCGCTGGAACTGGGAGGCCGTATGATCCGATGCCAAGCCTTGCGCTGGGGCGCACCCGGTCAGCCGCTCACTCCAGCGGTTGATTTCGGATTACCCAAGGGGAGTCTGACCGCCGTCATCGGCGCCAACGGATCGGGAAAAAGCAGCCTGCTGAAAGTCATCGCCGGCCTGCAAAAGCCACTGGCCGGCAACATCGTCATTGATGTTCCACGCAAGGGCGGCCTTTCGTTCCTGCCTCAGCAACAACACCTGGACCGACAATTCCCCATCAGTCTGCAAGCGTTAGTGGCTGCCGGTTTCTGGGGCAACAAACAAGCGCCAGAGATACGCAGCCAGCGCCTCAAGTCTGCACTGGAAGACTGGTGCCTGACCGGTCTGGAGCACCGCCCGTTGATGGCCCTCTCCGGAGGTGAATTACAGCGTGCCCTACTCGCCCGATTGAGCCTCGCCGAAGCGCCCTTGCTGCTGCTCGACGAACCCCACGCCGCACTCGACGAACTCGGCCAGGCGCTGCTCTGGAAACACATCCACGCCTGGCATGCCGACGGCCGAACCCTGGTCGTGGTGTGTCACGACCTGGCCGCCGTGCGCCAACACATACCACAAGCACTACTGATCAAAAGTAGCGGTTGCGTCCTCGGTCCCAGTACCGAGCTGATTCGCCAACAACCTCAGACGCAGGTGGCTTGATGATCGCTGCTGCTTACCTTTGGCAACCGTTCCACGAATTCGTGTTCATGCGCCGAGCGCTGCTCGGTGGCCTTGTCCTGGCGTGCAGCACGGCACCGCTTGGGGTCTTTCTGATCCTGCGACGCATGAGCCTGATCGGCGACGCGGTGGCTCACGGTATCTTGCCCGGTGCCGCATTGGGCTTCTGGTTCGCCGGATTGAGCCTGCCCGCGCTGACCATCGGCGGCCTCGGTGCCGGCCTGAGCATGGCCGGATTAGCCGCCTGGATTACCCGTCGCACCGGTTTGCGGGAAGACGCGAGCCTGGCCGCGATCTACCCGATATCGCTGGCCAGCGGTGTGCTGATCCTTGGCATCGCCGGCAAGCGTCTGGACCTGTTGCACCTGTTGTTCGGCTCGGCGCTGGCGGTCGATGGCCCGACCTTGACCGGCATGCTCTGGGTCTCGGGCTTCAGCCTGATCGCCATGGCGCTCATCTACAAACCACTGTTGCTGGACACCCTCGACCCGCTCTTTCTGCAAACCGTCAGCCGCCTCGGGCCGCTGGCTCACGGAGTATTTCTGACGCTGGTGGTGCTGAATCTGGTGATCGGTTTCCAGGCTATCGGCGCGCTGATGGTGGTCGGCTTGATGATGCTGCCGGCCGCCGCTTCTCGCTTCTGGAGTCGTCGCTTGCCGGTGCTGATCATCATCGCCGCATTGCTCGGCAGCTTCTCGGTCTGGCTCGGATTGTTGCTGTCGTTCTACTACTCGCTGCCCAGCGGCCCGGCAATCGTGCTGGTGGCTGGCGGTGTGTATCTGCTGTCCGTGGTGTTCGGTCCGGTACACGGTTTGCTGCGCCGCCCGCCTTTGCTCACATCCCAATGAGGTGTAACCCGATGCGCGCTTTACTCGTGCTGTTCAGTCTGATGCTGTCGATGTCGCTGTCTGCCGCGGAAAAACTCCAGGTGGTCACCAGCTTCAGCATCCTCGCCGACATGACCCATCAGGTTGGCGGCGACCATATTCAGATCACCAACATGGTCGGTCCGGACGCCGATGCCCACACCTACGAACCGACGCCGGATGATGCAAAGGCACTGCTCAACACCAAACTGATCATCAAGAACGGGCTGGGTTTCGAGCCATGGCTGGACCGCCTGGTGACCAGCACCGAAACCAAAGCCCCGGTCATCAACGCCAGCCACGGTGTCATTCCGCGCTCGCTGGATGAAGACGGCGAAACCATTCCCGACCCGCACGCCTGGCACAACCTGGCGAACACCGAGTTGTACATCAGCAACATCACCAAAGCGCTGATCGCCGCCGACCCTGCAAACAAAGCTGACTACGAACACAACAGCCAGGCCTATCTGAAAAAGATCTACGCCTTGCTCGCCGAGGCTAAAGCCAAGCTCGGTTCGCTGCCGCCGGGTAATCGCAAAATCGTCACCTCCCATGATGCCTTCGGCTATCTCGGTCAGGCTTACGGCATCAACTTCATGGCGCCGCAAGGTCTGTCCACAGAACGCGAACCTTCGGCCGCCGAAGTCGCTGCGCTGATCACACAGATCCGTCAGGCCAAGGTCAAAGCGGTGTTCATGGAAAACATCAAGGACACGCGCCTGCTCAAGCAAATCGCTGATGAAAGCGGCGCGCATATCGGTGGCACGTTGTACTCCGATGCCCTCGCTGCAACTGGCCCGGCCAGCACCTTCACCGGGCTGTTCGAATACAACCTCAACACCTTGTACGAGGCATTGAGCAAGCCATGATCCGCAAGAATCCTTCAGGTGATCTGCCGTTGATTGCGGAGTCGGCGTACGTGGATAAAACCGCAATCATCTGCGGCAAAGTGGTGATCGGCGAGAACGTCTTCGTCGGCCCCTACGCGGTGATTCGCGCCGATGAAGTGGACGACTCGGGCGAGATGGAAGCAATCACCATCGGCGCCAATTCGAACATCCAGGATGGCGTGGTGATCCACTCCAAGTCCGGCGCGGCGGTGACCATCGGCGAGTTCAGCTCCATCGCCCACCGCTCCATCGTCCATGGCCCCTGCAGCGTCGGCAATCGCGTGTTCATCGGTTTCAACAGCGTGCTGTTCAACTGCGCGGTGGGCGACGGCTGCGTAGTGCGGCACAACTCGGTAGTCGATGGTCGTGACTTGCCTGACGCCTTCTACGTGCCCTCCACCACACGCATCGGCCCCAACACCGACCTGTCGCAGTTCCCACCCGTCAGCGTCAGCGCCTCGGAGTTTTCCGAAGACGTAGCGCGCACCAACGTCGATTTGGTGCGCGGCTACAAAGCCCTGCAGAACGAGTTCTGACCATGAGCAGCGTGCTGATTCGCAACGCCCGGCTGGTGAACGAAGGTCGGGAATTCGACGGTGATCTGCTGGTAAGCCACGGTCGCATCGTCAAGATCGCCAGCAGCATCGAAGGCGAAAAAGCCGCCGTGGAAATCGACGCAAACGGCCAATGGCTGCTGCCAGGCATGATCGATGACCAGGTGCATTTCCGTGATCCAGGAGCACCGGACAAGGGCAGCTTCCATACTGAATCTCGAGCTGCGGTGGCCGGCGGCATCACCAGCTTCATGGACATGCCCAACACCTCGCCGGCCACCCTGACCCTCGCCGCGCTGGCAGACAAGAAACGTCGAGCGGCAACTCACTCAGTGGCCAATTACGGTTTTCATTTCGGCGTGAGCAACGACAATCTCGATACCGTCGCCGCACTCAATCCTTGCGAAGTGGCCGGGGTCAAAGTGTTCATGGGCGCCTCCACGGGCAATATGCTGGTGGACGATCCGCGAATTCTTGAGCGGTTATTCGCCGAAGTGCCGACCCTTTTATTGGCCCACTGCGAACACACGCCCAGCATTGAAGCCAACGCGGCGAACCTGCGAGAGCTGTTCGACGAGCACCTTCCGCCCGCCGCTCACGCGCTTATCCGCAATGCCGAAGCGTGCTTTCGATCCTCCTCAATGGCCGTCGATCTAGCCAGACGTCACGGCACCCGGCTGCACGTTTTGCACCTGACCACCGCCCGTGAACTGGCACTGTTCGAAGACAAGCCGCTGGCACAGAAACGCATCACTGCCGAGGTTTGTCTGCACCACTTGTTGTTCGACGACCGCGACTACCCGAGCCTCGGCAACCTGATCAAATGCAACCCGGCAATCAAGACCCAGGCCGACCGCGACGCCTTGCGCAACGCACTGTCGGGTAATCGACTGGACGTGATCGGCAGCGATCATGCGCCTCACACCTGGGCCGAAAAACAGCGCCCCTACAACCAGGCGCCGTCCGGTTTGCCGTTGGTGCAACACGCCCTGCCCGCGCTGCTGGAGCTGGTGGCTGATGGGATCGTGCCGATCACCACCCTTGTGGCCAAAACCAGTCACCGGGTCGCCGATCTGTTTGCCATCCCCGACCGCGGCTACCTGCGCGAAGGGTATTGGGCCGACCTGGTGTTGATCAAACCCGAGCCCGATGGCGTGGCCGTTTCCCGGCAACCCATCCTTTCGCAATGTGGCTGGACGCCCTTCGCCCGGCATCGCTTTCGCCACAGCGTCAGCACCACGGTCGTGTCGGGACAAATTGCGTGGCACGACAAACGTCTTAATGATAACTGTCAGGGCTTACCGCTACGGTTTATGCGCTGACGCACGTTATCGAAAATATTCGAGAACACCGATCATGATCCACATCACCCTGCCTGATGGTTCATTGCGTGAGTATGACCAACCGCTGTCCGTGTTTGAGGTTGCCGCGAGTATCAGCCTCGGCCTGGCTAATGCAGCGCTCGCGGGTCGGGTGGACGGCGTGCTGGTGGACTGCGGATTTCTGATCAAGTGCGATGCGCGGGTCAGCATCGTCACGTCCCAGGAACCCGACGGTCTGGAGATCCTCCGGCGTTCCTGTGCGCTGATGCTGGCCATGGCCGTAAAACAGCTACATCCGAATACGCAGTTGCGGGCCGGATCGGCGCTGGGTGACGGCTTCTTTTATGAGTTTGCTTTCCAGCGATCCTTAACCCTGGCCGCTCTGCCAGTGATCGAAGCGCGTATGCGCGAATTGGCGGCGACCAACCATTCGATCCGCCGGCAGGAGCAAACGCCAACCGAAAGGCTATCGCTGTATCGTCTGGGGGACTTCGAGGGTTTCGCGGCAGGCCCGCATGTTCCCACCACCAAGGTGTTGCAGGCCTTTGCACTGGACCACATCAGCGGCACGTTGCAGCAACGAATCTATGGCACGTGTTGGTCCAGCCAACAGGAACTGGACACCTGGCGAGCGCCACCCCAGGTCGTGGTTGTGAATATCGATGAGCGTCAGAGCGATTATGCGCACTCGGTGACCGAAGCGCTGCGCCGGCGCGGACTGCGCGCCAACTCGGATCTGCGTCACGAGAAAATCAGCCGCAAGATTCGCCAGCACAGCCAGAAGGTGCCATACCTGTTGGTGGTCGGAGAGAAGGAAAAGGACGGTGGGTTTGTCAGCATGCGCAGTGGCAGCGGGGAGGATTTCGGAGAGAAAGGGATTGAGGCGGTGTGTGATTTGTTGAACCCGCCCAAGACTGGTGCCTGAGCGGACACCTTCGCGGGCGAGCCCGCTCCCACAGGGATCACATATGACCTGGTGGGAACGAGCCTACCCGCAAAGCTTTTAGGCCCTTGGCTTCACTGTGCCGCAATCCTGACCCAACCACACAGCGCGGGTATCGAGGCTACCCTTCTGCTGAATGCCGGTGGCGTTGAAGGTGCCGTTGACCTTGGTGGTGAACTCACGGTCACTCATAAAAGTGGCCACTCCGCTGCCCTGCGCTTTCGGACAGCTGAAACGGAATTTCCACTGGTTACCGGTACGCTCGGTGATTTCCTGCTTGCAGCCCGATTGCGGGTCCGTCAGCGGAATGTTGTCGCTCTTCACCTGCTCAGGTGTCAGGCACGCCCGAATCCCTTTGCCGCCCATGGTGATACCTTGTTTCTCCAGCATCGCCCGCTGTTGGGGGGTCATCTGGTTTTGTAGTTGGCCGAGGATCAATTGCAGATCGGGCATGTTCTGGTCATCGACCTTCATGTTGCTTGAGGTCAACTCCCACAAGCCCGGTTGCAGCATCTGTGCCTGAGCGGCCACAGGAAGTGCCAAACCAAACGCCATGGCCAAACCCAGCAGACGAACGTTCATCGAGTAACTCCTGATCATTAGTGGCCGTTAGACGTCAGCCACGGGCTTCGGTTCATGGGCCAATTAAATAGCGACATTCTGCCCGGAACATGGTCTGTTAAGCATTGAATCTTCAAGGAGCAAGGCTGCCCCATGGATTATTTCGGACCGCATGTATTCGGTTATCTGATCGCACTGTTGCACACACTGGGCTCGATCGCCGCCATCCATGCCGTGTTGACCGTTCGGACCGCTCAGGGCTCGATCGCCTGGGCCCTGTCACTGCTGTTCATTCCCTACCTCACGCTTATCCCGTATCTGGTCTTTGGCCGCAGCACCTTCGATGGTTACATCAAGGCCCGACGGCAAGCCAACGAGGAAATGCGCAAGGCCATCTCCGAACTGAACTGGCGCCCCTGGGTAGAAGAGGCACTGGCTGCGCGTGCCTCCAGCGCTTACGCGTCTTTGCGGGCCATGCCGAAGCTGGGGCGCATGCCATGCCTGGCAAACAACGATGTGCACTTGCTGATCGACGGCCAAGCCACGTTCGATGCAATTTTCGACGCCATCAGCAACGCCCGTGAAGCGGTGCTGATCCAGTTTTTCATTATCCACGATGACCGCCTCGGCCAACGCCTGCACACCCTGCTGACGAAGAAAGCTGCCGAGGGCGTGGCGATTTACTTGCTCTACGACCGCATCGGCAGCCACTCCCTGCCCCACGAGTATGTGCAACCATTGCGAGATGCCGGTATCGAGGTCAAAGCCTTCGCCACCCGCAGCGGCTGGCTCAACCGCTTCCAGGTGAATTTCCGCAACCACCGCAAGATCGTAGTGGTCGACGGGCTTGTCGGCTTTGTCGGCGGGCTCAATGTCGGCGACGAGTACATGGGCGAGAAACCACCCCTGGCGCCCTGGCGCGATACCCACGTGCAAGTTCGCGGGCCGGTGGTGGCCTGCATGCAGGAGTCCTTCGCCGAAGACTGGTTCTGGGCAGCCCGCTCGCTGCCCCCGCTGATCCTGCCAGACGTTTATCCAGATGACGGCGTGCTCTGCCAATTACTGGCCAGCGGCCCGGCGGACTCCTACGAAACCTGTTCGCTATTCTTCGTCGAAGCCATCCATGCGGCGACGGAACGCGTGTGGATCACCAGCCCTTACTTCATCCCCGACGAAGCGGTGTTCGCCGCGTTGCGACTGGCGGTGCTGCGCGGTGTGGATGTACGGATCCTGTTGCCATCGCGGCCGGATCACCGGATCGTCTACGCCGCTTCCAGCCTTTATGCCTTCGAAGCCGTACGTGCCGGGGTGCGCGTGTTCCGTTATCAACCCGGCTTCCTGCATCAGAAAGTGGTGCTGATCGACGACGAAATCAGCGCCATCGGCAGCGCCAACATGGACAACCGTTCGTTCCGGCTGAATTTCGAAGTGATGCTGCTGACGGTCGACAGCGGGTTTGCCGCCGAAGTGGAGCAGATGCTCAACCACGATTTCGCCCAGGCTCACGAAATCGCCAAAGAAGAAAGCCGGGAAACCCACCGCCTGCAACAGGTCGGCATGCGGATCGCCCGGCTTATTTCGCCGATTCTCTAGTTGTAGATGTCGTCGCGGGTCCACGGCAGTTCATGGCTGCCATCGGGATGGGCTTTCACCGCGAGGATTTGATGCAGGTTGATCCAGCCTCTGGCGAAGGCATAGGCGCATCCCGCCAGATACAACCGCCAGATCCGTAGTGCCTGCTCCGGTACCAGTTTGGCGGCGGCTTCCAGATTGTCTTCCAGGCGTTCGCTCCAGTGGTCCAGGGTCCGCGCGTAATGCAGGCGCAGGCTCTCGACATCGACAATCTCCAGCCCCGCTTCGCTGATCTCGGCCGAGATCATCGCCAGGTGCGGCAGTTCGCCGTTGGGGAACACATACTTCTCGATGAACTCACCAGCACCGCGCCCGACCGGACGACCGTCGGTGTGTTTGGCGGTAATCCCGTGGTTCATCACCAGACCGCCCTCTTTCACCGCGCCGAACAAGGTCTTGCAGTATTCGGCCAGATTGGCATGGCCGACGTGTTCGAACATGCCGACGCTGACCACCTTGTCGAAACGCCCGTCCTGAGGCAGATCGCGGTAGTCGAGCAGTTGCAGTTCGATCTGGTCTTCCAGGCCCTCGGCTTTCACCCGCTCACGAGCCAAATCCAACTGCGCTTGACTGAGCGTGATCCCGAACACCTTCGCGCCGAACTCCCGCGCGGCATACCGCGCCAACCCGCCCCAGCCGCAACCGACATCCAGCAGATACTCCCCTGGCTGCAAGCGCAACTTGCGGCACAGGTGGCGAAACTTGGCTTGTTGAGCCTGCTCAAGGGTTTCACTGCCGGTCTCGAAGTAGGCGCAGGAATACGCCATGTCGCTGTCGAGCCACAGCTGATAGAACTCGTTGGAAAGGTCGTAGTGGTAGGAGATGGCTTTGGCGTCGGTTTCCTTGTCGTGAACCAGGCGCACCGGTTGCGCATCGTCGTCTTCGCTGATCAGCGCCTGACTCCATTCATCGCAGACACGAATCACGTCGCTGATGGAGCCTTCGAGCTCCAGTTTGCCTTCGACAAACGCCGCCCCCAGCGCGTCCAGGCTCGGATGGGTGAACTGGGTAACCATGTGCGGGTCCTTGACCACAATGGTGACGCTGGGCGTCGGCCCCAGGTTGAACTCATGGCCGTCCCAGAGTCGCAAGCGAAGCGGCAACTGCAGATTCTGTAAGGCCAGTGGAAGTTGCGCGAGCATGGATAATCCCCCTGATTTTCAGACGTCTGATTTGAGGGTAGTCCATCCTTGAAAAATAGCCGGCTATCGATTTAATAGCTGCTCTCTATGATTCGAGGCTGCAACCAACCGTCCTGAACCCACTGTTTCAGCCATGTAACAGCCTGAAGGGGTGCATCCTCACCACAGATGACTGCTAATTCGGAGCACAGTTCAGCGAAATCCCAGTCGCCCTGAAACAAGCCGTTTAGAGCTGCCGCCTCCGCAGGTTCCAGGCTGCGGTAATGACAAACCAGCCCCGCTCTCCAGATCACCAATACTTGGGGCGCCCCTAACGCTGCACTACCGGGGAACCCGGTTTCATCCTTCACTGCCCGCCACAACGCAACACTGTTGAAAGCACACTCAAGCCATTGCACAGAGGGGCTGGGGCTGACCCGCAACGTCGGCCAGTCTTCAGGCTTCAGGGCGGCCATGTCCTGTATCGTCAGCGGCGCGCCTTCAGGCGCGTCGAACGCCAGCGTGAATGCCCACTCAAGTGCCGCCAACTCCCCCAGCGCTGCACTTTGCTCTGGCACTAAATGCTGTCGAATAAACGACTCGAACCCTTCACCCAGCCACCTCAGGCTGTAATGAACAGACGGACACTGGCGAATGTAAGCCGCCGCGAGCTGCTCGAATTCATCGTCACCCAGCCAATGCCAAATGACCGGATAGTCGCCGCGCAGAACTTCCTGAAGCCTTGCCTGATAGGCGTTGTGATAGATCGCCAGCCCGGTGCTCACATCCAGTGTCGGCCCCCCCATAAGACTCGCGCCTAGCGCGGTATCGGCTGCTGTCTGCTCACCCAGCAGATACGTTTCAAAGGCCAGCTGCCAGTCGTTCAGGCGCATCTCAGTCTCCGGGTCAACACGCTATCACCCAATGCCCGGGCCTTTTGCAACTCGGTAAGTAGCTCTTCAAAAGGCGGGAAATGATCATCGCGTTCCAGCAGTGTCGCGACTGGCCCGAGGTGTTCCAGGGTTTGTTGATAGAGCGCCCAGACCGGATCACTCACCGGCTGGTCATGGGTGTCGATCACGTAATCGCCGTGGTCGCTGTGGCCAGCCAGGTGCAACTGTCGAACCTTTTTGGCCGGCAGCCCTTGAATGAATGTCCACGGATCGAAGCCATGATTGCGGGAGCTGACATAGACGTTGTTGATGTCCAGCAACAGCTCGCAGTCGCTCAACCGGCTGAGCGCATCAAGAAACTCCCATTCGCTGAATTCGTCGCCAGCGCTGCGCACGTAACTGGAGACGTTTTCCAGCACCAGCGGACGCTGCAAGACGTCCTGAACCTGCCGCACTCGGCCGGCCACGTAATAAAGACTTTCTTCGGTGTAGGGCAGCGGCAACAAATCATGGAGTTGATGGGCGTTGCCACGGCTCCAGCACAAGTGATCGGAGATCCATGCCGGTTCAACTCGCTCCGCCAGAAGTTTCAGCTGTTGCAGATACTGCGGATCGAGGGCATGAGGACCGCCAATAGACAGCGATACGCCATGCATCACCACGGGATACCGTTCGGCAATGGCGTCCAGGTAGTACAGCGCCTTGCCGCCCTGGACCATGAAATTTTCCGAGACCACTTCAAACCAGTCCACGGCTGGCGACTGTTCAAGAATCTGTTGGTAGTAGGCACTGCGCAAACCCAGGCCGTAGCCCAGACAAGAAAGGGAAGCAGACATTTTGCGGACTCCTCGCAAAGTGCCGCAGTGGCAAGAGAGCCACCGCGACGGCATTCGGCAGTCAGTTATTCGCCGACTTTTCCATCGGCCTTCATGCATTCGGCCTGAGTCATTGCCTTGAAGCCATGCCCTTTGCAGACAGCCTGACCTTTGCAGGCGTTTTCGGCTGTCTTGCAGTCATTCATGCCTTTGCACGATGTCACGCCGTAGCAGTGAACCTGTGCAGCGTCGGCGGCCTGAGCCTGAGTGGCAACACCTGCGAACATTGTTGCAGCGGCAAAGGCGAGAGCGGCACCGGCGGTGGCGGTTTTGAAGTTCATTTGTATATCCTCAGTAATCGTCAGGGGTGTCGGCTGGAAGGTTGTTCAGTCCCGACACAGCACTAGAGAGCGCTGCCCTGACGGCGTTACAGAGGCGATGAAAAAACTTTTCGCCTCGCTCAAACCTCATCTTTGAGCTTGAGCAAAGGCTCCTGAAAACGCAGCAAACGCCCAGCATTACCGAGCACCAATAACGTACTCAAGTTGTGCAACAGCGCGGCAATCATCGCCCCGGCCGCGCCCAGCCAGCCGAATGCGGCAAAGGCGACAATCGCCAGGGTCCAGCCCAGACCGATGATTACGTTCACCTGTAAAGTCTGCCGGCATTGGCGACTCAGGCGCACACAGGTTCCGAGCCGGCGCAGGTCGCTGCCGATCAGTACGATATCGGCCGAGGCCAGCGCGATGTCCGCGCCGCCCGCGCCCATGGCCACGCCGACCACACCGGCCTTCAGCGCCAGGGAATCGTTGATGCCGTCTCCCACCACCATCGGCCGGAAACCGCTGTCGATTTCTTTCAACACGCGATTGAGTTTGTCCTCGGGCAAGGCCTGGGCTTCGACATCGCTGATGCCCACATCCCGGGCCAGCGTATGAGCCACGCTTTGTCGATCCCCGGTCAACAACAACTGACGACCCAAGCCCAGTTCACGCAACTCGCTCAGGGCAAACCGCGCCTCGGGTTTGACGCTGTCGGCGAGCAACAGCCAAGCGAGAAATTCACCGTTGAGTGCCAGCCCGGCAATCGGGCCATCGTGGCCGGGAACAGCTGAGGTGACGATGCCCAATTGCGCGAACAGCTCCGGACGACCGAGGGCCGCTTCGCCCTGCTCCGTCATCGCCACGACACCCAGCCCCTGACGCTCGCGGATGTCGGAGAGCAGCAGAAAATGTTCCTGAGTGACCAACCCGGCCAACGCGCGGCTGACCGGGTGGCTGCTGGCAGAGCCAAGGCTGGCGGCGAGTTTCAGTACGTGACTGCGATCTTTCAGCGGACTGTCGATCGATTGCAGGCGCAAGGTGCCGAACGTCAGGGTTCCGGTCTTGTCGACCACCAACGACGTCAGGTCAGCCAATTCTTCGAGGAACGCCGAGCTGCGAATCAGAATCCCGTGCCGAGCTGCGACCGCCACCCCGGCAATCGCCGTGGCCGGTGCCGACAACACCAGTGCGCAAGGACAGGCCGCCACCAACACCGCAAGCATCGCCTGGGCATCGTTGGTGACGAACCAGGTTACGGCCGCCAGCAGCAACACCAGCACCATGTAGCTACCGGCGTAGCGTTCGAGCAAACGGGTGATCGGCGGCTTGGAGCGTTCGGCGTTTTGCATCAACGCGATGACTTTACCCAGTGTCGACTCGTGACCGGTGCGGGTCACTTCAATGCGCAACAAGCCATCAAGGTTGATCGCTCCGCCGAACACCGGCATGCCCACAACGGCCTCTATGGGCACCGACTCACCGGTGATCGATGCAGTGTCGAGGCTCGCCTGACCGGACAACACCCGACCATCGGCCGGCACGCGATCACCCGCACGCACCTCCACCAGGTCGCCGGCCTTGAGTGTGCCGTTATCGACTTCAACGATAGCGCCGTCAGCCTGAATCTTGCGCGCATGGCTGCGGGTCAGTTTGCCGAGGGCATGAATCGCTTCCTGTGAGCCGATCACGCTGCGCTCTTCCAGCACATGGCCGAAGATCATGATGATCGGCAGCAGTGCCGCAGTCAGCAGATCGCCAGTGGCCCAAGCGCCGAGCATGGCGAGGGCAATCAACTGATCGGTGATCCCGTGCAGGCTCGGATAACGCAGGCTGTACCACGCCGAACGCATGACCGGCACGGCCACCAGCAACGAAGCAAAACCCAACAGCAATTGGCTGACCCCGGTCTGCTCCGGCAACAACCAGCGCCAGATCAGGCCGAGCGCAAGCAAGCCCAGTGCAAGCATGGCCAGGGTCAACTGGCGCGCGGCGCTACGTTGTTCAGCCGAGGACAACATGCTCGGCGCGGCGGCGGTTTGGGCAGTCATTGCGCAGCTCCCTGAATGATCAGGCGGGAATCGTCTTTCGGATCGACCGTCGTCACCGAACCGGCCTGCCCGAGAATCTTCGGCATCCGCTCACGGTAAATACGCAGCAGCATTTGCGGGTCGGTGCCCTGCTGTTGCGCCTTGGCCAGGCTTAATACTGTGGCGGTGTCGGTGGAGGCTTTGGCCAGGCGTTCGCTGGCCTGGGCGTGAGCCACTTGCAGCGTGCGGTCGGCTTGTTCATTGGCGGACTGAGTCAGCTTCTCGGCTTCCGTGCGCGCATTGGCCACGGCCTTGTCAGCTTGCTGGCTGGCAGTTAACACGGCGTTGAACGCGCTCACTGCCGGGCCGGGCAGACTCGATTGCACATCGACCCGCGCCACTTCGATACCCAAGCCCTGCCCGGTCGCCGTCAGTTCGGCCAAGCGTTGATTGATGCCTCGCACCAGATCGCCGCGCAGACGTTCGCGACGTTCGGCAGCCTGATTGTCGGCACCGATCAGTTCCGGTCGAGCCACCAGAATGGTGTCCAGGTCTCGCGCCGCGGTGAGTGCCACGGCACTGCGCGTCACCAGTCGATCCAGAGCCGGCAACACATGCTCACCCTGAAGAACGAAGGCATAGGGCTCAGTGACTTTGTAGAACACCCGCACATCCAGCTGCACCACGCCCGCGTCACCGGTCAGCAGATAACCGGAGCCGGCGAGCGCATCGCTGAGGGGTGTGGCGAAGCTCGCCACCCGGTCGGCCTGCAACGCGGCATCGGTGCGCAGCAGATTTTCCACCCGACGCTCGATCACCCGGTCCGCTGCCGGTAACAAGATCACCTGCTCAAACGGTCGCGGCCACGCCAACAGCAAACCGGAGTTTTGAATGCGATCCAGTGCGCCGAAGTGCAGCACCACAGCACGATTCTGCGGGTCGATCTGCCGCACATTGGAAAATGCCCACGCCAAAGCAGCCAGCACGGTCACAGCGTAAAGCGCGAGAAAAGCCAAGCGCCCGGCCTGAATCCAGGGGCTGCTCAATTCATTTGTTCCACGTGGAACCAAACTCATGGCTGCGACCCGGACTTGTTTTCGAGCGTCGGTGGACCGTCAACCAACACCCGGAACGGCGCCGCATCGGTGCGCAAAATCAGTTTGGTGCCCGGTGCGACGATGGTGCCCAAGGTGTCGAGGGAACGCAGCAAATTGTAGAGCTGCGGTGAGCCTGCGTAGGCGCGGCCGTAAATCTGCGCGGCTTCGACGCGAGATTGGGCTTCGATGTCTGCGGCTTTCACAGTGGCATCAGCTTGTACGATTCGCGCATCACGCTCGGCCGCAGAACGGATTTGTGCCGCTTCACGTTTGCCGATAGCCGTGCGTTCAGTGGCGATTGTTTCACGCTCGGCGCGCATACGATCGACCGTCGCGGTGAGCGTCACCGATGGCAGCGTCAAGCGCTCGATACCGACTTGCAGCACTCGCACGCCATAGGTGGTGAGCAACTGCTGATCGATCTGCTGGCGCAGCTGCGCTTCGAAATCGGCGATGTGCACCTGGTTGGCGTCGGTGTTCACCAGGTTGGCCAGGTCGAAACTGCTGGCAGTGGTTTCCAGCGCCGAGCCGACAAAGGTACGAATCTGCCGCGCGGCTTCATCGGGTTGATTCTGCACGGCGCGCATAAAGCGTTGCACGTTGTCCGGATCGCCCTGTACCTGCCAGGCCACGTAGGCTTGCACGATGATGCGCAGACCGTCGCGCGTGCCCACATCCTGCAAACCGCTGGAGGTGGTACGCAGCCGCAGATCAACCGGAATCGCCGCCTCGAACGGCGCCGGCCAACGCCAGCCAAGACCCGGCTCCAGTAACACCCGCGATGGATTGCCAAAGCGCGTAATCACCGTGGCCTCCCCCGAGCGCACTTGCACCAGGCTTGCCGCCGCAACGGCAAAGGCCACCAGCAGCGCCGCCCAGCCCATTCGCCGCCACGGAAAAGGGCCAGCTTCGTGCGGATCACCATGGTGGTGATGGTGATGATGACCGTGGTGATGCCCGCCATGGCCGTGATCGTGGCCGGCGTGGTCATCGTGGTCGTGATGATCGTGAGTAGGCGTCGACTGGCTCAATGGGCGGCTCCTGGCTGAGCGGTATTACGCGACGGCGCAGGGTCAGCCGGCAGCGTGAATGTACGTAGGTCGATGGTCGGCGCATTGCTGCTACCACCCAGACGGTGATCGAGAACCAGCAGCTTGGCGTTAGCCAGACCCTGGGTCAGTTGGCTGAGGTATTGCTCCAGTACAAAAGCCTGGCCGGCGCTGGAGTACGCCTTTCGCTCGGCGGCAAATTTCAGGTCGGCGGCCCGAGCGCTCGAGTTGATTTCATGCGCACTGGCCGTGGCTTGATCGCGAGCGATGCTGGCCTGCAATTGCGCCTGGTTGGTCGCCTCCGCTGCGGCACCGCGCTCGCGGGAGATCAATGCCTGGGCGCCAATCTGCGCTGCTTGAACGCCGTGATAAGCATTGGCAGCCCCCGCTGGCGGATGAATGGCCTCGACCACCGTGGCGAGAATTTCCACGCCGCTGTCGAGTTTTTGCAGATCCGCCTGCACGGCGCGGCCGATTTCTTCAGAGAGCCCTACCCTGTCTTCGCCGAGCAAACCGTCGAGGGTTCTTGAGGCGAAGTCATGAACCAGAATCCGGCTGGCGGTGCTGCGAATCAGCGTCGGCACGTCGGCGCTGTTGTACGTCGCGGCCAGAGCCGCCTGATCGCTCAGGCCGATGCGATAGACGAAGCGCACGTCCATGTTGACGATCTGAAAGCTCTGCTTGTCGGCACGGCTGCTGGCGATGACCTGGGATTTGTCATTCACATGGCTGGCGTCCCACAAGCGATTGGCAATGGCCGGTGCCGGGCCTTCGGCAGGTTCGGCCGCGACCGGGGCCGATGCTTCGCCCACGCTGGTGGCCAACTCATGGACTACGCCGTTCTCGACGCTCAGCACGCGACCCAGCGGCCACGGCAAACCGGCGTGCAAACCGGGCCCAAACACTTCCACCGGTTTGCCGAAACGTTCGTAGATGCCCCGCCCCTGTAGCGGTATTTCATGAATGCCGGTGAGCGACCAACCGACGATTGCCACCACCGCCAGCACCGGCAAAAACGCCCGGCGCATGTAGGTGAAGGCCCAGATTTGTCGCAGGTCGATACCGAAGCGATTGTGCAACTCGTGCTGCAATGCGAGCAGGGGCTGTGGCGGCCAGCGCAACATATCGGCGACGAAGCTTCGCGCCAGCAAGGTCGGTTCAAGCTGTTCACGACGGGGGCTGAACAGTGACAACACGGCGCGCAGCAACAACTCGATGGCGACCAGCCCCGGCAACAAGCCGATCAGCACCGCCAGACGCACCGGCCAGACGGCTGTTTCGCTACCGAACAACAGACACAAGGCGCTGAGCACCAGGCCAATAATCGCGACCCGCGCCAGCTGCGCCAACGACCCGGCTTCAGGCCATTGGGCGACATTTTCCTGCGCCAGTTGCCGCTCCAGCACCAGCAAACCGAACGCCAGCAGCAACGACAACGCCGCGCCGACACTGGCCGATAATCCCAACGCAGCGGGTGGCAAAGCGAGGTTCCAGACCTGCTCGATGCTGTACAAACTCAACAACGCCCAGCCGCCAAGCCAGAGCGTCGGTGCACCGATCTGCCCAAGCAACCGCAGCCAACGCTGACTGATGCCGTCCAGCAACCGCTCGTACCAACCTTCGGCGACAACGACTTCTTCGGTGATAGCCACCGGCACCAACACTGATGGATTCATCGCTCGTGCGCGCCACTGCGTTATCCACCAGGCCGACTGCAGACCGGCGACCAACACCAGCAAACCGGCGCTCTGATTGACCAGCAACGCGGGCCAGAGCGACTGTGGTGCAAACAGCCCGACAAAAAACGCCAGCACCAGCCCTGCGGCCGCCAAGGCCCCCAAACCGATTGCCCATTGGCGTAATCGACGTCCTTGAACGACCGCCTGCTGAAAGCGCGGCAGCCCTGCTATCTGTGCCCCATCGCCATCGAGATCGACTTGCATACCACCCCAGCCATTGCTCACATCACAATTCGTTACGATATAACGAAAATGGTGAAATTTTCGTCCTGAATCGTTCTATCTAAAAACGCTGAACCTGTCGCCAAGCTGAAGCCTTGACCGAAATGGTGAGAAACGCACATATTACGTTCGTAATTTTTATTGAAGACTACTTTTTATCGATCCCGCCCCTCTCAATCCAGGAGTTGCACCATGAGCACCTATGACGTCGTGATTCTGGGCGCCGGCCCCGGCGGTTACAACGCAGCGATCCGCGCCGGGCAGTTGGGCTTGAAAGCGGCATGCGTGGAAGGCCGCGCCACCCTCGGCGGGACCTGCCTGAACGTCGGTTGCATGCCGTCCAAGGCATTGCTGCATGCCTCTGAGCTCTACGACGCGGCCATGGGGGCGGAATTCGCCAACCTCGGGATCGAGGTCAAACCTGTGCTCAACCTGGCTCAGATGATGAAACAGAAGGATGAAAGCGTCACAGGCCTGACCAAGGGCGTCGAGTTTCTGTTTCGCAAAAACAAGGTCGACTGGATCAAGGGATGGGGCCACATCGACGGGCCGGGCAGCGTCACGGTGACCGACGATCAGGGTGGCAAGACCCGGCTGAGCGCCAAAGACATCATCATCGCCACCGGTTCCGAACCCACTCCCCTGCCAGGCGTGGACATCGACAACCAACGCATCCTCGACTCCACGGGCGCGCTGTCGCTGGCTGAAGTACCGAAGCACCTGGTGGTGATCGGCGCTGGAGTGATCGGTCTGGAACTGGGTTCGGTATGGCGGCGCCTGGGTGCTCAGGTGACGGTCGTCGAATTTCTCGACCGGATCTGCCCGGGTGTGGATGCTGAAGCCGGTAAAACCCTTCAGCGCTCATTGAGCAAGCAAGGCATCCGCTTCAAGTTGAGTTCGAAAGTCACCAGCGCCACCTCCTCGGCGAGCGGTGTTCAACTCAGTGTCGAACCGGCCGCAGGTGGCACCGCCGAGCTGCTGGAAGCCGACTACGTGTTGGTGGCTATTGGTCGTCGTCCTTACACCCAAGGCCTGGGCCTGGAGAACGTCGGCCTCGCCACCGACAAACGCGGCATGCTCGCCAACAAGGGCCACCGCACCGAAGCCGCGGGCGTCTGGGTGATCGGTGACGTCACCTCAGGGCCGATGCTCGCCCACAAGGCCGAAGACGAAGCCATGGCCTGCATCGAGCAGATCGTCGGCAAGGCTGGCGAGGTCAATTACGACCTGATCCCCAGCGTGATCTACACCAAACCGGAGCTGGCCAGCGTCGGCAAGACCGAAGAACAGTTGAAGGCCGAAGGTCGCGCCTACAAGGTCGGCAAATTCCCCTTCACCGCCAACAGCCGGGCGAAGATCAACCACGAAACCGAAGGCTTCGCCAAGGTACTGGCCGATGAGCGCACCGACGAAGTTCTCGGTGTGCACCTTGTGGGCCCGAGCGTCAGCGAAATGATTGGCGAATATTGCGTGGCCATGGAGTTCAGCGCCTCGGCCGAAGACATCGCCCTGACCTGCCATCCGCACCCTACCCGCTCCGAGGCCTTGCGCCAGGCGGCGATGAATGTGGAAGGGATGGCGACGCAGATTTAGAACGATCAAAAGATCGCGGCCAAAGACTGCGATCTTTTCGCTTTTTCAGTCAGGCAAATGCCCCAACGGCAACGCTCCCGGCGTCTTCACCGTGTGAATTGCAAAATTGCTGCGGATATCGCTCACGCCCGGCAATTTCAGCAATCGCCCGGTGAGGAAACGGTCATAGGCGCGCAAGTCCGGTACCACCACTTGCAGCAGAAAATCCGATTCCCCGGACACCAGAAACGCCGAAATCACCTCAGGCAATGCCGTCACGGCCAGGCGAAACGCTTCGGCTTGTTCATCGTTATGCCGTTCGACTTTGACCCCGACAAACACCGTCAGCCCAAGGCCCACTTCATCTCGATCAAGGTTGGCCTGATAGCCACGAATCACACCGGCCTCTTCCAGCATCCGGACCCGGCGCAAACAGGGCGAGGCCGACAAGCCGATCTCATCGGCCAGTTGTACGTTGCTCAGGCGTCCGTCCCGTTGCAGCGCCGTGAGGATTTTGCGGTCGTAGGCGTCCAGTTTCATGTTTTGGTAGATCCTGATGGTTCGATCATCACAAACTGGCAGGTTATGCCAAATATCGAAGCTTTAGAAGCCGACTACGCAACCACCTGCCCTGCCCCTCGGCCGTAGACTGACCCCACCAAATCGACAACGAATGGGGGCGACATGACAGAACTCTGGCTGTTTTTCATGGCATTGACAGTGGTGTACCTGTTGCCGGGCCCGGACATGATTCTGCTGTTGCAGACCGGCGCTCGTCAGGGCAAAGGCGCGGCGCTGGCCACGGCATTGGGGCTGGGCGTGGCGCGCGGTTGTCATGTGGCATTGGCGGCATTGGGTTTGGCGACGCTGTTCAGGACTGCGCCCTGGACCTTCGACGTGGTGCGCCTGGCCGGCGCCGCGTACCTGCTCTGGATCGGCATTCAGTGCCTGCGCACCACGATGCTGCCGAGCTTGAACGGTGCAGACGCAACGACTGCTAAACCACGGTGGCCGGAGGCGATCCAGCGCGGTTTGCTGACTAACCTGCTCAACCCCAAGGCGCTGCTGTTTTGCTCGGTGCTGCTGCCGCAGTTCATCAACCCTCAAGCCGGACCGGTGCTCGCGCAATTTGCGACCCTGGGCATGATGCTGGTCGGCGTCGGCTTGCTGTTCGACAGCGCCTACGCGCTGGTCGGCGCTGCGTTGGGCCGTTGGCTGCAACGCAGTCCATCGGCCCAGCGGGTACAGCAGTGGTTGTTTGGCAGCCTGTTGATTGGTTTTGCTGTGCGGCTGACCTTTGTTCAACAAGCTTGAGCGTTATCGCGCTTTCCGACGGCGGCGACTGATCAACAACAGCGCCGCTGCCGTAACGGCCAACACGGCGCCGATCTGCAATGGTTTTTTGTAGGGTCGCAGCGTGGACCGCATAGCGTCGGTGACCTGGGTCACATAGCGCTTGTCGGCGTTCTGGAAGTCCGGCTCCTGGCATTGATGACCGAAATCACCGGCCCAGACCACATAGGGCCCCTCCTCGACATAACGACGATAGAACGCGCTTTGCTCTTGCAGGTTGGTGCCCCACCCTGAGGCCTTGCATAGCACCGAAGCAAACGCCTGACTGCTGTGGGGCAGATGATCGGCGGCCTTACTCGCCAGAGCCGTGGCGACATAACGGTAATGGAAACGCTCATCAGGTTGCGCCACCGTAGCTTGCTGACGCTGCACTTCGCCCTCGGTCATCAGCGGTCCGACCTTGAGCTCCGGAGCTTCCAGGCTGTAATTGCCACCGAAGGTCACGTAATCCGGGGACATCTCGTAGCCCAACAGCTCCATCCCATTGTAGCGAGCCAGCGTCGCGGCGTAGTAGTAAGCGAATGCCTTGGAGGTCGGCCACCATTTGGACTCGGCCTCCTTGCGCAATTGCCCATACCATTTGGCCTTGGCCTGCAAATCCGCGTTGTCAAAGTAAGCCGGAGCCTCATCGTAACGCTCTTCACGCAATAAACGCCGCCCGAGCAGATTGCGCAGGCTCGCAGCCACCGGCAACGGCACATAATTGTCGCGATCCTGCTGGCTGAGCGGTGGCGGTGCCGGCACCTGGGTGTCGACGTACTGCTTGAGTTCATCGAGGGTCAGCACCCGCTCGGCCACGGTGGCCGCGTCGAACCAGTAGATGCCCTGGCTGCGATAGAGCTGATCGAAGGCCTGCAGGTAATCCCCGCGTTGCAGGGCCAGGATCGCGCTTTCACCCTCGACCCGGCATTTGGGCTGGAGCGTTTCGTAATCCCAGTCGGGCGTCCGCCGCTCGCCCCAGGATTCGTTCTGCGGGAAGGCCTGGGCGGCTTTGGCATAGGCCGCTGCGGCGGCGTTTTTGTCGCCATCACGCACCGCCAGCTTCGCCCGCAACCACCACGCAAGGCCACCGTCACCAGCCTGTTCGAGGAAGGCTTTGGCGCTGGCGTAATCGCCCTGTTGATAATTCATCGCCGCCAGGCGATCGGCATTATCCAGACTGCCACGGGTGCTGCTTTGCAGCAGTTTGATCAGTTTCTGTTCGTTCGGCGGTTGATCACCGAATGACCAGCCCAGCCGACTGATCAACGACGCCGTCACCAGTTGCTGCACCGCTTTGCCCTTGAGCAACCCGGCCAGTTGCTCGTCGGGCATCGCCGCCAGATCGGCCATCAACAGCTTCAGCGAGGTGTAGCCCACCGCCGAGCCGTGAAGGTTCTGCGTGGCGTAGAGTTGGATGGCGTTGTCCCAATCACCCGCGGTGCGGGCCACTCGTGCTTCTTCGCCGAGGCTGGCGACACCCAGTTCCAATGGGTCGCTGAAGCCGTCGATGCTCAGTTGACGGGTCTGCTCGAAGGCCTTGCGGGACTGAGCCAACAGGTCAGGGGTCGCGCCTGCTTCTGAACTCATGGCAAACAGCGCCCGGCCCAACGAGTACGCCGCCCAGGTGCTACGCAACGGGCGTTGTTCCTCCGGCAGCGCCAGCACTTTCTGGAAGTAGTCGGCGGCCAGGCCATGGTCACCGGCGTTGAACGCCACGGCGCCAGCCAGATAGAGTCTGTGCTCGGCCGGCAGATTCGCGCCTTGCTCTTCAACCTGACGGGCATCGGTCAGGTTGCGCAGTTGTTTCACCAAAGCTTGTTGTTCAGGCGTCAGACCGGCCTGTTCGGCGGTATCGCGCTGATGGGTGTAATCAGGCGCATCGCCGTAACCGTCCCCCGGAATGTTGGTGGCGGCGGTGACATTTTTCAGTCCCGCGATGGCATGCCCGAGGCGGCTGATCTCAAGGTTGAAGTTGCTTTCCGGCAGTTCCGCCAGCGACTGGCCACGGTTGTCCAGCAGGCGCATGGGGAAGTCCGGCCCGCAGGCCAGCGCCGAACCCAATGGCAGGCTGAGGCTCAGGCAAAGCACATGGCGGGGCCAGTTACGGGTAAACATTCGAACCTCCTTGATCAATGTGTGCGCAGCGAGCCCAACCGATGGCGCGCTGCCCGCCGGCCGGGATTCGACCGTCACGCAGGCGGGTGAAGGTAAGCAGATCCGGGCGCTGTTGCAACGCATAACCGGCCAGCGCATCGGCGCCCTCGCAGCCCTGCACCGCCAGCGTCAGGCGTTCGGGCCAGGCACTGTCGAGGTTGCCTTGGTTGCTGAGGCTGATGTCGTAGAGGCCGTCCTGCGCCGAGAGTTTCAGCCCTACATGACTGTCGAGCGTATCGCCGCGCGCCACAGCGCCCAGCGTCGTCAGGCTCCAGGCCCTGCGATCATTGGCCAGGGGCAGGCGAAACCAGATCAGCCCGGCCAGATGGGCCGGTGGATCGGCGCGCAACTCGGCGCCGAGCTTGCTCAGTTGCTGCGGGTCCGCCAGCAACTCCCGACGTTCGCCACCTCGCTCGATGGGCACTTCGCTTTCCACGACCGGCGCGCCCCCGGCCCCCGGCAACAGCGCCACGCCATAAGCCGGCAGCGCCAGATAAAACGGTTTCGATGTGTTGCGACTCCAGGCCCTGGCCCACTGCCGTGTCTGATCCGGGTCGAACAGCCCACGCCGTGGATCGCTCACCGCGTGCACCTGCAACACGCTGCTGTCGACCGTTGCCAGCAACGCCGGCAATTCAGAACTGTCGAGCCAGGCCGGCAACGCGGTGATGCTCAGTGGCAAGGACGCCGGCAGAACGCCACGCAAATGGGTGAGGAATTCGCGGTAGGCCGGTAACCGGGCGTTGCCCGCATCGTGGTCAATTTCCACGCCGGAGAGGGTCAACCCCTGCCCTTGCCAATCGCTGAGCACCTGCTGGATCTGCGCCGTGACCTCGTCCCGGTCCAGCCCATTGAGCTGGCCATCCAGACGAACCACCGCAATCAGCGGTCGGCCATCACGCTTGAGCAGCGCCGGATCGATCCGCGCCCGGCTCCAGCCAGACTGTGGAAATGCCTGCAAGGCCAGCACGCGCAAGGTCGAGAAATCGGTGTGGCTGTCGCGCAGCGCGGCGTCATGGGCTGGCGTCCATAGCCGTTGCCAGACATAGAGTTGCTGATCGAGCGGCGGCGCGTCCGATTGCTCGCAACCGTTGAGCAACAACGCTGCCAGCAAAACGATCAAGCGTGCGAAAAAAACCATGAGAAACCTTATCCCTGAAATACAAAAAGGGCCTCTCAAAGGCCCTTTGTCGCTCTGCTCGCTACCCTACTCAGCCGTTGGCTTGCGGGCAACGATCACCTGACTTTTTGCCACCACCGTATCCAGCACCTGACTGCCCGCTCCCACAGAGGGATTTTCTGTGTTGTCTGGTTCAGTTACAGATCCAACACCAACGGCTGCGAACCCTGCGCCGGCACCGCACAACAAATCAGCACCTCACCCGCATCGGGAGCCTCCGCCGGAGGCTGTGGATAATTCACCTCTCCGCTGATCAACCGGGTTTTGCAGGTCCCGCAGGAACCGCCGCGGCAACTGAATTCCGGGCGCAAGCCACGGCTCTCCGCCAACTCCAGCAAACTGCCGCCGTCCGGCTGCCAACGCGCTTCTTTGGCAGAGCGCTGGAACACGACGGGCACCGAAACGGTAGCGGCCGGCAATTGCTCGATGACCACCGCGTCCGGGTCCGGCTTGCGACGCAGCGTCGACGGGCCAAAGGTTTCGGCATGAATCCTTGAATCAGGGACATCCAGATCCCGCAGGCTGTCGTACAGCCCCTGGGTAAAACTTCCCGGACCGCACAGGACAAAATCCACTTGGTCGTAGTCCTCCACCTCAAGAGTGGTCTTGAGCAAGTCGGCGTCGATGCGCCCTGTCAGGTCGTAATCTTCACCCTCACGGGCATCGGCCTCCGGCTGACTGAGCAAACGCAGCACCCGCACCTCATCACCGAGGCCGTCGAGCAGGCGATCCAGCTCAGGGCGAAACGGTTGATCGGCCAAGGTCCGCGAGCTCTGGAAGAACCACACAGGACGGATGCGCCGCGTGCGCAGGCCTTGATAAACCACCTCCCGCAGCATCGACAGCAGCGGCGTGATCCCCACGCCGGCAGCCAATAGCACCAGCGGCCGACGCTCATTCGGCGCCACGGTGAAATGCCCTTGAGGCGAGCGGGCTTCAAGCACATCGCCGACACGAATCTGCTCATGCAGGTGCGAGGACACCAGGCCTTCACGCTTCACGCTGATGCGGAAAAAGTCATCGGATGGCGCGCTCGACAAGCTGTACGTGCGGATGTGCACATCGCCTGCGATGTTGAACCGCAAGGGCAAATGTTGCCCGGCTTGAAACACCGGCAACCCGGCGCCATCGGCAGGCTCCAGATAGATTGAACGGATGTTGTGGCTCTCCCGCTCGATGCGCGTCACTCGCAGCGGCCGCCAGCGATTCCCCAGCGCCTGGGCTTGCAGGCGTGCATTCGCCTGCGTCCAGGTGCCGGTCAGCAGACTGGTGGGCGACACGCCGTCAAAGCGCCAGCGCAAGGCCAGTGCCGCGGACCGACGCACCGCGTGCTCCACCTCGAATGTCCACAGCCGCTCAGCCCCTTGAAAGGCTTCGATCTGCGGGCCTTCAAGGATGACTTGCGTGCGACCGCTGAGGTGCAGCAAATCGCCCGAATCGAAATCGATGAACAGCAAACCGGCCCGAGGGTTGATCAGCAGGTTGCCCAAGGTATTGAAGAACAGGTTGCCGGCGAAGTCCGGGATGGTCAGGCGATTGCCCTCTATTTGGACGAAACCGGCCTGGCCGCCCCGATGAGAAACGTCCACCGAGCGTTGGCCATCGACGTCCACATAGCTGGCGACAAAGAAGGTATCGGCGCTGGCAATCATGGCTTTGGCCGCGTCATCCAGCTCATTGAGATGCTGCGCGATACGGGTCTCCGGATCCGCCAATGGCACCGAGCGAAACTGGCGCAATTGAATGTATTGCGGGCAATTGCCGAAGGATTGCTCCACCGTCACCTCGAAGCCGCTCGCCGTTACAGCGCCGACTCGACCATTGAGACGGTTGCGACGCCGGGTGTGCAGCTCGATACCGAGCAGACCGATCGCCGCCCCGTCTTGCAGTTGTGCAGGATCGTCGCGACCGGGCAGGCTGCCGATCTGCAACAGCCCGGGCTCGGGGGACTTCGCAAAGCCCGGCGCCCCTTCAAGAATGCTCGCCCAAGGGTTGCCGTCGGCATCCACCGCGCCGTACAGCATGAACGGCAGTTGCTGATAGAACGTGCGGTGCTGGTCCGGCATCTCGCCGCGAATCACCCTACGACCCAATGCGTCCATTCGCTCCGCGACACCCACGTGGGCTTGCAACTGTTTCTCGCCTGCATGCCAAGGTGAACGTTCCATAACGGCTTCTCCCCTGCGCTCATTGCGCAATAAGAACGGCCCGACTGAATAGGGCCGTGAACATCAGGCAGTTTTTTGCAAACCGGCGATGGTGCGCGGCATGCCGACAAACCCTGGCAAGGCTTCAACGCGCGCCAGCCAGGCCCGGATGTTGGCGTAGTCGTCCAGCGACACATTGCCTTCCGGAGCATGGGCGATGTAGCTGTAGGCGGCGATGTCGGCGATGGTCGGCTCGCTACCGGCCAGATAGGCCGTTGCGCCCAGTTCCTGATCGATCACTTTGAGCCAAGTGTGAGAATAGGCAATCACCTCTTCAGCGTTGTAAGGCGCACCAAATACAGTGATCAGCCTTGCCCTGCCGGGGCCAAAGGCAATCGGCCCGGCGGCGACCGACAACCAGCGCTGAACCTTGGCTGCACCGACCGGATCGGTGGGCAGCCAGCGACCGTTGCCATATTTTTGCGCAAGGTAGACCAGGATCGCGTTGGAGTCGGCCAGCACCATGCCTTGATCCTCAATCACCGGAACCTGACCAAACGGGTTGAGCGCAAGAAAATCCGCTTGTTTGTGTGCGCCCTTGGCCAGATCGACGAAGATCAGCTCGGTCGGCAGTTGCAACAACGACAGCATCAGCTCTACACGGTGAGCATGGCCGGAACGGGGGAAGTTGTAGAGTTTGATGGCTTGCATGGTCGACTCCGCTGGGTGGTGGCGCCGCTCAGGAAGGATCAGCGCCGATGGAGCGCTATCTTCCATCCACAACCAAAGCAACAGAATAACCAGCAAACGCAATCCATTATTTCATCCAGTGCAATAACCCTTCAGCCGTGCAGGGCCGGGTGTTCGCGCAGCCCCTTCACCGCAAAGTCCACAAAACTGCGAACCCGCGTCGGGGCCTTGCGCCCACCCTGGTAGACCACATGAATGGGCAATGGCGGCAGTTCGAAGTCAGCCAGGACGATTTCCAGCTCACCGGTGGCGATCTTGCTCGCCACTTGATACGACAGGACTCGGGTCAATCCCAGGCCCATGGCGGCGGCAGTGATCGCCGCTTGATTGGCAGAGACCACAAGACGTGGCTCCGGACGAACACTGATCGGCTCTCCCGCCTCAAGGAACGGCCAGCTTCTGGGCTGCCCGATGGAGGGTGGCGATGATCGGGGCGCGGCTCAAGTCTGCCGGATGCCGAGGCCGACCATGGTCAGTCAGGAATCCAGGGGAAGCGCAGATCACTCGCCGCACTTCGCCCACTCGAATTGCGTGCTGATTGCTGTCAGGCAATTCACCGATACGCACGGCCACATCGATGCCCTCCTCGACCATGCTCACCACCCGGTCGACCAGTACAGCGTTGATGCTGACTTCAGGAAATTGAGTCAGGTAACCGACCATGAGCGGCGTGACGAACAAATCGCCGAACAATACCGGCGCGGTGATCGTCAGTTGCCCACGGGGCTGGGCATGGCTCCCGGCGGCCGAATCCTCGGCTTCCTGCACCTCGGCGAGAATTCTCCGACAGTCCTCCAGATAACGCTGGCCCGCCTCGCTCAAATGCACGCTACGGGTGGTGCGCGTCAGCAACTGAGTGCCAATGCGCTGCTCAAGCGCCGCCACTGCCCGGGTGACGCTGGCTGCTGACATCCCCAAGCGCCGCGCCGCCGCCGAGAAACCCTGGTCCTGGGCGACAGCGGCGAAGACCTGCATTTCCTGGAATCGGTCCATCGGGTATGTCCTTCGTTCAGGTAAAAAAAATCGCAACCGTGGGCTGCGATTTTTATTGGTTCGATCACCTGTGGATAACTTATTCCACCGTCACCGACTTCGCCAGATTTCGTGGCTGGTCAACGTCAGTGCCTTTCAACACTGCCACGTAGTACGACAACAACTGCAACGGAATCGTGTAGAGGATCGGCGACAGGATGTCGTGGATATGCGGCATGTGCACAACATGAGTGCCTTCACCGTTGGTCATGCCGGCCTGTTCGTCGGCGAAGACGATCAGTTCACCGCCGCGGGCGCGGACTTCCTGGAGGTTGGACTTCAACTTCTCCAGCAACTCGTTGTTCGGTGCCACCGTGACCACTGGCATGTCGTTATCCACAAGCGCCAGCGGGCCATGTTTCAGCTCGCCCGCCGGGTAGGCTTCGGCGTGGATGTAGGAGATTTCCTTGAGCTTGAGCGCCCCTTCCATAGCCACCGGGAATTGCGCACCGCGACCGAGGAACAGGGTGTGGTTCTTCTCGGCGAACAACTCGGCGATTTTTTCCACAGTGCTGTCCATGGCCAGGGCTTCGCCCAGACGGGTCGGCAGGCGACGCAGTTCTTCCACCAGTGTGGCTTCGACGCCTGCGGCCAATGTGCCGCGCACCTGACCCAGGGCCAGGGTCAGCAAGAGCAGGCCCACCAATTGAGTGGTGAAGGCTTTGGTCGAGGCCACGCCAATTTCGCGACCGGCCTGGGTCAGCAGCGTCAGGTCCGATTCACGCACCAGGGAGCTGATGCCGACGTTGCAGATTGCCAGGCTGGAAAGGAAGCCCAGTTCCTTGGCATTGCGCAGCGCGGCTAACGTATCGGCGGTTTCGCCTGACTGGGAGATGCTCACGAACAGGGTATCGGGCTGCACCACTACTTTGCGATAGCGGAATTCGCTGGCGACTTCGACCTGGCACGGGATGCCGGCCAGTTCTTCGAGCCAGTAACGGGCAACCATGCCGGCGTGATAGCTGGTGCCGCAGGCGACGATCTGTACATTACGCACCTTGGCGAACAACTCGGCCGCTTGTGAACCAAACGCCTGGACCAGCACCTGATTCTGACTCAGGCGACCTTCAAGCGTGCGTTGCACCACGGCCGGTTGCTCGTGAATTTCCTTGAGCATGTAATGCCGGAACTCGCCTTTGTCAGCGGCTTCGGCACCGTCACGGTACTGAATGCTTTCACGCTCGACGAGCACGCCGTTGATGTCCCAGATCTGCACGCTGTCGCGGCGAATTTCGGCGATATCGCCTTCTTCCAGGTACATGAAGCGGTCAGTGACCTGGCGCAGGGCCAACTGGTCGGAGGCAAGAAAGTTTTCACCCAGGCCCAGACCGATTACCAATGGGCTGCCGCTGCGGGCTGCTACCAAGCGATCCGGTTGCCGAGCGCTGATCACTGCCAGACCGTAGGCGCCGTGCAGTTCTTTGACGGTCGCTTTCAGGGCCGCGGTCAGGTCGGGCTGCTCTTTGAGTTTTTCGTTGAGCAGATGAGCGATGACTTCAGTGTCCGTGTCCGAGGTGAACACGTGGCCCAGGGCCTTGAGCTGCTTGCGCAGGGCTTCGTGGTTCTCGATGATGCCGTTGTGCACCACCGCCAGATCGCCCGAAAAATGCGGGTGAGCGTTGCGTTCGCACGGTGCACCGTGAGTCGCCCAGCGGGTGTGGGCAATGCCCAGACGGCCGACCAGAGGCTCTTCGATCAGCGCCTGTTCCAGTTCACTGACCTTGCCCGGCCGACGCAGGCGCAAGAGCTTTTCATCGTTGGTGTACACCGCCACACCGGCGCTGTCATAACCACGGTATTCCAGACGCTTGAGGCCTTCGAGCAGGATGGCGGTAATGTTCCGTTCTGCGACTGCACCAACAATTCCACACATGCTATTTCTCCTGACTGACAGCGGCGCAAATCACATTGATGCCGCGGGCCTGAATCTGATCGCGGGCCTCAAGCGGCAGGCGATCATCGGTAATAAGGGTATGGACACTGCTCCAAGGCAGCTCCAGATTGGGGATCTTGCGGCCGATCTTGTCGGCCTCGACCATCACGATCACTTCGCGGGCGACCTCGGCCATGACACGGCTCAGTCCCAGCAATTCATTGAAGGTGGTGGTCCCGCGCACCAGATCGATGCCATCGGCGCCAATAAATAACTGATCGAAGTCATATGAGCGTAGTACCTGCTCTGCCACCTGCCCCTGGAAGGATTCGGAATGCGGATCCCAGGTACCACCGGTCATCAACAGCACCGGTTCGTGCTCGAGTTCAGTCAACGCGTTGGCGACATGCAGGGAGTTGGTCATCACCACCAGGCCCGGTTGCTGGCCGAGTTCCGGGATCATCGCGGCGGTGGTACTGCCGCTGTCGATGATAATGCGCGCATGCTCGCGAATCCGCGTGACGGCGGCGCGGGCAATGGCCTGCTTGTATTTCGAAACCGGTTGGCCGATATCGGCGACCAGCTCCTGCGGCATGGTGACCGCGCCGCCATAACGACGCAGCAACAGACCGTTGCTTTCAAGCGCGGCCAGATCCTTGCGAATCGTAACTTCCGAGGTTTCGAAGCGTTTGGCCAACTCGTCCACACTGACTTCGCCCTGCTCATTGAGCAAGGCGAGGATATTGTGGCGGCGTTGGGGCGTGTTGCGCTTTGACATGACTTGGTAAGTTTCGATTCGAAAGATAACGTAAGCAATCAAAACCTATCGGCGAAACTTCGTCAAGCCAGCTTCAGAAAAAAAGATGTGTGGATAACTCAAAAAAAGATCGCAGCCTCCGGCAGCTCCTACAGAGTGAACACGAATTCCCTGTAGGAGCTGCCGAAGGCTGCGATCTTTTGATCTGTGGATAACTTAACTCTTCTTGATCTTCTCAGGCCGCTTCCAGCCGTCGATGTTCTTCTGTCGAGCCCGGCCAACGGCCAATTGAGCGTTATCCACATTCTGGGTAATGGTCGAACCGGCCGCCGTGGTCGCACCGGAGGAGATATCCACAGGCGCCACCAACGAGTTGTTGGAGCCGATGAACACATCTTCACCCAGCACGGTTTTCCACTTGTTGGCACCGTCGTAGTTGCAGGTGATGGTGCCGGCGCCAATGTTGGTGCGCGCACCGATCTCGGCATCGCCCAGATACGTCAAGTGACCGGCCTTGGCACCTTCGCCCATGTGAGCGTTCTTCAGTTCAACAAAGTTACCCACATGTGCGCGGGCCTCCAGCACTGTGCCAGGACGCAAACGAGCAAACGGGCCGGCATCGCTGCCTTCGCCGAGAATCGCGCCTTCGATATGACTGTTGGCCTTGATCACCACGCCTTTGCGCAGGGTGCTGTCCTTGATCACGCAGTTCGGGCCGATCACCACGTCGTCCTCGATGACCACTTTGCCCTCGAGAATCACGTTGATGTCGATCAGGATATCGCGACCAACGGTAACCTCACCGCGCACATCGAAACGTGTCGGGTCGCGCAGGGTTACGCCTTGAGCCATCAAACGACGAGCGGCGCGCAGCTGATAATGACGCTCCAGTTCGGCCAGTTGTTTGCGATCGTTGGCGCCCTGCACTTCCATGGCGTCATGGGGTTGTTCTGTGGCCACCACCAGACCATCACTGACCGCCATGGCAATCACGTCGGTCAGGTAGTACTCGCCCTGGGCATTGTTGTTGGAGAGGCGGCCCAGCCAATCGCCCAAACGCTGGGAAGGCACCGCCAAAATGCCGGTATTGCCTTCGGTGATCGCACGCTCAACCGCGTTGGCATCTTTCTGCTCAACGATGGCAGTCACTTTGCCGGCGGCATCACGGACAATACGGCCGTAGCCAGTCGGGTCATCCAACTCGACAGTCAGCAGACCCAATTGCTGCGGTGCAGCCTGCTTGAGCAGACGTTGCAGGGTTTCGACTTCGATCAACGGCACGTCACCGTAGAGAATCAGCACGGTATCGGACTCGATGAACGGCACAGCCTGGGCCACCGCATGACCGGTACCCAGCTGTTGGTCCTGCAGGACGAAATTCAGGTCATCGGCGGCCAGACGCTCGCGCACCGCTTCGGCACCATGGCCGATCACCACGTGGATGCGCTGTGGATCAAGTTGCCGGGCGCTGTGGATAACATGGCCGAGCATTGAATTACCGGCAATCGGATGCAGGACTTTCGGCAAGGCCGAACGCATGCGAGTGCCTTGGCCGGCAGCGAGGATAACGATTTCAAGGGACATGACTGGCTACCAATCCTGGGTGGTCAGCAACTGCGACCAGGTGATGAATATCGAAAAAGAAAAAAGGGTAGCCGAGGCTACCCTTTTTAATCAATCGCGCAACAAGTCGATGGCCGATTAGTGGCCGAACTTCTTGCGGATCTGCTGGACGGTGCGCAGCTGAGCTGCAGCCTCGGCCAGACGTGCGGCAGCAGAACCGTAATCGAATTCCGCGCCTCGCTCATGCAAGGCTTTCTCGGCAGCCTTAACGGCTTCCAAAGCTGCGGCTTCGTCCAGGTCGGCAGCGCGTTGCACGGTGTCGGCGAGAACCTTGACCATGTTCGGCTGAACCTCGAGGAAACCACCGGAGATGTAATACACCTCCTCTTCCCCGCCCTGCTTGATCAGGCGGATCGGGCCCGGCTTGAGATTGGTGATCAGCGGCGCGTGACCCAGGGCGATACCAAGATCACCCAGTGCACCGTGCGCAACCACCATCTCGACCAGGCCGGAAAAGATTTCCCCTTCCGCGCTGACGATATCGCAATGGACTGTCATAGCCATCTGATTGCCTCAACCTAAATTAGCGCCCGTTGCCGGGCGCCGGGATTACAGTTTCTTGGCTTTCTCGATCGCTTCTTCGATGCCGCCGACCATGTAGAACGCTTGTTCTGGCAGGTGGTCGTAGTCACCGTTGAGGATGCCTTTGAAGCCAGCAATGGTGTCTTTCAGGGAAACGTATTTACCCGAAGCACCGGTGAAGACTTCAGCCACGAAGAACGGCTGCGACAAGAAACGCTGGATCTTACGAGCACGGTTTACCAACTGCTTGTCGGCTTCCGACAGCTCGTCCATACCCAGGATCGCAATGATGTCCTTCAGTTCTTTGTAACGCTGCAGCACGTACTGAACACCGCGAGCGGTTTCGTAGTGGTCGTTGCCGATCACGTTCGGGTCCAGCTGACGCGAAGTCGAGTCCAGTGGGTCTACCGCAGGGTAGATACCCAGGGAAGCGATGTCACGGGACAGTACGACAGTGGCGTCCAAGTGGGCGAAGGTGGTCGCTGGCGACGGGTCGGTCAAGTCGTCCGCTGGTACGTATACCGCCTGGATCGAAGTAATCGAACCTTGCTTGGTCGAAGTGATGCGCTCTTGCAGCACGCCCATCTCTTCAGCCAGGGTCGGCTGGTAACCTACTGCCGAAGGCATACGGCCCAGCAGTGCGGATACTTCAGTACCGGCCAGGGTGTAACGATAGATGTTGTCGACGAACAGCAGAACGTCGTTACCTTCGTCACGGAACTTCTCGGCCATGGTCAGGCCAGTCAGTGCTACGCGCAGACGGTTTCCCGGCGGCTCGTTCATCTGACCGTAAACCAGTGCCACTTTGTCCAGAACGTTGGAGTCCTTCATCTCGTGGTAGAAGTCGTTACCCTCACGAGTACGCTCACCCACACCGGCGAACACGGAATAACCGCTGTGCTCGATGGCGATGTTACGGATCAGTTCCATCATGTTTACGGTCTTGCCTACACCGGCACCACCGAACAGACCGACTTTACCGCCCTTGGCGAACGGGCAAACCAGGTCGATAACCTTGATGCCTGTTTCCAGCAGCTCGTTGCCGCCCGCTTGTTCAGCGAAGGTTGGCGCAGGACGGTGAATGCCCCAACGCTCTTCTTCGCCGATCGGACCAGCTTCGTCGATCGGGTTGCCCAGTACGTCCATGATCCGGCCCAGGGTCGCTTTACCGACCGGTACGGAGATGGCTGCGCCAGTGTTGTTGACGTCCAGACCGCGCTTCAAGCCTTCGGTGGAGCCCATCGCAATGGTACGAACCACGCCGTCGCCCAGCTGCTGCTGAACTTCCAGAGTGGTTTCGGCGCCTTGAACTTTCAAGGCGTCGTAGATGCTCGGTACGCTGTCGCGTGGGAATTCCACGTCGATAACGGCGCCGATGATTTGAACGATACGTCCGCTACTCATAGCTGGATCCTCTGAATATTTGAACCGTTAAACCGCGGCAGCGCCGCCGACGATTTCCGAGATCTCTTGGGTGATCGCAGCCTGACGCGCCTTGTTGTAGACCAGCTGCAAATCGCTGATCAAATCACCGGCGTTGTCGGTAGCGTTCTTCATCGCGATCATCCGCGCAGCTTGTTCAGCCGCGTTGTTCTCGACCACCGCCTGGTAGACCTGCGACTCCACGTAACGGACCATCAAGCCGTCAAGCAGCTCTTTGGCGTCCGGTTCGTACAGATAATCCCAGTGGTGCTTGAGTTCTTGATCCGGGGTTGCCACCAGTGGAATCAACTGCTCCACGGTAGGCTGTTGTGTCATGGTGTTGATGAACTTGTTGGACACCACGGACAGGCGGTCAATACGGCCATCCAGGTAGGCATCCAGCATCACCTTGACGCTGCCGATCAGATCATTGATCGACGGCTCTTCACCCAAGTGGCTGATAGCTGCAACGACGTTACCGCCGAAGTTGCGGAAGAAAGCCGCACCCTTGCTACCAACGACACACAGATCGATCTCGACGCCGTTTTCGCGGTTTACCGCCATGTCCTTGACCAAAGCCTTGAACAGGTTGGTGTTCAAGCCACCACACAGACCACGGTCACTGCTCACTACGACATAACCAACGCGCTTTACTTCACGGTCGATCATGAACGGGTGGCGATATTCCGGGTTAGCGTTGGCCAGATGGCCAATAACCTGGCGGATGCGCTCCGCATAAGGACGGCTAGCAGCCATGCGCATTTGTGCCTTGCGCATTTTGCTGACCGCCACTTTTTCCATGGCGCTGGTAATCTTTTGCGTGCTTTTGATGCTCGCAATCTTACTGCGAATCTCTTTTGCGCCTGCCATGTAACACCTATCAGGTTAGCAAGCGGGAGCCGCTAGGCTCCCGCTGCGGCTTACCAGGTTTGGGTGGCCTTGAACTTCTCGATACCGGCTTTCAGGCCGCCATCGATTTCGTCATTGAAGTCACCCTTCACGTTGATCTTCGCCATCAAGTCGGCGTGATCGCGGTTGAAGTAAGCAATCAGCGCTTGCTCGAAGCTGCCGATCTTGGCGATTTCAACGTCGGTCAGGAACCCACGCTCAGCGGCATACAGCGACAGCGACATGTCGGCGATCGACATTGGCGCGTATTGCTTCTGCTTCATCAGCTCGGTAACGCGCTGACCATGCTCAAGTTGCTTACGGGTCGCTTCGTCCAGGTCAGAAGCGAACTGGGCGAATGCCGCCAGTTCACGGTACTGAGCCAGAGCGGTACGGATACCACCGGACAGCTTCTTGATGATCTTGGTCTGAGCGGCACCACCCACACGGGATACCGAAACACCGGCGTTCACTGCAGGACGGATGCCCGAGTTGAACATGGCCGATTCCAGGAAGATCTGACCGTCGGTGATGGAAATCACGTTGGTCGGAACGAACGCGGAAACGTCGCCAGCCTGGGTTTCGATGATCGGCAGTGCGGTCAGGGAACCGGTTTTGCCGGTCACTGCGCCGTTGGTGAACTTCTCTACGTATTCTTCCGAAACGCGGGATGCGCGCTCCAGCAGACGGGAGTGGAGATAGAACACGTCGCCTGGGTAAGCTTCACGGCCTGGTGGACGGCGCAGCAGCAGGGAAATCTGGCGGTAAGCCACTGCTTGCTTGGACAGATCGTCATAAACGATCAGCGCGTCTTCACCGCGATCGCGGAAGTATTCGCCCATGGTGCAACCGGAGTACGGTGCCAGGAATTGCAGTGCTGCAGATTCCGAAGCGCTCGCTGCAACGATGATGGTGTTAGCCAGTGCACCGTTTTCTTCCAGCTTGCGAACTACGTTGGCGATGGTCGATTGCTTCTGACCGATAGCTACGTAGACGCAGAAAATGCCGCTGTCTTTCTGGTTGATGATCGCGTCGATCGCCAGAGCGGTTTTACCGATCTGACGGTCACCGATGATCAGCTCACGCTGGCCACGGCCGACAGGGATCATCGCATCGACAGCCTTGTAGCCAGTCTGTACAGGCTGGTCTACCGACTTACGCCAGATCACGCCTGGAGCAACTTTCTCGACCGCGTCGGTCTCGGTGTTGTTCAGCGGACCTTTGCCGTCAACTGGGTTACCCAGTGCGTCGACTACGCGACCCAGCAGTTCCTTACCAACCGGAACTTCGAGGATGCGGCCGGTGCACTTGGCGCTCATGCCTTCAGCCAGAGTCTGGTATGCGCCCAATACAACGGCACCTACAGAGTCTTGCTCCAGGTTGAGAGCCATACCGAAGACGCCGCCCGGAAACTCGATCATCTCGCCGTACATAACGTCGGCCAGACCGTGAATCCGCACGATACCGTCAGATACGCTGACGACAGTGCCTTCGTTACGGGCTTGGGAGGTCACATCGAGCTTGTCGATGCGGCCCTTGATAATTTCACTTATTTCGGAAGGATTGAGTTGCTGCATTGCTCTGCTGCCCCTTCAAACTCAAGATTTCAATGCTTCGGCAAGTTTCGCGATTTTGCCGCGAATCGAGCCATCGATAACCAGGTCGCCGGCGCGGATGACAACACCACCAATAAGGGATGAGTCTTCCTCGACTTGCAGGCGCACTTCCCGGTTGAGTCGTGCACTGAGAACCTTGGCGAGTTTGTCTTGCTGTTCTTGGTTCAATGCAAAAGCACTGGTCACTTCAACGTCTACCGATTTCTCTTGTTCGGCCTTGTACAGGTCAAACAGAGCGGCGATCTCCGGCAGAAGCGGGAGACGGTCGTTTTCGGCAACGACGTGAATGAAGTTCTGTGCCTTGGCATCAAACTTGTCGCCGCACACGTCAATGAACGTGGCGGCCTTTTCTGCGCTCGTCAGTCGCGGGGCCTTGAGCACGCGCTGCATGGTGTCGTCTTGCGACACCGCTGCTGCCAGGCCGAGCATGGCTGACCAATTGGCCAGTTGCTGGTGGGCCTGAGCGTGCTCGAAGGCCGCCTTAGCGTAAGGTCGGGCCAACGTGGTCAGTTCTGCCATGATCGCCCTCGCTTAGATTTCAGCAGCCAGTTGGTTAACCAGCTCTGCGTGCGCGTTTTGATCGATTGCTTTGCCCAGGATCTTCGAAGCACCGCCAACGGCCAGGCTACCCACTTGGGCGCGCAGCGCGTCTTTGACGCTGTTCAGTTCCTGTTCGATCTCGGCCTGAGCCTGAGCCTTCACACGGTCAGCTTCGACGCGAGCCTGTTCACGGGCTTCGTCGACAATCTGGGTACCGCGTTTCTTGGCTTGCTCGATGATTTCAGCTGCCTGAGCTTTCGCTTCGCGCAGTTGCTGACCCGCTTTCTCTTGGGCCAACTCCAGGTCGCGAGCTGCTCGGCTGGCAGCGTCCAGACCATCAGCGATCTTCTTTTGACGTTCGTGCAGAGCCGTGATGACCGGAGGCCATACGAACTTCATGCAGAACAGTACAAAAATCAGGAACGCAACGGACTGGCCAATCAGGGTCGCATTAATGTTCACGCCAACACCTCGCAGTTACGTTGTCCATCACACCAAATTACCCGGAAGATCCGAGTAATTAGCCAGCGATTTGACCAACGAACGGGTTCGCAAAGGTGAAGAACAGAGCGATACCAACACCGATCATGGTTACGGCGTCGAGCAGACCGGCAACGATGAACATTTTAACTTGCAGCATTGGAACCATTTCTGGCTGACGCGCTGCGCCTTCCAGGAACTTGCCGCCCAGCAGGCCGAAACCAATTGCGGTACCCAGTGCGCCCAGGCCGATCAACAGTGCAACAGCGATAGCGGTTAGACCAACTACAGTTTCCATCTTTCCTCCCGACTTTTACGTCGTATGGTTTAGGTTTTTTAGATTTTAAAGCGGTAAAACAAATCGTTTCATAGCCCGTTTAGGGCACCCACCCGTTTGACCGGGTGGGACATCAGACCAGTCGAGACTGGTCTTAATGGTTTTCTTCGTGCGCCATCGACAGGTAGACGATGGTCAGCATCATGAAGATAAATGCCTGCAGGGTGATGATCAGGATGTGGAACACAGCCCACGCCCACTGCAGAACTACGCCCAGGCCGCTCAGCCAGAGCAGACCGCTGCCGAACATCACAGCGATCAGAATGAACACCAGCTCACCGGCATACATGTTGCCGAACAGACGCAGAGCCAGGGAGATCGGCTTGGCGATCAGGGTCACGAATTCCAGCAGGAAGTTCACCGGAATCAGCAGCGCCTGAACAAAGATGTTCTTGCTACCGAACGGGTGCAGGGTCAGCTCGCCGATGAAGCCGCCGAGGCCCTTGATCTTGATGCTGTAGAAAATGATCAGCGCAAACACCGTGAAGGCCATGGCCAAGGTAGCGTTCGGGTCGGTGGTCGACACGGCGCGGAACGGGATGTGGTGGTCGCCGGAGATCAGGATGGCCAGCTGAGGAATCCAGTCAACCGGTACCAGGTCGATGGCGTTCATCAGGAAGACCCAGACGAAGATGGTCAGTGCCAGCGGTGCAACCACTGGACTACGGCCATGGAAGCTGTCTTTCACGCTGCCATCGACGAATTCGACCAATACTTCAACGAAGTTCTGCAAAGCACCAGGTACACCTGTAGTCGCCTTCTTTGCCGCCATGCGGAAAAGAAGAACGAAGATCAGACCCAACGCGACCGACCAGCCGAGGGTATCGACGTGGAAAGCCCAGAAGCCCATTTCCTTGGCTTCTGCTGCGGAGTGGGCAAAGCCCCAGCCGCCGTTGGGTAGCTGACCGAAGGTCAGGTTCTGCAAGTGGTGCTGGATATAGCCCGAAGCGGTTGTTTCTGCCATGGTTGCCTCAAACGCCCTAAGGTCTCGAAAGTCTTGTTCTCATAAGCAGGGGAGCGAACCAGCTGACCAGTTGGGTCAGCACGAAGACGCCGAATACTGCTAACGGCGCCAATGGCTTCACACCTGCAAACGTCAATGCAAACAGCACTGCCGTCAAAATCAGTTTGCCCGCCTCGCCGGCATAAAAAGACCGGACGATGGCTTGAGCTGCTCGGGCGCCGGAAAACCGAAATGCCCTGTGAGCGAAATAAATATTGGGAAGCAAGGCTATCAGGCCTCCGCAAAGTCCTGAGTACCCGGCAACGACTCCATACCATCGCCAGAGCGCCAAAGCGGCAATCAGCAAAACGACGAATTGAGCCATTAACACCGGAAAAACAGCCAATCGATGGAAAGGCAAGCGGTCTGGCGTGCGGTTTTCCATCACTTTTGCTCCCCAATGGTCGGCTGCCGAAATTCAATAACTTGGCATAATTTGTGCCGACAAAATGCGCGCAGAGTATAGGGGCGGTTCTGCCCCTATTCAACTGTCAGGTAGTGATTTCCGACTTCACGCTACAAGAGGAATTGTTTCAGCGGATGTGTGCGAGCACACCTTGAAGTTCATCAAGAGAGTTGTAGCCGATCACCAACTGCCCCTTACCCTTCTTTCCGTGGCGGATCTGCACCGCAGAGCCTAGGCGCTCGGCCAGGCGCTGCTCGAGCCGGGCGATATCCGGGTCCGGTTTTGCCGGTTCCACAGGCTCCGGTTTGCCACTCAACCACTGGCGAACCAGTGCTTCAGTCTGGCGCACAGTCAGCCCCCGTGCGACAACATGTCGCGCCCCTTCAACCTGTTGGTTTTCCGGTAAACCCAGCAAGGCACGGGCATGACCCATTTCCAGGTCGCCGTGAGACAGCATGGTCTTGATGACTTCCGGCAACGAAATCAGGCGCAATAGGTTGGCCACGGTAACGCGGGACTTACCCACAGCCTCGGCCACTTGTTGCTGAGTCAGCTGGAATTCCTGCTGCAAACGCTGCAAGGCCACCGCTTCTTCGATCGGATTGAGGTCTTCGCGCTGGATATTCTCGATCAACGCCATGGCGATGGCGGTTTCATCCGGCACATCGCGGACCATCGCCGGGATGGTTTCCTGGCCAGCCTGCTGGCTGGCGCGCCAGCGGCGTTCGCCGGCGATGATTTCGAAGCGACCGCTGCCAATCGGGCGAACCACGATCGGCTGCATCACGCCCTGAGCCTTGATCGACTGCGCCAGCTCTTCCAGCGCCTGAGGATCCATGTCGCGACGCGGCTGGTACTTGCCACGCTGGATCAGGTCCAGGGGCAGGTGCTGCAGCTCACGCTGGTCGGCTTGCACCGCTTGTTCTTCCAGCGAGCTGACAGTCGGACCACTCAGCAGTGCATCCAGTCCACGTCCGAGACCTCGTTTCTTGACGGCCATGGGGATTCCTTAAGTTGCCTGGGCAGCGGCGGTGCGTGAATTTTTGCGTTGACGGCGAACCATCTCACCGGCCAATGCCAGATAGGCAATCGCGCCGCGCGATGATTTATCGTACGCCAGCGCCGGCATGCCATAGCTTGGCGCTTCGGCCAGACGGATGTTGCGCGGAATCACGGTGTCGTAGAGCTGATCGCCAAAGTGTTCCTTGAGCTGCGCCGAGACGTCGTTCATCAGGCTCAGGCGCGGGTCATACATGGTCCGCAACAGGCCTTCGACTTTCAGGTTCGGGTTCAGCAGTTCGGCAATGCGCTTGATGTTATCCACAAGGTCGCTCAACCCTTCGAGCGCGAAGTACTCGCACTGCATGGGGATAATGACCCCGTCGGCGGCAACCAGCGCATTGAGCGTGAGCATCGACAGCGATGGCGGGCAGTCGATCAAAATGTAATCGTAGTTTTCACGGATCGGCGCCAACGCGCTGCGCAGGCGGCTTTCCTTCATCTGCATTTCCAGCAGAACGACTTCGGCCGCGGTCAGATCGCGGTTTGCCGGCAACAACTGGTAACCACCGTGTTCGGAATAGTGCATGGCCTGGGCCAGATCACATTCGCCGATCAACAGATCGTAGACCGAGTTTTCCAGACCGTGTTTATCCACACCGCTACCCATGGTGGCGTTGCCCTGTGGATCAAGATCGATCAACAGCACCCGACGCTTGGTAGCGACCAGGGAAGCTGCGAGGTTGATGCAGGTGGTGGTCTTGCCCACACCACCCTTTTGGTTCGCTATCGCGAATACCTTAGCCATTCTTGCTTGTGTTCCCAATCATGCCGTGCGGCGCAGTATCAGCAGATGGCGTTGGCCTTGGCAACCGGGTACGGCCAGGGCGTGTTCGCTATCGAGGTGGAAGTCTGCCGGCAATGCTACCAGCTCATCGGCGGGATGAACGCCCTTCATTGCCAGCCAGCGTGTGTCGGCGTCGCCCAAATGGCGAGTCCAGTTGCTGAAGTTTTCCATGCTGCTGAACGCCCGGGAAATGATCCCGTTGAATGGCAGTTCAGGCTGGAAGGCTTCGACGCGACTGTGGATAACTTGCAGGTTATCCAGTTTGAGTTCGAGTTTGACCTGGGTCAGGAAGCGGGTTTTCTTGCCGTTGCTGTCCAGACAGGTCACCTGGGACTCAGGAAACAGGATCGCCAACGGAATACCCGGCATGCCTCCGCCGCTGCCAACGTCCAGCCAGCGACCATTTTCGACGAACGACATCACGCTCAAGCTATCGAGCAGGTGACGGGAGACCATTTCGTCCGGATCACGCACGGCGGTCAGGTTGTAAGCCTTGTTCCATTTGATCAACAAGGCCAGATAACCCAGCAGCTGAGCGTGCTGGGCTTCCGTCAGTGTGACACCGAGCTGGCGAGCACCTGTGGATAACTCTTCTGCATGTTGCGAGGTAACCAACGAACTCAAGCGCTTTGCTCCAACTGACGGCCCGCGCCGCGTTTTTTCAAATGAATCATCAACAGCGAAATCGCCGCTGGGGTCACGCCCGGAATACGCGACGCCTGGCCCAAAGTCTCTGGACGGGTCGCACCGAGCTTGCTCTGGATCTCCTTGGAGAGACCGGAGATGTTCGTGTAATCGATATCCACAGGCAGTTTGGTGTCTTCGCTGGCCCGCAGGCGTGCGATTTCATCCTGTTGACGGTCGATGTAACCGGCGTATTTGGTCTTGATTTCGACCTGTTCGGCGACCTGTGGATCTTCTGCGCCCCCGCCAGTCACGGCGATCAGACCAGCGTAGTCGATTTCCGGACGGCTCAGCAGGTTGAGCAAATTGTATTCGTGGGTCAGCGGCGTGCCGAACTTCTCGGCAATCGCATCGCCCTGCTCGGTGCCCGGGCGAACCCAGGTACTTTTCAGGCGTTGTTCTTCCAGATCGATGCTTTCGCGTTTTTTGCAGAAAGCCGCCCAACGCGCGTCATCCACCAGACCCAGTTCGCGACCTTTTTCGGTCAGGCGCAGGTCGGCGTTGTCTTCGCGCAGAATCAAGCGGTATTCGGCGCGGGATGTGAACATCCGATACGGTTCCTGGGTACCGAGGGTAATCAGGTCGTCAACCAAAACGCCGATGTACGCTTCATCACGACGCGGGCACCAGGCATCTTTGCCCTGGGCTCGCAGTGCGGCGTTGGCTCCAGCCAGCAAACCCTGGGCGCCGGCTTCTTCGTAACCGGTGGTGCCGTTGATTTGCCCGGCGAAGAACAGACCGGCGATGACTTTGGTTTCCAGGCTGTACTTCAGGTCACGCGGGTCGAAGTAGTCGTACTCGATGGCGTAGCCCGGACGCACGATGTGCGCGTTTTCCATGCCGCGGATCGATTGCACGATCTGCAATTGCACGTCGAACGGCAAGGATGTGGATATCCCGTTCGGGTACAGCTCGTGAGTGGTCAACCCTTCCGGTTCGATGAAGACCTGGTGGCTTTCCTTGTCGGCAAAGCGATGGATCTTGTCTTCGATCGATGGGCAATAACGTGGGCCGATGCCTTCGATCAACCCGGCATCGGAATACATCGGCGAACGGTCGAGGTTGGCGGCAATGATTTCGTGGGTCCGGGCGTTGGTGTGGGTGATCCAGCAACTGACCTGTTTCGGGTGCTGTTCTTTGGAGCCCATGAACGACATGACCGGGATCGGCGTATCACCGGCTTGCTCGGTCATGACCGAGAAATCCACAGACCGACCGTCGATACGCGGCGGAGTACCGGTTTTCAGGCGACCGACACGCAATGGCAGTTCACGCAGACGACGTGCCAAAGCAATCGAAGGCGGATCACCGGCGCGACCGCCGGAATAATTCTGCATCCCGATGTGGATAAGTCCACCGAGGAAGGTGCCCGTCGTCAGCACCACGGAGTCGGCGAAGAAACGCAGGCCCATTTGCGTGACAACGCCGCGCACTTGTTCCTGTTCGACGATCAGGTCGTCCGCGGCCTGTTGAAATATCCACAGGTTCGGCTGGTTTTCCAAAGCTTCGCGGACAGCGGCCTTGTACAGAACCCGATCTGCCTGGGCGCGAGTTGCACGCACGGCCGGGCCTTTGCGGCTGTTCAATACGCGAAATTGAATACCACCTTTATCGGTAGCCATGGCCATCGCGCCGCCCAGGGCATCGATTTCCTTGACCAGATGGCTTTTACCGATCCCACCAATGGCGGGATTGCAGCTCATGGCACCGAGGGTTTCCACGTTATGCGTCAGCAACAGGGTTTTTGCCCCCATACGTGCTGATGCAAGTGCTGCCTCGGTACCGGCATGACCGCCGCCGATGACGATCACTTCAAAACGGGAAGGGAAATCCACCACGCACCTCGTGCCTGCTTTAGTCAGGTAATCCGGAATAGTTTGAGCTCAGGTTCTTGGACCTGGTCGGCAAGTATAGGGACTTCGCCCTTCCTAAAGAACCCTTTGCACAAAATTTAACCAGCTGTGGAGAAGTCGGGGTTATAGAAATTAAAAAGAGAGAAATTTATTAAATCTTTGTTTTTATGTTTATTTCTACTGACCCACCTTTCTGTGGATAGATTCATAGAGGCCTTTATTTTCAATGTGTACAGAGATTCAAAACCCTGTGGTCATGTGCCGAGGAGGCCCTTGGATAACCGGTGTAAGCCTGTGGATGAAAGGGGGTGTTATCCACAGAGGCGGTTATCTTCAGTTTTGAGGCCTTGTTATCAACTGCCCTTAGCGGCAGTTATTCACAGGGCTTAATCCACAGAAAAGGGCTGACCGAGCAAATCCCGGGCACGGAAAATCTGCCCGAACAGAAAAATCTGCTCGGGAGCGGAGGTCTATTTCAGAAGAAGGGGAGCAGACAGGCCAGAACGGCCTGTCTGTGGGTAACGCAGAAGGACTATTTACCGATGCAGAAGCTGGAAAAGATCCTGCCCAGCAGATCATCGGAGCTGAATGCCCCGGTGATCTCGCCCAAAGACTGCTGGGCTTGCCGCAAATCTTCGGCCAGCAGTTCACCGGCACCCGCTAACGTCAGCTGTGCGCGGCCGTGTTCGAGGGACGCACTCGCATGGCGCAGTGCCTCCAGGTGACGCCTGCGAGCACTGAAGCTGCTTTCAGAGGTCTGCTCGTAACCCATGCAGGCCTTGAGATGCTCGCGCAACAACTCCAGGCCTTCGCCGGCGGACCTGGCACTGAGGCTGATCGTGACGTGGCCATCGTTACTGACTTCCAGGGCAATTGCTTCGCCCGTCAGGTCTGCCTTGTTACGAATCAGCGTCACTTTTGCCGGATCCGGGCGGGTTTCGAGGAATTCAGGCCACAAGGCAAATGGATCAAGGGCCTCGGGAGCCGTGGCATCGACCACCAGCAATACCCGATCCGCCTCGCCGATGGCTTTCAATGCTCGTTCGACGCCGATTTTCTCGACCTGATCGTCGGTATCCCGCAGCCCGGCAGTGTCGACCACATGCAACGGCATGCCATCGATGTGGATATGTTCGCGAAGAATGTCCCGGGTCGTGCCGGCAATCTCGGTCACGATCGCGGCTTCACGTCCGGCCAGGGCATTCAGAAGGCTGGACTTGCCGGCATTCGGCCGACCGGCGATGACTACCGTCATGCCGTCACGCAGCAAGGCCCCCTGCCCGGCTTCCCGAAGCACTGTGGATAATTCGTCGCGCACTTTGTCCAGCATGCTCAGCACGTGGCCATCGGCGAGGAAGTCGATTTCTTCTTCGGGGAAGTCGATAGCCGCTTCGACGTAAATGCGCAGGCCTATCAATTGCTCGGTAAGGTTATGCACACGTTGGGAAAACGCCCCTTGCAACGAACGCAGGGCATTTCGTGCTGCCTGTGCAGAACTCGCCTCGATCAGGTCGGCAATGGCTTCGGCCTGAGCCAGATCAAGCTTGTCATTGAGGAAGGCGCGCTCGCTGAATTCACCCGGTCGGGCCAGACGGCAGCCCAGTTCAAGGCAGCGTTTGAGCAACATATCCAGGACGATTGGTCCGCCGTGGCCCTGCAGCTCCAGCACATCTTCGCCGGTGAACGAATTCGGTCCCGGGAAATACAGTGCGATGCCTTCGTCCAGCACCTCTTCGTTTTCACTGAGGAACGGGCCGTAATGGGCGAACCGCGGTTTCAGCTCGCGGCCGCTGATGGCTTTGGCCGCCACACTCGCCAGCGGCCCGGAAATACGGACGATGCCCACACCGCCGCGACCTTGAGCGGTGGCAACGGCAGCGATGGTTTCACGAGGAACGCTCATAAACCGGTATCCAGACAAAAGTGACAGATAGCAAAACGCCCCACTAGGGGGCGTTTTGAGTGGTTATCCACAGTGTAAATCAGGCAGCTGCTTTGGTAGCCGCTTCGATCTTACGAGTGATGTACCACTGTTGGGCGATCGACAGGCAGTTGTTCACTACCCAGTACAGTACCAGACCGGCCGGGAACCACAGGAAGAAGAAGGTGAAGATGATTGGCATCAGCTTCATCACCTTGGCCTGCATTGGATCCGGAGGCGTCGGGTTCAACTGCTGCTGGATGAACATGGTTGCGCCCATGATGATCGGCAGAATGAAGAACGGATCCTTGATCGACAGGTCAGTAATCCACAGCATGAATGGCGCCTGGCGCATTTCCACGCTTTCCAGCAGAACCCAGTACAGCGAAAGGAAAACCGGCATCTGCACCAGGATTGGCAAGCAGCCACCCAGTGGATTGATCTTCTCTTTCTTGTACAGCTCCATCATGGCTTGCGACATTTTCTGCCGGTCTTCGCCATGTTGCTCTTTCAGCGCGGCCAGTTTCGGTGCCACTGCACGCATGCGCGCCATGGATTTGTAGCTGGCGGCCGACAGCGGGAAGAAAATCCCCTTGATCAGCATGGTCAGGAAGATGATCGAGAAGCCCCAGTTACCAACCAGTGCGTGGATATGTTGCAGCAACCAGAAGATTGGCTGGGCAATGAACCACAGAATGCCGTAGTCGACGGTCAGTTCCAGACCTGGGGATAACTGTTTCAGCACAGCCTGGCTTTTTGGACCTGCGTACAGAACGGCGCTGGTTTCAACTTTGGCACCTGGCGCAGCAGTCAGCGAAGGACCGGTGTAGCCGATGATGTAGTTGCCTTTGCTGTCTTTACGGGTCTGGACGACGTTGTTTTCGCCCTTGGCCGGAATCCATGCGGTCACGAAATAGTGCTGCAACCAGGCAACCCAGCCACCGCTGACGGTTTCTTTCAGCTGAGCCTTGTCCATGTCCTTCATCGACACTTTCTTGTACGGCTCGTTACTTGTCCACAGGGCGGCGCCCAGGTAAGTCGCGGTGCCGGTGGCAGTGCTGGAAGAAGGATCGGAACTGGCGTCACGCTTCAGTTGCGCGAACATTGCACCGGACCAGGGCTGAGCGCTCTGGTTGTCGATCAGGTAGGAAACGGTTACGTCATACAGGCCACGTTTCAGGGTGAAACGCTTGATGTAGTTGACGCCGTCCTTGCTGAACTTCAGGTCCACGACCAATTGGTCCTGACCGTCAGCCAGTTGATAAATCTTCTTCTCGGAGGAGTAAACCGGACGACCGGCAGGACTTGCGTCCGGACCGTTGGTGCCGATCAGGCCGCTCTGAGCCAGATAAGTCCGCTCGTTGCCGTTATCGAACAACTGGAATGGAATTTCCGGATGGTCCTGGCGACGTGGATACAGCGGCAGCGTCAACTGGGCAACATCGCCACCTTGTGGATCGATGGCCAGGTTGAGCACATCCGTTTTGATCTGGATGAGGTCTTTGCTTGCAGCCACTGGCGTTTCAGCAGGTGCAGTTGCACTGGTATCGCTTGCGGCGCGCGGGATGTCGTCACTGGCGGAAGCATTATTGCCAGTCGCCGTATCCGGTAGACCCGGTGCGGTAGTACTGGAAGCAACATTCTGAGTCGGCAGGGCAGCCTGGCCATAGTCCTGGTTCCATTTAAGAACCATAACGTAGGACACGATTGCCAGGGCGACGATCAGGATCGTGCGTTTGATATCCATGATTACTCGGCCATCGAAGAAGAACGGGAGGTAGGGATAGGTGGAACCGGGTCATAACCACCGGGATTCCACGGATGACAGCGACCTAAACGACGAAAGGTCAGCCAGCCACCGCGCAGAAGGCCATGATTTTCTATGGCTTCTAACGCGTAGCAGGAACAACTGGGGTAGAAACGACAGTGATTGGCCATCAGGGGACTAATGGCATAGCGATAAAACTGGATCGGAACGAGTGCCAGTTTACGCATCGGGACTGTCTACCCCTACAGTTTCGGCTTTGACTGCTGGTACCGGCTTGCTGCGTGCCAGACGTTTCCAGAGTTTGCCGAAATGCTGAATCAATTCGGGGTTTTCTACGTCACCCAAACCTTTGCGCGCGACGATAACAATGTCCCAACCGACCAGTGAATCCTGGTTCAGGCGAAACGATTCGCGCATCAGACGTTTGAGGCGATTGCGCTCGACGGAGAGCTTTACGCTCTTTTTCCCGATAACCAGCCCGAGACGGGGGTGATCAAGATCGTTATTGCGCGCAAGGAGCAGGAGATTTTTCCCCGGAACCTTGCCGGTAGGGGAGTCAAAGACTGCCTTGAAATGCCGGGGAGTAAGCAGACGCTTATCCCGACTGAAGTCCTGACTCACCTCCAGTGCCGGATTATCAAACTGCCAGACGCGCACGACCTTTGGCGCGACGACGCGACAGGACGGCACGACCGTTCTTGGTAGCCATGCGAGCACGGAAACCGTGGGTACGAGCGCGTTTGATAGTGCTTGGTTGGAAAGTACGTTTCATTGTCGTGTTACCTGGTTCGTCCACAACGGGCCGGAATGGCCCCCGTTTTAAGAGACCGGGGATTCTAGAGAAAGCAAGCCTCTAGGTCAATTTCCAACCAACGTTTCCTTATAAATAGATCTCCAGAGGATTTGCTCGTCCGCAGGTCGTTCGCTAGATATAGAAATAAAGAAGGGAATTATTTAAAGCTTTTCTGTAAAGCTAGTAAAAGCTAGGCACGCGATCATCTGTGGATAACTGCCTTAAGCCCTTAAAAACCGTGATGTACAGAGAATGACAACTACAGTGGAAAACGGTGATCAGCCTGTGCTGCGCTATCGGATAAGCTGTGTGTGGAAAGGTCAGTTATCCACAGGCAGGTTATCCACCGAGTTTCGCCCCCACTTGTCCAGTGCCCTCATGGGCGGTTATCCACAGAGCTTATGCACATACCGTTGGTCTTCTTTTTGAGGGTTAACGCGTTGATAATTCATGCCCTGTGCGCAACCTGCATGTGGATAAGTGGGCGTCTGGCCGCTACAATGACCGCTTGTTTTTGCCTCACCGGCTTTCAACTTAGGGGATATCCGTGTCAGTGGAACTTTGGCAGCAGTGCGTGGAGCTTTTGCGCGATGAGCTGCCTGCCCAACAATTCAACACTTGGATCCGCCCGCTACAGGTCGAAGCCGAAGGCGACGAGTTGCGTGTCTACGCACCGAATCGTTTTGTTCTCGACTGGGTCAACGAAAAGTACCTGGGCCGCGTCCTTGAACTGCTGGATGAGCACGGCAATGGCATGGCGCCGGCGCTTTCCTTATTAATAGGCAGCAAACGCAGTTCGGCACCGCGTGCGGCACCCAATGCCCCGTTGGCCGCTGCGGCGTCCCAGGCTCAGGCGGCGGCCGCACCGGTCAGCGCTCCAGCCCCTGCTCCGGCGGCGGCACCGACCAAGCGTTCGACGCAAAAAGTTGCCGAGGTCAGTGAAGAGCCGTCCCGCGACAGCTTCGACCCTATGGCCGGCGCCAGTTCGCAACAGGCCCCGGTTCGTTCCGAGCATCGCACGGTGCAGGTCGAAGGTGCGCTCAAGCACACCAGCTACCTGAACCGCACTTTCACCTTCGAGAACTTCGTCGAAGGTAAGTCCAACCAACTGGCACGGGCTGCGGCCTGGCAGGTGGCGGACAACCCCAAGCACGGTTACAACCCGCTCTTCCTTTATGGTGGCGTCGGTTTGGGTAAAACCCACTTGATGCACGCTGTGGGTAACCACCTATTAAAGAAGAACCCGAATGCCAAGGTCGTGTACCTGCATTCGGAGCGTTTCGTGGCCGACATGGTCAAGGCGCTGCAGTTGAACGCGATCAACGAGTTCAAGCGCTTCTACCGTTCGGTGGATGCGTTGCTGATCGATGACATTCAGTTCTTCGCTCGCAAGGAACGTTCGCAGGAAGAGTTTTTCCACACCTTCAACGCCCTGCTCGAAGGTGGCCAGCAGGTCATTCTCACCAGTGACCGCTATCCGAAAGAAATTGAAGGCCTTGAAGAACGCCTTAAATCCCGCTTTGGCTGGGGCCTGACGGTTGCCGTCGAGCCGCCGGAGCTGGAAACCCGTGTAGCGATCCTGATGAAAAAGGCCGACCAGGCCAAAGTCGATCTGCCACACGACGCGGCATTCTTCATCGCCCAGCGTATTCGCTCCAACGTCCGTGAGCTGGAAGGCGCGCTCAAACGCGTGATCGCCCACTCGCACTTTATGGGTCGCGACATCACCATCGAGTTGATTCGCGAATCCCTGAAAGACTTGTTGGCGTTGCAAGATAAACTGGTCTCTGTGGATAACATTCAGCGCACCGTCGCTGAGTATTACAAGATCAAGATCTCCGACCTGCTGTCCAAGCGTCGTTCACGCTCGGTAGCACGTCCGCGTCAGGTCGCTATGGCGTTGTCCAAGGAATTGACCAACCACAGCCTGCCGGAAATCGGCGATGTGTTTGGCGGCCGCGACCACACGACTGTTTTGCACGCCTGCCGCAAGATCAACGAGCTTAAGGAATCCGACGCGGACATCCGCGAGGACTACAAGAACCTGCTGCGTACACTGACCACTTGATGAACACCAGCGCAGCTTATTAAGGCAAGGGACTAGACCATGCATTTCACCATTCAACGCGAAGCCCTGTTGAAACCCCTGCAACTGGTCGCAGGCGTCGTCGAGCGCCGACAGACCTTGCCGGTGCTTTCCAACGTGCTGCTGGTTGTCGAAGGCCAGCAACTGTCGCTGACCGGTACCGACCTGGAAGTCGAGCTGGTCGGTCGTGTGCAACTCGAAGAGCCTGCAGACCCGGGTTCCATCACTGTGCCTGCGCGCAAGCTGATGGACATCTGCAAGAGCCTGCCAAACGACGCGCTGATCGACATCAAGGTCGATGAGCAGAAGCTCGTGGTGAAGGCCGGCCGTAGCCGCTTCACCCTGTCGACCCTGCCGGCCAACGACTTCCCGACGGTGGAAGAAGGCCCGGGTTCGCTGACCTGCAGCCTTGAGCAAAGCAAACTGCGTCGCCTGATCGAACGCACCAGCTTCGCCATGGCGCAGCAGGACGTGCGTTATTACCTCAACGGCATGCTGCTGGAAGTCTCGGCCGGGATCATCCGCGCTGTGGCGACCGACGGTCACCGTCTGGCCATGTGCTCGATGCAGGCCGATATCGGTCAGCCGGATCGTCATCAGGTCATCGTGCCACGCAAAGGTATCCTGGAACTGGCACGTCTGCTGACCGAACCGGACGGCAACGTCAGCATCGTGCTGGGCCAGCACCACATCCGTGCTACCACCGGCGAGTTCACCTTCACCTCGAAACTGGTCGACGGTAAATTCCCTGACTACGAGCGTGTTCTGCCTAAAGGTGGCGACAAGCTGGTACTCGGCGATCGCCAGGCCCTGCGTGAAGCGTTCAGCCGTACCGCGATTCTGTCCAACGAGAAGTACCGCGGCATCCGTCTGCAGCTGGCCAACGGTCAGCTGAAGATCCAGGCGAACAACCCGGAGCAAGAGGAAGCGGAAGAAGAAGTGGGCGTTGAGTACAACGGCGGCTCTCTGGAAATCGGCTTCAACGTGAGCTATCTGCTCGACGTATTGGGCGTGATGACCACCGAGCAGGTTCGCCTGATCCTGTCCGACTCCAACAGCAGTGCGCTGGTGCAAGAGTCCGACAACGACGACTCGGCTTACGTTGTCATGCCGATGCGTCTGTAATCATGCTCAGCAGAAGCTAGATGTCCTTAAGTCGCGTCTCGGTCACCGCGGTGCGCAATCTGCACCCGGTGACCTTCTCCCCCTCCCCCCGAATCAACATTCTTTACGGCGCCAACGGCAGCGGCAAAACCAGTGTTCTGGAAGCCATTCATCTGCTGGGGCTTGCCCGTTCGTTTCGTAGCACCCGCCTGTTGCCGGTTATTCAGTACGAACAATTGGCGTGCACAGTATTTGGCCAGGTCGAATTGGCCGAGGGTGGGCACAGCGCATTGGGGATATCTCGCGATCGTCAGGGAGAGTTCCAGATCCGTATCGACGGGCAGAACGCCCGTAGTGCGGCACAACTGGCGGAGATCCTGCCGCTGCAGTTGATCAACCCGGACAGCTTCCGCCTGCTGGAAGGCGCGCCGAAGATTCGCCGGCAGTTTCTCGACTGGGGTGTGTTCCACGTGGAACCGCGATTCATGTCTACGTGGCAGCGCTTGCAGAAGGCCTTGCGCCAGAGAAACTCTTGGCTGCGGCATGGTACACTTGACGCCGTTTCGCAAGCGGTTTGGGACAGGGAACTGTGCCAGGCCAGCGATGAAATAGATGAATACCGCCGCGCTTACATCAAAGCCTTGAAACCAGTCTTTGAACAGACCTTGAGCGAACTGGTTGAGCTTGAGGGCTTGACGCTCAGCTATTACCGAGGCTGGGACAAAGACCGTGAGTTGAGTGCAGTGCTCGCTGGATCCCTTCAGCGGGATCAGCAAATGGGTCATACCCAGGCCGGACCACAACGGGCTGATTTGCGTCTCCGATTAGGCGCACATAACGCCGCGGACATTTTGTCCCGTGGTCAGCAGAAGTTGGTGGTCTGTGCATTGCGGATTGCCCAAGGGCACTTGGTCAGCCAGGCCCGACGCGGCCAGTGTATTTATCTGGTGGATGACTTGCCGTCCGAACTGGACGAGCACCACCGTCGCGCGCTTTGTCGCTTGCTGGAAGACTTACGCTGCCAGGTTTTTATCACCTGTGTAGATCACGAATTATTGAGGGAAGGCTGGCAGACGGAAACGCCAGTCGCTTTGTTCCACGTGGAACAGGGCCGTATCACCCAGACCCACGACCATCGGGAGTGAAGGCATTGAGCGAAGAAAATACGTACGACTCAACGAGCATTAAAGTGCTGAAAGGCCTGGATGCCGTACGCAAACGTCCCGGTATGTACATTGGTGACACCGACGATGGCAGCGGTCTGCACCACATGGTGTTCGAGGTGGTCGATAACTCGATCGACGAAGCTTTGGCCGGCCACTGCGACGACATCAGCATCATCATCCACCCGGATGAATCCATCACTGTTCGCGACAACGGTCGTGGCATCCCGGTAGACGTGCATAAAGAAGAAGGCGTTTCGGCGGCCGAGGTCATCATGACCGTGCTGCACGCCGGCGGTAAGTTCGACGACAACTCCTACAAGGTTTCCGGTGGTCTGCACGGTGTAGGTGTATCGGTGGTTAACGCCCTGTCCGAAGAACTGGTCCTGACCGTTCGCCGCAGCGGCAAGATCTGGGAACAGACCTACGTCCACGGTGTTCCGCAAGAACCGATGAAAATCGTTGGCGACAGCGAATCCACCGGTACCCAGATTCACTTCAAGCCTTCGGCTGACACCTTCAAGAACATCCACTTCAGCTGGGACATCCTGGCCAAGCGGATTCGCGAACTGTCCTTCCTCAACTCCGGTGTCGGCATCGTCCTCAAGGACGAGCGCAGCGGCAAGGAAGAGTTGTTCAAGTACGAAGGTGGTCTGCGTGCATTCGTTGAATACCTGAACACCAACAAGACTGCGGTCAACCAGGTGTTCCACTTCAACATCCAGCGTGAAGACGGCATCGGTGTGGAAATCGCCCTGCAGTGGAACGACAGCTTCAACGAGAACCTGTTGTGCTTCACCAACAACATTCCACAGCGCGATGGCGGTACTCACCTGGTGGGTTTCCGTTCGGCACTGACGCGTAACCTGAACACCTACATCGAAGCTGAAGGCCTGGCGAAGAAGCACAAAGTCGCCACCACCGGTGACGATGCCCGCGAAGGCCTGACGGCGATCATTTCGGTGAAAGTGCCGGATCCGAAGTTCAGCTCCCAGACCAAAGACAAGCTGGTGTCTTCCGAAGTGAAGACCGCGGTCGAACAGGAAATGGGCAAGTACTTCTCCGACTTCCTGCTGGAAAACCCGAACGAAGCCAAGCTGGTCGTCGGCAAGATGATCGACGCGGCGCGTGCGCGTGAAGCGGCGCGTAAAGCCCGTGAGATGACCCGTCGTAAAGGCGCGCTGGACATCGCCGGCCTGCCGGGCAAACTGGCGGACTGCCAGGAAAAAGACCCTGCCCTTTCCGAACTGTACCTCGTGGAAGGTGACTCTGCTGGCGGCTCCGCCAAGCAGGGACGTAACCGCAAGACCCAGGCCATCCTGCCATTGAAGGGCAAGATCCTGAACGTCGAGAAGGCGCGCTTCGACAAGATGATCTCTTCGCAAGAAGTGGGCACCTTGATCACCGCGCTAGGCTGCGGCATCGGTCGCGACGAGTACAACATCGACAAGCTGCGTTATCACAACATCATCATCATGACCGATGCTGACGTCGACGGTTCGCACATCCGTACCCTGCTGCTGACCTTCTTCTTCCGTCAGCTGCCGGAGCTGATCGAGCGTGGCTACATCTACATCGCTCAGCCGCCGCTGTACAAAGTGAAGAAAGGCAAGCAAGAGCAATACATCAAAGACGACGACGCCATGGAAGAGTACATGACGCAGTCGGCCCTGGAAGATGCGAGCCTGCACCTGAACGAAGAAGCCCCGGGTATCTCCGGTGAAGCTCTCGAGCGTCTGGTGAATGACTTCCGTCTGGTGATGAAGACCCTCAAGCGCCTGTCGCGCCTGTACCCGCAGGAACTGACCGAGCACTTCATCTACCTGCCAGCCGTGAGCATGGAGCAACTGTCCGACCACGCAGCGATGCAGGATTGGCTGGCTCAGTACGAAGTTCGCCTGCGCACCGTCGAGAAGTCCGGCCTGGTCTACAAGGCCAGCCTGCGCGAAGACCGTGAACGTAATGTCTGGCTGCCAGAGGTCGAACTGATCTCCCACGGCCTGTCGAACTACGTCACCTTCAACCGCGACTTCTTCGGCAGCAACGATTACAAGACCGTCGTTTCCCTGGGCGCTCAACTGAGCACCCTGCTGGACGATGGCGCTTATATCCAGCGTGGCGAACGCAAGAAAGCCGTCACCGAATTCAAGGAAGCCCTTGAATGGTTGATGGCCGAAAGCACCAAGCGTCATACCATCCAGCGATACAAAGGTCTGGGTGAGATGAACCCTGATCAGCTGTGGGAAACCACCATGGATCCGGGCTCGCGCCGCATGCTCAAAGTGACCATCGAAGACGCCATCGGCGCCGACCAGATCTTCAACACCCTGATGGGTGATGCGGTCGAACCTCGCCGTGACTTCATCGAAAGCAACGCCTTGGCGGTGTCCAACCTGGACTTCTGATCCGGCAGGACCGCTAAAACAAAAAAGGCCAACGCTATGCGTTGGCCTTTTTTATTGCGCGTGTCCCGTCCTGAATAAGGTTTACACCTGTTTCAGGACTAGACACCCTTCTTGATCAATCGCTCAGAACATCGATGCGCCTTTGGACTTGGCCAGATAACGCCCCGGTGAATCCCCCAGGTTACGCCGAAATACCGAGGTAAATGCGCTTGGGCTGCTGTAACCCAGATCCATCGCCACTTCGGTGATAGATGAACCATTGCTCAGTCTGGACGTGGCTTCGAGTAGACAGACTTGCTGTCTCCAGAAGACAAAACTCATGCCAGTCGCTTCCCGAAAACATCGCGTGAACGTTCGCCGGCTCATGTTCGACCAGCTGGCCATTTCACTGATGGAGATATTCTGCGTGGGGGCATCCAGGAATCGATGGCACGAAACGGCCAGTCGAGGTTCCGAAGGCAATGGTGCGCTCAATGGAAGCTCCGACATGGTGCCGATTTCATCCACCAGCAGCGTCTGTACGGACTGGCTTCGGATACTAGGCGCTTGCTCCGGGTCGATGGCCAGCGCTGCTTCCAACAGATGCCTCAGCAACGGCGAAACATCGTAGACCTGGCAATGCTCCGGCAAACCGGCGCGGATGGAGGCAGCCTCATTGAGGTAAGTATTGATCATGGTCACGTCGCCGCGCATATGCATTTCATGCGACACGCACGCGGGAACCCAAAGCGCTCTTTGAGGCGGGACAACCCAATTCCCCTGATCGGTGAACATCTTCAACGCGCCCGTCGAGGCGTACGCAAACTGACCACGACTGTGCGTATGCCGCGCAAAAACAGTACCCGAAGAATACTTGCTCAGGTTCACCACAGCATCGGGGCTTCCATGCTCGTAGGGATCCAGTGTTGGATTGATCGACATGGCCCGATTTTGACAAAAGTAGACCTGCTATAGCAAGCAGGCCAAAATTTTGGACCATAGAATCACATCTCCAAAAATGCCTGATGCAGAAACGGTTCGCATTGAACTGATTGGAATGAGGCATACCGCGGTGTGCCGCTTAATGTGAGGCTAGGGATATGCAGAAAAAACATTTGGTTCTGGCGATACTCGTCACTTTAGTGTGGGGAGTGAACTTTCCAATCACCAAGCTGGGGTTACGCTCGATCGATCCCTTTGTGTTAACCGGAATACGCTTTGCACTCGCCGCCATACCTTTGGTGTTCTTCATAAAGCGCCCCGCCATCAAGTTCAGCTATGTTGTCGCCTACGGCTTCATTTTCGGATTGGGTATGTGGGGCGTAATCAACTATGGCATCCAGGTCGGTGTCAGCCCCGGTATTGCTTCGCTGATCATCCAGCTCAGCGTGTTCTTCACCATGGGTTGGGGGGCGTTATTATTTAAAGAGAAGCTACGTAGGGCTCAGCTTATCGGGGCACTGCTGGCATTGGTCGGGTTGGCGGGCATCATTTCTACTCAGCAAGGGGAGCACGCGATACTTGGAGTACTGCTGATTGTGCTGAGTGCAGTCGCCTGGAGCGTCGGCAACGTGATTATCAAGACATCCGGTGTCAAAGAGATCTTTTCATTTATGGTCTGGGCCAGTCTGTTTCCACCCATCCCACTCTTCTTCATCGCCTGGCTCATGCAAGGTGCCGCGCCCTTTGAGAATCTGCAAAGCAGTCTCGACCTGACAGCTGTGCTATCGATTATTTTCCAGGTTTATCTGGCCACACACTTTGCCTATTGGGGGTGGAACTCGCTGTTGAAGCTTTATCCTGTTTCAACAGTGGCACCGCTGTCGTTGTTGATTCCGGTATTCGGCATCGGCAGTTCGATGCTGATTATCGGCGAACACATCTCGATACCGAACTTGATTTCAATTGCGATCATCATTATGGGATTGGCAGTCGGCCTCTATCGCAAGTCTGCCGACACAATCCATGCCGCCCCCAGAGCCAGGTTGCGCTCGGACTAAGGCGGTTGTGCCAGAACATTGATCAATTGAAATCTACATGGGCGGGGGATTGATTTCCCGCGCAGAACTACCGTAATGGACACTGCCAACGCTCAGCGTTGGACTTTTATATTGTTCGTCGAATCATTCGCTAGCGGTGGCTACGCTCTCAAGCCGATACCCATACCCGTAAATCGTCAGCAGTTGCCAACCGCGATCAGCCGTCAGCCCCAGCTTGTTGCGCAGGCGATAAATATGAGTATCCAGAGGCCGGGAGGACACGATTTCTTCATGGGTCCAAAAGCGCTCATACAAGTATTCACGGGACAAAGGTCGGCCCAGATTGGCGAACAGGCAGCGGGCGAGACGGTATTCCCGTTCGGTCAGGCTGATGGGGGTGGAGGCACGGGTGACAGTGAGTTCGGCGTCGTCGAATTCGAGGTCATTGAATGTGAGTATTTCGGTGGCTGCCGCGCGTTGCAGTCCATGCCGACGAAGTACGGCGCTCACCCGAGCCATCAGCTCATTAGGACGAAACGGTTTGCTCACGTAATCGTCGGCTCCGGCGTTCAAGGCCTGGACGATATCGCTTTCGGTATCGCGACTGGTGAGCATGATCGCGGCCGGTGGTGAGTCCATGTGTTCCCGGGTCCAGCGCAACAACGACAGACCGCTGATGTCGGGCAATTGCCAGTCGAGGATCAGCAGATCGAAAGTTTCCCGGCGAAGTTGCCGTAACAGGTCCTCTCCCCGCTCGAAACTGTGCAACGTCCACGTCTGCTCCCCCGTGACGGGGATCTGTCGCAGTGTCTGTTCCACCCGGCGGAGTTCGGCGGGTTCGTCATCCAGTATTGCGACACGCATGCCGAGTGCTTCCTTCATCTCGTAAGTGCAACGGTTAAGAAAATTCCTGCGGGAGTTTAGGCTGATTGGTTGAATCTGAACAATTGTGGCGAATTGCTGTGAACTTCCCAAGTGTGGATACGCTGATATCACTTAGCCGGTAGGCGATGAATTATCGGCAGAATGCTCCAGAGGGACTGTGGGAAAAAATGCGTCTAAAGATTATCTTTAACGGGTTTACAAGATTAACAGCGTTGATGTTGGCCGCGGGTCTCGGATTGGGATGCACCACGGTCCAGTCAATATCTGTCATCGAGCAGAATGTTGCACCGCGTTACTTCGGCCCGGCAGAGACGAACACGGTGATGGGCGACTCGCCAGGCTTTGCCCCGGTGCACTCCGCACAGGTGGAAGCCGCCCAGCTCGACATTCGTTCGGCGCAACAACGTTGGGTGTTTTAGGCGCCTTCAGTCAATTCTGAACAAATATTGAGAATGACCGCGCAAGGTCGCTTATGCCGGTAAATTCGTTTTCGCTGAGCGGCACAGGGGCATTGGGATGTGCTCCGACGCAGGGAGCGTCAATGCCAAACTGCAGGACCGTCGATCGCCGGTTTTCGGCGAGTCTGCAGTTCAGGGGAAAAACACATGGAGTGCCTGCTCGGTTCCGACACAGGGATGTGTCATCTCATTTCCTTTGCACCCATGGCTATCTGCCAGAGCATCCGGTCAGGTATCGTGCGTCAGCGCGGGCGTTTCCCGGCATGATTTGTATAAGAGCATAAAAGCCAATCCATGAACCTCATGACCTTATTGCTCCCACGCCGTTCTGGCGTTTGTCTTTTACTGGTTGCCGGGTTGATGGAATTGTTCACCCAGAGTGCATCGGCGGCTGCCGCCTCGGCAAAACGTCTGCCCTATATCGATGATAATCAACAATGTCGCGGCCAACCGCTGCCCGCGACTGTCGAACATCTGACTGGCGAAGCCTGGAAGCTGGATGCCAAAGGTAAACAGACGCCACTGCAGGAAGGCATGCCGATCGACGAGCGGGAAGGCATCAAGACCTCGCCCTCGGCGTTTGTCAGCCTTTCCCTGGGTGATGGCTCGCGGGTAGTGCTGCCTTCCAGCTCCCAGATCACGCTACACCTCAATGAAGAACATTCGATCCCTCAGGTTATCCTCGAGCAGGGCCAGGTCGAGTCGTATGTGATCAAGCGTGCCAGCGACCATGATCGTTTTCAGATCGTCACGCCGGTCGGTGTACTGGGCGTACGGGGTACGCACTTCCGGGTGCGCAACGATGATGGTGGCCAGGCATTACTGGAAGTGCTGAACGGGCAAGTGGCGGTCAATCGTGATGAGGAACTGTCGCGCCCCCGCTCTGCCCGCTCCACTGCCAAACGGACTCAGGGCCCTGAGGATGATGAAGTCCAGGTCATGGCCCGTCAGGGCTTGCGTATTCAGAAACAAGGCACGTTGACGCCAATCGACTTGTTACCTGCCCCACGTTTGTTGGGGCAGGCCGGTCAAACGGGTAATGTGCCTGTCTGGCAATTGATCATGAAGCCCATCGAAGGCGCCACGCGTTATCGGGCGCAAGTGGCCACCGACGCGAACTTTCTGGACATCAAGCAAGAGCAGTTTTCCAGCACGCCCGAGGTCAAATTCAGCGGGCTGAAAGCGCTGTTCTACCATGTTCGCCTGTCGGCGTATGACGCTCAGGGGTTAGAAGGAGAGACCGGGGTGTATGACATTTTCTATTACCCCAGGACCACGCGTGTCCAATAGCGCCCTGGCCGACGACCGATGAAGGGCCGCCCAAGGAAGGACGGCCGCGAGCCGACCCAGGCTCAGCGGCTGTTTCGGCGGATGGTCCGCGAGTGGCTGTGGGTCAGTCTGATCCTGTTGCCGCTGACGGCAGTGCTGTCCATGACCCATGGCCTGGTCTTGAGCAATCTGCTGTACGACAACCTGCGTCGGCTGAGCCCGCTGCCGGTGGACCCACGAATACTCATCGTCACGATCGATGACTACAGCTTGCAGCAGCTAGGCAAATGGCCTTGGTCGCGGGCCATGCACGCACAGTTGCTTGATCGGCTAGGCGCTGCGAACGCCAAAGGCATTCTGTTCGACGTGATTTTCAGCGAGCCCGATAGCCATCCCGGCAACGATCAGCTTCTGGCCCAGGCGGCCTGCCGTGCCGGAAATGTCTTCGTGCCGTTGCTGCGTGAAGGCGTGGCGCGTTATGGACAGCCTTTGGGGGAAATTGAACCGGTGGCGCCACTGAGCCATTGCGTCAAAGGCATCGGGCACATTAATGCCCAAGCGGATGCCGACGGGATCGTGCGCAGTGTGTATTTAAGCGAAGGACCGGCACAACAAACACGCGCGCAACTGGCCTGGCTGCTGTACGAACAGACCCTTGCCGACAAGGAGAATGTACCGATGCCCGGGACCCCGGCCCTGCCGTCGACGCAAGGCTGGCAGCGAGCCCACAAAATACGGATTCCTTTCATCCGTTCCGATGCGGGTTTTCCCAGTGTGCCCTACGTCAGCGTCTTGCGCGGTGAAGTCCCGCCCGAATTGCTGCGCGATCGCTTGATCCTGATCGGCTCCACCGCTCCAGGTTTGGGGGACCGTTACGTGACACCGCAATCGGCGAGCATGGGCACCACCCCGGGCATCGAAATTCAGGCAAATATCCTCAATGGGTTGCTGCAACAGCGCAACATTGTGGCTCTCGATGAACGTTTGGCGGCGTTGTTATCGGTGGTGATTGTCGGTGAGTTGCTGGGCCTGATGTTGGTGCGTCCGCGTCGCGCGTTATGGCTGACCCTGGGGGCAATGGCGGTCGCGCTGCTGGGTTCGAGCCTGCTGTTGCGTCTTGGTTGGTGGTGGTCACCGGCCGCGAGTCTGCTGGGTATGCTGTTGGGTTACCTGATCTGGAATTGGCGAAGGCTGAATGCGGTGCTCGCCTATTTCGGCTGGGAACTGGCGCGTCTGGACAGCGAGCCGAAAGTGTTTCCCGAACGCCGCCGGACCCAGGCCCCGGCTGGCGATGTGCTGCAAGGGCAAATCGTCGCGCTGGAACAGGCCATGAGCCGGACACGTGACACCCGGCGTTTCATTGCCGATGGCCTTGAGTACTTGCCGGTGGCGACGCTGATCAGCGATCCGAATGGGCGCATTCTGTTGGCCAACCGTAAGGCTCGGGAGATATTTTCCAGCAGCCTGGTGGGCGAGGAGATGCTCGAGCAACTGAGCGAGTTGGGTTACCCGGTGCCGTCCGATGGAACGCTGCCGGCGTTGTCGACCCTGGAGCTGCTGGAGTTTCGTGACACTCAGGCACGCAGCCTGCGTCTGGACCTGGCGCCGCTGTTGCCGGCCGAGGGCGACTCGGTGATTGGCTGGTTACTGAGCCTCACTGACTTGAGCGTCGAACGGGACGCCGAGGAGCAGCGGGCCGTGTTGCTGCGTTTTCTGTCTCATGACCTGAGGGCCCCCCACTCGGCGATTCTGGCTTTGCTCGACGTTCAGCGGCATCAGGTGTCTGGCGACACTCAAGTGTTCAGTCAGATCGAGTTACAAGTGCGCAAGGCGCTGAACCTGACCGAGGCCTTTGTGCAGTTGGCAAAGGCTGAATCCGAGGCCTATCAGTTTCAGCCGAGCATGTTCGCGATGTTGCTGCTCGATACTTTCGACCAGGCCTCGAGCATCGCTCATCTGAAGAACATTCAGTTGCTGCATGACCTCGACGAAGATGCTGAAGCGCTGGTCCTGGCCGATCAGTCGTTACTGACACGGGCACTGTTCAACCTGCTGGAAAACGCCATCAAGTACAGTCCGGCGGGTTCGCGGATCACCGTGCGGGTGAGTTGTACCGAGGGTTGGTTAACGTGCGAGATCGTCGACCAGGGCCGAGGGATTGCCGTCGAAGAGCTTCCCGAGCTGTTCAGTCAGTATCGACGCTTTGCATCGGCTCACGGCAGTGACGGCCTGGGGTTGGGGTTGTCCATGGTCAAGGCGGTGGTGGATCGTCACGGCGGGCGGATTTCCTGTCATAGCGTGGTAGGACAAGGCACGACGTTCAGTGTCCAGCTACCCCTTTTGAGCGAGTGAGCCTGATCATTTTTACAGGCATAAAAAAACCGGCTATATCAGCCGGTTTTTTTACGTCCGAAAAAACTTATGCACGTTTTCCGAAGTTTTATTTGCTTAAGAAATATGTATAAAAATCAAAAGCTTATAAACTAAATACAGCGATTTTCAACGAAACGGTACACAGGTTATCCACAGAACTTCAGACAGTCACTTGGTCGGTCGCACTCGGTGCTGCCGGGGCTGCTGGCAGCGAACCCATTTCGCGCTGCATCTGTTCGTTCCAGGCCTGCACCCGGTCATTCAGGTCGGCGATGGCCCGTGGCCCGCTACCCTCGGCGTACATCGGGGCGCCGATGATCACGGTGATCACGCCCTGCTTTTTGGCCCAACCGGTTTTTGGCCAGAACTTGCCGGCATTGTGTGCAATTGGCAGCACGGGCAATGACGCATTGACGGCCAACGCGGTGCCGCCTCGGGAGAACTTGCCGATGGTGCCGTAGGGAACGCGAGTCCCCTCCGGGAAAATCAGCACCCAGACATTGTCCTTGAGCAGTTCATCGCCCTTCTTCGCTACATGCTTGAGCGCGGCTTTCGGGTTGTCGCGGTCGATGGCGATCGGCCGCAGCATGGCCATGGCCCAGCCGAAGAACGGCACGTAGAGCAGTTCGCGCTTGAGCACCTGGCTCAACGGTTCGAAGTAGGCCGAGAGAAAGAACGTCTCCCAGGTGCTCTGGTGGTTCGACTGAATCACGCAGGGCTGTTCAGGCACATTCTCGGCGCCCTTCACTTCGTAGCGAATACCCAGAAAGACTTTGCTCAGCCACAAGGCGCAGCGGCACCAGTACACGTTGATAAAGCGATAACGCGCCTTGAACGGCAGAAACGGCGCGATAAAAAAGCTCAGGGTGCACCAGAGTAACGAACTGGTGCCCAGCAGCAGGTAAAAGAGGAAAGTTCTGATGGCCTGCAGTATCGACATGGCGACATTTACCGTTGCGGGCACTGCCCGCCTATTCAAGCGCACTCCCGATCAGTCCTTGGCCAGGATGTCAGAAGAGCCTTAGTTGTGGATAAGTTCTGCGGCAATCGCCGCCAGATCGTCAAAAATCAAGGTGCCTGCCGGTAGGGTCTTGCCCTGAGTCTTTTCGCCTTTCCCGGTCTTTACCAAAACTGGCTGACAGTCGACGGCTTTGGCGGCCTCCAGGTCACCGAGAGTATCGCCGACGAACCATAGATTCGTCAGCGAAACGTTGTAATGCGCGGCGATGGTTTTCAACATCCCGGGTTTTGGCTTGCGGCAATCGCAGCCATCGTCTGGCCCGTGCGGGCAATAGACGATCAGACCGACTTCGCCGCCCTGCTCTGCCACCAACTCGCGCAAGCGAGCGTGCATGGTCTCCAGGGTGGCGATGTCGTAATAGCCGCGAGCGATGCCCGACTGGTTGGTGGCGACCGCCACCGTCCAGCCGGCCTTGCTCAACTGCGCGATCGCTTCGATCGAACCGGGGAGTGGAATCCACTCCTCCACCGACTTGATGTACGCGTCGGAGTCGTAATTGATCACCCCGTCCCGATCGAGAATCAGCAGTTTCAACAGCAGCTCCTCAGCCCAGCAACGAAATGTCGGCGACGCCGAGGAACAACCCACGCAGACGCGCCAGCAGCGCATAGCGGTTGGCTCGCACCTTGGCGTCTTCGGCGTTGACCATCACGGCCTCGAAGAACGCATCCACTGGTTCGCGCAATGCGGCCAGACGCGCCAGCGATTCGCTGTACTGACGGGCAGCGGCCATTGGCTGCACAGCCTGGTCTGCCTGCTGGATCGCCGAATACAGCGAGAACTCGTTGGCGTTGTCGAAGTACTTGGCTTCAACGACCGTCGGCACGGAGCCTTCGACTTTGCTCAGCAGGTTCGACACGCGCTTGTTCACGGCGGCCAGGGCAGCGGCTTCCGGCAATTTGCGGAACGCTTCTACCGCTTGTACACGCTGGTCGAAGTCCAGGGCCGAACCCGGCTTCAGGGCACGTACCGACAGGTAGGTCGCGACGTCCACGCCTTCGTCTTCGTAACGGGCACGCAGACGGTCGAAGATGAACTCCAGCACGGCATCATTAAGGCCGGCAGCCTTGACCTTGGCACCGAACGCATTCACGGCGAAGGCCACGGCGTCGTTCAGGTCGAGGTCGAGCTTCTTGTCGATCAGGATCCGCAACACACCCAGCGCGGCGCGGCGCAGGGCATACGGGTCTTTGCTGCCGGTCGGCAGCATGCCGATACCGAAAATGCCCACCAGGGTGTCGAGCTTGTCGGCAATGGCCACGGCCGCACCGGTCAGGGTGGTAGGCAGTTCAGCGCCGGCACCGCGCGGCATGTACTGCTCGTTCAGCGCCAGGGCGACGTCTTCCGGCTCGCCGTCGTTGAGGGCGTAGTAGTAACCGGCGACACCTTGCATCTCCGGGAACTCACCGACCATTTCGGTCGCCAGGTCGCACTTGGACAGCAGGCCGGCACGCGCCGCCCAGGAAGCGTTACCGCCGATGCGAGCGGCAATGTAGGCCGCCAGTTTCGACACGCGCTCGGCTTTGTCGTAGACGCTGCCGAGTTTTTCCTGGAACACCACGTTCTGCAGACGCAGATTGAATTCTTCGAGTTTTTGCTTCTTGTCTTGCTTGAAGAAGAACTCGGCGTCGGTCAGGCGTGGGCGAACCACTTTCTCGTTACCGGCGATGATCTGCTGTGGATCCTTGCTTTCGATGTTGGCCACGGTAATGAAACGAGGCAGCAACTTGCCGTCGGCATCCAGCAGGCAGAAGTACTTCTGATTGTCCTGCATGGTGGTGATCAGCGCTTCTTGCGGCACGTCGAGGAAACGTTCTTCGAACGAGCACACCAGCGGCACCGGCCATTCAACCAGCGCGGTCACTTCGTCGAGCAGGTTTGGCGGCACGATGGCCGTACCTTCCTGCATGGTCGCCAGTTCTTCGGTGCGCTTGCTGATCAGCTCGCGACGCTCGTTGGCATCGGCCAGTACATAAGCAGCACGCAGATCGTTCAGGTAGTTGGCCGGCGAGGTGATGCGCACGCTTTCAGGGTGGTGGAAGCGGTGACCACGGGAATCGCGGCCGGCCTTCTGGGCGAGGATGGTGCAGTCGATGACGTGGTCACCGAGCAGCATCACCAACCATTGGGTCGGACGAACGAATTCTTCCTTGCGAGCACCCCAGCGCATGCGCTTGGGGATCGGCAGGTCGTTCAGGGAATCTTCGACGATGGTCGGCATCAGGCTCGCGGTCGGCTTGCCGGCGATGCTTTGGCTGTAGCGCAGCTTCGGGCCGCTCTGATCGATTTCGCTCAGCTCGACGCCGCACTTCTTGGCGAAGCCCAGGGCCGCTTGAGTCGGGTTGCCTTCGGCATCGAACGCAGCCTGACGTGGCGGGCCGTCGAGGTTGATGCTGCGATCAGGCTGCTGGGTCGCCAGCGCGGTAATCAGCACGGCCAGACGACGCGGCGCGGCGTAGACGGTTTTGCTCTCGTAGTTCAGGCCAGCGGCTTGCAGGCCTTTGTCGATACCGGCCAGGAATGCCTCGGCCAGGGTGTTCAGGGCTTTGGGTGGCAGTTCTTCGGTGCCCAGTTCAACCAGAAAATCTTGAGCACTCATTGTGCAGCCTCCAGCTTGGCCAGTACTTCATCACGCAGGTCCGGGGTCGCCATCGGGAAGCCGAGCTTGGCGCGAGCCAGCAGATAGGCTTGCGCGACGGAACGCGCCAGGGTGCGTACACGCAGAATGTATTGCTGACGCGCGGTCACCGAGATCGCCCGGCGCGCATCCAGCAGGTTGAAGGTGTGGGAAGCCTTCAACACCATTTCGTAGCTCGGCAACGGCAGCGGCTGGTCGAGTTCGATCAGGCGCTTGGCTTCGCTTTCATAGAAGTCGAACAGTTCGAACAGCTTCTCGACGTTGGCGTGTTCGAAGTTGTAGGTCGACTGCTCCACTTCGTTCTGGTGGAACACGTCGCCGTAGGTCACCTTGCCGAACGGACCGTCAGCCCAGACCAGGTCGTAGACCGAGTCCACGCCTTGCAGGTACATGGCCAGACGCTCCAGACCGTAAGTGATCTCGCCCGTCACCGGGTAGCACTCGATGCCGCCCGCTTGCTGGAAGTAAGTGAACTGCGTCACTTCCATGCCGTTGAGCCAGACTTCCCAGCCCAGACCCCAGGCGCCCAGCGTTGGCGACTCCCAGTTGTCTTCGACGAAACGGATGTCATGCACCAGCGGGTCCAGACCCACGTGCTTGAGGGAGCCCAGGTACAGTTCCTGGAAGTTGTCCGGGTTCGGCTTCAGCACTACCTGGAACTGATAGTAGTGCTGCAGACGGTTCGGGTTTTCACCGTAGCGGCCGTCAGTCGGGCGACGACTGGGCTGCACATAAGCGGCGTTCCAGGTTTCCGGGCCAATGGCGCGCAGGAACGTGGCAGTGTGGAAAGTGCCGGCGCCTACTTCCATATCGTAGGGCTGAAGTACCACACAACCTTGCTCGGCCCAGTATTGCTGGAGGGCGAGGATCAAGTCTTGGAAGGTACGCACGGCTGGCGTAGGCTGGCTCACGAAATTCACCTGTTTCTTGGGCTGCGATTTAAAGAGCGGGAGTATACCCGATTCGGTCCTGCGCACGCCCCCTGGAGCCTTATGCCACGCTGCTTTTGGTGTACCGAAGATCCGCTGTACATGGCTTATCACGATCAGGAGTGGGGCACGCCGCTACGCGATGCGCAGGGATTGTTCGAGTTGCTTTTGCTCGAAGGGTTCCAGGCCGGGCTTTCCTGGGTCACTGTATTGCGCAAGCGAGAGCGTTATCGCGAGGTGCTGTTCGGCTTCGACGTGCAGCGCGTGGCGCAGATGAGCGATGCGGAAATCGATGAACTGATGCTCGATCCGGGGATCATCCGCAATCGTCTCAAACTCAACGCAGCCCGGCGCAATGCCCAGGCCTGGCTGGAGCTGGAAGACCCGGTGGCGTTTCTCTGGTCGTTCGTCGGCGGCACGCCGGTGATCAATCATTTCAAGGATCGCAGTGAAGTGCCGGCGGTGACACCGGCCGCCATCGAGATGAGCAAAGGCCTGAAAAAAGCCGGCTTCACGTTCGTCGGCCCGACCATTTGTTACGCGCTGATGCAGGCTTCAGGCATGGTCATGGACCACACCCTGGATTGCGATCGCTACGCCACGTTGACGAACGGCGGTTAGAATAGCCGCCTCGCGCACAGCACAAGATCAGGAGTGACCTGTGGATAAGTTTAAAGGCGCCTTGCTGGTAGGCGCTCTGCGGCTGTTTGCCCTACTGCCATGGCGGGCAGTGCAGGCGGTGGGTTCGGCGATTGGCTGGATCATGTGGAAAACCCCCAACCGTTCCCGCGACGTGGTGCGGATCAACCTCGCCAAGTGCTTTCCGCAGATGGACCCGGCCGAGCGTGAGCGTCTGGTGGGTCAAAGCCTGAAAGACATCGGCAAGTCTCTGACTGAAAGCGCCTGCGCGTGGATCTGGCCGGCCCAGCGTTCCATTGAACTGGTGCGCGAAGTCGAAGGCCTCGACGTTTTGAAAGATGCGTTGGCGTCCGGTAAAGGCGTGGTTGGCATCACCAGCCACTTGGGCAACTGGGAAGTGTTGAACCACTTCTATTGCAGCCAGTGCAAACCGATCATTTTCTACCGTCCGCCAAAACTGAAGGCGGTGGATGAGTTGCTGCGCAAGCAGCGGGTGCAATTGGGTAACCGGGTGGCGGCTTCCACCAAGGAAGGCATCCTCAGCGTGATCAAGGAAGTGCGCAAGGGGGGCGCGGTAGGCATTCCGGCTGACCCGGAACCGGCCGAATCCGCCGGGATCTTCGTGCCGTTCTTCGCCACTCAGGCCCTGACCAGCAAATTCGTGCCGAACATGCTCGCCGGTGGCAAAGCGGTCGGCGTGTTCCTGCATGCCCTGCGGCTGCCGGACGGTTCGGGTTACAAAGTGATCCTCGAAGCCGCGCCAGAGGCCATGTACAGCACCGATACCGAAACCTCCTGCGCGGCCATGAGCCAGGTAGTCGAGCGCTACGTGCGGGCTTATCCGAGCCAGTACATGTGGAGCATGAAGCGCTTCAAGAAGCGTCCACCGGGCGAAGCACGCTGGTATTGACGCTGCTGTGGATAACTCAGCAGGCTGCGATCTATTGATCTTGGCCTGCGTTACCGCTGATCAGTGCGCCTGTCGCTCAAGCTTTTTCAGAAACACCGTCATCTCCTTCTCCGCCTGCTTGTCGCCATGGGCGCGGGCGGCTTCCAGGCCCTGTTCCCAGGCCTGCCGCGCCGCCGCGTAGTCCGCCAGCGCCAGATGGGCCTTGCCCAAGAGCTTCCAGGCTGCCGAATACTTCGGATCGAACTCGACGCAACGCTGGAAATGCTCTGCGGCCTTGGCGTTTTCCCCAAGATCCAGATAACCCTTGCCCAGGCCGAAGCGCAGCAATGAGTTATCCACACCCTTGGCGAGCATTTTTTCCAGGGATTCGATCATTGGGTGGCACCTCTGGTTTTTTGGGGGAGTTCGAAATCGCCTTCGCGGGCAAGCCTCGCTCCTACACGGTTCAGTCGTTCGCATAATAGCTGGACGGCTCAAACCTGTAGTAGCGAGGCTTGCCCGCGAAGAGGCCTTCGGATCAAAAGAAGCTCAACCCCACATGGAACAGCTTCTCCACATCCCGAATATGCTTCTTATCCACAAGGAACAGAATCACATGGTCGCCGGTTTCGATCACGGTGTCGTCGTGGGCGATGATCACTTCTTCATCGCGGATGATCGCGCCGATGGTGGTGCCCGGTGGCAGGCCGATGTTTTCGATGGCCTTGCCGATCACCTTGCTCGACTTCGCATCGCCGTGGGCAATCGCCTCGATGGCTTCCGCCGCGCCCCTGCGCAGTGAGTGCACGCTGACAATGTCCCCGCGCCGGACGTGGGCCAGCAAGGTGCCGATGGTCGCCAGTTGCGGGCTGATGGCGATGTCGATGTCGCCGCCCTGGATCAGGTCGACGTAGGCCGGGTTGTTGATGATCGTCATCACCTTCTTCGCGCCCAGGCGCTTGGCCAGCAGCGAAGACATGATGTTGGCTTCGTCGTCGTTGGTCAGGGCGAGGAAAATATCGGCGTCGGCGATGTTCTCTTCCAGCAACAGATCCCGGTCTGAAGCACTACCTTGCAACACCACGGTGCTGTCGAGGTTGTCCGAGAGGTAGCGGCAGCGGGCCGGGTTCATCTCGATGATCTTCACCTGGTAACGGCTTTCGATGGCCTCGGCCAGGCGTTCACCGATCTGCCCGCCACCGGCGATGACGATGCGTTTGTAGCTTTCATCGAGGCGGCGCATTTCGCTCATCACTGCGCGAATGTTCGCTTTGGCGGCGATGAAAAACACTTCGTCGTCAGCCTCGATCACCGTATCGCCCTGGGGCAGGATCGGCCGGTCACGACGGAAAATCGCCGCGACGCGGGTTTCGACATTCGGCATGTGTTCGCGTAACTGGCGCAATTGCTGGCCCACCAGCGGCCCGCCGTAGTACGCCTTGACCGCTACCAGCTGCGCTTTGCCTTCGGCGAAGTCGATCACCTGCAATGCGCCCGGATGCTGGATCAGGCGCTTGATGTAATTGGTGACTACTTGCTCCGGACTGATCAGCACGTCGACCGGAATCGCTTCGTTGTCGAACAGTTCGGCACGGGTCAGGTACGCGGCTTCGCGGACCCGGGCGATCTTGGTGGGGGTGTGGAACAGGGTGTGGGCGACCTGACAGGCGACCATGTTGGTTTCGTCACTGTTGGTCACGGCCACCAGCATGTCAGCGTCGTCGGCACCAGCCTGCCGCAGTACGGTTGGCAGCGAACCGCGACCCTGCACGGTGCGGATGTCCAGCCGATCGCCAAGGTCGCGCAGGCGTTCGCCATCGGTGTCGACCACGGTGATGTCGTTGGCCTCGCTGGCCAAGTGTTCTGCCAGCGAACCGCCGACCTGCCCTGCGCCGAGGATGATGATCTTCATCCAGTCACTCCCTTAAACCCGGTTAACCGCGCGCGGCGGCAATCTTGATCAGCTTGGCGTAGTAGAACCCGTCGTGGCCGCCTTCCTGGGCCAGCAACTGGCGACCATGGGGCTGCTTGATGCCGGCCGCTGTGGCGAGGTCCAGTTCACGGGCGCCTGGCGTGCGGGCGAGGAACGCTTCGATGACTTCGGTGTTTTCGGTCGGCAGCGTGGAGCAGGTGGCGTAAAGCAGAATGCCGCCCACCTCCAGAGTTATCCACATGGCGTCGAGCAGTTCGCCCTGAAGCACCGCCAGTGCGGCGATGTCGTCGGGTTGGCGGGTCAGTTTGATATCCGGGTGACGGCGGATCACCCCGGTGGCCGAGCATGGCGCGTCGAGCAGAATGCGCTGGAACGGTTTGCCGTCCCACCAGGTGGCGGTGTCGCGACCGTCGGCGGCAATCAATTCTGCGCTCAGGCCCAGGCGTGCGAGGTTTTCCCGCACCCGCACCAGACGCTTGGCTTCCAGATCCACAGCCACCACGCCGGCCAGTTTGGGCTCGGCCTCAAGGATGTGGCAGGTCTTGCCGCCCGGTGCGCAGCAGGCGTCCAGCACCCGCTGGCCCGGCGCGAGGTCCAGCAGATCGGCGGCCAGTTGTGCGGCTTCGTCCTGCACGCTGATCCAGCCTTCGGCGAAACCCGGCAGGCTGCGCACGTCGGCAGCAGCATCGAGAATGATGCCGTCGCGACTATAAATGCAGGGCTTGGCGGCCACGCCAGCGTCACTCAGCAAGCCAAGGTAAGCGTCGCGAGTGTGATGACGACGGTTGACCCGCAGAATCATCGGCGGGTGTGCGTTGTTCGCTGCGCAAATGGCTTCCCATTGTTCAGGCCAGAAGGCCTTGAGGGATTTTTGCAGCCAGCGCGGGTGGGCGGTGCGCACCACCGGGTCGCGTTCCAGCTCGGCCAGCAGCGCTTCGTTTTCCCGTTGGGCGCGGCGCAGTACGGCGTTGAGCAAGGCTTTGGCCCACGGCTTTTTCAGTTTATCGGCGCAACCGACGGTTTCGCCGATGGCGGCGTGAGCCGGGACGCGGGTATAGAGCAGTTGATAAAGCCCCACCAGCAACAGCGCCTCGACATCGGCATCAGCCGCCTTGAACGGCTTTTGCAGCAGCTTGGCCGCCAACGCCGACAAACGCGGCTGCCAGCGAGCCGTGCCGAACGCCAGGTCCTGGGTGAAGCCGCGATCGCGGTCTTCGACCTTGTCCATTTGTGTCGGCAGAGAACTGTTGAGTGAGGCTTTTCCGTTAAGGACTGCAGCAAGTGCCTTGGCGGCGGCCAGACGTGGGTTCATTGAGCGTCTGCCGTTTGACCGAGGACGGTGCCGACGGCAAATTTCTCACGACGGCTGTTGAACAAGTCGCTGAAGTTCAGTGCCTTGCCGCCGGGTAATTGCAGACGGGTCAGGCACAGCGCCTGTTCACCGCAGGCGACGATCAAGCCGTCCTTGCTGGCGCTGAGGATTTTCCCCGGTGCGCCCTGCCCTTCGGCCAGGCTTGCGGCCAACACTTTCAGCGCTTCGCCGTTCAGCGTGCTGTGGCAGATCGGCCATGGATTGAAGGCGCGAACCAGACGCTCCAGCTCAACCGCCGGGCGGTTCCAGTCGATGCGCGCTTCGTCCTTGTTCAATTTGTGTGCGTAGGTGGCGAGGCTGTCGTCCTGCACTTCGCCTTCCAGTGTGCCCGCAGCCAGGCCGGCAATCGCCTGGATCACGGCCGGTGGGCCCATCTCTGCGAGGCGATCGTGGAGGCTGCCGCCGGTGTCTTCGGCGCTGATCGGCGTGGTGACCTTGAGCAGCATCGGCCCGGTATCGAGGCCGGCTTCCATGCGCATCACGGTCACGCCGCTTTCGCTGTCGCCCGCTTCAACGGCACGCTGGATCGGCGCCGCACCGCGCCAGCGTGGCAGCAAGGAGGCGTGGCTGTTGATGCAACCCAGGCGTGGGATATCCAGCACCACTTGCGGCAGGATCAGGCCGTAGGCGACCACCACCATCAAATCCGATTTCAGCGCCGCCAGTTCCGCCTGAGCGTCTTCGTTGCGCAGGGTTGGCGGTTGCAACACCGGGATGTTGTGCTCCAGAGCCAATTGCTTGACCGGGCTTGGCATCAGCTTCTGTCCACGGCCCGCCGGACGGTCCGGTTGGGTGTAGACCGCAACGATCTCGTAAGGACTGCCCAGCAGGGCCTTGAGGTGTTCGGCGGCGAATTCCGGGGTGCCGGCAAAGACAATGCGCAGTGGCTCAGTCATGGAAGCTCTCAATTGCAAAGCATCTTGAAAAGAAAAAGGCTTGCCGCGGCAAGCCTTTGAAAGAAGGGCATCAAGCGTTCTGGCGGTGGAGCTTTTCCAGTTTCTTCTTGATCCGGTCGCGTTTGAGCGTGGACAGGTAATCGACGAACAACTTGCCGTTGAGGTGGTCGCATTCATGCTGGATGCACACGGCGAGCAAGCCTTCGGCGATCAGTTCGTAAGGCTGGCCGTCGCGGTCCAGGGCCTTGATCTTGACCTTTTGCGGGCGATCGACGTTTTCGTAGAAGCCCGGCACCGAGAGGCAGCCTTCCTGGTACTGACCCATCTCGTCGGTCAGGGTTTCGAACTCGGGGTTGATGAACACCCGCGGTTCACTGCGGTCTTCGGAGAGGTCCATCACGACGATACGTTTGTGCACGTTGACCTGGGTAGCGGCGAGGCCGATGCCTGGCGCTTCATACATTGTTTCAAACATGTCATCGACCAACTGACGCACTTCGTCGTCCACTAAGGCCACTGGTTTGGCGATAGTGCGCAGGCGCGAATCGGGGAATTCGAGGATGTCTAAAATGGCCATAAGCTTAATTGCTGCACGTGTGAGGTAAAGTCGGGTCGATGGCCTGGCGAGTCCGAAGATGCAGGCTACCGTTGTGAACGTAGCTTCCGGCTTTTCAATAATGAGCCGGAGGCGAGCCACGAGGGCTCTGGCGTTTCACGCGAACGTACATAATAAAGGGATTCACCGCATGAGGAAATCACTACTCGCCTTGCTCCTTCTGGCCTCGGCCGGTTTTGCGCATGGGCAAGTGCAACTCAGGGAAGGTTTTCCACAGCAATACACCGTGGTGGCAGGGGACACACTCTGGGACATTTCCGGCAAATACCTGCGTGAGCCGTGGCAGTGGCCGCAGCTTTGGCAAGCCAATCCACAGATTGAAAACCCCAATCTCATCTATCCCGGCGATACGCTGTCGCTGGTCTACGTCAACGGTCAGCCACGCCTGACCCTCAACCGCGGCGCTTCCCGGGGCACTATCAAGCTGTCGCCACGAGTCCGCAGTTCGCCGGTGGCCGACGCCATCCCGAGCATTCCGCTGAAGTCGATCAACAGTTTTCTGTTGAGCAATCGCATCGTCGACAAGCTCGAGGATTTCGACAAGGCGCCCTACATCGTTGCCGGAGATGCCGAACGGGTACTCAGCGGCACCGGCGATCGAATCTTCGCGCGTGGCCATTTCGACCCGGCGCAGTCGGTCTACGGCATCTTTCGTCAGGGCAAGGTCTACACCGATCCGCAGAGCAAGGAGTTCCTGGGGATCAACGCCGACGACATCGGTGGTGGCGAAATCATTGCCACTGAGGGCGACGTCGCCACCCTGGCCCTGCAACGCACCACTCAAGAGGTGCGACTCGGCGACCGGTTGTTCAGCGGCGAAGAGCGCTCGATCAATTCGACCTTCATGCCCAGTGCGCCAACCACCGACATCAATGGCCTGATCATCGATGTGCCGCGTGGGGTCACCCAGATTGGCGCGCTGGATGTCGTCACGCTGAACAAGGGGCAGCGCGATGGCCTGGCCGAGGGCAATGTGCTGGTGGTGATGAAAACCGGCGAAACCGTGCGCGACCGGATCACCGGTCAGCCCTTGAAAATCCCCGACGAACGGGCCGGCCTGCTGATGGTATTCCGCACCTACGACAAGCTCAGCTACGGGCTGGTGCTCAACGCATCGCGCTCCTTGGCGGTGATGGACAAGGTGCGAAATCCTTAAGCCTGCTCACAAGTTACCAACAGAGTTATCCACAGCTTATTCCCGATTCGACGGGACCTTATAACGATCAAGGATGATCCATGTCGCTGTCTGCCTGTACGTCCGTTTCCCCTGCGGAACTGGAAGCCCGTTTACGCCTGCACCTTTTGCCTGAACTCGGTCCGGCACGTTTCAAGAAGTTGCTGGAGGCTTTCGGTTCTGCCTCCAAAGCCATCAGCGCACCCGCCAGTGCCTGGCGCGCGTTGGGCCTGCCCCTCGCTTGCGCGGAGGCCCGGCGCTGCAGTGAAATTCGTGATGGCGCCAGCCACGCATTGGCCTGGCTAGAGCGTCCGGGCCAGCATTTACTGATGTGGGACCAACCTGACTACCCCGCGCTGCTGGCGCAAATCAGTGATGCGCCGCCGCTATTATTCGTCGCGGGCGATCCGGGCATTCTGGAAAAACCGCAGTTGGCGATGGTCGGCAGCCGTCGCGCATCGCGACCGGGCATGGATACCGCCAGTGCGTTTTCCCGCAGTCTGGCCGGCGCCGGTTTTGTCATCACCAGCGGTCTGGCCCTGGGCATCGATGCCGCCGCGCATCAGGCGGCTCTGGACGTTGGCGGGCAAACGGTAGGGGTGCTTGGCACGGGACTTGAAAATTTTTATCCACAGCGCAATCGACGACTGGCGGACGCCATGATCGCCTCGGGAAGCGCGGTACTTTCGGAGTTCCCGCTGGACGCCGGGCCTTCCCCGGGCAACTTCCCCCGGCGCAATCGAATCATCAGCGGTTTGTCCCTTGGTGTGTTGGTGGTCGAGGCAAGTATTGCCAGCGGTTCATTGATTACCGCGAGGCTGGCGGCGGAACAGGGGCGTGAGGTGTATGCGATTCCAGGTTCGATTCACCACCCTGGCGCAAAGGGTTGCCATCAGTTGATCCGCGACGGTGCGGTGCTGGTGGAAACCATCGAACACATCCTTGAGGCCTTGCGCGGCTGGCAACGGCTGCCGTTATCCACAGAAACGCCGCAAACGACGGTGACCCATCCACTGCTCATGTTGCTCCACGCGGCGCCTCATACCAGCGAAGCCCTGGCGGTCACCAGCGGCTGGGCCTTGTCGAAAGTGCTGGCAGCGCTGACGGAGCTGGAGATGGATGGCCGGGCGGTCTGTGAGAGCGGTCGATGGTTTGCGCGGGTAAACTAGGTTTTATAAGGAAGATCGGTAAACTGCGCAGAGCCTTATTCCGGAGAGTTTTTTCATGGTTAACAGTTGGCGTGTGCAACAAGCCGCACGAGAAATTCGCGCCGGGGCGGTCATTGCCTACCCAACGGAAGCCGTCTGGGGACTGGGTTGCGACCCGTGGAACGAAGAGGCGGTGGATCGTCTGCTGATGATCAAGGGCCGATCTGTGGATAAGGGCCTGATTCTGGTGGCCGACAATATTCGTCAGTTCGACTTCCTGTTCGAAGACTTCCCGGAGTTGTGGATGGACCGCATGGCCAGCACCTGGCCGGGCCCCAACACCTGGTTGGTGCCGCATCAGAATCTGTTGCCCCAGTGGATTACCGGTGTGCATGAAACGGTGGCGTTGCGGGTCAGCGACCACCCTCTGGTGCGGGACTTGTGTGCGGTGGTCGGCCCGCTGGTGTCGACCTCGGCGAACCCTCAGGGCCGACCGGCGGCACGGACGCGGATTCGCGTGGAGCAGTATTTCCGGGGGCAGGTTGATTATGTACTCGGTGGCAATCTGGGCGGGCGCAAGAATCCGAGTGTGATTCGCGATCTGGCGACGGGGCATGTGGTGCGCCCGGATTGAGACCGCGTCATCGTTCTTCGCGGGCAAGCCTCGCTCCTACAGGGGATCAATGTCGTTCCGTGATCGTGTGAACGACACAAATCCTGTAGGAGCGAGGCTTGCCCGCGAAGAGGCCCTCAAGGCAACAGAATCGTTGAACCAGTCGTACGGCGCGCCGACAACTCAGTCTGCGCCTTCGCTGCATCAGCCAGTGGATACCGCTGGCTGATGTCCACCTTCAGCTTGCCGCTGATGATCATCTCGAACAGTTCATCAGCCATGCGTTGCAGGTTTTCAGCATTGTTGGCGTAGGTCGCCAGCGTCGGCCGGGTCACGTACAGCGAACCCTTGGCCGCGAGAATCCCCAGATTCACCCCGTCTACTGCGCCTGAAGCATTACCAAAGCTCACCACCAACCCCCGAGGCGCAACGCTGTCGAGCGATGTCAGCCAGGTATCTTTGCCTACACCGTCGTACACCACCGGGACTTTTTTACCGTCAGTCAGTTCCAGCACGCGTTGTGCGACGTTCTCATGGCTGTAATCGATGGTCGCCCAGGCACCATTGGCTTTCGCCAGGGCGGCTTTTTCCGCTGAACTGACCGTGCCGATCAGCTTCACCCCCAGGGCCTTGGCCCATTGGCAGGCAAGCGATCCGACGCCGCCGGCCGCGGCGTGAAACAGGATGGTTTCGCCACCCTTGAGTTCATAGGTCTGACGCAGCAAGTACTGCACGGTCAGGCCTTTGAGCATCACGCCGGCGGCTTGTTCGAAGCTGATGGCGTCCGGCAGGTGCACCAGGTTGGCTTCCGGCAAGACATGCGCGTCGCTGTAGGCGCCCAACGGGCCACTGCCATAAGCCACGCGATCGCCAACCTTGAAGCGGGTGACTTCGCTACCGACTGCGTCGACCACGCCCGCGCCTTCGGCGCCCAGGCCCGATGGCAGGGCTGGCGGCGCATAAAGGCCGCTGCGGTAATAGGTGTCGATGAAGTTCAGGCCGATGGCCTTGTTGGTCACGCGTACCTGTTGCGGGCCGGGCTCGGCGGGTTGGTAATCCACGTATTCGAGCACTTCGGGGCCGCCATGGACGCGGAACTGGATACGCTTTGCCATCTGCTCTCTCCTTAGGTCTTTGGCTTCTAGAGTCGTAGCGCCAAGCGCCCTATCGAACTCCCAAGCTTGATCTTCGTCAACTGCGGCAGGCTCGCCTGCGATGTTATGCTACGGACCCATTTGCGCCGGCCCCCCGCTCTGATGGAGCGCCGCGTAGCTTTGCCCGATTCAAGGTGATGCCATGACTACCCGCACCGAGGCCGTAAAAGCCTACCTGCTCGACCTGCAAGACCGTATTTGCGCTGCCCTGGAAGCCGAAGACGGCGGCGCGCGTTTCGTCGAAGACGCCTGGACCCGGCCTGCCGGCGGCGGTGGTCGCACCCGGGTGATTGAGAACGGCGCAGTCATCGAAAAGGGCGGCGTCAACTATTCCCACGTGTTTGGCAGCGGTCTCCCACCGTCCGCCAGTGCTCATAGGCCGGAATTGGCCGGTCGAGGCTTCGAAGCCTTGGGCGTGTCGTTGGTGATTCACCCGCATAACCCCCATGTGCCGACGTCCCACGCCAATGTGCGCTTTTTCATCGCCGAAAAAGAAGGTGAAGAGCCGGTCTGGTGGTTCGGTGGTGGCTTTGACCTGACCCCTTATTACGGCAATGAAGAAGATTGCGTGCATTGGCACCGCGTCGCCGAACAGGCCTGCGCGCCGTTTGGCCCGGACGTTTACCCGCGCTACAAGGCTTGGTGCGACAGCTACTTCCACATCAAGCATCGCCATGAGCCACGGGGCATCGGCGGCCTGTTTTTCGATGACTTGAACGAGTGGGACTTCGATACCAGCTTCGCTTTCATGCGCGCCATCGGCGATGCGTTCATCGACGCGTACCTGCCGATCGTGCAACGTCGCAAGAATGATGCGTTCACCGCCAAACAGCGTGAGTTCCAGGAGTTTCGCCGTGGTCGTTACGTTGAATTCAACCTGGTCTATGACCGCGGCACGCTGTTCGGCCTGCAATCGGGCGGGCGTACCGAGTCGATTCTGATGTCGCTGCCGCCGCAAGTACGCTGGGCCTACGACTGGAAGGCCGAGCCGGGCAGTGAAGAAGCACGCCTGACCGAATACTTCCTGCAAGACCGCGATTGGTTGGCCAAGGCCTGAACGAGGAATTCTGATGGACCGTTATGTCGTATTCGGTAACCCGATCGGCCACAGCAAGTCGCCGCTGATCCACCGTCTGTTCGCCGAGCAGACCGGGCAGAAACTGGACTACAGCACCTTGCTGGCACCTCTCGACGATTTTTCCGGCTGTGCGTTGGAATTTTTCCGCGAAGGCCGTGGGGCGAATGTGACAGTGCCGTTCAAGGAAGATGCCTATCGCCTGGCGAACAGCTTGACCCAGCGGGCGCAACGGGCCGGCGCGGTGAATACCCTGAGCAAACTGGCTGATGGCAGTCTACTGGGCGACAACACCGATGGTGCCGGGCTGGTGCGGGACCTGACGGTCAACGCCGGATTCAGCCTCGCGGGCAAACGCATCCTGCTGCTGGGGGCCGGTGGTGCGGTGCGCGGCGCGCTGGAGCCGCTGCTGGCGGAGCAACCGGCGTCGGTGATCATTGCCAACCGCACCGTGGAAAAAGCCGAATTGCTGGCGCAATTGTTTGCCGATCTGGGGCCGGTGTCGGCCAGCGGTTTCGACTGGCTGCGCGAGCCGGTGGACCTGATCATCAACGCCACATCCGCCAGTTTGTCCGGCGATGTACCGCCGATTGCCGGCAGTTTGATCGAACCGGGCAAGACGGTTTGCTACGACATGATGTACGGCAAGGACCCAACCTCGTTCTGCCGTTGGGCCAGTGAACATGGGGCTGGCGTGTCGATGGATGGCTTGGGCATGTTGGCCGAGCAGGCGGCGGAAGCTTTCTATCTGTGGCGCGGTGTGCGCCCGGATACGGCGCCGGTGCTGGCCGAACTTCGCCGGCAACTGGCGCTGTAGTTCTGTGGCGAGGGAGCAAGCTCCCTCGCCACAGGTTATCTGTTTGTCAAAACAGTGGCGTTTAGTCCTCAAACCGGATCGGGCATTTCTCCGCGCCTTCCAGCTTCCTCAATTCCTCCACCACTTGCGGCCGTGCCTGCCGCAGAGTCAGGCTGCGATCCTGACGCAGCAGCCGTCGTGCTTCCTGGTGCAGCATTTCCACGCCCGAGTAGTCGATGAAGTTGATCTGCTGTGCTTCGATCACCACTCGCGGGCCTTGCATCCGTTGCAGGCGCACTTGCAGGTAATGGCTGGCGCCGAAAAAGATCGAGCCGCCGACCCTCAGAATGTCTTCGTCACCATTGCGCCAGTGCTGCACCCGTGGCTGTGAGGTGCGTTTGAGGTAGAAGAACAGTGACGCCAGCACCCCGGCGTAGATCGCCGTCTGCAACTCGAGCAACAGGGTGGCGACACAGGTCAGCGTCATGACCAGGAATTCGGCATGGCTGACCCGCAACAAGGCACGAATGCCGCGATGATCCACCAATCCCCAAGCGATCAAAAGGATGCTGCCAGCCATGGCCGGGATCGGGATGTGCGCAATCAATGCCGCACCGAAGATCGCGAACAGTGCCACCCACAGCGCCGAAAAAACCCCGGCCAGCGGTGAGCAGGCGCCGGCATCGTAGCTCAGGCCCGAGCGAGTGAAGGAACCGGCGGACAGCGAGCCGGAAAAAAACGCCCCGACCATGTTCGAGAAACCCTGGGCGCGAACTTCCTGATTGGCATCGAGCAACTGCTGCGAGCGGGCCGACAGGGAGCGGGCAATCGACAGGCTCGTCACCAGCCCGAGCATGCCGACCGCCACCGCACTGGGCAGCAGGCGCAATATCAGGTCCAGATCCAGCGGCAGCGAGCTGAAGGGCGGCAGCCGCCCGACAAACGCGCTGACCAGCTTCACATGACCGAACATCGCTGGCCACAGCCACACCAGCAATCCGCTCAGGGCCAGAGCGATCAACAGCGTCGGCCAGCGCGGCACCAGCAGTTTCAGCACGATGCCAACCGCGACTGTGGCCAGGCCCAGCAGCAGCGAGGGTTTGTCTACTTCGCCGAGATGATTGAGCAGCATCATCAAGCTGTTGAGCGCCGTGGCCTGATTGGGCACATCCAGCCCCAGCAGGTTCGGCAGCTGCCCGATGGCAATCACCACCGCCGCGCCGAGGGTGAAGCCCAGCACCACCGAGTGAGAGACGAAATTCACCAGGGCGCCGAACCGCAGCAAACCCAGCAACCACTGGAAAATGCCCGCAAGGAAAGTCAGAAGCAGGATCAGCGTGACGTAGTCCTGCGATGCAGGGACGGCCAGAGGACTGACGCTGGCATACAGGACGATGGAAATGGCCGCCGTAGGGCCGCAGATCAAATGCCACGACGAACCCCAGAGGCAGGCAATCAGCACCGGGATGATGGCGGCGTACAGGCCATATTCCGGTGGGAGGCCGGCGATCAGGGCGTAGGCAATGGATTGTGGCAACGCGAGAATCGCACCGCTCAGGCCGACGATCAGGTCACGACCGACGCTGGCGCGGGTTTGCCGGGGCAACCAGGTCAGGAAGGGAAAGAGTGAATGGCGGCTGGGGAAGGCCATGGGACCTCTCGGTACGGGGTAAATCGTCAGGGTAAAGCATTGGCTCGTAGTGGGCAGATCATTGTGGCGAGGGAGCTTGCTCCCGCTCGGCTGCGCAGCAGTCGCAAATCCGGACAACTCGGTGAGGTTGATAAACCGGGTTTGCCGAAATGGGAGTGCTACGCCCTCCAGCGGGAGCAAGCTCCCTCGCCACAGGGGAACCTTACAACTTGGCTTTGACCGCCGGCAGAGCATCCTTGCCGTCCACGGTCTTCACGCCCTCCAGCCATTTATCCAGCACCACCGGATTGGCCTTGATCCACGCCTTGGCCGCGTCGGCGTTGCTGACCTTCTTGTTCACCACTTCGGCCATGATGCTGTTCTCCATTTCCTGAGTAAAACTCAGGTTGGTGAGCAGTTTGCCGACGTTCGGGCAGGCCTGTGCATAACCTTTGCGGGTCAGTGTATAAACACTGCCGGTGTCACCGAAGTACTTCTCGCCACCCTTCAGATAATGCATTTTCAACTGCACGTTCATCGGGTGTGGCGTCCAGCCGAGGAAGGTCACGAACTTCTGTTTCTTCACCGCGCGGGATACTTCGGCCAGCATCGCCTGCTCGCTGGACTCGATCAGTTTCCACTGGCCCATCTCGAAGTCATTCTTCTTGATGATCTCTTGCAGCGAAATGTTCGCCGGGGCGCCGGAGCCGATGCCATAGATCTTCTTGTCGACTTCTTTGGGGTGTAGCTCGGCGTACTTGTTCAAGTCATCAAAGTTATGCACACCCGCGTCCCAGACGTAATCCGGGACCGCCAGGGTGAACTCGGTGCCGTCGAGGTTCTTCGCCAGCTGCGTGACATCGCCGTTGGCCACGAACTTGTCGTAAAAGCCTTGCTGCGCCGGCATCCAGTTGCCGAGGAAGACGTCCACCTGGCCATCCTTCAGACCGCCAAAGGTGATCGGCACCGCCAGCGTGTCGACCTTGGCCTTGTAGCCCATGCCGTCCAGCAGAATCCCGGTGATGGCGTTGGTGGCGGCGATGTCGCTCCAGCCAGGGTCGGCCATCTTCACCGTTTCGCAGCTTTGCTCGGCGTAGGCCGAGGTGCTGCCCAGAGCCAGAAGCCCGACTGTCAGTACTGTGGATAACTTTTGCATGGACGTCCCCTTAACATTATTGGTTTTGGCAGGGTTGTGGATAACGGGCTTTACGCTCCAGATCGTCGAGGTCGATGTGGTTGCGCATGTACTGCTGACTGGCATCTACCAGCGGCTGGTGGTCCCAACTCTTCAGCTTGCCGATGGTCAGGGCGTCGGCGACGAAACGCCGGCGTCGCTGACTGGCGAGCACCTGTTGGTGGATCGCCGGGATATTCCATTTGGCCCGTGCTTCGGCGAGAAAATCCTCGAACAGCTGACGATGTTGCGGCGAATGGCTGAGTTCTTCCTGTTCACGCGGGTCGTTATGCACATCGAAGAGCAGGCAAGGGTCGTCTTCGCTGTAGATGAATTTGTAGGCGCCGCGACGAATCATCATCAACGGGCTGATGGTGCCTTCGGCCATGTATTCACCGAACACCTCGTCGTGACCGCCCTGCCCTTGCAGGTGTGAAACCAGCGAGCGGCCGTCCAGCGGCAGGCCTGGCTCCAATGAGCCGCCGGCCAGTTCCACAAAGGTCGGCAGCAGGTCGGCGGTGGATACCGCTGCGCTGACCCGTCCGGCGCCGAATTGCCCCGGCGCGCTGATCAGCAGCGGTACGCGGGCGGCCATTTCGTACCAGTGCATCTTGTACCAGAGGCCGCGCTCGCCGAGCATGTCGCCGTGGTCACCGGAGAACACGATGATGGTGTCATCGATCAGCCCGGTTTCCTCGAGTGTTTGCAGGAGTTTGCCGACGTTGCTGTCGATATAGCTGCACGCACCAAAGTAGGCACGGCGCGCGTCGCGAATCTTATCCACAGGCAGCGGCTTGTCCCACAGGTCATAGACTTTGAGCAGGCGCTGGGAGTGAGGATCGAGTTCATCCTGTGCGGGTGTTTCCGGCAAAGGGATGTCGGCGTCGTCGTACAGATCCCAGAACGCCTTGGGAATCGTGTACGGGTCGTGTGGGTGCGTCATCGACACGGTCAGGCAGAACGGCTGATCGCCATCTTCGCGGATGTGATCGAACAGGTATTGCTGGGCCTTGAACACCACCTCTTCGTCGAAATCCAGCTGATTGGTGCGCACGCAGGGCCCGGCTTGCAGCACCGACGACATATTGTGGTACCAAGTCGGCCGCACGTCCGGCTCGTCCCAGTTCACCGCCCAACCGTAGTCGGCCGGGTAGATGTCGCTGGTGAGACGTTCTTCATAGCCGTGTAACTGGTCCGGGCCGCAGAAGTGCATCTTGCCCGACAGCGCGGTGCGGTAACCGAGGCGCCGCAGGTAGTGGGCATAGGTCGGAACGTCGGCGGGGAAATCGGCCGCGTTGTCGTAAGCGCCGATCTTGCTCGGCAACTGTCCGCTGACCAGGGTGAAACGTGACGGTGCGCAGAGCGGGCTGTTGCAGTACGCGGCGTCGAACACCACACCTTCGGCGGCGAGCCGGCTCAGATTCGGCAGTTTGATGGGCGAAGGGCCGTAGAACGGCAACATTGGCGCGGCCATTTGATCGGCCATGATGAAAAGAATATTTTTGCGCTTCATGTGATCGCGGCATTCCATAGTGGATATTTATGCGAGAGTGCTGTGATCGAGCATGCAACCCATGGAACTTGTGGTAAAGCCCACGCCAGGCAATGACTAGGATAAGCACAGCTTATGTATGACGCCCTCGGTGATTTGTCTCTGGACCTGTTGCGCGCCTTTGAAGCCGCGGCCCGCCAGCGCAGTTTCACTGCCGCTGCAGTGGAGCTCGGCACCACGCAACCGGCCATCAGTCAGCAGATCAAACGATTGGAGGAGCAGCTCGCTACACGATTGTTTGACCGCATTTATCGCGGTATCGAACTGACCGAGGCTGGCGCGATTCTGTTTGAGCAAGTTCAGCTCGGTTTACAGAATATCGACGCCGGATTGAGCGCGATCAGTGCACAGCAGCAACACGAAGTGTTGCAGGTGGCCACCGACTTCGCCTTCGCCGCGTACTGGCTGATGCCACGGCTGCACCGCTTCCATACCGCCCATCCTCAAGTGGACGTCAGCCTGGTTACCAGTGAGCGCAGCCACAACATGCTGCGCACTGATATCGATGTGGCGGTGCTGTTCGGCGATGGCCGGTTCAAGCAAGGCGAGAGCCATTGGTTGTTCAGTGAAGAAGTGTTTCCGGTGTGCAGCCCGCTGCTTTTGAAGGATCGTCCCCTGCCCTTGCCGGCTCAGTCATTGCTGGAGTTTCCGCTGTTGCACCTGCGTGGCGAACACAGCAGCAACTGGTTCGACTGGAGCGGCGTGTTTCGCGAACTGGGGATCACGTCGGCGCCAGCGCCGGGGCAACTGCGCTTCGACAATTACACCTTGCTGATTCAAGCGGCGATTGGCGGCCAGGGCGTTGCGATCGGTTGGCGGCACCTTGTGGATAACTTGCTGGCGCAAGGTCTGTTGTGTCGACCGATTGCCGAGACAGTGATTTCCAGGCTGGGTTATTACGTGGTCCTGCCCCAGCGCAAACGGCGCGGGGCGTTGATTCAAACATTTGTGGATTGGTTGATGGCGGAACAGGCCAGCAGTGCGCAATCGCTTAATGGTCTTCCTTTGCCATCGATTGCGGTATGAGGGCTTTACGGTTCCGAAGTCGCGACAAAATTCACATGCTGACCGACATGCAAATTCAGCCATAACTCATCGGCAATCCCGACGGCAACTCGGTTCAGCCGTTCCAGCGGTTCGGCCAGGCCGGGTTCCAGGCTCGTGCTGACGTGACTGAAATGCTCGATGGACAGTCCTGGTACGCCGCGTGGGGCATTCACCAGGGTCCAGTGCAATGGGCTGCTTTGCAGTGCCTCGCGGATTTCTTCTGCGGCGTGGCGTTGCAGTTCGTCTTCTATCTCCGGATCGTCCAGCACCTCGAAATCACCCACCACAAACAACCGCGCGATACCCGCGGCCTGCATGCCGTCAATCAGTGCATCCACTGCCAGCACCTGCTCGACCGGGCCAGGCACGATGGATTTTTCGATGTGTTCGCTGTTCATCGGCAACCCCGGCGCATCCAGCAGGCAGATCACCGCCGAACAGCCGGCCACGCTTTGCTTGACCCGTTTGGCATCGAACAGATTGCCGGCCTTGGTGCGCAATCCGGGGCGTGGCGCGAGTGCCGTCAGGTCATCGAGAATCGCGATCACTTCATGTTGGCGCCGCAGCATTTCCGCCATCAGCGCACTGCCCAGGCTACTCATGGCACCATAAAGCACTACCTTCACTACCGGGGTTTCGGCGTTTTTCATGGCTGTGCTCCGAACGTCCTGCCTATATAACGTAAGACCTGTGGGGAACGGTGTGGGTTCGACCAGGTTCAAAGGGGTTTCAGATGCAACAGATCAAGGGCTACCACGCCCATGTCTATTTCGACGCCAATACTCTCCCGCAGGCCCGGGCCTTGTGTGAGCAGGCCGCACAATTGTTTCCACTGAAGATGGGCCGCGTGCATGAACGCCTGGTCGGCCCGCACCCGGACTGGAGCTGCCAATTGGCCTTCGAGCCGCAATACCTAGGCGAGGTATTGCCGTGGCTGGCGCTCAATCGCAAGGGGTTGGTGGTGTTCCTGCACCCGGAGACCGGCAACGATCTGCTCGACCACACCGAACACGCGATCTGGATGGGTGCGATCCGGCCGCTGGACCTGTCTGTTTTCTGATCAGAGTTGTTCTTCGGCCTCGCCAGGCAAATGTTCGTCCAGATGCAGCCAGGGCAACCGACTGTCCGTCCAGATATGCCGCTCGGCCGGCGCCTGCTCAGGGTGGTCGAGGGTGGCGATGGTCACGTCGATGCTTTCGGGACTGAGCGTTGTTATCAGCGCCAGCTGCGCCCCGCAGTTGGGGCAGAAATACCGCGTGCAAGTGGATGATGAGCCATACCGGGACGGTGTACCCGCGACCCAGGCAAATGCCGAGGCGGGGACGGTGATCCAGGTGGTCACGATCCCGCCGCTGACCCGCCGGCAAATCGAGCAATGGCAGTGGGCGATATCCTGCAATGGCCCGCTGAATTGATAGCGGATTTGTCCGCAGTGGCAGCCGCCAGTGTGAAGTTCGCCCATGTTTTTTCCTCCTGAGCCTGTGTTTACTGACTTTCAACCCGGCCGACGACCGGTCGTACATTCGGTCAATGCTTTCATCCGCGAAAGCTGGCTGAAAGCTTCCCCGATTAGGATCGCCTCACTGCCGGCAACAGACCGGTTGGCCAACGCGAGTGTTTCATTGCCCGCCCGGCCCATTTAACAACAACAATGGTGATTCTGATGTCCGCTCCTATCCGCCTCTTCGCTGCACCTCCGCCCGTACGTTTCGTGCTTCCCGTTCTGCGCTGACCTCATCGGTTCGCCCATTCCCTAGCCGCGCTACGCCTGGAGTATTCCTATGCTGACTTTCCTTGGCTTTGCCATGGTCATCACGTTCATGTTCCTGATCATGACCAAGCGCCTGTCCGCGCTGATTGCCCTGATTATCATCCCGATCATCTTCGCCCTGTTCGGCGGTTTCTCGCCGAAGATCGGCCCGATGATGCTCGAAGGCATCACCAAGCTTGCGCCGACCGGCGTGATGCTGATGTTCGCCATCCTTTACTTCGCCCTGATGATCGACTCCGGCTTGTTTGACCCGGCCGTGCGCAAGATCCTCAAACTGGTCAAGGGCGACCCGTTGAAGGTGTCGGTCGGTACCGCCGTGCTGGCGCTGATCGTGTCCATGGACGGTGATGGCGCCACCACTTACATGATCTGCGTGGCCGCCATGCTGCCGCTCTACAGCCGCATCGGCATGAGCCCGCGGATCATGGCCGGTCTGATCATCCTCGCCGGTGGCGTGATGAACATGACCCCTTGGGGTGGTCCGACCGCTCGTGCGGCCAGTGCGCTGCATGTGGACCCGTCCGCGATCTTCGTACCGATGATTCCGGCGATGCTGGCCGGTGTGGTGGCGATTCTGGCGATTGCCTATGTCTACGGTAAACGCGAGCGTGCGCGTCTGGGTGAATTGCATCTGGTCGGTGATGAAATCGACCACAGCGAAATCAGCGTTTCGCAGTTCCCGGACGCCCGTCGTCCAAAGCTGATCTGGTTCAACGGCGCGCTGACCCTGGCACTGATGGGCACCTTGATCGCCGGCCTGTTGCCGCTGCCAGTGCTGTTCATGGTGGCGTTCAGTATCGCGATGATCGTCAACTATCCTTGCCTGCAACAGCAGAAGGACCGCGTTGCGGCCCACGCCGGTAGCGTGTTGGCGGTGGTCGGGTTGATCTTTGCCGCGGGTATCTTCACCGGTATCCTGACGGGCACCGGCATGGTCGACGCCATGTCCAAGAGCCTGCTGGCAGTCATCCCGGATTTCCTCGGCCCGTACCTCGCCGTGATCACCGCGCTGGTGAGCATGCCGTTCACGTTCTTCATGTCGAACGACGCATTTTATTACGGCGTGTTGCCAGTGCTTGCTGAAGCCGCCAGTCATTACGGTATAACCGCGGTAGAAATGGCACGTGCCTCGATCGTCGGTCAGCCCGTCCACTTGCTGAGCCCGCTGGTACCATCGACCTACCTGTTGGTGGCCCTGGCCGGTATCGAATTCGGTGACCATCAGCGGTTCACCTTGAAGTGGGCGGTGCTGGTTTGCCTGTGCATACTGGTGGCGGCCTTGCTGATGGGGATATTTCCACTGTTCAGCACGCTATAAGCCAAGACTCGCCATGAGGGGTCCAGGCTTTGTTTGAAGCCTGGGCCCTTCGTGGTTTAAACACATCCTCAAAGGAATACACATGGAATGGCTGACCAACCCTGAAATCTGGGTTGCCTTCTTCACCCTGACCGCCCTGGAGATCGTCCTGGGCATCGACAACATCATCATGATCTCGATCCTGGTCAGCCGCATGCCCAAACACATGCAGGCGCGTACCCGGATCTTCGGCCTGGCGCTGGCCATGGTCACCCGGATTCTGTTGCTGCTGTCGATCACCTGGGTCATGCGTCTCACCGCGGACCTGTTCGAAGTGTTCGGCCAGGGTATTTCCGGGCGTGACCTGATCTTGTTCTTCGGTGGTCTGTTCCTGCTGTGGAAAAGCTCGCAAGAGATGTATCACGCGCTGGAAGGCGAGGATGAAACCAGCGACGAGCCAAGTGGCAAGGGCGGTAACTTCCTCTACACCATTATCCAGATCGCGATCATCGACATCGTGTTCTCGCTGGACTCCGTCATCACTGCCGTTGGCATGGTGTCCCACGTACCGGTCATGGTCGCGGCAATCATCGTCGCAGTGCTGGTGATGATGTGGGCTTCCGGCACCATCAGCGAGTTCATCGACAAGCACCCGTCGCTGAAAATGCTGGCGCTGTCTTTCCTGTTGATCGTCGGTACCGTGCTGATTGCCGAATCCTTCGATGTGCATGTGCCGAAAGGCTACGTCTACTTCGCCATGGCGTTCTCGCTGGCAGTGGAAGCGATCAACATCAGGATGCGCACCGCGATTGCGAAAAAACGCACACAGCAAGAGCCGGTGAAACTGCGCAAGGATGTTCCGGGTCAGTAACCCGAACACCCTGCTGTGACAAAGGGGCCTTCGGGCCCCTTTGTCATGTCTGCATCAAACTGTTTTCATGACAGTTTTGTTTCAATCGCTTCTTTAGCTATGCGATGCTGGCGTCCAGACCGTTAGCCAACTACAGCTTAAGTACAGAACGTAGAAGATCGCGGCATCGTTAACTTGCCCCGCTGGGGCGCTACCACCACAGGGGGCCTGTATGCTCACCCTGCTCAATTTGTTATCGGCCGTGGCCTTGCTGATCTGGGGCACGCACATCGTCCGAACCGGCATCCTGCGGGTTTATGGCTCCAACTTGCGCCATGTGATCGGGCAGAACATGGCCAGGCGCTGGCTGGCGTTTATCGCCGGGATCATGGTGACCGCCATGGTCCAGAGCAGCAACGCCACCGCCATGCTCGTCACCTCATTTGTCGGTCAGGGCCTGATGGCGCTGACCCCGGCCCTGGCGACGATGCTCGGTGCCGACGTCGGTACCGCACTGATGGCGCGGGTACTGACCCTCGACCTGTCGTGGCTGTCACCGCTGCTGATCTTCCTCGGGGTGATTTTCTTTCTGTCGCGCAAGCAGACCCGGGTCGGGCAGATGGGGCGGGTCAGCATCGGTCTGGGGCTGATCATTCTGGCGCTGCAACTGATCGTCGAGGCCGCCACGCCGATCACTCATGCTCAGGGAGTGAAGGTGATTTTTGCCTCTCTGACCGGCGATATCTTGCTCGATGCGCTGGTCGGTGCACTGTTCGCGATGATTTCATACTCCAGCCTGGCCGCCGTATTGCTGACCGCGACCCTCGCCGGTGCCAGCGTGATCAGCCTGCCAGTGGCCATCGGCCTGGTGATCGGCGCCAACATCGGCAGCGGCGTTCTCGCCTTCCTCAGCACCAGCATGCAGAACGCCGCCGGCCGTCAGGTGGCGCTGGGCAGCCTGTTGTACAAACTGATTGGTCTGCTGCTGATCATTCCGGTGCTCGATCCACTGGTGCACTGGATCGACAGCTTCGACTTCAGCGCTCAGGAAATGGTCATCGGCTTCCACCTGCTCTACAACACCGCGCGCTGCCTGATCCTGTTGCCCAGCGTCGGGCTGATGGCCAGGCTCTGTGCTTGGCTGCTGCCGGAGCGGCCGGACATCAACGGCACGGCCAAACCGCGGCACCTTGACCCGACGGCATTGGTGACCCCCAGCCTGGCGCTGGCCAATGCCGCCCGGGAAACCCTGCGCATCGGCGATCTGGTCGACAACATGCTCGAAGCCATGCTCGCCGTACTGCGTGGCAAACAGACCGCCGTTACCCAGGAAATCCGTCGCCTGACCGATGATGTCGAAGCGCTCTACAGCGCGATCAAACTCTATCTGGCGCAAATGCCTCGGGAAGACCTCAGCGAACAAGATAGCCAACGGTGGGCTGAAACCATCGAGCTGGCGATTAACCTTAAACTGGCCAGTGACCTGATCGAACGCATGCTGCGCAAGGTTCAGCAGCAGAAAACCGCGCAGCGGCGGTCGTTTTCCGAGGTCGGTCTGGAAGAATTGGCGGGCCTGCACAGCCAGCTGATTGCCAACCTGCGCCTGGGGTTGTCGGTGTTCCTCAGTTCCGATCCGGAAAGTGCTCGCCAGTTACTGCGTGAGAAACGTCGCTTTCGCGCACAGGAACGCCGCCTGGCCCACGCTCATGTCAGTCGTTTGCACCGTAAGATTGTGCAAAGCATCGAGACCAGTTCGCTGCATCTGGAGCTGATCGCTGACATGAGGCGCCTCAATTCGCTGTTTTGCAGCAGTGCCTATGCGGTGTTGGGCACTTCGGACACCGGTGCTCTGGCGGTCGACGATTTGGCTGACATCACTCATTCACCCTGAACGTCCACAGTTGCCTGAAGTCTGTTGTACTTACGCTGTCGTACGGAAACTCGTTATGCGCTGTCTGCTATTCGCTTGTCTGTTGCTCGGCGCCCTGCCCTCATTTGCCCTGGATCGCTTTCAGGTCGAGGGCTATACGCTGCCCAACGGCCTGCAATTGGTCCTCAAACCGGGCACCGAGCGCGGGCATGTGGCGATTCGGCTGGTAGTCGGCGTGGGTCTGGATGATTTCAGCTGCGCCGACAAGGAGCTGCCGCATCTGCTCGAACACTTGCTGTTCAGCGGCATCGACGCCACCGGCGAAGGTGGTCTGGAGGAGCGCATGCAGGCCCTGGGTGGTGAGTGGAACGCTTACACCAGCAACGCCGACACCACGTTCGTCATCGAAGCACCGGCGAAAAACCAGCGTAAGGCCCTCGATCTGTTGTTGGCTCTGCTGACCCAGACCCGTATCGACGACAACGCTATCAACGTCGCCAAGCAGGTGGTCGAGCGCGAAGACGGTGGGCATTATTCGCACCTGCAACGCTGGCTGGATCGCCAGGACCTGGGCCACACCGCCAGTAATCAGTTGGCGGTGGAACTGGGCCTCAAATGCCAGGAGCGCGCCGAAGTCAGTCACCTGACCCGCGAGCAACTGGAGAGGGTGCGCAAAGCCTGGTACGCGCCCAACAACATGACCCTGATCGTGGTCGGCGAGCTCGACCGCCTGCTGCCGGCCTATCTGGAACGGGCGTATGGCGCGCTCGTAGCCGTCGAGCCTGCCGATCACCTGCCCTTGCCGACAATCCAGGCCAGCGCGGCCCACGAGCGTACTCTGAGCCACGGTTTTGTCGGTGGCGGCGCCAAGTTGCACTGGCTGGTGCCGGAACCGGTGCAGGAAGACCAGCCCGACGAAACGTTCGATCTGCTCAAGGACTACCTGGACTGGGCGCTTTATCGCCAACTGCGCCTGGTCCATGGGTTGTCCTATGGGCCCTCGGCCGAGCGTGAGGTGTTTGGCGGAGTGGGCTTCATGAGCCTGAACGCCGATCTTGAACGCGGCGACGTGCCGGCAGCTGAACAGGTGCTGGATGAGCTCAAAGCCGGTTTGCTCAAGGACGGTCTCGACGCCACCACCTTCGCCCGCCTCAAGCAGGCCGCCATCGCCCGTCAGGCCTGGGCCGTGCAAGGCAACAGCGCCCTGGCGGATTACTACTGGAGCGCCCTTGGGGACTACGAGGACGGCCATTTCACCAACCCGGCCAAGGCACTGCAAGAAGTGACGCTGGCCGAGGCGAACCAGGCGATGCGTGAGTTGCTGCTGCAACCGGGGTATTTGCGGATCGAGAAGCCGTTGGTGAGTTATGACCAGTTGATGTGGGCGATTGCCGGGGTATTTGGATTGATGGTGCTTGGGGCATTGGGTTGGCGTGTTCACCGCAGAAAGTAGTTATTTCCCTGTGGCGAGGGAGCTTGCTCCCGCTCGGCTGCGCAGCAGCCGTAAACCGGTATCGGAGATCTACTTGAAATTACGCGGTGGGTGGTTTTAGGGCCGCTTCGCGACCCAGCGGGAGCAAGCTCCCTCGCCACAGGGTTTGGGGTTGGTCAACGTAACCGGAACCCTCGCCACAGGCCCCCTCGGACGGTACCCTGTCGGGGATTTTTCCCACGACTATTGTGAACCGCCGAATGCCGACTCTGACCCTGTACATACAGCGCATCCTGGAATTGATGAAGCGCTACCCCGGGGTCATCGCGCTCGGCGGTTTCATTTCCGGGGTCGGCAGCTTCATCTTGGTGGATCGCCAGCAAGGCCTGGCGACCTGGATCACCACCATCATGCTGGTCAGCTGGGTCTGGCTGATGCTGGAAAACAGCCTCACTGAGTTGTTCGCCAAGGTCTTCAAGCGCGAAATACCCCAGCCCCTGCTGCGTTATGCGACGCAGATGATCCATCAGGAAAGCCTGTTCTTCGTCCTGCCGTTCTTTTTCATCACCACCACCTGGAACAGCGGCCAACTGTTTTTCACGGGGTTGTTGGGCATGGCGGCGTTGATCTCGATCACCGACCCGCTCTACTACAAATGGCTGGCGCCGCGCCGCTGGGCGTTCCTGGCGCTGCATACCCTGACCCTCTTCGCCGCCCTGCTGACCGCCCTGCCCGTCATCCTGCACCTGACCACCTCCCAGAGCTTCAAACTGGCGCTGGGCATCGCCATGGTGCTGTCGTTCCCCAGTCTGGCGTCGATCTTCCCGATTCGGACCGTGCGCAATGCGTTGGCGATCCTCAGCATCACCGTTGGCATCGGCGCTGTCGGCTGGGTGCTGCGTTCCTGGGTTCCGCCGGCCACCCTGTGGATGACCGATGTGGCGATCAGCACCCAAATGCAGGACCGCACCCCCGGCAAGAGCCTGGAAGAAGTCAGCGCCGAGCAGATTCGTGGCGACGGTTTGTACGCCTACACCGCGATCAATGCCCCACGGGGGCTGGACGAGCGGATTTATCACGTCTGGATGTTCAACGGTAAAGAGGTCGACCGCATCCCTCTGGATATCCACGGCGGGCGCAAGGAAGGCTACCGCGCCTGGACCCACAAGCAGAATTTCCCCGGCAATCCCGCGGGTAAATGGCAAGTTCGGGTGCTCACCGAAGACGGCCAGTTGATCGGCGTGCTGCGCTTCAAGGTCATGGACAGCACACCCATCAAAGATAAGTAACGCGGTTCGTGCTATTAATCTGGTCTGCGCAATTGCCGAACAAGCAGGAGCTTATGACCAGCAGCACAACGCCTGGCAATGTCCGACTGGATACCTCGCACATCCCTGCCCTGCTGCGGGTCACGGGTGACTGGACGCTCGCTCATTACGCCGATCTCAGCCACCTGAGCGAAAAGCTCCGTGGCCAATACGACAACAACACCCCCATCGACCTCAACGGCCTCGGTGCCCTGGACACGGCGGGTGCATCGCTGTTGGTGGAGTTGCTGGGTTCCGAGCGTCTGGGCAAGTCCGCCGAACACCCTGATTGCACCCTTTCCTCCGCCGATCGCGCCTTGTTGCAGACGGTGTATTGCTCGCTGACTGATTTCTGCGTGCCGATCAAAGAGCCGGAAATCAGCGTCGGCATTCAACTGCTGACCCGTATCGGCCGTGCGGTCGATGCGGTCTGGCAGGACGCCCTGCAGGTGCTGGGTTTTGTCGGCCTGATCCTGCAAACCATCGCGCGCGGGCTGTTTTGTCCCAAGCGCTGGCGCCTCACGCCGATGGTCGCGCACATTGAGCAGACTGGCCTCGACGCCGCTCCCATCGTCGCCCTGCTGACCTTTATGGTGGGCGCCGTGGTAGCGTTTCTCGGTGCGACTGTGCTGGCGAGCTTCGGCGCGAGCATTTTTACCGTGGACCTGGTGGCGTTTTCTTTTTTGCGCGAATTCGGCGTGTTGCTCACCGCGATCCTGATGGCCGGCCGCACCGCCAGTGCGTTCACCGCGCAGATCGGCTCGATGAAGGCCAACGAAGAAATCGATGCGATCCGCACCCTCGGCCTCGACCCGATGGAGTTGCTGGTGGTGCCGCGGGTATTGGCGTTGCTGGTGGCGCTGCCGATGCTGACCTTCCTGGCGATGTTGTCGGGGATTGTCGGCGGTGGCGTGGTGTGTGCGCTGTCGCTGGATATATCGCCGGCGATGTTCCTGTCGCTGCTGCAATCGGACATCGGCGTTCAGCACTTCCTGGTGGGGATCGTCAAAGCGCCGATTTTTGCGTTCCTGATCGCCGCCATCGGCTGTCTTGAAGGCTTCAAGGTCAGCGGCAGCGCCGAGTCCGTCGGTGCGCACACCACGTCGAGTGTGGTGCAGTCGATTTTCGTGGTGATCGTCCTCGATGCCGTGGCCGCATTGTTTTTCATGGAGATGGGCTGGTGAGTCGTCTACCCCGAGCGCCTTCCGAGGCGGTGATCGAAGTCCGTGGGCTGTGCAATCGCTTCGGCCGCCAGAGCGTGCACGAGAACCTCGACCTGGATTTGTACAAAGGCGAAATTCTGGCGGTGGTCGGCGGTTCCGGCAGCGGCAAATCGGTGCTGTTGCGCAGCATCGTCGGCTTGCGCCAGCCCAGCGAAGGGCTGGTGAAGGTCTTCGGCAAGAACTTGCCGAGCCTGTCGGAGCACGAGCGTTCGCTGGTCGAGCGGCGCTTCGGCGTGTTGTTCCAGAAAGGCGCCCTGTTCTCTTCGCTGACAGTGACCGAGAACGTCGCCCTGCCCCTTATCGAACACGCCGGCCTGAGCCGTACCGATGCCGAGCACCTGGCGGCGGTGAAACTGGCATTGGCCGGATTGCCCTTGTCGGCGGCCGACAAGTACCCTGCTTCACTGTCTGGCGGCATGATCAAGCGCGCCGCCCTGGCCCGGGCGCTGGCGCTGGACCCGGACATTCTATTTCTCGACGAGCCCACCGCTGGTCTCGACCCGATTGGCGCGGCGGCGTTCGATCAATTGATTCTGACCCTGCGCGACGCGTTGGGTTTGAGTGTGTTTCTGGTCACACACGACCTCGACACGCTCTACACCATCACCGACCGGGTGGCGGTGCTGGCGCAAAAGAAAGTACTGGTGGCGGATGCCATCGACAAGGTTTCGGAAACCGACGACGCGTGGATTCACGAATACTTCCATGGCCCTCGCGGCCGCGCGGCGCTGACGGCCGCTAACCAGCTCAACGAGGTCTGACATGGAAACCCGAGCCCATCACGTATTGATCGGCCTGTTCACCGTCATAGTGGTGGCAGGCGCCCTGCTCTTCGGTCTGTGGCTGGCCAAGTCCAGCGTCGACACCGAATTCAAGGATTACGAAATCGTCTTCAACGAGGCGGTCAGCGGTTTGTCCAAGGGCAGCGCCGTGCAGTACAGCGGGATCAAGGTCGGCGACGTAGTGACGCTGCGCCTGGACCCGAACGATCCACGCCGGGTGTTGGCGCGGATCCGCCTGGGCGGCGATACCCCGATCAAGGAAGACACCCAGGCCAAACTGGCGCTGACCGGGATCACCGGCACCTCGATCATTCAGCTCAGCGGCGGCACGCCGCAAAGTCCGACACTCAAGGGCAAGGGCGGCAATTTGCCGACCATCGTGGCATCACCCTCGCCTATCGCCCGTTTGATGAGCGACAGTAACGATCTGATGACCGGTGTGAACGTGTTGATGCAGAACGCCAATCAGATGTTTTCTTCGGAAAACGTCGAGCGCATCAGCAAGACCCTTGAGCATCTGGAGCAAACCACCGGCATCATCGCCGACCAGCGCGGCGACATCGGCCAAGCCATGCAGCAACTGGCGTCGATCAGTAAACAGGCCTCCGCCACACTCGAACAAACCGCTGGGCTGATGCGCAACGCCAACAGCCTGCTCAACGATCAGGGCAAGCAGATGTTTGGCAGTGCCGAGCAAGCCATGAAGTCCCTGGAACGGAGCAGCGCGACCATCAACTCATTGCTCACCACTAATCAGGATTCCCTCAACAACGGCATGCAGGGCCTCAATGGCCTGGCGCCGGCAGTGCGTGAGTTGCGCGACACCTTGAGCTCGCTGCGCACCATTTCCCAGCGGCTTGAGGCCAACCCCAGCGGTTACCTGCTGGGCAGTGACAAGAACAAGGAGTTCACGCCATGAAGCTGATCCCGTTAGCCTTGGCTGTCGGTTTTGCCCTGACCAGTGCCTGCTCGATTCTGCCCAAGTCCGAGCCATCCGATGTCTACCGGTTGCCCTCGGCCCAGAGCGGCGCACCGGCCAATCACAGCACGGCGTTGCACTGGTCGCTGCGGCTGGCCAAGCCGCAGACCAGCGAAGCCTTGAACAACCCGAAGATCGCCGTGATCCCTCAGGGTGACCTGATCAGCAGCTACAAGGCTTCCCGCTGGAGCGACCCGGCGCCGGTGCTGCTGCGCAATCGTCTGCTCGATGGTTTCCAGCGTGACGGTCGGGTGCCGTTGCTCAGCACCGATGACAGCAATTTGCAGGCGGACCTGGAGCTGGGCGGCAACCTGCAGGCGTTCCAGACCGAATACCAAGGCACGACGGCGAGCGTGGTCGTGCGGCTGGATGCATTGCTGGTGCGTGGGTATGACCAGCGCATCCTCGCCAGTCGGCGCTTTGAAGTGCGTCAGCCGTTGAGCGATGTGAAGGTGCCGGCGGTGGTCGCCGGGTTCGGCCAGGCCAGCGACCAGTTGACGGCACAGGTGGTGGCCTGGACGGTGGAGCAGGGTCAGAAAGTCGTGCCGCCGCTGAGGCCCTGAAGCCACCGCTGAACCCTGTGGGAGTGGGTTTGCCCCCACAGGGTTTTCGTTTAGCCGAAGAACCAGTAGCAAACCCCGATGGCCCCCAGCACCCCGCCAAGCTCCGCCAGCAGCGCACAGCCCACCGCATGCCGTGCACGCTGGATGCCCACCGCGCCGAAATACACCGCCAAGACATAGAAGGTCGTTTCGGTACTGCCCTGGATCGTTGCCGCCACCAGCGCCGGGAAGCTGTCCACCCCCTCGGTCTTCATGGTTTCAATCAGCATTGCCCGGGCGGCACTGCCGGAGAACGGTTTGACCATGGCCGTCGGCAGCGCATCGACGAAGCGTGTGTCCCACCCGGCCCACGCCACCAGGTGACGAATCCCGTCCAGACCGAAGTCCAGCGCCCCGGACGCCCGCAGCACACCCACGGCGCAGAGCATCGCCACCAGATATGGCAGCAGGTTCTTGGCGACGTCGAAGCCTTCTTTGGCGCCTTCGACGAATGCCTCGTAGACCTTCACCTTGCGTAATGCGCCGATGATCATAAACAGCATGATCAAGCCGAACAGCGTCACGTTGCCGAGGACCGATGACAGGCTCGCCAGCGCGGTCGCCGAGAGCGTCGCCAGCAGTGCCATGAAGCCGCCAAGGGCGAGGGCGCCGGGAATCAGGTACGCCAGCACCACCGGGTCCCAGATGCGCAGGCGTTGCATGAACGCTACGCTCAGGAAGCCGACGATGGTTGAGCAACTGGTGGCGAGCAGGATCGGCAGGAACACCAGCGTCGGATCGGGCGCGCCTTGCTGGGCGCGGTACATGAAGATCGTCACGGGCAGCAGGGTCAGGGAGGAGGCGTTGAGCACCAGGAAGAGGATCTGCGCGTTGCTGGCGATCGTTGCACTGGGGTTGAGCTCTTGCAGCGCCTTCATGGCTTTGAGGCCGATCGGTGTGGCGGCGTTGTCCAGGCCCAGGCCGTTGGCGGCGAAGTTCAGGGTGATCAGGCCGATGGCGGGATGGCCGGCCGGCACTTCCGGCATCAGGCGCAGGAACAGTGGCCCCAGCGCCTTGGCCAGCCACTCGACGATCCCGGCCTTCTCGGCGATCCGCAGAAAGCCCAGCCAGAGGGTGAGGGTGCCGAACAACAGGATCATGACCTCGACCGACAATTTGGCCATGGCGAAAATACTTTCCACCATCGCCGCAAAGATCCCGGCGTTACCACCGATCAGCCACTGCGCCAGCGCCGATACGGCTGCCACGATGAAGAAGCCAAGCCACAGGCCATTAAGCATCAGTCAAATCCCCCGGAAGATGCGGCGAATGATAGCGGGGTAGGCAGAAACGACAAACCCCGGATTTCTCCGGGGTTTGTTGGGGGCTCTTGTGGGAGCGGGCATTAGTTGCTGGAGGTTTCACCAACCGGCAGCTTTTCCTTGCTGCGCCAGTGCGGCAGGGAGTTCCAGTAGCGCTGGCCCTTGGCGTCGTCGTACATGCCTTCCCAGCGCGAGATGACCAGCACGGCCAAGGCGTTGCCGATCACGTTCAGCGCGGTGCGGGCCATATCCATGATGCGGTCGACACCGGCGATGAATGCCAGGCCTTCCAGCGGAATACCGACGCTGCCCAGAGTGGCCAGCAACACCACGAAGGACACGCCCGGTACGCCGGCGATGCCTTTGGAGGTGACCATCAGGGTCAGCACCAGCAGCAATTGCTGGCTGATCGACAGGTCGATGCCGTACAGCTGGGCAATGAAGATCGCCGCGATGCTCTGGTACAGGGTCGAACCGTCGAGGTTGAACGAGTAGCCGGTCGGTACCACGAAGCTGCAAATGGCTTTCGGCGCACCGTAGGCTTCCATCTTCTCGATCACGCGCGGCAGCACGGTTTCGGAACTGGCGGTGGAGTAGGCCAGGACCAGCTCATCCTTGAAGATGCGCATCAGCTTGATCACCGAGAAGCCGAACAGGCGAGCGATCAGGCCCAGCACCACGAAGGCGAAGAAGGCGACGGCGAAGTAAACCAGGACGACCAGCTTGGCCAGTGGCAGCAGGGAGGCGAAGCCGAAGTTGGCCACGGTCACCGCGATCAGTGCGAACACGCCGATCGGGGCGTAGTTCATGATCATGTGGGTGACTTTGAACATGCTTTCCGACACGCCCTGGAACATCTTCACCAGAGGTTCGCGCAGGTCCGATTGCAGGCTCGACAGACCGAGACCGAACAACACGGAGAAGAAGATGATCGGCAGCATCTCGCCGCGCATCATGGCCGCAAAGATGTTCGACGGGATCAGGTTGAGGATGGTTTCGATGAACGCGTGTTCATGCTGAACCTCGGCAGCAGTGGCCTGGTACTTGGAAATATCCACGGTACCCAGGGTGCTCATGTCGATACCGCTGCCCGGATGGACCACGTTGGCCAGCACCAGACCGACCAGAATGGCGATGGTGGTGACGATCTCGAAGTAAATGATGGTCTTCAGACCGATACGTCCGAGTTTTTTCGCGTCCCCAACGCCAGCGATGCCGACGACCAGCGAGGAGATTACGATCGGGATCACGATCATCTTGATCAGACGGATAAAGATATCGCCTGCTGGTTGCAGGACGTTGCTGATCCACCAGGCCTTTTCAGCGCTGAAGTGGTTGAGCAGTGCACCTATTGCTATCCCCAGAACCAGACCGATGAGGATCTGCCAGGCGAGGCTAAGCTTTGCCTTCTTCATATCTTTACCCTTACTTGCGTTTGACTCAGGCCGATGCATGAACTGCAACGCTCAATGGCGAAGCCGTCTTGCACCAACCCCCGTATAAGGTCCCCGCGAGCGAGCATTTACAGCTCTCTGGCAGCGAAAAAGGCGCAACTATTCCGATGCGGGGAAGCGCCGTCTAATGCCGTAAACGCCTACCCTATGCCGAATCGGCATGAGATTTTTCAACTGAAACCCACGTCCCAGCCGGTTCGAATGCGACATTTCGGCAGGTATAAGTGCCGTGAACCGGCCATTTCAGCGCCGGTTGATGTTTTTTTGAACCAGTGAAAATTTAGGAGATGTCCTACGTTCGACTGCGATTTTTCTTCTCATGAAAGTCAGAGCTTTCTCGATATACGGTCACGAAGAAACACCGCGAAACGGTTTTGCGGGGAATATGCAGCAAGAACATATGAGCAGAATGCTCTAGATCAACGTTTTGCACGTTGAAGCTCTCCACAAGTCCGTCGAGCCACGCTAGGCCGACGAACTTGCGTCGCAGCTTCACCTGACCCGGCCCTTGCGCGGCTACTCCCTGTACCCGTAGGTCACTCCGACCCTGAAGCAGTCAGAACGTCCCGACCCCTTGGTCATGCGTCTACCGTCCTCGGGTAGCGCAGTGGAAAGAAGCGTGAGGCCTCTTTCGTGTTTCGAACTCAATACCGGCGTGGATCTTTCTTCAGTCGCGCCATCCACATCTTCTGCATGCCTTCGTCCGGTTTACCGAGTAAGCGGTAGTCGGCATGTCGCGTGGGTGGCCGCGATCGTCATGGCACTGCCGCCCAGAAGCAGGGCGGCCGCCAATGTCTTTAACCAAAACACACATATCAACCTCGACCGCGACGGCCAAAGAAGAAGGAAGCAATGAACATCACCAGGAATACGACAAAGAGAATCTTGGCGATACCCGTGGCGGTGCCCGCGATACCACCGAAGCCCAATACTGCAGCGATGATGGCAATGATCAGGAATGTGATTGCCCAGCTCAACATGGTGATTCTCCTTACGCTTCTATTTAAGGATGTTGCTTGTGGTGCATTTCCCGGCGCGTTGAGCGCGCCAAGTTCGTTTGCTTAAAACACCCAACGTTCCTGGGAGGGCGTCTCGTCCACAGGCCGGGCCTGGTCGACGCCCATCATTCGTATTGAGGCGTTGTCAGCCGGGTTGCTGCTGACGGCGCTGAAGTGGCTTTGGGGGGGATGTGGAATCGAAAGGTGCACTGGCGCCGGTTGCGCGCTTTGCTCCCAACGCATGTACTGCTGGCCACCAATCAGGGTGATCAACAACGCCAACAGGGCAAACAAGCCTTGCTGGACATGCAGTGGCGAAAGACGCAATTGGGCGGCACTTTGGCGATTCATCCTGAAGTTCCTCCCATACGGGTAGTGATCTTTGGCGGGCGCTGGTTCATTAAATGCCCTGATTACCTAGACCATTGCAGCCTGCATGCCAGCTTTAATAAAGAATAAATACGATAGAAATCAAAAGGTTATTGTGTTTGTAGAAAACGTTTTAGACGCATCCTGCACGATGATCCGTTTGCAGTCGTGCGTAATGCACGATGAGTTCGCAGGCACTTTCAATATTTTTGGAATTGCGGGGAGGGCGTAGATGTCAGAAAGGGACGCAGGCAATCGCTGAAAGAATGGTCTGTAAATAAAAGTTCAAATAAATCAGCGTATTAGCTGAACTTTGAGTAGATAGATAGCCTGTTGTGGCTGGAATCGACCAGAATCAATCATGCAACTTGCCCGATTTTTCCGGGACTAACCAAGAACACCTATTAAAGGAGCGTAGGAACATGGAATCAGCCACTGAGCATCAAGGCCGCATTCTGCTGGTGGACGACGAATCCGCCATCCTTCGAACCTTTCGCTATTGCCTCGAAGACGAAGGCTACAGCGTGGCCACCGCGACCAGCGCTGCTCAGGCCGAAGCCTTGTTGCAGCGTCAGGTTTTCGATCTGTGCTTCCTCGATTTGCGCCTGGGTGAAGACAATGGCCTCGATGTGCTGGCCCAGATGCGAATTCAGGCGCCCTGGATGCGTGTGGTGATCGTCACCGCTCACTCCGCCGTAGACACTGCCGTGGATGCAATTCAGGCCGGTGCCGCCGACTATCTGGTCAAACCTTGCAGCCCTGATCAGTTACGTCTGGCCACCGCCAAACAGCTGGAAGTGCGGCAACTCTCGGCACGCCTGGAAGCCCTCGAAGGTGAAGTGCGTAAACCCAAGGAGGGGCTGGACTCCCACAGCCCGGCGATGAAAGTGGTGCTTGAAACCGCACGCCAGGTCGCCAGTACCGACGCCAACATTCTGATTCTCGGAGAGTCTGGCACCGGTAAAGGTGAGCTGTCACAGGCCATTCATGGCTGGAGCAAACGCCAGAAGAAATCCTGCATTACCATCAACTGCCCCTCCCTGACAGCGGAATTGATGGACAGTGAACTCTTCGGCCACAGCCGTGGCGCGTTCACCGGTGCCAGCGAAAGCACCTTGGGGCGTGTCAATCAGGCTGATGGCGGAACGTTGTTTCTCGACGAGATCGGCGATTTTCCCCTGACCTTGCAGCCAAAGTTGCTGCGTTTCATCCAGGACAAGGAATACGAGCGTGTGGGTGACCCGGTGACCCGTCGCGCCGACGTGCGAATCCTCGCGGCTACCAACCTCAACCTTGAAGACATGGTCCGCGACGGGCGCTTTCGTGAGGATTTGCTCTATAGGCTGAACGTCATCACTTTGCACCTGCCGCCGCTTCGCGAACGCAGGGAAGACATCCTGAACCTGGCTGACCGTTTCCTGGCGCGCTTCGTCAAGGAATACTCGCGTCCGGCCCGGTGTTTCAGCGACGAGGCCCGCGAGGCGCTGCTCAGCTACCGCTGGCCCGGCAATATCCGCGAGCTGCGCAACGTGGTGGAACGGGCGAGCATTATTTGTCCGCAGGAGCGGGTCGAGATCAGCCACTTGGGCATGGCCGAAGCTCCGACCAACAATACGCCACGCATTGGCGCCGCGTTGAGCCTGGATGAGTTGGAGAAAGCCCACATCGGCGCGGTCCTTGCCACCGCCGATACCCTGGATCAGGCGGCCAAGACCCTGGGTATCGACGCCTCGACCCTGTACCGCAAACGCAAGCAGTACAACCTGTGAGCTGCACCCGATGAAACTGGCGATGACATTGCGCACCCGGTTGTTCCTGAGTATTTCAGCCTTGATCACCGTGGCGCTGCTCGGGCTGTTGCTAGGCCTGGTCAGCGTGATGCAGATGGCTGGTACACAGGAGGCCCTGATCCGTGACAACTTCGTCAGGCTGGATCTGGGATTGAAGCTGCGCCAGACCCTGGGTGATCAACTGATCATCATGCTCGGCGAGAAGCCTGATCCCGCGGCGCTCGAGGCATCCCGACAGCATTACCTCGAATTGCTCGATGAAGGCATTGCTCGCGAGCCGTCCAGCGAGGGCGCCCAGTACGGTTTCAAAAAGGCCAAGGCTGATTACCAGAGCTTTCTGCAGGCCTACGATCTTTCCCGCGATACGGCACAGGTGCTCACTGGGGGCGGGGATCTCACGGAAAAATTCAACACGCTGCGCAACGGTTTGATCGCCGAACAGAAGCGCGCTCTGGATAACATCAGTGAAACCGAACGCCAGGCCCGGGACCGCGCGTTGCTGATTGCCGGCCTGCTCGGGTTGATCGGGGTGGGGGTGCTGTTCATCGGGTTCATTACCGCCCATGCGATCGCCCAGCGTTTCGGAGCTCCGATCGAGGCCCTGGCGGCGGCGGCTGACAACATCGGCCAAGGCAATTTCGAAGTGACTCTGCCGATTTCCTCCGCAGTGGAAATGAACCAGCTGACCCGACGCTTCGGAATCATGGCCGAGGCCCTGCGACAGCACCAAGCCACTAATATCGACGAGCTACTCGCCGGACAGCAGCGTTTGCAAGCAGTGCTCGATAGCATCGACGACGGTTTGCTGATCATTGATCGTCAAGGTCAGCTCGAGCACCTCAACCCGGTGGCTCAGCGCCAGTTAGGCTGGGACACCGAGCGTCTCGGCCAAGGGCTGGGCACGGCACTTGAGCGTCCCGAACTGGATGAACAACTGCATCTGGTGCTGCGCGGCGGCACCCTGGAGCGAGTGCCGGACGACCTGAGCATCGAGGTTGACGGGGAGTCGCGATTGCTGACGTATAGCCTGACACCGGTCAGCCATACCCAGGGGCATATTCTCGGCGCCGTGATGGTGTTGCATGACGTCACCGAACAGCGTGCCTTCGAACGGGTGCGCAGCGAGTTCGTCTTGCGTGCTTCCCATGAGTTACGGACGCCAGTCACCGGGATGCACATGGCATTCGGCCTGTTCCGCGAGCGGGCGCGTTTTGCCGAGGATTCCCGTGAGGCCGACTTGCTGAACACCGTGAATGAAGAAATGCAGCGCTTGATGCAGTTGATCAACGACCTGCTGAATTTCTCTCGCTATCAGAATGGCCTGCAAAAACTCACCCTGGCGCCGTGCTCCATCAAAGATTTACTGGAGCAGGCCCAGGCACGCTTTGCCGGCCCGGCGCAGGAGAAGGGCATTGAGCTGTTGGTGGAAGTGCAGGGAACGTTGCCACGGCTGCAAGCTGATCAGGCGCAACTGGAGCGGGTGCTCGATAACCTGATCGACAACGCCTTGCGTCATACCTCCCGCGACGGGCTGATACGTTTGCAGGCTCGACGTCATGGGGAGCGGGTGATTATCAGTGTCGAAGACAACGGCGAAGGCATTGCCTACAGCCAGCAAGGAAGGATATTCGAGCCTTTTGTTCAGGTCGGCCGCAAGAAGGGCGGCGCCGGGCTCGGTCTGGCGCTGTGCAAGGAGATCGTGCAGTTGCACGGTGGGCGGATGGGCGTGTATTCACGGCCGGGGCAGGGTTCGCAGTTCTACATGGCGCTGGCGGTATAAGCCTGAACCCTCTCAGTCTTCGTCATCCAGACGCCGCGTTGCCTGTCGGCGGCCACGGGTAATCAATTCGATGAATTGCACAGCGCTCAATGGGTGTGCGAACAGCCAGCCCTGACCGAACTTCACCCCCTCGCTGCTCAGAAACTCTGCCTGGGCTTCATGTTCGATGCCTTCGGCAATCACCTTGAGTTGCAGGGCCTGGGCCATGCGAATGATGTGCGGTGCCACGCCGCTGCTGGCGGCGTCATGACCCAGCGCGTCGATAAATGCCTTGTCGATTTTCAGGCAGTCCACGGGCAGTGTTTGCAGGTAGGCGAGGCTGCAATAGCCAGTGCCGAAGTCATCGATCAGCACCTGATGCCCGACATCGCGCAAGGCCTGCAGGTTTTCTCTGGCCACCACGACATCAACCAATCCGCGCTCGGTCACCTCAAAGGCAATCTGTCTGGCGGCTACACGGTGCAAGGCCAGCAGGCGCGCCATCACCTGACCGATACGCGGCACCATGACGTCGCAGGCCGCCAGGTTGACCGAGATATACAACTGCGGATTGGCGCGCAACAGTTGTCCGAGCTGTTCCAGCAGGCGCTGTAATACGAAATCAGTCATCTGGCGGATCTGGCCGGTGTTTTCCGCCATGGGAATGAACAGCTCGGGGCTGGTCAAGGTGCCGTCCGGTCTTCGCCAGCGCAGCAAGGCTTCGGCTCCGACACAGTTGCGACTGTCGAGGTCGAAGATCGGTTGATACAACACCTGCAATTCGCCTCGTTGTATCGCGCCGTGCAGTTCGGCATCCAGTGATTGACGCTGGCGCACCAGCAGAAACACCAGAATGCCTACGCAGGCACTTAGCGCGAGGCTGGCCGGAAGCAGCCACCACCAAACGGCCGGCACATGCATCCCGGTACGCGGGGTGATCAGCACCAGTTGGTATTCGGGAGTGTTGGTCGGCATTCGGTAAATCAGGCGGGTAGGGGTGACTTGCAGTGCATCGTGATTTTTCGGGGGCCAGGGTTGCGTCGGGGGCCACTCCTGCTCGGCACCGAGCACGGGAATCGCGCGGGTGTCGTGGTCGAGCACCACCAGCAGGCTGCTCCCCGGAGACAGATCAACCATGTCGGTCAAATGCCCGCGAGACGTAGCCACCCGGAAATTGCCACGCCCCAGCATCAGTGCGGCGCGGTTCTCATCGGGTTCGGTGGTGGTGTTCAACCAATAGCTGTAGGTGGGGCCCTCGATGTCCGGTGGCCGGATCACCGAAAGCCCTTCCTGGCGTGGGCGGTTGGAGCAGATTCCTGAAGCATCCATGTAAGCGGCTTCGTAAACGAAGCGGTAATTGAAGCTGACTTGCTGCAATGTGGCGATCATTTCATCATCGCAGCCCCGCAGCGGTTGAGCTTCAAGGTCGTCGAGGCTTTCGCGCAGTTGCCCGAACAGCTGCTCCAGACGGACCAGAAAGCGCTCCCCCTGGGCGTTCATCTCCTGGCTTTCGTTGTCCTCGACCTGATGCATCGCAATGAACAGACTGCCGGTCATCAGCAGCGTGGCACTCAAGGCAGCCGCCAGCGTCGCCAGAAACCAAGGGCGATAGAACCAGCTACGCAGCTTCTCTCGAGCAGCCGTCATCATGGAATATCCGAAGGATTACCAATGAGTTATAGCTGCTGATTGGGAAAAGACCCTGACCGTCGGGCGGGCGTCATTATTTTGTCTGGTTCAACACCTGGAGAAGCGCCGCGGTTTGCGCGTCCGGCGTGCCGTCGAAACGGGACGGGCGAAAATGCAGCTGAAAAGCCGCCAGCACATTGCGTGTCGCTGCATCCAGTTCGCCGGTTTGTGGCGTGGCGTAGCCCAGGCGGGCAAGTTGTGCCTGAAACCAACTGATGCTTGGCAGCTGCATGGCGAACTGCGCTTGCTGACGCGCCACGGCCTGCTCGTTCGGCCAGATTCCCAGGCCTTCGGCCGCCAGGCGTTTCCAGGGGAACAGCGGGCCAGGGTCGAGCTTGCGCATGGGGGCGATGTCGCTATGGCCGATGATATGGCGAGGGCTGATGCCCTGGCGCTTGCTGATGTCCTTGAGCAGAAAGATCATCGATTGGACCTGGGCTTCGCTGTAGGGATACCAGAGACGCCCGGTCGGGGTGTCCTGGAAGCCCGGATTGACGATTTCGATGCCAATGGAACTGGAATTCAGCCAGGTCCGGCCTTGCCATTGGCTTTCGCCGGCGTGCCAGGCTCGAAGATTTTCATCCATCAGCTTATAGATGGTGGCGTGCTCGTCGTCGCCGATCAGGTAGTGGCTGCTGACTTCGCCATGGGTCAGCAATTGCAGCGAGTCCTCCAGGGATGCGGAGGTGTAATGCATCACCACGAACTGAATACGGCTGTCGTGATTGACTGAAGGGTGGCTGGTGTCAATCCGGGGACCGCTGGCGCAACCGGCTAATACGAGCAGCGAAGCAATAAGAGCAAGAAGTTTCATGGTGGAGGCAATATACACGAGACAATAATGCAACAGTGTAACGTATTGCCTTGCGCGCCGACCGCAAAAGCGCGCCTTTAAACAAAATGGAACAATTAACGGTCAGCCCAGTTCTATCCGATTACGCCCGGTGTTTTTCGCGCGATATAGCGCCTGATCAGCTCTTTTAAGCACCAGGTCGCTATGTTCGCCCGCTCTGAAGGCGGTCAGTCCCATGGAAATGGTGATAGTGACTCGCTCGCCCTTGAAGTGGAATGGGCAAGCTTCGATCGATGCGCGCAAGGTTTCCAACAGTTTCGCGCCGGCCATCGGCGCCGTGGCAGGCATCAACAGCACAAACTCCTCACCGCCAAACCTGGCTATGAAGTCCGTCCCGCGCAGACGCTTGCGCAGCACACTGGCGATGATTTTCAGCACCTTGTCGCCCGCGAGATGGCCGTAGTTGTCATTGATGCGTTTGAAATGGTCGAGGTCGAGCATCGCCAGTAACAGGGTATTGCCGTGTTGTTGCCATTGACTGATTTCGTGGTCCAGCCGTTCGCTCCAGGCCGCTCGATTCGGCAGGCCGGTCAACGGATCGATCAAAGCCTTCTGGCGCTGTTCTTCGAGGTGCTCGCGGTAACCCAGCGCTTCCTGCTCCATGTGGGCCACCCTTTCAGCCAGGCTTTGCAGGCGGGCAGCGACTTCCTGCTCGCGCTCGTCGCGTTGCTTCTGGTGCTGGTCCATGGTGCCGAGCAGGCCTTCGAGATGGTCTTCCAGCATGTGCTTGAGGTCATCGAGGTCCGCCGCGTCCTGCATGCTGCTTTGCAGGCCGTCGACTTGCTCGCGAATCTGCGTGTCCATCACTCGCGCGGCAGAGCGGTTGTCGGCGTGGCCTTCGCTGGCGGCTTGCAGGTTGCTCTGAAATGATTCGAGGCGTTCGTTGAGTCGTTGCAGATAGGCTTCGAATTCGTGTTGGCCGCTGTCGGTAATGGCCAGCATTAATGTTGCCAGATCATCGAGGATGGGTAGCAGTTCGTACCAATTCAAGCCGTTTTGAAGACGATTGCGCATCGCTTCGGCTTGCGGTCGATGGCGTTCGGGCAGCGTCAGGTCGTCGAGAAGGCCCAGCAGAGTGTCTTCGATGTGCTTGGCCACAGAGCTGTAGGACGGTTCCGGCGAGTCCGGCAGGGCATACAGAATGTCGTGTTCTGACGTTTGCGGATCGCTGGCCTCCGGGATTAGTTCATCCGGGTTGATTGCCGGCGGAGCCTGGGTGGCCGGTACGGCGATCGATGGAGCCGGCTCTTGCGGGTGTTCGAGGTTCGGCTGGATTTGTGGCTCCGGGGCCTGGCTGCTCGTGGCCTCTGGCTCCAGGATGGGCGGGGCGAACGCCACGACTTCGGCTATGGGTGCCGTTGTTGCTGTGGGAGCCGGAGTGTCCACGGGTTCAGCGGGCGCAGCGGCGGGCAGGGCAGCTTCAACGGTTGGCATTACCGCTTGCGGTTTGTTGGCGGCTGGCGCGAGATTGACCGTCGCGAGTGGGAGTTCGGCCAGTGGAGCTGCAACCGGCTCGACAGGTTGCGGTGCAGGCATTGGCAATTCGGGGGCGGCGATCTGTGGCGCAGCCTCGTCTGCATCCCGGCTACCGAACAGGCGCTGCAGAAAACCCGGACGACCCGGTTCCACAGGGTTCTCCAACAGGCTCAAGGCTTTGCCTTGCAAGCCGCTCAGTTCGCTGAGCAGCAACGGGATTTCGCGAGCCTGGCCGACACGTCCGTTCAGCTGCTTGGCGAAACTCTTCAGTGGCCGGCTCACTTCCCGTGGCAGCGGCAATGCTTGCAACTGAGAGACCAGCGCCGTCAGTGCGGCGCTGACTTGATCAACCCGGGTTTCCCGGCGTTGCTCGGAGTCGAGCACGGCTTTTTCCAGGCGCGGCAGCAAGGCTGCCAGGCCGGCGTCCATGTCGTCTGTGCGTACGACTTCGCGCATTTCCTTCATGCATAGGTCAACGGCGCGATCGGTGCCTTCGGCAGCCAGGGTGCTGCGCACCAGTCCGCGACGCAGCAGGTCGAGCCGGGCGTCCCATCGACGTTCGAGCTTTTCCTGTTGTTCGATGCTTTTGAGGTATTTCTCTTTCCAGCGCTGTGCTTCGTCGCTCATTCAGGCAGGACTCAACGCGGGGAATGCATCGGCCGTGAGCGAGCCCGGCAGACGAATCTCTACCGCGACCGGCAGGTGATCGGAAATGGGCTGTGCCAGCACCTCGACCTTTTCAAGCGTCAGGGTGGGGCTGAGCAGAATGTGGTCCAGACAGCGCTGTGGGCGCCAGCTGGGAAAGGTCGCTTCCATCTGCGGCGCGAGCAGGCCTAAATCGCGCAGCGGGGAATGTTGCAGCAAGTCACCGGCGTGGGTATTCATATCGCCCATCAGCACCTGGTGCTTATAACCGCCGATCAACTCGCGGATGTAAGCCAGTTGCATGCTACGGGCGCGAGCGCCCAGCGCCAGGTGCATCATCACCACCACGAGCGCCTCCGGACCTTCGCCGAAGCGCACCAGAATGGCCCCGCGACCCTTGGGCCCCGGCAGCGGATGATCCTCGATCGCCCACGGGCGCAGGCGGCTGAGCACGCCATTGCTGTGCTGGCCGAGATGACCGAGATTGCGATTGAGTTGTTGATACCAATAAGGGAAGGCGCCGAGCTGCGCCAGGTGTTCGACCTGATTGACGTAGCCCGATCGCAGGCTGCCGCCATCGGCTTCCTGCAAGGCGACCAGATCGAAGTCGCCCAGCAGATTGCCGATTTTTTGCAGGTTGTCGGCACGCCCGGTGTGCGGCAGCAGATGCTGCCAGCCGCGGGTCAGATAGTGCCGATAACGCTCGGTACTGATGCCGACCTGGATATTGAAACTGAGCAAACGCAGACGGCTGTCCACGGGCAACCCCGTTGATTCCAGGTGATGCTCGTTGACCCGCGGGTCGTGCAGGCCAACGATGCGTTCAGTTCCCCAGCGGCGCATGGCGGTCGCCGCGCTTAGTTGGCAACGGCCTTGGTTGCCGCTCGCTCTTTGGCGACCAGTTGGTCAGCCAGTTTCAACGCTTGTTCGGCGCCGCCGGCAGAGCCGATGTCAAAGCGATACTTGCCATTGACGATCATGGTAGGCACGCCGGAGATTTCATATTTCTTGGCAAGCTCTTTGGCTTTGTTGATCTGGCCCTTGATGGCGAAGGAGTCGAAGGTGGCCAGGAATTTTTCCTTGTCTACACCTTGGGTCGCCAGGAAGTCCGCCATGTCTTCTTTATCGGTCAGCTTCTTGTGTTCTTTCTGGATTGCGTTGAACACCGCAGCGTGAACCTTGCTCTCGACACCCATGGCCTCAAGCGTCAGGAACATCTGGCCGTGGGCATCCCAAGGGCCGCCAAACATGGCCGGGATACGTACGAAATTTACGTCGGCAGGCAGCTTTTCAACCCATGGGTTGATGACGGGTTCGAAGGCATAGCAGTGCGGGCAGCCGTACCAGAACAGCTCCACGACTTCGATCTTGCCAGGCTCGGCCACCGGGACCGGGTTGCTCAGTTCGACATAGGGCGCTTCAGGTTTTTCGGCGGCTTGGGCAGTCATGCCGAACAGGCTGGCAGCGACGAGTGCGGCGCTGATGATCAGATTACGCATGCTTTACTCCTGGACAATTTGGGCGCCTCGCGCGACCTGTTTTCAGACAGATTCCGGCGGGCTTGAGTTCTGTAGTGTAACGGCAGCGGCCACAAAAAAGGGCAGCCAAAGCTACCCTTTTTATGTTTGCATCGACGGATTAATCGAGAGTTAACGTTGCAAGAGATGTACATCACTCACAACGCTCGATCACAGGCCTTAGTGCAAGCCTTGAATATAGCTGGAGACGGCGGCGATATCTTCGTCGCTCAGCTTTTTAGCGATGCTTTGCATTGGTTTGGTGTCGCCGTCGTTGGTCCGGCCACCTTCTTCTTTTCTGAATTCGGTCAATTGCTTGCCGACGTACTGAGCATGCTGGCCGCCCAGGTGCGGGAAGCCGGCAGCTGCGTTGCCTGCGCCATTGGGCGAGTGGCAGCCGGTGCAGGCTGGCAGCCCTTTGGCCAGGTCGCCGCCACGGAACAGTGCTTCACCGCGAGCCACGATTTTCGGGTCGGCGGCACCGACGCTGCCTTTCTGGCTGGCGAAGTAGGCGGAGATATCGGCCAGGTCCTGATCGCTGAGGTTGGTCAGCAGGCCGGTCATTTCCAGCACCGTGCGTTTGCCGGACTTGATGTCGTGCAGCTGCTTGTTCAGATAACGCTCGCCCTGGCCTGCCAGTTTCGGAAAGTTAGGCGCCATGCTATTGCCATCCGGGCCATGACAGGCGCCACATACTGCGGCTTTCGCCTGACCAGCAGTCGCATCACCTGCAGCATGGGCAATACCGGAGATCCCCACGGTCAACAGCAGACTCACGATCAATTTGTTCATCAGCTAATCCAACTACGGCTAAGGGTTAAAGAGTTATGGACCGGGTTTACTCGCTCATCCATTGGATGATGGCTCGGTAATCCTCGGCACTGCAGTCCATGCACAAACCACGCGGCGGCATCGCCTTGAAACCCTGGGTCACGTGTTGCACCAGCGTCTCCATACCTTTCGCCAACCTCGGCGTCCAAGCTTCCTGATCGCCCCTGCGGGGCGCCATGGGTAGTTGGCCGGAATGACAGGCACCACAAACACGGTTGTACACAGCTTCCGGATCCTGTGTAGCCTGAGCGCTGTAAAGCGGCATCAAGACACCGGCAGCTAGCAGCCATTTCGTCATAAAACGACCTTTTCAGGGTTGAGAGCGTGCTGCGTTCTAATGCGCAATCAAGGTCAATCGCTCTCGTGAACTTCATCCTACGCTGGGACAAAGCGCACACAAAATCTGCGGCATTATATACTGGCGTCACTGAAACGGAAACGACACTGCTTGCCGCGTCCATTCCCGGCGCCGCCCACATCGGAAATCCCATGCAACTCAAGAATCCCATCCTCGGCCTGTGCCAACAGTCCACCTTTATGCTCAGCGCCGCCAAAGTCGACCAATGTCCCGACGACGAAGGCTTTGAAGTGGCCTTCGCCGGGCGTTCCAATGCCGGCAAGTCCAGCGCGTTGAATACTCTGACCCACGCCAGCCTGGCGCGGACCTCGAAAACACCGGGTCGCACACAGCTGTTGAACTTCTTCAAGCTAGACGATGAACGCCGTCTGGTCGACCTGCCAGGCTACGGTTATGCAAAAGTACCGATCCCGTTGAAGATGCACTGGCAGCGTCACCTGGAAGCCTATCTGGGTGGCCGTGAGAGTTTGAAAGGTTTGATTCTGATGATGGACATCCGTCATCCAATGACCGACTTCGACCTGTTGATGCTCGATTGGGCCGTTGCCAGCGGCATGCCGATGCATATCCTGCTGACCAAGGCCGACAAACTGACCTACGGCGCGGCAAAAAACACGCTGCTCAAGGTTCAATCGGAAATCCGCAAGGGTTGGGGCGATACGATTACTATCCAGCTGTTTTCGGCCCCCAAGCGCATGGGCCTGGAAGAAGCCTACACCGTACTGGCGGACTGGATGGAGTTGGCGGACAAGGGTGCCGAGGCTGCCGAGTAAGTCTCTCGAGGCCAATTGGCAGGCAAAAAAAACCCCGGACTTCGTATGGGGAGGGAGAAGTTCCGGGGTTCAAGTTCCGGACCGCTAGGGCGGGGTCCAGATATCTGCCAACACTTAACACAACATAGGAGCATCGAAGGGCTTCACCAGCCATTCAGTATCTCTGAGTGGCGGTTCGCGGATTTAGTTCAGACTATTTTCAAAATCCTTTGGAAATAATCACTGTCGTTTTTCGCTCTATAGCCCTTCGTCATGTGCTGCGGCGCCAGGCCGCAGCACAAACGTCTTTTCAGGTGGCTCAGTGCGCCTCATCCCAGTTGTTGCCTGCGCCCACCTCAACCAGAAGCGGTACGTCCAGTTGTGCGGCGTTGCTCATGTGCACGCGAATCTCCTCGCGTACCTGGTCGACCAGGTCCTCACGCACCTCGAGCACCAATTCATCGTGTACCTGCAGGATGACTTTGGCGTCCAGGCCTGACGATGCCAGCCAGTTGTCCACCGCCACCATGGCTTTCTTGATGATGTCCGCCGCGGTGCCTTGCATCGGGGCGTTGATCGCCGTGCGCTCGGCAGCTTTGCGCAGGGCCTGGTTTTTCGCGTTGATTTCCGGCAAGTACAGGCGACGACCAAAGATGGTTTCGACGAAGCCTTGCTCGGCGGCCTGGGCGCGCGTGCGCTCCATGTACTGCAGCACGCCGGGATAACGGGCGAAATAACGGTCGATGTAGGCCTGGGACTGTTTGCGGTCAACGCCGATCTGCTTGGCCAGGCCAAACGCGCTCATGCCGTAGATCAAGCCGAAGTTGATGGCTTTCGCGCTTCGACGCTGATCGTTGGTGACCGCATCCAGCTCGACGCCGAACACTTCTGCGGCCGTGGCCCGGTGGACGTCGAGGTTGTTGCGGAAGGCATGCAGCAAGCCTTCGTCCTTGGCCAGGTGCGCCATGATCCGCAGTTCGATTTGCGAGTAATCCGCGGCCAGCAGTTTGTAGCCTTTCGGCGCGACGAACGCCTGACGAATCCGGCGACCTTCGGCGGTACGGATCGGAATGTTCTGCAGGTTCGGGTCGATGGACGACAATCGCCCGGTGGCTGCGACAGCTTGCTGGTAAGACGTATGAATGCGCCCGGTGCGTGCGTTGATCTGCTCTGGCAAACGGTCGGTGTAGGTGCTTTTGAGCTTGCTCAGCGAGCGGTATTGCATCAGCACCTTGGGCAGCGGGTAGTCCTGTTCTGCCAACTCGGCCAGCACGGCTTCGGCAGTCGACGCCTGACCCTTGGCGGTTTTGCTGAGTACAGGCAAACCGAGCTTTTCGTAGAGAATCACGCCCAGTTGCTTTGGCGAGCCAAGGTTGAATTCTTCACCGGCAATGGCAAAGGCCTCACGCTCAAGGGCGACCAGCTTCTCGCCCAGCTCGACGCTCTGGATGCCCAGCAGGTTGGCGTCTACAAGCGCGCCCTGGCGCTCGATACGGGCCAGGACCGGCATCAGCGGCATTTCAATCTCGTTGAGCACTTTGACCAGGCTTGGCGTCGCGGCCAGTTTTTCCTGCAATACCAGATGCAGGCGGAAGGTGACATCGGCGTCTTCGGCGGCATAGGGACCCGCCAGCTCAAGGGAAATCTGGTCGAAGGTCAGCTGTTTGACGCCTTTACCCGCAATCTCCTGGATGTCGGTCTTGCTTTGGCCCAGGTACTTGAGCGCCAGGCTGTCCATGTCGTGGCGGGTGGCCGTTGAGTCCAGTACGTAGGACTCGAGCATGGTGTCGTAGGCAATACCCTGAACAGTAATCCCGTTGTTCTGATCGCCACCGATGGCGCAATTGGCGAGGATATTGGTGTCGAACTTCGCATGTTGGCCGACTTTCAGTTTATTCGGGTTTTCCAGCAGCGGTTTCAACGCCAGCAGCACGGTGTCACGGTCCAGTTGTTCCGGTACGCCCATGTAGGAATGGGTCAGCGGAATGTAGGCTGCTTCGTTGGCCGCGACAGAGAACGACAGGCCTACCAGTTGCGCGTGTTGGGCATCGCTGCCGTTGGTTTCGGTGACGAAGGCGATCAGCGGCGCCTTGTCGAGTTTGTCCAGCCAGGCCTCGAAGCGCTTCTGGTCGAGGATGGTTTCGTATTTCGCTTCGGCGGCACCCGGCTGCTCCTGGGCGACCTCGACGATGTCCTGACCCGAACGCTTGGCGTCGCGCTGGTTCTCTTCGAACCAGCTCTTAAACTCCAGCAGGGAATAGAGTTCGGCAAGCTTGTCGTGATCCGGTGGGCCCATCTGCAGATCGTCGAGGCCGATGTCCAGCGGCACGTCGATCTTGATGGTTGCCAATCGGTAAGAAAGAAAGGCCATTTCCTTATGCTCTTCGAGCTTGGCCGGCAGGGTCTTGGCGCCGCGAATCGGCAGGGTCGGGACGATATCGAGCTGCGCATAGAGCTCGGTCAGGCCGCCATTCACGCCAACCAGCAGGCCGGAAGCGGTCTTCGGACCGATACCCGGAACGCCCGGGATGTTGTCGGACGAATCGCCCATCAACGCCAGATAATCGATGATCTGCTCGGGAGCGACGCCGAATTTCTCCTTCACGCCTTCCACGTCCAGCGCGCTACCGGTCATCGTATTGACCAAGGTAATGTGCCCGTCGACCAGTTGTGCCATATCCTTGTCACCGGTGGAAATCACCACCGGACGGTCGGCGGCCGCGCTGCTGCGGGCCAGGGTGCCGATCACATCGTCCGCTTCGACGTTGTCCACGCACAGCAATGGAAAGCCCAAGGCCTTGACGCTGGCGTGCAGCGGCTCGATCTGGACCCGCATATCGTCAGGCATGCTTGGGCGGTTGGCCTTGTATTCGGCGAACATCGCGTCGCGGAACGTCCCGCCCTTGGCGTCGAACACCACGGCGAACGGGCTGTCCGGGTACTGCTTGCGCAGACTCTTGAGCATGTTCAACACGCCTTTGACCGCTCCGGTCGGCAGGCCTTTGGACGTGGTCAGCGGAGGCAGCGCGTGAAAGGCGCGGTACAGATAAGAAGAACCGTCCACCAGGACGAGGGGGGCTTGGCTCATGAGCAGGATCAACCTTTTCGGCGGGTCCGGCGCTAGAATAGCGGGACCGTTGACGACAAAGGGACAAGGTTATCATGCGCACACTAAATCGCTTGTTGCTGGCTGGCTTGTTTGCAATCACTCCATTGGCTGTCATGGCGGCGGATGACAAGCCCTCGGCGGACCCGGAAGTAACGATCCGCACGGAAGGCGATAAAACCATTCAGGAGTATCGCCAGAACGGCTTCGTGTACGCGATCAAGGTCACCCCGAAGGTCGGAAAACCGTACTTTCTGATACGTGCGGACGGAACAGATGCAAACTATATCCGCTCGGATCAGCCGGATATGCTGATTCCCTCGTGGAAAATCTTTGAGTGGAAGTAGTTTCTTAATTTCAATCGGCGCTGGCTCAACCGCGGCGCCCGTACTGGCAGTTTTAACCATGTCTGTGTTCACCCCCCTGGCTCGGCCCGAGCTGGAAACCTTTCTCGCCCCTTACGGGCTCGGCCGCCTGCTTGATTTCCAGGGGATCGCCGCCGGTAGCGAAAACACCAATTTCTTTATCAGCCTGGAGCAGGGCGAGTTTGTCCTGACCCTGGTCGAGCGCGGTCCGGTGCAGGAGATGCCGTTCTTCATCGAACTGCTCGACGTGCTGCACGACGCCAACCTGCCTGTGCCTTATGCCCTGCGCACCACCGACGGCGTTGCATTGCGCGAGCTGGCCGGTAAACCTGCGCTGTTGCAGCCACGTCTGGCGGGCAAGCACATCAAGGACGCCAACGCCCAGCATTGCGCTCAGGTCGGCGAGCTGCTGGCTCACCTGCACCTGGCGACCCAGGCCAACATGATCAAGCGCAAAACCGATCGTGGCCTGGACTGGATGCTGGAAGAGGGCACGCAGTTTCTCTCGCACCTGAACGCCGAACAAAGCGATTTGCTGCAACGGGCTCTGGAAGAGATCACCCAGCAGAAGACGAAAATTCTGGCGCTGCCGCGGGCCAACATCCATGCGGATCTGTTCCGCGACAATGCGATGTTCGAAGGCACGCACCTGACCGGGTTGATCGACTTCTACAACGCTTGTTCAGGGCCGATGCTCTATGACGTGGCAATTGCCTTGAACGACTGGTGTTCGGACGAGCAAGGGCAGCTCGACGGGGCTCGGGCGCGGGCGTTGCTGGGCGCTTATGCCGCGCTGCGACCGTTCACCGCTGCCGAAGCGGAGCTGTGGCCGACCATGCTGCGCGTGGCGTGCGTGCGGTTCTGGTTGTCGCGGTTGATTGCGGCGGAGTCTTTCGCCGGGCAGGACGTGTTGATTCACGATCCGATGGAATTTCAGCTGCGCTTGGCACAGCGGCAGAAGGTCGACACGCCGCTGCCTTTCGCCCTCTAAAAGCTTCGCGGGCAAGCCTCGCTCCTACAGGATGTGCGCGATCCCTGTAGGAGCGAGGCTTGCCCGCGAACGATTCACCACCAAACTTCCTGCTTACAACGACTCCAGGCACCCGGCCAAATCATTTCCCAATTTTTCCAGCACCTGCTCATACCCCTGGGCGGTCGCTGGCGTGTACCCGCCCAGCGCATCCAGCTCTGCCAGTTTCACCGGTAGCCCGGCCACCAGGGTTTCTGCCAGGCGCGGGCGCAGCGGCGGTTCGCTGAACACGCAAGTTTTGCCGACTTCCTGCAACCGCGCGCGCATCGCCGCGACGTGCTGGGCACCGGGCTGTACTTCGGCTGCGACACTGAACACACCGGCGTGCTTGAGGCCGTAGGCGTCTTCGAAGTAGTCGAAGGCTTCGTGGAACACGAAGTAAGGCTTGTTCGCGATCCCTGCCATGCGAGCCTTCAGGCGTAGGTCCAGGGCATCCAGGCGTTCATCGAAGGCTTTGAGGTTGCTCTGATAGCGCGCCGCGTTAGCCGGATCGGCTGCACTCAGATCGGCCGCCATTTTGCTGGCGATCACTCGGGCGTTGATCGGTGACAACCACAAGTGCGCATCCAGGCTGCCGGGGCGATGATCGTGGTCATGCTCATCGGCTTCTTCGGCGTGGGAGTGGCTGTCCTCGGCGAAACGTCGCAGCTTCAGGCCAGGCAAATCCTGCACTGCGACGCTGGGCAGCGTACGACCTTTCAGTACGCGAGGCAGAAAACCCTCCATGTCCGGACCGATCCAGTAAACCAGGTCCACCGACTGCACCTTCCGTACGTCGGATGGGCGCAAGGCATAGTTATGCGGCGATGCCCCGGGTGGCAGCAACACTTCCGGAATCGCCACACCTTCCTGCACCGCAGCAGCAATCAACTGCAGCGGTTTGATGCTGGTAAGTACTTTGACTTCGGCCTGGGCTGAACCGATCAGCAGAAAACTTGCGACAAATGCGACAAAGATAGAAAAAAGTCGGGACACGATGACCACTCGAAGAGGCGAGAACGGGTAACATAATAACGTCTCTCACAACACTCGTCGCCGCTCATGCCTAAAACACCGATTGCCAGTCGTCCCCACGACCACTCTCATTGCGTCCATAGCGCATTGTCTGAGGCCGATGCCTTGTGCGCACGTCAGGGGCTACGCCTGACCGCTTTGCGCCGGCGGGTGCTGGAACTGGTCTGGCAAAGCCATAAACCTCTGGGTGCCTACGACATTCTGGCGGTGCTCAGCGAGCAGGACGGCCGCCGAGCTGCGCCGCCGACCGTGTATCGTGCGCTGGATTTTCTGCTGGAAAATGGCCTGGTACACCGCATCTCCTCGCTGAACGCCTTCGTCGGCTGCAATCACCCGGAACACGCTCACCAAGGCCAGTTCCTGATTTGCCGCCAATGCCACGCCGCCATCGAGCTTGAACAGAAGTCCATCAGCGACGCGATCGTCGGCAGCGCCAGGGACGTCGGATTTATCGTCGAGGCCCAGACTGTTGAAGTCATCGGTCTCTGCTCGGGTTGCCAGGGGGCTTAATGAGCAATGCGCTGATCCGTCTTGAGCAGGTGGCCGTCACTTTTGCCGGGCAAAATGTGCTGGATAACATCGAACTGAGCGTCGAGCCGGGGCAGATCGTTACCCTGATCGGCCCTAATGGCGCCGGCAAAACCACGCTGGTGCGCGCGGTGCTCGGTTTGTTGAAGCCGGACAGCGGCAGCGTCTGGCGCAAGCCGAAGTTGCGCGTCGGTTACATGCCGCAAAAACTCCATGTCGATCCAACCCTGCCGCTATCAGTGCTGCGTTTCTTGCGTCTGGTCCCTGGCGTGGACCGCGCTCGGGCCTTGGCCGCCCTCAAGGAGGTCGGCGCCGAGCAGGTGATCGACAGCCCGGTACAAAGTGTTTCCGGTGGCGAAATGCAGCGAGTACTGCTGGCCCGGGCATTGCTGCGCGAGCCGGAGTTGCTGGTGCTCGATGAGCCGGTACAAGGCGTCGACGTGGCCGGTCAAGCCGAGCTCTATAGCCTGATCACACGTCTGCGCGACCGTCATGGCTGCGGCGTATTGATGGTCTCTCACGATTTGCATCTGGTGATGAGCACCACCGACCAGGTGGTGTGCCTGAATCGCCATGTCTGCTGCTCCGGGCATCCCGAGCAGGTCAGCGGCGATCCCGCGTTCGTCGAACTGTTCGGAAAGAACGCACAAAGTCTGGCGATTTATCACCACCATCACGACCACGCTCACGACCTGCATGGCTCGGTGGTCATTGCGACCCCGTCGGCCCATACCCACGTTCATGGAGATAGCTGCAAGCATGGCTGATTTTCTGCTCTTCGCCCTGCTTGCAGGTCTGGCCCTGGCGCTGGTTGCGGGCCCGTTGGGTTCGTTTGTGGTCTGGCGGCGCATGGCTTATTTCGGCGACACCCTGTCCCACGCCGCGCTGCTGGGTGTGGCGCTGGGCTTTCTGCTGGATGTCAGCCCGACCGTGGCTGTCACCGTAGGCTGCCTGTTGCTGGCAGTGTTGCTGGTGACGCTGCAACAGCGGCAGCCATTGGCGTCTGACACGCTGTTGGGAATTCTCGCACCGAGCACGCTCTCCCTGGGCCTGGTGGTACTAAGCTTCATGCATGAAGTGCGGATCGACCTGATGGCCTATCTGTTCGGCGACCTGCTGGCGATCAGCCCGACCGATCTGGCCTGGATCCTCGGCGGCAGCGCGGCGGTGCTGGTGTTGCTTGTCACGCTGTGGCGACCCTTGCTGGCGATCACCGTGCATGAAGAACTGGCCAGGGTGGAAGGTTTGCCGGTGGCGGCGTTGCGTCTGGTCCTGATGTTGCTGATCGCCGTGGTGATTGCGGTGGCGATGAAAATCGTCGGCGTGTTGCTGATTACTTCGTTACTGATTATTCCGGCGGCTGCGGCACAACGTCACGCCCGCTCGCCGGAGCAGATGGCACTGGGCGCGAGCCTGCTGGGCATGCTCGCGGTGTGTGGCGGGCTGGCGTTGTCCTGGTTCAAGGACACCCCGGCTGGCCCGTCGATTGTGGTGGCGGCCGCCGCGTTGTTTCTGCTGAGTTTTGTCCTGCCCCGTCGAGGGGTGTAGACTTGCTCGTTTTTTGCGCAAATAGAGAGTCGCAGGAATGAAGCCGTTCGCCTCCCGTTATCTGCTCCTTGTCGCATTTTCGCTGCTACTGGGTGCTTGCCAAAGCACGCCGCCGGCGGCCACCGAGGCCCCCGATGCGCGGGCCACGGCTATTGCACAACTGGAACAAAGCCTGGCCAGCAGCGAGCTGGCCACCGCCGAGGATCAATTGGCGGCCTTGCAGGCCGAGTCGCCCAACGATCAATCCCTTGAGCAATACCAGCGGCAATTGGCCGAAGCCTATTTGCTGCGCAGCCAGATCGTGTTGCAAAAAGGTGATGTGAATGCCGCGGCCACTGCCCTCAGCCGTGCCCGGGTATTGATGCCCAAGGCCCCGGCGCTGACCGGTGGCGTTAACAATGCCATCGTTCATGCACGCAAGGCTGAACTGGATAAAGCCGAAGCGGCCCTCAAGGCTGCCGAAGCCAGACCGCAGGCCAAAGTGATCGACCCGACGGCTGAAAGCACGACGGTGGCATTGAACCTCAACGATATGAGCAAACTTCGTCGTCAACTGGATGCTATCGCCGCCGATGTGGTGAATTATCAGTGCGACGTGAGCATTCAGGTTCCCCGTACTCAGGACTACCCATGGTTGGCCACGTTGCTGACCAAACGGGTGAAGAAGCTGGATTCGGGGTTTGATCTGAAGCTGGAGAAACAGATTCTGCGCAATATTCCGGCGCAGATGGTTTTGAGTCCTCGCAAGCCATAAAGAAAAGATCGCAGACTGCCAGCAGCTCCGGACCGTGTAGGAGTTACCGCAGGCTGCGATCTTTTGCTTTTCTAGATGCATCAGGCCGCAATTGCCTCGGTCCCAGGTTCCTACCTTTGATCGCCTTATTGCCAAATCGCTGGTTGAAGGCGAAATAAATGCTAAGAACCTCTATACGGACAGGCTAAAATGCGCGCCCGGCTAACCGCTGATCCTTTTCTAACGCGCCCCACAAGGTTCGCTACGTGATCGAGTTTCAAAACGTCCACAAAACTTACCGCGTCGCCGGTAAGGATATTCCCGCCCTGCATCCGACCAGTCTGACGATTGAGAACGGTCAGGTCTTTGGCCTGATCGGCCATTCCGGTGCGGGAAAAAGTACCCTGCTGCGCCTGATCAACCGCCTGGAAAACTCCAGTGGCGGCAAGATCATCGTCGATGGTGAAGAAGTCACAGCGCTGGATGCCAACGGCCTGCGACGTTTCCGTCAGCAGGTCGGGATGATTTTCCAGCACTTCAACTTGCTGGCGTCCAAGACCGTGGCCGATAACGTTGCGCTACCGCTGACCCTCGCCGGTGAGCTGTCGCGTAGCGAAATCGACCAGCGTGTGGCGCAGTTGCTGGCGCGGGTTGGCCTGGCCGACCATGCGAAAAAATACCCGGCGCAACTGTCCGGTGGTCAGAAGCAGCGTGTCGGCATAGCCCGCGCCCTGGCAACCAAGCCGAAAATTTTGCTGTGCGACGAAGCCACCAGTGCCCTCGACCCGCAGACCACGGCGTCGGTTTTGCAATTGCTGGCCGAGATCAATCGCGAGCTGAAGCTGACCATTGTTCTGATCACCCACGAGATGGATGTGATTCGTCGAGTCTGCGATCAGGTGGCGGTGATGGATGCCGGTGTGATCGTCGAGCAAGGTTCGGTGGCCGAAGTGTTTCTGCACCCCAAGCACCCGACCACCAAGCGCTTCGTCCAGGAAGACGAGCAGATCGACGAGAACGAACAGCGCGACGACTTCGCTCATGTGCCGGGCCGCATCGTGCGTCTGACCTTCCAGGGCGAAGCGACCTACGCACCATTGCTGGGTACCGTCGCCCGGGAAACGGGCGTGGACTACAGCATCCTGGCCGGTCGTATCGATCGCATCAAAGAGGTTCCCTACGGCCAATTGACCCTGGCCGTCACCGGTGGCGACATGGAAGCGGCGTTTGCTCACTTCACCGCAGCTGATGTCCATATGGAGGTGCTGCGCTGATGGAAGTCCTGATGAGCTTCTTTTCCAATATCGACTGGTACGAAATCTGGCTGGCCACCGGCGACACCCTGCTGATGCTTGGCGGTTCGCTGTTGTTCACCGTGCTGCTGGGGTTGCCGTTGGGCGTGCTGTTGTTCTTGTGCAGCCCGCGCCAGTTGCTGGAAGCCAAAGGCGTCTACGCGATGCTATCGCTGGTGGTGAACATTCTGCGTTCGCTGCCGTTCATCATTCTGCTGATCGTGATGATTCCGTTCACCGTATTGATTACCGGCACCTCCCTCGGTGTCGCCGGTGCGATCCCACCGCTGGTGGTGGGCGCCACGCCGTTCTTCGCGCGACTGGTGGAAACCGCCCTGCGTGAAGTGGATCGCGGCATCATCGAAGCGACCCAGGCCATGGGCGCGACGACCCGTCAGATCATCACCAACGCCTTGCTGCCGGAAGCCCGCCCGGGCATCTTCGCAGCGATTACGGTGACAGCGATTACACTGGTGTCCTACACAGCAATGGCCGGTGTGGTCGGCGCTGGCGGCTTGGGCGACCTGGCGATCCGTTTCGGTTACCAGCGTTTCCAGACCGACGTGATGGTGGTCACCGTGGTCTTGCTGCTGGTGCTGGTTCAAGTGCTGCAAACCGTCGGCGACAAGCTGGTGGTTCATTTCTCCCGCAAATAAACAGTTTTCGTCACTTAAGACATGAGCCGGCCATTCGCTGGCAGGCGCCGAAGACTGGCGCCTCACAAGGAGTTAGCTGAATGAAAAAACTACTCGTCGCATTCGCTGCCATTGCAGCCTTTTCCGCCCACGCTGCCGACACCTTGACCGTTGCGGCCACCCCGGTGCCCCACGCGGAAATCCTCGAGTTCGTTAAACCAGCCCTGGCCAAAGAAGGCGTGGACCTGAAAGTCAAAGTCTTCACCGACTACATCCAGCCAAACGTACAGGTGGCCGAGAAGCGTCTGGACGCCAACTTCTTCCAGCACCAACCGTACCTGGATGAATTCAACAAGGCCAAGGGCACTAACCTCGTCAGCGTTGCCGGTGTGCACCTGGAGCCGCTGGGCGCTTACTCCAGCAAGTACAAGAAACTGGAAGAGCTGCCGGGCGGCGCCAACGTGGTGATCCCGAACGACGCCACCAACGGCGGCCGTGCGCTGTTGCTGCTGGAGAAGGCTGGCCTGATCAAGTTGAAGGATTCGAAAAATATCCTGTCGACCGTGAAGGACATCACCGAGAACACCAAGGATCTGAAATTCCGTGAACTGGAAGCCGCGACCATCCCCCGCGTGCTGACTCAGGTCGACCTGGCGCTGATCAACACCAACTACGCGCTGGAAGCCAAGCTCGATCCGTCCAAGGACGCGCTGGTCATCGAAGGCAGCGACTCGCCGTACGTGAACATCCTCGTTGCCCGTCCGGACGACAAGGACAGCGCGGCAATGCAGAAACTGGTTGCTGCCCTGCACAGCCCGGAAGTGAAAGCCTTCATTCTCGAGAAGTACAAAGGCGCGGTATTGCCGGCGTTCTGATCGGCTGACGTAAACGAAAAAGGGGCGCATTGAATTGAATGCGCCCCTTTTTTTGTCGTTCTGTAGGAGCCAGGCTTGCCGGCGAAGGCGCCCGTGAGATCGCCTTCGCCGGCAAGCCTGGCTCCTACAAAGAGTGTGGTGCTTATTGACGGTTGAGCATCACCGGCAACTGCGCCACCAGTTTCTGGTTATTCAGCGGTGCACGAATGAACCCGCGTTGAGTCCCGTCCGGTCCGATCACCGCCAGGTTGCCGCTGTGGTCGACGGTGTAGTTCGGCTTGCTGGTGTCCGCCGGAATGAACGGAATGCTCACCGCGTTGGCCATTTTCTGAAGGTCTTCGACCGAGGCTGCGGTCAGCCCGATGAATTGCGGATCGAAGTAGCCCAGGTACTGCTTGAGTTGCTTGGGCGTATCGCGGTTCGGGTCGACGCTGACCAGGATGACCTGCAACTTGTTCACCGCATCCGCCGGCAGTTCACTCTTGATCTGCCGCAGCTGGGCGAGGGTGGTCGGGCAGATGTCCGGGCAGAAGGTGTAGCCGAAGAACAGCAAACTCCACTTGCCTTTCAGTTCGTTGATCGCCACTGGCTTGCCGTCCTGATCGGTCATCTTCACGTCCGGCAGATTGCGGCTTTGGGGCAGCAGGATGATCCCTGCATCGATCAGCGCCGTCGGGTCGCCCTGGTTTTTCCCGGTCAGTACTTTATTGACGGTCAGGCCCAGGATCAGCGCAATCAGGGCAACGAGGATGAAGACGGTTTTCTGGGTTCGGGTCATAGGATCAGCAGTAAGTAGTGGTCTACGAGCAGCGCGATAAACAGCAGGAACAAGTAGTAGATAGAGTACTTGAACGTGTTGATCGCCGCGTGCGGTCGAGTGCCACGGTACAGCACCACGGCCCATTGCAGAAACCTTGCGCCCAGTAAGAGGGCACACATCAGGTAGAGCACGCCGCTCATGTGGATCACGTAGGGCATCAGGCTGACGGCCAGCAACGCAAAGGTATAGAGCAGGATGTGGACTTTGGTGTAGTGCTCGCCATGGGTCACCGGCAGCATCGGAATGTCAGCCTTGGCGTATTCTTCCTTGCGGTGAATCGCCAGCGCCCAGAAGTGCGGCGGGGTCCAGGCGAAGATGATCAGCACCAGCAACAATGGTTCGGCGCCGACATGACCGGTGGCGGCGGTCCAGCCGAGCAGTGGCGGGGCAGCTCCGGCGAGGCCGCCGATGACGATGTTCTGCGGCGTCGCGCGTTTCAGGAAACCGGTGTAGACCACGGCATAACCGAGCAAGGAGGCGAGGGTCAGCCACGCCGTCAACGGGTTGGTGAAAGTCAGTAGCAAGGCCTGGCCGAGCATCGCCAGTATCAGGGCGAAGGTCAGCGCGGCGGCTGGAGATACCCGGCCTTCGGCCAGGGGCCGTTTGTGGGTCCGGGCCATGACCGCGTCGATACGCCGGTCCACCACATGATTGACCGCCGCGGCACCGCCGGCACACAGGGCGATCCCCAGATTGCCGAACACCAGCACCGTCCATGGCACCCCGGCGCGGGTCGCGAGGAACATGCCGACCAGCGAGGTGATGAGCATTAGCACCACCACTTTCGGCTTGGTCAGTTCCAGGTAGTCTCGCCAGATGGCCTGACTGTGACGTTCGCCGATCAGAGTCGCCATGGCATCTCTCCTTTTATTGTTATGGGCCCGGCCGAGTGCTTACGCAGGCGTAGACGCCAGCGCCGAGGGGGCTGATGCTTGACCCGAACCAGGCTGGTTCGCGCGTGATAATTGACCAGCACCATCGTCAGCAACAGCGCCGCACCGCCGGCGTTGTGGGCGACGGCCACCGGCAGCGGCAAGTGGAACACCACGTTGCTGATGCCCAGGGTGATTTGTGCGGCAAGGGCGATCAGCACCATGACGGCCAGGCGCGTCATGCCGACGACCTTCAGTTGCCAGGCCAGACCGAGCAGAACAAAGGTGACCAGTAATGCGCCGATGCGGTGAGTCAGGTGAATCGCGGTGCGGGCATCGCTGTCCAGCTGCCCGCCCAGATAATTCGGGCCGATGTGCTGGGTCAGGTGAAAACCGTTGGCGAAATCAGCCGGCGGCAGCCATTGGCCGTGGCAGGTTGGAAAGTCGATGCAGGCTACCGCCGCATAGTTGGAGCTGACCCAGCCACCGAGAGCAATTTGCAGGATCACCAACAGCAAGCCGGCGGTTGCCCAGTATTGCAAACGTCGAGGCACGGTCAGCGCCGGCAATACGCCGGACAGGCGTAAGGTCAGCAGAAACAACAGGCTCAAGGTCGCAAAACCACCGAGCAAATGTCCGGTGACCACTTGCGGCCAAAGCTTGAGCGTCACCGTCCACATGCCGAAAGCCGCTTGGCCAATGACCAACGCCAGCAAGAGCAGCGGCAACTTCACCGGCTGCCCCGGATGATGACGATGGACCCAGGCGCGGCCCGCCAGCACCGCGATCAGCAGCCCCAGCGTGCCGGCGAAGTAGCGATGGACCATTTCGTTCCAGCCCTTGTGGGCTTCCACCGGGGTGTCTGGAAAATGCAGTTCGGCATGAGCCAGCTGGGCTTCGCTTTGCGGCACGCTGATAAAACCGTAGCAGCCGGGCCAGTCCGGGCAGCCGAGGCCGGCGTGGGTCAGGCGTGTGTAAGCGCCGAGCAACACCACAATCAGTGCCAGCAAGGTGGCAAACAGCGCGAGGCGAAATCCAGGTTTGGCCATGACGATGCCCTTATCCGATGTTCGACAGTTTCAGCAGGTGGCGCAGGTCGTTGAGCAGATCCTTGCCCTTCACCGTCGGGTCGTAACGCAGCACCAGATTGCCGTGAGGGTCGATGATCCACAGGTGCGGCGTGTCATTGCTCTGTGCGCCTTTGATGTAGGACGGCAGGTCCAATGAATAGCGTTGCAACTGTGGGTACTCGCGTTGAAGTTTAGTCTCGTAATCGCTGTTCAGCGGCTGCGCGATGGCCAGCGCATGGCTGGCACGGGCAGCATCGCGACCGAGGCCGATCTGGATCTGCCGCGCCAGATAAACCAGCTGTTGGCAGTCCACCGAGCAGTCCTTGGGCGCCGTCACCAGCAACTGCCAGCGTTCTTCTTGCGCTTGTACGCCAATGTCGGCGCGAGTCTGGCCGTTGCCGATCAGCTCACCGTGATAACTGCGGCCTTCGGGTACCCAGAACTGCAATTTGTACATGCCGGTGGCGAGGATCATCGGACCGATCACCCCCAATAGGATCAGCAGCAACTGCAAGCGTCCGCGCCGCCGATTCACCGGTGTTTTCGCCTCAGACATGCCGGGTGGATTCATGGCCACTCCCATTATTGTTCTCCTTTGCGTTGTGCCATCCGAGATAGAGATAAAGGCCGAACAGCGCGATCGCCAGGGCGAACCACTGCACGGCGTAAGCCAGGTGCTTTTCCGGCCCCATGGCCACCACCGGCCAATCGGCGCGGTAGGTCGCAGGGCCACTTTGCGCGCGTAATTCGTAGGCGAAACCGTCACGTTCAAGCGCCGTCCACAACCTGGCCGGTTCAACGGCGGTGATCAGTTGTGGCCAGGTCGTGGTGTTGGGGTCGGCGTGCAACTGGAACGTTGCGCCGGGGGAGACGTAGACCCAGGCGTCGAGGCTCAACACCTGAGTCGGTGTGGTGAATGACGGCGGGGTACGCCGATCCGGCCACGGCAGCCAGCCGCGATTGACCAGCAACCAGAGCCCGGTGGCCTGATCCTGAAATGGTTGCAACAGCTCGACCCCGACCTTGCCGTCGCGCTGCCGGTTATCCAGCAGCAGGCTGTGTTCGGCATCGAACTGGCCGTGCAGGCGAACCCGGCGAAAGGCCGGATCTTCGGTGTGTTGCAGTTCGGTGCTGGCCATCGGTTCGGCCGCCCGGCGCTCGGCGTAATTTTGCAGCAGCGCGCTTTTCTCCGCGCCCCGGCTCAACTGCCAGAAGCCGAGTGACACCAGCAAGGGCAGCAGCACCGCGACCACCAGAGTCGGCACGAGGCCCAGCCGGAAGCGCTTCATGGCGTCGCCAGAAAGTCGGTCATCGCGATAGCTATACTCACATGCATCGCCTGTCCCCCGGAGTGTCACCATGCTCAAAGCAGCCATCGTCCTGATGCTGATTGCCACGGTTGTCAGCCTGTTCAGCGGCCTGTTTTTTCTGGTCAAGGACGACAGCAGCTCGAATCGCCTGGTCATCGCCTTGAGTATTCGTGTTGCGCTGGCCGCCATTACTGTCGGCTTGATCGCCTGGGGTTTTTTCAGCGGCCAGTTGGTGTCTCACGTGCCTTGGTAGTCATGAGTACCAGGCTCAAAGTACGTAGACGAAAACGAACAACCCGATCCACACCACATCCACAAAGTGCCAATACCAGGTCGCCGCCTCGAAGCCGAAATGGTGGTCTGCATTGAAGTGCCCGCGCATGATGCGCATCAGCATCACGAACAGAATGATGGTGCCGATGGTCACGTGGGCACCGTGGAAACCGGTGAGCATGAAGAACGTTGCGCCGTAGATGCCGGAACCGAGGGTCAAGCCCAGCTCGTGGTAGGCGTGCAGGTATTCTTTGGCTTGAAAGCCCAGGAAGCCGCAACCGAGCAACACGGTCAGCGCCAGCCAGATTTTCAGCGCCCCGCGATGGCCTTTCTTCAAGGCGTGGTGAGCGATGGTCACGGTGACGCTGGAACTCACCAGCAGCACGGTGTTGAGCAGAGGCAGGCCCCAGGGGCTGATGACTTCCTTGGGGGGAGGAAAGAGTTTCGAGTCCGGGTTGTTCAGCAGCGGCCAGGTGAACTCGAACGTCGGCCACAGCATGTGGGCGATGCCTTTGGTGCCTTCACCACCCAGTGCCGGGCCCGCGATGTTGCGCACATAAAACAGCGCACCGAAAAAGGCCAGGAAGAACATCACCTCCGAGAAAATGAACCAGCTCATGCCCCAGCGGAACGAGCGGTCGAGTTGCGGGCTGTACAACCCCGCGCGACTTTCCTTGACCACCGTCCCGAACCAGCCGAACAGCATGTAGGCCAGCAGCAGTCCGCCGACGAAAAAGATCAGCGGGCCATGGGATTCCGGCCGCGCAGCCTTCAGGTCGTTGAACCAGGTGCCCAGGCCGAACACCGTGACCAGCATGCCGATCGTGGCGATGATCGGCCATTTGCTCTGGGCTGGAACGTAATAATGTTCATGAGTTGCCATTTATTGTTCTCCTTATCGGGCACGCTTTAACGCCTAGCCACCCGTGCTTGCTGCAACAGCTACGGGCGGATGACGTGCGGTGATATCGAACAGCGTGTAGGACAGCGTCAGGTGCTTCACATCCTTGGGCATGTCGCGGTCAACGATGAACCGTACTGGCATCTCGATGCGTTGACCGGGCTGCAGCACTTGCTGGGTAAAGCAGAAACATTCGGTCTTGTGGAAGTACGCCGCGGCTGCACTCGGCGCGATACTCGGCACCGCCTGGGCGCTCATCGGCCGGTCGGTGGGGTTGTGGGCGATAAAAATCATCTCGTTCACCGCCCCGGGGTGCGCGGTCAGCTCATCCGTCTTGGGATAGAAATCCCAGGGCATGTCAGCAGCGTTGGTCGACAGAAACTGCACGCGAACCTGCCGCGAGGCGTCGACCGTTTGCTCGCCTTCATACTGCCCGGCGGTTTTGCCATTGATGCCGAATGCCTTGCACATCACGTCGTAGATCGGCACCAGGGCAAAGCCGAAGACAAACATCGCCGCCACCACCAGTAACAGGCGGGTGACCAGTTTCTTCATCGAGATCGAGTCAGCCATTATTTCCAGCCTCTACGCCATATCCTGTAGGAGCTGGCTTGCCAGCGAAGGCGGAGTGTCTGACACACCGCGCTGCGTTCATCGCCAGCAAGCCGGCTCCTACAGGACCGAGGCGTTTCATTTCACTTCCGGCGGTGTGGTGAAGGTGTGATACGGCGCGGGCGATGGAATGCTCCATTCCAGGCCTTCGGCACCATCCCACGGCTTGGCCGGTGCCGGCTCGCCGCCGCGAATGGTCTTGATCACGATGAACAGGAAGAAGATCTGCGTGGCACCAAACATGAACGCGCCGATCGACGACACCATGTTGAAGTCGGCGAATTGCAGGTTGTAGTCCGGAATCCGCCGCGGCATGCCCGCCAGGCCCACGAAGTGCATCGGGAAGAACGCCATGTTCATGCCGATGAAAGACAGCCAGAAGTGCAGCTTGCCGAGGGTTTCGTCGTACATGTGGCCGGTCCATTTCGGCAGCCAGAAGTAAGCCGAGGCGAAGATCCCGAAGATCGCCCCCGGCACCAGCACGTAATGGAAGTGCGCGACCACGAAGTAGGTGTCCTGGTACTGGAAGTCTGCCGGGGCGATGGCCAGCATCAGCCCGGAGAATCCGCCAATGGAGAACAGGATCACGAACGCCACGGCGAACAGCATCGGCGTCTCGAAGGTCAGCGAGCCTTGCCACATGGTGCTGGCCCAGTTGAACACCTTCACGCCGGTCGGCACTGCGATCAGCAGCGTGGCGTACATGAAGAACAACTCGCCCACCAGCGGAATGCCGACCACGAACATGTGGTGCGCCCAGACGATGAATGACAGGAACGCAATACTGGCCGTGGCATAGACCATCGAGGTGTAGCCAAACAGCGGCTTGCGCGAGAACGCCGGAATGATCGAGCTGACGGCACCGAAGGCCGGCAGGATCATGATGTACACCTCGGGGTGACCGAAGAACCAGAACACGTGCTGGAACAGCACCGGATCACCGCCACCGGCGGCACTGAAGAAACTGGTGCCGAAGTGGATGTCCATCAGCATCATGGTCACGCAGCCGGCCAGCACCGGCATCACCGCGATCAGCAGGAACGCGGTGATCAGCCAGGTCCAGACGAACAGCGGCATTTTCATCAACGTCATGCCGGGGGCGCGCAGGTTGAGGATGGTCGCGATCACGTTGATTGCGCCCATGATCGAACTGATCCCCATCAAGTGGATGGCGAAGATGAAGAACGTCACGCTTTCCGGCGCGTAGGTGGTCGACAGCGGTGCGTAGAAGGTCCAGCCGAAGTTCGGCCCGCCACCGGGGGTGAACAGGGTCGATACCAGCAGAATGAACGCGGCCGGCAACAGCCAGAAGCTGAAGTTGTTCATTCGCGGCAGGGCCATGTCCGGCGCGCCGATCATCAACGGGATCATCCAGTTGGCGAGGCCGACGAAGGCCGGCATCACCGCGCCGAAGACCATCACCAGACCGTGCATGGTGGTCATCTGGTTGAAGAACGCCGGTTCGACGATTTGCAGTCCCGGCTGGAACAGCTCGGCACGGATCACCATGGCGAACGAGCCGCCCAGCAGGAACATAGTGAATGCAAACCACAGGTACAGCGTGCCGATATCCTTGTGGTTGGTGGTCAACACCCAGCGCATCAGGCCTTTGGCGGGGCCGTGGGCGTGGGCGGTATCGGTATGAACATGGTCATCGACTACAACAGTCATGTCCTGTCTCCTGCAAACGGCTGGGCTGGGCGAACCGGGACGTCATGCCCCGACCGATTCCTTGAGTACGCAATAGACCGGGTCATTTGCTTTCCGCCTGTTTCAGCTCCAGCACTTCTTTAGGGGTGACCATGTCGCCTTTGTTGTTGCCCCAGGCGTTACGTTCGTAGGTCACGACCGCCGCGATATCGACTTCCGAGAGCTGCTTGCCAAACGCCGCCATCGCGGTGCCGGGCTTGCCATGGAAAACCAGGCTCAGGTGAGCCTCTTTCGGCCCGGTGGCGATTTTCGAGCCCTTGAGTGCCGGGAACATCGGCGGCAGGCCCTGGCCTTCGGCCTGGTGACAGGCCACGCAAGTGGTGTGATAAATCTTGTCGCCGCGCTCCTTGAGCTCGTCGAGGGTCCATTCCTTGCTGGTCAGCTCTTTGAGTTGCGCGGCTTCCGCCTTGCGCTCGCCCAGCCATTTTTCGTAGTCGGCCTTTTCCTTGACCTCGACCACGATCGGCATGAAGCCGTGGTCCTTGCCGCACAGCTCGGCGCACTGGCCACGGTAGATGCCGGGCTTGTCGACACGGGTCCAGGATTCATTGACGAAGCCCGGAATCGCATCGCGCTTGACTGCGAAGGCCGGCACCCACCAAGAGTGGATGACGTCGGCGGAGGTCACCAGAAAACGCACCTTGGCACCGATCGGCAGCACCAGTGGCTTGTCGACCTCCAGCAGGTAATGCTCGCCCTTGGCTTCCTTGTTGTGGATCTGATCGGCGGGGGTAGTCAGGTTGCTGAAAAATTCGACGTCCTGACCCAGGTATTTGTAATGCCACTTCCACTGATAGCCGGTGACCTGGATATCGATATCCGGCTCCGTGTTGTCGTACATCTTGATCAGTGTGGCGGTTGCGGGGACCGCCATGGCTACCAGGATAAGCAGGGGGACGATGGTCCAGAGGATTTCAACGGTGGTGCTTTCATGAAATTTTGCGGCCACCTGCCCGGTCGAGCGGCGGTGGATCATCATCGACCAGAACATGGCGCCGAAGACGATGATGCCGATCACCACACAAATCCAGAAAATGGTCATGTGCAGATCGAATACTGCGTGACTGATCTCAGTCGCTCCAGGCGCCATATTGACAGTCCAGGCCGCTTGCGCCTGACTGAAAATCGACCACAACAGGAGGCCCATCCAGACATGTGGATGTCGCATCATTGCGGGTTCCCCTTATCGTTCTTGTTATCCCGTAGGCGTAACGCCTGCGGCAAGGGAGCGGCATTTTCAGACCACGAACTTGAATCGCCGAGCCTTGCTGCGTATGCAGTCGGGTGTCATCAGCTAACTCCATTCAGAACCGAGTATAGACAGCGACTGCCACCTCGCAACGCGATGGGGTAAATCAGCTGAAACAGGTTGGACTTGCGTTCCAGGTCACGAATGGAGAAGGATGCAGACGAGTGGTGGCAAATCGATATAACTTCGATGTCTCAAGGATGAAATAATTATGACAAATGCGTCTTAGCCTTTTTCCTGAGCCAGCTAAGTTATGTCTTCCCTATTTCATTGCCTTTGTTTCCTGGAGTTTTCATGAACACCGCCGCATTGCGCGAGCAGATCCAACAAGCCCAACAACACGAGGCCGAGACCGGCCTGCTGACTCGTCAGCTGGAAACCCAACTGCCGCACCTTCACTCCGCCATCCAATTGCCGGATGTCGACGCTAACGGCGTGATGACGCGTTTTGTGGCCGCGTATATAGAACAAGTGCCAGACCTGCTGGATGCAGCCAATGAAGTCGCCAGGGAAGCGGGCATCGAATCGCAGATCAAGCCGGTGCTGACAATCGCCGAGCAGTTCTTCCTCCAACCGCCGGCGATCATGGCCGGTCACGTTGGCCTGGACAGCCTGCTGGACGAAGCTTATCTGGCGCACCGCCTGGTCGAAGAGGTCAACGACCTGTACATCAAGCATTTTGGCCAGCCATTGATCCCCTTGGACATGACTGTCGCCAACCTGATTGCCCACCAATTGATTGGCGAGGAATTTGCCAACCAACTGGATGAGGCGGTGCATCACGCCGTGGACGAGATGCTTGACGATGAAAGTTTCGCGCTGGAGTCGGTGGAGGCCTACCGCGAGAAACTCAACAGCCCGGACACCGGCGCCGCGTGGAAGCGCTGGCCGTGCCTGTCGCGCCAATTGGGCGTGGAGCTGGAGCTGGATCAACCAGCCGCGTAAGTCTATGCAACCCTGTAGGAGCGAGGCTTGCCCGCGACGGCGTCCCCAAGTACGCCAAAAGCTTCGCGGGCAAGTCGGATCGCCGCACCGCTCGCTCCTACAGGGGGGCTTCAACCGGCCGTTGAGCCTACCCCGGTGGTGGTCCGCAACCGTCCTTCCAATCTGCGCTTCAACCCCCGCGCTTCAATCACCAACTTCGAACCCTTGGCCGCATTGGCCCGGCCCCACTCCTCCAGCAACTCAAGGCACGAGTGATCGATGTAGCTCAGGTTATTGAGCGGCACATGCACCGTCGCGCCAGCGGGAATGCTCCCCAGCACCTGGGTCAACGCCGGCACCTTGAGGAAAGTCGCCGCCCCCACCAGACGCAGTTCCATCTCGCCGTCCGCCGGTAGATCGATCAGGCTGATTTTCAGGCGCGAAGCCTTCCAGGCCAGTTTGGCCAGCGTCAGGCCAAAGCCGATCAGCACGCCCGTCAGCAGGTCGGTGAAGATGATTGCCAGTGCAGTCGCCGCATAGGTAAACATCGGCATCCGGCCATAACGGCCCAGGCCGCGAAAGGCTTTGAGGTCCACCAGTTTGAAACCGGTGTAAACCAGGACGCCCGCCAGGCTCGCCACCGGAATGCTTTGCAGCACGCTCGATAGCAGCAACACGAAAGCCAGCAACCACAGGCCATGGAACACCGTCGACAGGCGGGTGGTGGCGCCGGCTTGAACGTTGGCCGAGCTGCGCACGATCACCCCGGTCATCGGCAGCGCGCCGAGCAGGCCACACAACATGTTGCCCACACCTTGTGCCGACAATTCGCGGTCGAAGTCCGAGCGTTGACCACTGTGCATGCGATCCACGGCGGCGGCCGAGAGCAGGGTTTCGGCGCTGGCGATAAAGGCCACGGCGAAGGCGGCGATCAGCAGGGTTGGGTCAGCCAGGTTGAGCAGATCCGCCGGGCGTAGCCAATCGATGGCCTCCGCCAGGTTAGCCGGGACCTCCACACGTTTGACCTGCAAGGCGAGCGCCAGGCTGGCGATCGTTGCCAGACCGACCCCGAGCAATGCGCCGGGAACGAAACGCAGGGAATGCGGGCGGAATTTTTCCCACAGCCACATCACGGCAATGGTCGACAGCCCGAGCAAACCCGCTTGCCAGCCAAACGAAGGCAAAGCCTGAATCACTGCAGTAGGAAAGGCCGCCAGGTTATCCAGCCCTGAGGGCTTGGGCACGGCATCGAGCATTACGTGCACCTGCGACAGCACGATCAACACGCCGATGCCGGCGAGCATGCCGTACACCACAGCCGGCGCCGTGACCCGAAACCAGCAACCCAGTTTCAAACGCCCGGCTACCAATTGCAGAAAACCCGCCAGTAGCAGGATCGGCCCGAGCATGGCGATACCATGCTGGCGCACCAGTTCGAACACCAATACCGCCAGGCCTGCCGCCGGACCGCTGACTTGCAGCGGTGAACCGGCAAGCCAGCCAACTACCAGCCCACCGATGATGCCGGTGATCAGGCCTTTGGCTGGTGGCAGCCCCGAGGCGATGGCGATGCCCATGCACAAAGGCAGGGCAACCAGAAACACAACCACCGAAGCCAGCAGCTCCCGTGGCAGAACAGCTTTTAATTGAGCGGCACGCATGGTGACTCTCCCGAAGTTTTCTTCAGGCATGGCAAAGCCGGGCTGCCTGATCAGCAGCCTCGGCTAAACCACACAGGGATCTGTTGACCTGTCTCGCAAACGTTGTTGTGAGACAGGCTACGAAGAGGATTTAGAAGCGCGCTTTGGGCGTCGCCACCGGAATCGGATGGCTGCCATCGAGCGGCAGGAAACAACCCTGATCCGCGTCGTAAGCCTGGATTTCGCTGGTTTCGATGTTGTACACCCAACCATGGATAAACAGCTGACCGTTGGCCATGCGCGAGGCCACCGACGGGTGCGTGCGCAAATGTTGCAACTGAGCGATCACATTCTCTTCGGTAAGGATGTGCATGCTCTCGCTTTCATTCGAGCAATGGCAGTTGTCCTGAACCATGGTTTTCGCCACTTCCGCATGGCGCAGCCAGGCTTTGACCGTCGGCATCTTTTCCAGGCTCTGCGGGTTGAGTACTGCGCGCATGGCGCCACAGTCGGAGTGGCCGCAGATGATGATGTGCTGCACGCCGAGCGCCAGCACTGCGTATTCGATGGCTGTGGAAACACCACCGTTCATTTGCCCATAAGGCGGCACGACGTTGCCGACGTTACGGGTGACGAACAGGTCGCCGGGGGCGCTTTGGGTGATCAGCTCGGGAACAATGCGCGAATCGGCGCACGCGATGAACATCGCCCGAGGCCGCTGGGCCGTGGCGAGTTTTTTGAAGAGTTCTTCCTGCTGCGGAAAGATCTCGTGATGAAAATGCAAAAAGCCGTCAACGATATGCTGCAGCGCTGCATCGGCGGTTTCCGCCTCGGGTTGGGCTGAAGCCGACGCAGCCAAAGGCTGTTTATCCTTGTCACTCATGATTCATCCTCTTTGGCGGAGTCAGGGAATTTTCCCGTTTTGTCCGATGTGAAGCCAGTGGCTGTATAAAAAACATCCAGGTCGAAAAGCAGACCCATCAGTCACTCGATGAACAAGGTAGCGGCCGAAGCTTAACTCAAACTGAATCAAGCGCTCTAGAACGTACGTTCCAGGTCATAAGAAATATGACCAGCTTGAACGCGACGTACTTTTTTCACTACTCCACCATAGGTCCGATTGTCCTTAAATCAATGACATCTGGCGACCCGGCGGACAAAAGGCTTTGCAGTCCAGATCGAAACCTTCCCGACGGTTGAGCCCCAGGCGCTTGATGGTTTTGGCAAAACGCTGCGCCAGCAGATCGGCAAACGGTCCTTCACCGCGCATACGGGCACCAAACCGACTGTCGTAAAGCTCCCCACCACGGCTCTGGCGGATCAGGCTCAACACATGAGCTGCACGTTGAGGATAGTGGGCGGCCAGCCACTCTTCGAACAGCGGCGCCACTTCCAGCGGCAGGCGCAACATCATGTAAGCCGCAGTTTGCGCTCCGGCCGCATGGGCTTCAGTCAGCAGGCTTTCGAGTTCGCTGTCGTTGATCATCGGAATCATCGGTGAACACAAGACACCCACCGGAATCCCCGCTTCACGCATTACCCGGATCGCCCGCAGTCGTGCCTTGGGCGCAGCCGTACGGGGTTCGAGGATGCGTTTGAGCTCATCGTCCAGAGTGGTGAGGCTGATCATTACCGCCACCAGTCGTTGTTCGGCGAGTTCGGCCAGCAGGTCCAGATCGCGCAGAATCAGCGAGCCCTTGGTGATGATGGTCACCGGATGGCGATAGCGCAGCAGCACCTCGAGGGTCCTGCGGGTGATTTTGTATTCACGCTCGATCGGCTGATAAGGATCGGTGTTGGAGCCCAGGTTGATCGGCGCGCATTGATAGCCGCGTTTGGACAGTTGTTCTTCCAGCACATCGGCGGCGTTGGTCTTGGCGATCAGTCTGGTTTCGAAATCCAGACCCGGCGACATGTCCCAATAAGCGTGGCTGGGCCGAGCATAGCAATAGATACAGCCATGCTCGCAGCCACGATAGGGATTGATCGAGCGGTCGAAGGGCAAGTCCGGCGAGTTGTTGCGGGTAATGATGGTCTTCGCCGTCTCGATGCGCACCTCGGTGCCTTGGGTGATTGGTGCTTCCTGATACCAGCCGTCATCCTCGGCCACCGAACGGTTCGGTGCGAAACGGTTGTGAGGGTTGGTGGCGGTGCCGCGACCGCGGGGTGGCAGAGGCGTGTTCATCGATAAAAACCCATTGGCTGTATGTGCATACAGTATCAAGGGGGAAAGCGACAAACCAGTGCCGTTCGGCGAGTGAACATCGGAGATTATATAAAGGAACTAACAAGACAAGTTTATGGATCAAGCGCATCGCGCAACCGTCATCACCGGAAATATATATAAAGTAGCGCAATTACAAAGGCTATCAGTACTATCCTCGCCACACGAAGTTGTCGTGGATTATTAATTAAAAGGATTTAATCATGTCGTTTTTTAATCAGCGTGGTATTTTTTTACAACTGTTGGCGCCGAGCATAACCAATCCTCGTGAAGCACAAGTATCGATGCAGCTTGCCCGTAAAGAGCCGGGATGGGATGCGGTAAATGAAGTGCAGACAGAGGCACTGGTCGATTCCGTCTATGTGACAGCGGTTTCCAGCGATGGTGGTCAATCCTTCACGATCAAAACCATTAACAGCGATGTGGACGGTGATGGCGATATCGATGGTGATGACAAAGCAAAACTGCTGGCCTTGGCCAAGGCTTATTCCAGTATCGTAAATCCCTGAAGTTGATAGTTGTTGCCAGGTCTGCATGAGACTCCATGCAGGCCTGGTTTTATCGGTGTCTATTAACTCAAGGTCTTGCCGGATAGTGTCTCTCAATCAACTAGCGATGTCGGACAGTCTGACTGATCTGAATGACCACCAGCCTCGGGCATTTGCTGTTCTATTCACGATTCTTTGACAGTGCCCTCACAGGTCTTTGACTGTCCCGAGTTCAGGCTATCGATCACTTATCCACCACTTCACGGTCGCCTGAGCATGTCCCTACTGCGCCTTCTACCTGCGACGCTTCTTTTGTCGCTGGCCGCACTTTTCAACCTGACGCTGGCCCACGCTGACGACGCTGCTCTATCCCGGCCTGCGGACTGGGCTCAATCGGTGGAGGTTCAGTACAACCTCTATCAGATGTCCCCGACCCTCTATCGCAGTGCGTTGCCGGACAAGGGGGCGGTGCCGTTGCTGGAAAAACTCAAGGTCGCCACCGTCATCAACTTCCTGCCTGAACCGGACTCGAGCTGGTTGTCAAAACCCGGAATCACCCAGATACAACTGCCCTACCGCACCAATCATGTGGATGACAGTGATGTGCTCAAGGCCCTTCGCACGATTCAGAGCGCGGAGGCCAAAGGGCCTGTGCTCATGCACTGCAAACACGGCTCGGATCGCACCGGCCTGATGGCGGCGATGTACCGTGTGGTGGTGCAGGGCTGGAGTAAGGAAGATGCGCTGAGTGAAATGACTCAGGGCGGTTTTGGCGATAGCACCCACTTCAAGGACGGCATTCGCTACATGATGCAGGCCGATGTCGACAAACTTCGTACGGCGCTGGCCAATGGTGATTGCAGCACAAGTCCGTTTGCCATGTGTTCGATGAAGAGTTGGTTCAACTCGGCCCATGTCGAGTAAGTAACACCTTCCACTGCGTTGCGCAGTGGAAGGTGTTTTTCGATACTCAGTGTTGCTCGTCAGGCTTTTTCTTCAGCTTCGGGTTCGGGAAAAACTGCACGGCCTGAACCTTGGCGTCCGGCACCTTGGGTGCCGAGGTGTTAACCCGGGTGCCCAATTCCTTGGGCACCGACAGGCCTTGTTCATTCAGCGTATCGGAATAACCGCAGGCCACACACTCACGATGTGGAACGGTATCTTCGTTCCACATCATCAACTTGTCGGGCTCGCTGCAGGCCGGGCAGACCGCCCCGGCGATAAAGCGTTTTTTGGTAATCACAGGTCCCTCACTCATGCTGCCGCGTCCTCGGTCAGGCCGCTGTGGCGCAAGAGTGCGTCAATCGATGGCGCACGGCCACGGAAGTCGACGAACAGCACCATCGGTTCCTGGGAACCACCTCGTGCCAGGATCGCTTCGCGGAATGCACGACCGGTCTGGGCATTGAGCACGCCGTCTTCTTCGAATTTCGAGAAGGCATCGGCCGACAATACTTCAGCCCACTTGTAGCTGTAGTAACCCGCCGCGTAGCCACCGGCGAAGATGTGGGCGAAGCTGTTGGGGAAACGGTTGTAGGCCGGTGGACGCATGACCGAAACCTCATCACGTACCCCTTCGAGCACTTGCAACACGCTGCGGCCGTCGCCGTGAGTGGCGTGCAGCTCGAAGTCGAACAGCGAGAACTCCAGTTGGCGGACCATCATCAGTCCGGACTGGAAGTTCTTCGCCGCGAGCATTTTCTCCAGCAGATCCTGAGGCAACGGTTCGCCGGTTTCGTAATGTCCGGAAATCAGTGCCAGACCTTCCGGCTCCCAGCACCAGTTTTCCATGAACTGGCTTGGCAGCTCGACCGCATCCCAGGCCACGCCGTTGATGCCGGACACGCCAGCGTGCTCGACGCGGGTCAGCAGGTGATGCAGGCCGTGACCGAATTCATGGAACAGGGTGGTCACTTCGTCGTGGGTCAGCAGGGCTGGTTTACCGCTGTCGGCCGGGGTGAAGTTGCACATCAGGTTCGCTACCGGGCTTTGCAGCACACCATTGATTGTGCGGCGGTGATCGCGGGCGCCGTCCATCCAGGCACCGCCACGCTTGTTGGCGCGGGCATAGAGGTCGAAGAAGAAGCGGCCGACGTGCTGGCCGTTTTCCTTGATTTCGAACAGGCGAACGTCCGGGTGCCAGGTATCGTAGCCTTTCAGCTCGGCGATCTCGATGCCGTACAGCCGCTGGACGATGGCGAACAGCCCACCCAGAACCTTGTCGATCGGGAAGTACGCGCGAAGGGTTTCCTGGGCAACGCTGTAGCGCTGCTCGCGAAGTTTTTCACCGTAGAAACCGCTGTCCCAGCTTTGCAGGTCCGGGCAACCCTGTTCGGCGGCGTAGGCCTTGAGCTGCTCCAGATCCCGGACGGCGAACGGCTTGCTGCGCTTGGCCAGGTCGCGCAGGAAGCTGAGTACCTGATCGCTGGATTCGGCCATTTTGGTCGCCAGGCTCAGCTCCGAGAAGCTGGTGAAACCCAACAGTTTTGCCAGTTCCTGACGCAGGTCGAGGATTTCTTCCATGACCGGGCCGTTATCGTTCTGACCGGCATTCGGACCTTGGTCCGACGCACGGGTGCAGTAGGCGGCGTAGACTTCTTCGCGCAGGGCGCGGTCCTGGGCGTAGGTCATCACCGCGTAGTAACTCGGGAATTCCAGGGTGATCAGCCAGCCGTCGAGGTCTTTGGCTTGCGCGGCGGCGGCCATCTGCGCCTTGGCCGAATCGGTCAGGCCAGCGAGGGCGGCTTCGTCAGTGATGTGCTTGGTCCAGGCCTGAGTGGCGTCGAGCAACTGGTTGGAGAAGCGACTGCCCAGCTCCGACAGTTTGCTCTGCACGTCGGCATAACGCTTTTGTTCGGCTTCAGGCAGGTCGATACCCGACAGGCGGAAGTCACGCAGGGCGTGCTCCAGGATGGTTTTCTGCGCCACGTCGAAACCGGCGGCCTCAGGACTGTTCGCCAGCGCTTCATAGGCCTGAAACAGTTCACGGTTCTGGCCCAGCTCGGTGGCGTAGGCGCTCAGGGCCGGCAGGCAGGACTCGTAAGCCTCGCGCAACTCAGCGCTGTTGCACACGGCATTGAGGTGGCTGACCGGGCTCCAGGCGGCGCCCAGACGATCGTTGAGTTCGTCCATCGCCAGCACCAGGCCGGCCCAGGTCGGTTGTTTGGCCTGGGTCTTGAGGATTTCGACAATGGCGGCGCGGTTGTCAGCCAGGATTTTTTCAATGGCCGGTTGCACGTGTTCGGCACGGATCGCCGAGAACGGCGGCAGGTCGTAGGACTGCAGAAGAGGGTTGTTCACGCTCACGGTTGGCACCTTGGCTGGAAAACATGCGGGAAGAAACATGCGCCCATCTTAATTACAATCGACGTTCACCGCAGCTATCGGCAACAGAGAGAAACCCTATCGTGACCCTTCGCAAGTATCAGAACTACACGCCGCTGCTGGGCAAAGGCGCTTTTGTCGACGGCTCGGCAGTGGTGATCGGCGACGTCGAAATCGGCGAAGACAGCTCCGTCTGGCCGCTGACGGTGATCCGCGGCGACATGCATCGCATCCGGATCGGTGCGCGCACCAGCGTGCAGGACGGCTGCGTGTTGCACATCACCCATGCAGGGCCATTCAACCCCGATGGCTTTCCGTTACTGATCGGCGACGATGTGACCATCGCGCATAAAGTCATGCTTCATGGTTGCGCCGTGGGCAACCGGATTCTGATCGGCATGGGCAGCATCGTCATGGACGGTGCGGTGGTCGAGGACGATGTGATCATCGGCGCCGGTAGCCTGGTGCCACCGGGTAAGCGCCTGGAAAGCGGTTTCCTTTATGTCGGGAGCCCGGTGAAGCAGATCCGGCCGCTGACGGACAAGGAAAAAGCCTTTTTCACCTACAGTGCAGCGAATTACGTGAAGCTCAAGGACCTGCATCTGGCCGAAGGCTACGACCAGCTCTAAGCCGCTTGATAACGGAAAGCGTCTCGCTATTGCTCAGGAATTTCCATGCATTACCAAACCGTACTGTTCGACCTCGATGGCACGCTGACCGACCCGCGCGAAGGCATCACCCGCTCCATCCAGTTCGCCCTGAGCAAACTGGGTATCGATGAACCGGACCTGACCAGGCTCGAACATTTCATTGGCCCGCCATTGTTGCAGGCGTTCATGCAGTTCTATGACTTCGACGAACCCAAGGCCTGGAAGGCAGTGAACTTCTATCGTGAACGCTTCAAGGTCACCGGCCTGTATGAAAACCGCGTGTTCGACGGTGTCACGCCTCTACTGGAAACCCTCGGTGGCCAAGGGCGGCAGCTGTACATCGCGACCTCCAAGCCATGGGTTTTCGCCCGGGAAATTGCCCGGCACTTCGACTTCGCCAAGCATTTCAAGATGATTTATGGCAGTGAGCTGGATGGCACGCGGACCAACAAGGTCGAGCTGATTGCACACTTGATGGCCGAAGAGGGTCTCGACCCGGCCAATACGCTGATGGTCGGCGACCGTAAGCACGACCTGATCGGTGCTCGCAGCAATGGGCTGGACGCGGCAGCGGTGGGTTATGGGTTTGGCAGCCGGGAAGAATTGAGCGCCGAAGCACCGGCGTATCACTTCGAGACGCTGGATGAGTTGCATCAGGCGTTTTTGCAGCGCTGATCAGTATGCCTTCGCGGGCAAGCCTCGCTCCTACGAGTTTGTAGTCTGGCCTCGCCCCTGTAGGAGCGAGGCTTGCCCGCGAAGGGGCCCGTTCAGCCACCGGAATTCGCTGATCCTGCCAACGCCCTCAACGCCGCCTTGCGCTCCCCAACCGGCAACGTGCCTACCTTCTCCACTGCCGCATAAAACCTCACCCAATCACCATCGACCTGCCTGAACAGTGCGGTAAACGCTGGCACCCACTGGTCATACAAACCAAACGGCAATAATCGGGCGTTGTTCATCGGGGCGTTGATCCATGCATCGTAGCGATTGTTGCCAGCCCATTGGCTGTCACGCAGGGTCCTGTACTCACGGCGCAGTTGTTCGAACTCGGCCGCTTTTCGCTCACGCATTTGGTCGGCCGGCAGCGGTAGGGCGTAAAGCCGTTCAAGCCGGGTGCGGGTGTCCAGAATCAATTGGATGAACTGGTCGCGTTGGCGTACCAACGCTCCATTGTCCGGCGGCATGTCTCGGAATGCGCGCCATTGGCGAGTGCCTTCCTGTTCGACGAACGTGGCGAAGGACTCGTTGAACTCGGTGTCGTCTTTCACATAAAAACGTTGGTGCGCGAGTTCGTGGAATATCAGCGTGGCCAACCGCTCGTCGCCCCACGCCATCATCGAGCTAATAATCGGATCGTTGAACCAACCGAGCGTCGAATAGGCCTCGACGCCGCCGATCGACACGTCCATACCTTGCAGGCGTTGCAAGGCGGCCTCACCGCGAGCAGCGCTCTGACTGTAAAAACCGCGATAAGCGACGCAGCCGGCGACGGGGAAGCAATGGTTCTGCGGCTTCAGCGAAAACTCCGGCGTGGCGAAGACATTCCAGACTACAAACGGTCGGCCGATGTCGGCGTACAAGCGGTAGCTCTGGTTGTCCGGCAGATGCAGGTGTTGGCTGGCGAACGTTCGGGCCTTTTGTGACTGGGCCAGGTGCGCACGCAATTGCCGATCGCGGTCGGGGTCGGCAATCACATTGGCAATCGGCTCCCGGGCCCGCAGCAAGTGCAGCTGACCACTGGCCAATTGGCCGTAATAGCTGACGCTCGCGCAGCCATTGAGCGACAAAAGAAAAACACCCGGAAACAAAATGCGTAAAACGCGATCAAGTAACCCAAGGCTTGGACGCGGCCTGATCAAAATAAAAAAATCCCTGGAAAGTCTGCCCGCAAGACTATCCCGCCTATTGGAGCTCCGCTATGCGCAAATTGATGCTGACGGGAGGCCTGCTGATGCTGGCCGGCTGTGCCGGATTGCCCACCCCTGATCCTTCGCAGGCCTGGATCGATCTTGATCCATTACAACAAGACGCCGCGCTGCAAGCGCTGAAAGTCGATGACAAGGCGTCCATCGACAAGCGCTACTTCCAGGTGCAGCCCGGCAGCCATGAGCTGAAGGTTCGCTATTTGTTCGCGGTCCAGCCGACCAACATTGGCCCCGATGCCGAGCCGTTGTGGCGCGACTGCCAGTTGAATGTGAAATTCAAGGACTTCAACGCCGGGCAGCGGTATCAGCTGCAAGCGGGGAATATCGGCTTTCGGCCGTGGGCAAAGCTTTATGATCAGCAGCGAAAAGTGATTGGGCAGGGTAAGCCAGCGGGCTGCCAACGCACCTGATCGGCGCTATGCTGAATGATCAGTCCTTGGGATATTCATCATGCGCAGGTTGTTGCTGTTGCTCGCTGCAGGTGCCTTTGTCGGCTGCACGAGTCCGTTGCCGGCGGTCAATCCGCAGATGGCCTGGGTCGACTTCGCTACGCCAGTTCCCGGCGGGAAACTGCTGATGGCCGATCGTCTGGACAACCAGCGGTTGAGCGATGGCCGTTACTTTCAGGTCACCCCGGGTAGTCATGAGCTCAGGGTACGTTTTGACTTTGAAGTGTTTGGCGGAGGACCGGGGTTGCTGAACACTCCTCTGGAGCGAATATGCTACCTGACCATCAATTACGACCATTTCGAGGCCGGCCAGCGTTATCTGTTGGAGGCTCGCTCCATAGCGTTCAGCCCCAGCGCCCGGCTGTATAACGCCAAGCGGGAGATTGTCGCCGAAGATCGCGAGAGCTACTGCCTCATGTGAGGCGAATCAACGGTCATTTTTTTGGTAGATGATTTTCTTCGTGCCGCCGTCGCACGTGCCGACCACCATATTCTGATCGTGCACTTCGTCGTTGGTGACGATTTCCAGGGTGTAGGACGAGACGTTATTGGCCTGGATCTTGGCTTCGATCTCAGCCTTGAGTTCCTCACACGATTTGGTTACCGCGAGAGCCGATGTGGCCAGCGTGCAACAGATAACCGCCAAGGCAAAACGTTTCATGGTTGAAGCTCCCTTGAGGCAGCGCGCATGGTGATGCGCTAAAGCTGCTGTCATTTATTCGACCACAATTACGCCAGCCATGTTTTGTTCCAACGCAAAAAAAGATCGCAGCTTTCGACAGCGCCTACCGATCAATCAATAATCCAGGCGCTGCCGACGGCTGCGATCTTTTATCGGTTTAGCTGACCAACGTCGCATCCAGGCTGATTTTCGCATTCAGCACCTTGGACACCGGGCAGCCCTCTTTGGCCTTGTTGCTCAATTCCTCGAATTGCGCCTGGGTCGCCCCAGGGATTTTCGCCTTGAGGATCAGTTTCACTGCGGTGATTGCAAAGCCGCCGTCCACCTGGTCCAGAGTGACTTCGGCATTGGTGTCGATGCTGTCGGCCTTGAGGCCGGCATCGCCGAGAATCATTGAAAATGCCATGGAGAAACAGCCCGCGTGGGCCGCACCGATCAACTCTTCCGGATTGGTGCCTTTACCGCCTTCGAAACGGGCCTTGAAGCCGTAAGGGGCTTCTCTGAGTACGCCGGTTTCCGTGGAGATTGAGCCAATGCCGGTTTTCAGGTCACCTTCCCAATGAGCCGATGCTTTCTTTGTGATAGCCATGTCTGCCTCCTCAAGATCCGGTGCGAAACGTCGCGCCTTCGTGGTTTTCGGTTACCAGGGTTCTGAGGATAGACCGTCAGGCAAAGTTCACCTCATCTGATCAGTCCTCTAATCGTGCAGGAATTTTGTCTCTTCTATTGAAACTCGGGTATATGCCCTCATTGCATAGAACACGCTTATAGCCTCGGCAGGTTTTCGTTGGTGAAAAAACCTGCTTACCCATTGGAGAAGCAGGTTTATGAAACGACTGTCTGAGATCAAGTTTTCGACCCTCGATCTGGTGCCCGTGCGCGAGAACGGCAGTGCGGCCCAGTCTCTGCGCAATTCCCTGGACCTGGCGCAGCACGTCGAAAAATTCGGCTACAACCGCTTTTGGGTCGCCGAACACCACAATATGGACGGGATCGCCAGCTCGGCGACCTCGGTCCTGCTGGGCTATCTGGCCGGTGGCACTTCGACCATTCGTGTCGGCTCGGGGGGCGTGATGTTGCCCAACCATGCGCCGCTGGTGATCGCCGAGCAGTTCGGCACCCTTGAAAGCCTGTATCCAGGCCGGATCGACCTGGGCCTGGGGCGCGCGCCCGGCTCCGATCAAATGACCGCCCGCGCCTTGCGTCGCGAGCGTTCCGGCAGCGCCGACGATTTCCCGGAAGACGTGGCCGAGTTGATGCGCTACCTCGGCCCACGCACGCCGGATCAGCGGATCATTGCCATGCCAGGTACCGGTACCAATGTCCCGGTCTGGTTGTTGGGTTCGAGCCTGTTCAGTGCGCAGCTGGCCGGTGAGCGCGGATTGCCCTACGCCTTCGCTTCACATTTCGCACCGCGCTTCATGCATGAAGCGATTCGCGTCTACCGCAACCACTTCAAGCCATCAGCGGTGTTGGATAAGCCTTACGTGATGCTCGGTGTGCCGCTGGTGGCGGCAGACACCGACGAGCAGGCCGATTACCTGGCCACTTCGGTGTACCAGCGGATTCTTGCGTTGATGCGTGGCCAGAGCCTGGTGCAACGCCCACCCGTGAAGACCATGGACGGCCTGTGGCTGCCCCATGAGAAAGAAGCGGTCGGTGATTTCCTGGGGCTGGCGATGGTCGGCAGCCCGCAGAAAATCCGCGCCAAGCTTGAGGTGCTGATCGAACAGACCCAGGCGGATGAACTGATTTTCACCTGTGACCTGTATGAACATGCCGATCGCGTGCACTCCTATGAACTGTTGGCGCAGGTCATGAAGGGCTGACACTTAAACGGCATCCACAAAAAGCCGACGCCATGGCGTCGGCTTTTCGTTATTGAGGGAAGTCAGCCCTGTTTGTAAACGATTACCTTGGAGCCCTTCTCGCATTTCCCGACGACTTTTCCACCGGCAGCAGTGCCTTTGTCGACGATCTCCAGCGTGTAATTGGAAACACCCTTGGCGTCCAGTTTTGCAGCAATTTCGGCTTTCAGCTCTTCACACGACTTGACCTGGGCAAAGGCTGTTCCCGCAAGGCTCAACAAACCTACCGCCAGAATAAACTTCTTCATGGGTTGCACTCCTTGGTCGGATCAATAGAGGGAGGGCATCCTGTTACCGGATGCGCTCATTCTGTAGCGCTTTGCTGTTTCCTATGGCATTCAGTCGTCGCGCAAGTTCAGACGGCTGGCTCAAACTCAGCTGCTGGCAATCCGGAACCCGACTTTGAGTGTCACCTGGAAGTGTGCAGCTTTGCCGTCTTTGATATGCCCGCGAGTTTCGGTCACCTCAAACCATTCCATGTACTTGAGGCTTTTGTTGGCTTCGGCCAAGGCATTGTTGATGGCGTCTTCAATGCTGCTGGTGGACGAGCCAACCAGTTCGACTTTCTTGTAGGTGTGATGGTCAGACATGGCGTTCTCCTTGAGGTGTGAAATACAGCCTAGCAGTGATTTTTCTTATTTCTTCTGTCGACCAATCCGTAGTGACGTTCAGATTTACTGCACTTTCTCGAACCCCTGAAGTCCCAACCAACACACGTCACTCATCAACAATGCAGGAGAGCCATCATGGCCAACACGTCGTTACGCAACGCCTCATTGCAAAGCATGGAAGCCGAGATCGAGAGTCTGTTGAAATCGTTGGAAAGCTTGAAGGACGACGCCTCGGACGAGTCGCGTAAAACTATCAAGACGTTGAAAAGCAACGCCGAGAACGCGCTGAAACACTCACGCCATCTGCTCACCGATGCTTATGAAGAGGTTAAGGTCAAAACCCGTGAAACCGGGATCGCGACTCGTGACTACGCCCAGGAGCACCCTTGGACTACAGCCGGTGTTGCCGTTGGTGCGCTGGGATTGCTTGCGGCCTATTTATTGTTCAAGCGCGGTCATTAAGGTGTCTGGCGCAGTTCGTTTTTAAGCCACTGCGCCAACTGCCGAGCGCGCCCGTCCGCGGCGCGCTTGGGGAGCCACAACGCCAGTTGCGCCGGGGTTTCACGGAAGCCCCATGGCGCAACCAGGCGACCGGCCTTCACGTCTTCGGCCACCAGCGGCTCGGGCGCGATGGCCACGCCCAGCCCGGCCACTGCCGCTTCCAGCAAATAATACAAATGCTCGAAGCCCTGACCGTACTTCAGCGCCTTGTCGTCGAGGCCGCTTTGCTGTGCCCAGATCGGCCAGGCTTGCGGACGTGAGGTGGTGTGCAGCAAGGGTTCGCTCAACAGTGTGCTTGCTGGTGCGTTTCGTAGCCTTTCGTAGCCGGCAAATCGCGGGCTCATGACCGGGCCGATGCGTTCGCTCACCAACTCGTAGACTTGCATATCCGCCGGCCACGGCGGCTCGGCAAACACCAGCAGGGCATCCAGACCGGGCCGTCGTGGATCGAGATCGCCTTCGCCAGCCGACAGGTGCAAGCGCAGATCCGGCAGGTCCGCATTCAGGCGCCCCAAACGCGGAATGAACCAGCGCGCCAAAAGACTGCCCGAGCAGCCGAGCACGAACGGCGCATCGGCGGTGCTTTGGGTCAGCTCGGCGCAAACGCTGCGCAAACGCTCGAAGGCTTCGCCGCTGGCATCGCGCAATCGAACGCCGGCATCTGTGAGTTTAAGGCCGCGTCCATCCTTGATGAACAGGCTCACGCCGAGGTGTTCCTCCAGTACCTTGAGTTGCCGGCTGACCGCGCCATGGGTGACGTGCAGCTGTTCGGCAGCCTGACTGACGCTGTTCAGGCGGGCAGTGGCTTCGAAGGCGCGAAGCGCGTTCAGCGGGGGGAGGTCATGGCTCATGAGATCTGTGAGTTTTCCTGACAGGTTGCGGCGATCTTATCGGTTTTCAGCGTGGGATGTCAGGGGTAGAGTGAACCCCATCGTCACCTCTCGAATACAACTGGAGCGACCCATGACCCAGACTAATCTGCGCAACGGCCCCGACGCCAACGGCCTGTTTGGCGCGTTCGGTGGCCGTTACGTCGCCGAAACCCTGATGCCGTTGATCCTAGATCTGGCCCGTGAATACGAAGCAGCCAAGGAGGATCCGGCATTCAAAGAAGAACTGGCCTACTTTCAGCGTGATTACGTCGGACGTCCAAGCCCACTGTATTTCGCCGAACGCCTGACTGAGTTCTGCGGTGGCGCGAAAATTTACCTCAAGCGCGAAGAGCTGAACCACACCGGCGCGCACAAGATCAACAACTGCATCGGCCAGATCCTGCTGGCGCGGCGCATGGGCAAGAAACGCATCATCGCCGAGACCGGCGCCGGCATGCACGGCGTGGCGACCGCCACCGTGGCCGCGCGTTTCGGCCTCGAATGCGTGATCTACATGGGCACCACTGACATCGAACGTCAGCAAGCCAACGTGTTTCGCATGAAGCTGCTGGGCGCCGAAGTGATCCCGGTAGTCGCGGGCACCGGCACCCTCAAAGACGCAATGAACGAAGCCCTGCGTGACTGGGTGACCAACGTCGACAGCACCTTCTACCTGATCGGCACTGTGGCCGGTCCGCACCCGTACCCGGCCATGGTTCGCGACTTCCAGGCCGTCATCGGCAAGGAAACCCGCGAGCAGTTGCAAGCCCAGGAAGGTCGTCTGCCAGACAGCCTGGTGGCGTGCATCGGCGGTGGTTCCAATGCAATGGGCCTGTTCCACCCGTTCCTCGATGATAAGAGCGTCGAGATCATCGGCGTCGAAGCGGCCGGTTACGGCATCGAAACCGGCAAGCACGCGGCCAGCCTGAACGGTGGCGTACCAGGCGTGCTGCACGGTAACCGTACGTTCCTGTTGCAGGACGATGATGGCCAGATCATTGACGCGCACTCGATTTCAGCCGGTCTCGACTATCCAGGCATCGGCCCGGAACACGCCTGGTTGCATGACATCGGCCGCGTCCAGTACACCTCGGTGACCGACGACGAAGCCCTCGACGCATTCCATAAGTGCTGCCGCCTGGAAGGGATTATTCCTGCACTGGAAAGCGCCCATGCCCTGGCCGAAGTGTTCAAGCGCGCACCGACCCTGCCGAAAGATCACCTGATGGTGGTCAACCTGTCCGGCCGTGGCGACAAAGACATGCAAACCGTGATGCACCACATGGAAAACTCTCAACAAGTGCAGTCCAAGCAGGAGAAACACTGATGAGCCGCCTGCAAACGCGTTTTGCCGAACTCAAGGAACAGAACCGCGCCGCCCTGGTGACCTTCGTGACCGCCGGCGATCCGAGCTATGACACGTCCCTGGCGATCCTCAAAGGCTTGCCCGGTGCCGGCGCCGACGTGATCGAGTTGGGCATGCCCTTCACTGATCCGATGGCCGATGGTCCGGCGATCCAGTTGGCCAACATTCGTGCCTTGGGCGCCAAGCAGAACCTGGCGAAAACCCTGCAAATGGTTCGCGAGTTCCGCAAAGGCAACAGCGAGACTCCGCTGGTGTTGATGGGTTACTTCAACCCGATTCACATGTACGGCGTGCCGCGTTTCATCGCTGAAGCCAAAGAAGCCGGTGTCGATGGCCTGATCGTGGTCGACATGCCGCCAGAACATAACGCTGAATTGTGCGACCCGGCACAGGCGGCGGGCCTGGACTTCATCCGTCTGACCACTCCGACGACTGACGATGGGCGTCTGCCGACCGTACTGAATGGCAGTTCCGGATTTGTTTACTACGTGTCTGTGGCGGGTGTGACCGGTGCGGGCGCGGCGACTCTGGAACATGTCGAAGAGGCCGTCACCCGTCTGCGTCGCCATACCGATCTGCCGATCGGCATCGGCTTCGGTATTCGCACACCGGAACAGGCAGCGGCAATCGCGCGTCTGGCTGATGGTGTGGTGGTGGGGTCGGCGCTGATCGATCACATCGCCAACGCCTCGACCCCGGATCAGGCTGTGGAGGGCGTACTCAGCCTGTGCGCGGCCTTGTCCGAGGGCGTGCGTAAAGCGCGGGTCAGCTGAAAGTAAGAGAGGAATTAGTGCCTCGCGGCACAGCACATACAGCAAGACCGAGGGCTTCAGGACTACGTTCTGAAGCCCTTTTTGCTGTATGTCTCGATGGGGCTTGTATTGATACACAGCTAAGCGATCAGGAGACCGGCTGTGGCGAGGGAGCTTGCTCCCGTTCGGCGGCGAAGCCATCATCCTATGGTGTCTGGTCGATTTCGGGGGCCGCTTCACGCCCCAGCGGGAGCAAGCTCCCTCGCCACAGTGATTCTGCTCTTTCGGGGGCCTATGCTTCAGGGCAACTCCAACCCACCCGCAGCCTTGTGCAACTTCCTCAAATGTTCACCAACCTGTTTCAGGTTCTCTTCGTTGGCGGCCATTTCAGCAGCGCGGCTTGGCTCGAGCAGCGCTCGCACTTCCTTGTCGAGGTCCCCGGTCAGCACTTGAAGCTGCTTCTGACGCAGATTGCTTTCCGACTCCAGGCGTGTCCACTCGTTCGGCTGCGGCAAACCATAGCCACCGGTGCCGAGCAGTTCGGCCGGACGGCTGAGGAAGCCACTGTTGGCGAGAATCTGCTTCAAGGTCGCGTTGGCCTTATCCATGCTGCCGTTGTTCAATTCCTGAGCGCCCAGATAGCGTTGCTTCACTTCGTCCTGGGCCAATACTAATTGTTGGCGGAAGCTCGCCTGCTCCAGTAACAGCAATGCCGCGCTGGTGCGCAGGTCCGCCTGGTCAATCCATTTGCGGCGCTCATCAGCTTTCAATGCCAGCCAGTCTTCGACCTTTTCCTGCTTGATCGGCAAGTGCTTTTTCAGCACCTCGAACATCGCTTGATAACGCTCGCGGAAGGAGTCGAAGCGATAGCCCAGGCGTAACGCTTCGCGAGGGTCGTCGAGCACGCTGGTATCCGCCAGTCCACGGCTCTTGAGTACTTCCAGCAAGCCGTTGGGCATGATGCTGTCGAGCCCTGTCAGCTGGGCATTATTGCTGCCGCTGCGCAGCAGCTTCAGGCTTTCCACGGCGCAGTTGTTGGACAGGAAGAAGTAATTGCCGTCGTAACTCCAGTGCATCTCGGCGGCGTGCTCCACCACGTCTTCGATCTCGCTGCGCGACAGGTTCAGCGGTACCGAGGCCAGGCTGCGCAGTTCGGTCTTGGTGTATTCGTCGATCACCTGGGCCAGCGGCAGCACAAACAGGCGCGATGGATATTTGCCCACCAGCCCATCCCAACTCGACAACTGTACGTCGCCGACGAAGGCGCGGTAGGACAGCACCAGATGTTGATCCAGATCGAGGCGGCAATCCGGCCCGCGAGGCCGACCGGGCGCGCAGATCACCAGTCGCAGCATGCTGTGACCCCAGCGGCTGACCCAGTTCTGGTTGGCTTCTGCCAGCAGATAGTCGACGGCATACACCCGTTCCGGATCGACCTGGCCCAAGGGCTGTTTGGCGAAATCATTACCGGCATTGAGGAAGGCGAATGATCGGGCGCAGGTGTCTTTGGCGGCGGGCGCCCAGCCGAAGTGTTCTTTGTAGTAGCGATACAGCGCAGGGCGACGGCAGGCATAGCTTGGGTCGAGGAGGAAGTACTCCATGTTGACCGCGACGAACTCCTTCGGGCTGCTCGTCTCGTAGATGTCCGGGCTGCGGGCAATCTGCCGGTTGTGCTGTTCGCGCTCGCCGCGCCGACCGACGTATTGCGGCCAGCCGGCCAGATCAAGCAGGCGAGGGTCGTCGCTGAGGGTCCAGCGTCGGTCGGTCTGTCCGCGGCACTGATCCGGGATGCCGATCAGTCCGGAGCTGCTGTTACGTTGTGTGCAGCGCTGGATCAGTGTGCGCTCGGCGTCCGGCCACAGGCGTGCGCGGTCGTAGATGTGGGTGAGCTCGTGCAACACCGTGGCGAGCAGTTCCTGACGCACGGTGCCGTGGGGGCGATAGGTTTTTTTGGTCGCGGCGCTGCCGTCGGTGAGGCTGGCGAGCAGGTTGCGATTCAGGTCGAGCTCGGACACCAGTGATGCCTGGCCATAGGCATTGCTCGGCATGTTGTCGGTCCAGCCGACATCGATGTGCCGGTCCAGCTGCTCGATGAAGCGTGGCGGTAACGCCTGCATGGCTTCATCGAGCAGCGCCTGACTGGCCTGCTGTTGCGCGGGGCTCAGGCCGTCGGTCTTGAGGCGCAATTGCAAGCCGGCCTGGGCCGTGCTGCCAAGCAGCAACACAACCCCGGCCAGCAGCCAGGCGCTTAGTGATTTCACAGTGCGAGGACGGCTTCGGCGAGAACCTGATCACTGGCGTCGCGGGCTTCCGGTACGCGGGTGCGCAAGGTGTCGAAGGCAGCTTCCAGGTGTGCACCACGGATTGCACCCTCGCTGGCGACGAAACTGGCCGCATCGTCGTGGGCTTCACGGACGATCTTCGAATCGCGGATGGACGTGGTGGTATCGGAAGTGAAATCAAGCGTGCGCTGGGAGGCACGAATGATCATGTTGCTGGTGGCTACCAGGGTGTGGGCCTGGGCCACGTCGGCCAATAGCAGCAGGCCAAGGGTGGCAGCAATCAGCGGGCTACGCATGGAGTGACTCCGGAGAAACAAGGATAACTATTGGACGAGAATTGCCTGCGCCAGTTCAAGGTCGCTGGCATGAAGTTTTGGCTGGGTCCGGCGCAGGTAGATCAAGGCCGATTCCAGTTGTGCTCCTCGCAGTTGGCCGTCACTGGCGATGAACGCTGCAGCGTCATCCCGGGCGGCGATCAGCATTTTATGGTCGAAGGGCGCGGAGGTCACCATGCTGGTGGCGTAACCACTGGCTACGGTGCCTTGTGTGGACAGGTTGAAAGCGTCGAAGGCATGGGCCGAACCCGACCAGCAGGCCGCGAGAAAAACCGGAGTGATCAACAGACTTGAAAGAAAACGCATGAGGCTCGATAGCTGAAAGCGAGCCCCAAGGCTAGCGCAATGCCCGGGCTAGAGCCAGCGTCGAAACATCGGGACACGACGGGCGTGTCCCGGTTCAGCACAGTTGCCTAGATCGTCAGGATGGCCTGGGCCAGCTGTGCGTCGGTCGCATTCAGTTGTGGAGCCTGTTGGCGGATATGGTTGAACGCGCTTTCCAGTTTCACGCCACGGATGGCACCTTCACTGGCAACGAAGCTGGCGGCATCGTCACGGGCAGCACGGACGATTTTGTTGTCGCGAAAGGAGGACGAGACATCCGAAGTCGCGTCGGAGGAAGCCTTCAGGCCATTAACGATGGAGTCGGTGGTCACGATAAAACTGGAGGCGTGGGCATTGGCAGCCATGGCAAGCAGGGCTGCAGCGCTGAGCAGGCGAAGGGGGGACATGAGGTAGCTCCTTTGGATAGACCGATAGAGAGGTGGCAAAGGATCAGACGCCTGTCGTCTTAAAGCGTTCGCCACGTTTTATACAGATATTAGGCCTGCGTACATCGGTTAGAACAGTCCCGCTTGTTCATGCAGGCGAGCGCAGACACCCTTAGAATAAACTGTACTGGTTGTTTTTATATATTTAAAAACTGTAACTGTTGGTAGTTTTCTCTTCTGTACGCCCCCAATATGAAGCCCTAAAACGACAAAACCCGTCGTGGTTTCCCACGACGGGTTCTGTTTGTTCAATTCGGGTTGCTGGCGGTGGGCCCGGTGGGTCAGAGCCAGCGACGCTAACTTAGCGCCAGAACGGCTTGCTCAGCTCTTCGTAGCGTTGTGCTTCGCTAATCCCGGCGTCAGCCAGCAGACGCGAATCCAGGCGAGCCAGTTGATGGCGGCTGGAGATGCGGCGCTGCCACAGCATCAGGTTGGCGATAACGCGCAAAGGCAGGGAAGCCTGGGTTTTTGCAGCAGTGTCTTCGAAGAACAGTTCGGAACTGAGTGTACGTTCCATGGTTGACATCCTTCCGCTTGTGGCGGGATTAGGTAGTGGTTTAACTGATGCCAATGATCCTCTCGTTTGGCCAGTCTCTGTAGATACAGTTCACCTGTATTGTGAGAGGCCAGTTAACTGTTAAACGATGGTGTACTGGTCTAATTTGAGGCAACTGTACTTGTCGGCACCAATATGGTGCGTTTATGGGCGTTTGACTGGAAAAAGTAGGCAATTACGGTAGGAAAAGACCGGTACAGCAGTACAGTTTTTGATTGAAAAGAATACTCCAATAGCAAGCTGACGAAACTGTGTTTGCGTCAGCTGCTATCTGTATCAATTACACCGCCAGCATGCGCCCGGTTTCTTCCAGGTTTATGTGCCAGCTCAGTGCGTCACGCAGGATATGCGGGGTATGCCCGCCGACTGCGCAAGCAGCAGTGAAGTAGTCATTCAGGGCCTGGCGATAGTCCGGGTGAACACAGTTATCGATAATGACGCGGGCCCGCTCGCGCGGGGCCAGGCCACGGAGGTCGGCCAGGCCGATCTCGGTCACGAGAATATCGACGTCATGTTCTGTGTGGTCGACGTGGCTGACCATGGGGACCACGCTGGAAATCGCCCCGCCCTTGGCGATCGACTTGGTGACAAAAATCGCCAGGTGCGCATTGCGCGCGAAGTCGCCCGAGCCGCCGATGCCATTCATCATCCGCGTGCCGCAGACGTGAGTGGAGTTGACGTTGCCGTACAGGTCGAACTCCAGCGCGGTGTTGATGCCGATGATGCCCAGGCGCCGCACCACTTCGGGGTGATTGGAGATTTCCTGGGGGCGCAGCACCAGCTTGTCCTTATAGTGCTCCAGATTCCCGAATACATCGGCATTGCGCCGGCTCGACAGGGTGATCGAACTGCCCGAAGCGAAGCTCAACTTGCCGGCGTCGATCAAATCGAAAGTCGAATCCTGCAGCACTTCGGAGTACATGGTCAGGTCTTCAAATGGCGAGTCGATCAAGCCGCACATCACCGAATTGGCGATGGTGCCGATTCCGGCTTGCAGTGGGCCGAGTTTGTTGGTCATGCGACCGGCAGCCACTTCTTGCTTGAAGAAGTCGATCAGGTGGTCGGCGATGGCCTGGGTGTCCACATCCGGCGGCAGCACAGTAGAGGGCGAGTCGGATTGATTAGTGATCACGATCGCGACGATTTTTTCCGGCGGTATCGGGATGGCAGTGCTGCCGATACGGTCATCGACCTTCACCAGTGGAATCGGCGTGCGGGTCGGCCGGTAGGTAGGGATATAGATGTCGTGCAAGCCTTCGAGATTCGGGTTGTGCGCCAGATTGATCTCGACGATCACGTATTTGGCGAAAATCGCGAAGCTGGCAGAGTTGCCCACCGAGGTGGTCGGCACGATATGGCCCTGCTCGGTGATCGCCACGGCTTCGATCACCGCGATGTCCGGCAGCTTGAGTTGCTGGTTACGCAGCTGCTCTACGGTTTCCGACAGGTGCTGGTCGATGAACATGACTTCGCCGGCATTGATCGCCTTGCGCAGAGTGCTGTCCACCTGGAACGGCATGCGTCGCGACAGTACGCCGGCTTCAGTCAGCTGTTTGTCGAGGTCGTTGCCCAGGCTGGCGCCGGTCATCAAGCTTATTTTCAGCGGCGTGACCTTGGCGCGCTCGGCCAGTGCATGAGGCACGGCCTTGGCTTCGCCGGCTCGGGTAAAGCCGCTCATGCCGACGGTCATGCCGTCCTGAATCAGAGCGGCAGCGTCGGCGGCGCTCATTACCTTGTCCAACAATGAAGGCAAGCGAATACGGTCACGGTACATGATTGTTATCTCGGGCAACGGAAGCAAGGTGCGCAGTCTAGTGAATTCGAGCGGTGCCCGTCCCGCTACCAAGGTCGCATTCGGGGCGTCTATTCCGGTGCTTTCAGGCAAAACACCTTTGCAGGATCGGTAACAGACGCAAACAAAAACGCCCCGACGAGTCGGGGCGTTCAGGTTGCCGAAGGTTTTTACTCGACGGCTTTAACCATGTCTTCGATGACTTTCTTGGCATCGCCGAAAACCATCATGGTCTTGTCCAGATAGAACAACTCGTTGTCCAGGCCGGCATAGCCGCTGGCCATCGAGCGCTTGTTGACGATGATGGTCTTGGCCTTGAACGCTTCGAGAATCGGCATGCCGGCAATCGGCGATTTCGGGTCGTTCTTGGCTGCCGGGTTCACCACGTCGTTGGCGCCGAGCACCAGCACCACGTCGGCCTGGCCGAACTCGGAGTTGATGTCTTCCATCTCGAACACCTGGTCGTAAGGCACTTCGGCCTCGGCCAGCAATACGTTCATGTGGCCAGGCATCCGGCCGGCAACCGGGTGAATCGCATACTTCACGGTCACGCCACGGTGGCTCAGTTTCTCGGTCAGCTCTTTCAAGGCGTGCTGCGCCCGTGCTACCGCCAGGCCATAGCCTGGAACGATGATCACGGTGTCGGCGTTGGTCAGCAGGAAGGTGGCGTCATCAGCCGAACCGGATTTCACTGGACGGGCTTCTTTGGAGCCCGCCGGGCCAGCATCCGCGGTGTTGCCGAAGCCGCCAAGCAGTACGTTGAAGAACGAACGGTTCATCGCCTTGCACATGATGTACGAGAGGATCGCACCGCTTGAGCCCACCAGCGAGCCGGCAATGATCAGCATCGAGTTGTTCAGCGAGAAGCCGATACCCGCTGCTGCCCAGCCGGAGTAGCTGTTGAGCATCGACACCACGACGGGCATGTCGGCGCCGCCGATCGGGATGATGATCAGCACGCCCATCACGAAGGCCAGGATCAGCATCAGGGCAAAGGCGCTGAAGTTGCCGGTCAGCATGAACGTGACACCCAGTGCCAGCGTCGCCAGACCCAGCAGCAGGTTCAGCTTGTGCTGACCGCTGAACTGTACTGGTGCGCCCTGGAACAGGCGGAACTTGTACTTGCCCGACAGCTTGCCAAACGCGATCACCGAACCGGAGAAGGTGATTGCACCGATGGCCGCGCCGAGGAACAGCTCCAGACGGTTGCCCGCCGGAATCGAATCGCCCAGATGTTTAACGATGCCCAACGACTGCGGCTCGACGACGGCTGCAATGGCGATGAACACCGCTGCCAGACCGATCATGCTGTGCATGAAGGCGACCAGCTCCGGCATTTTGGTCATTTCAACGCGCTTGGCCATGATCGAACCGGCGGTACCGCCGGCCAGCAGACCGACGATGACGTAGCCGATGCCGGCGGTAGCACCGCCTTGCTCAATGGAGAGCGCCGCCAGCTTATAGATGAGACCGATGGTGGTGAGGATCGCCAAGGCCATGCCGAGCATGCCGTACACGTTGCCGCGCCGCGACGTGGTCGGGTGCGACAGGCCTTTGAGGGCCTGGATGAAGCAGATCGACGCGATCAGGTACAGCGTCGTTACCAGGTTCATGCTCATTACTTGGGCGCCTCTTCTTTTACGGCTTTCGGGGCTTTTTTCTTGAACATCTCAAGCATGCGACGGGTGACCAGGAAACCACCGAACACGTTCACGGCCGCCAGAGCCACCGCCAGGGTGCCCATGGTTTTGCCCAATGGTGTTACGGTCAAGGCAGCCGCCAGCATCGCGCCGACGATCACAATCGCCGAAATGGCGTTGGTCACCGCCATCAATGGCGTGTGCAGTGCAGGTGTAACGTTCCAGACCACGTGATAACCGACATAAATCGCCAGCACGAAGATGATCAGGTTGTAGATACCGGGGGAGATAAGCTCTTCCATCGTCTGAATCCCTGCTTAGGCGTTTTTGCGGATGACTTGGCCGTCGCGGCACATCAGGCACGCGGCGACGATGTCGTCTTCTAGGTTCATTTCGAACTGGCCTTCCTTGTTGAAGACCAGCTTCAGGAAGTCCAGCAGGTTGCGTGCGTACAGCGCCGAAGCGTCTGCCGCCACCGCACCGGCCAGATTGGTCGGGCCGACAATGGTCACGCCATTCGAGACCACGACCTGGTCCGCCACGGTCAGCGGGCAGTTGCCGCCCTGCGCTGCGGCGAGGTCGACAACCACCGAGCCTGGCTTCATCTGCGCCACGGTTTCGGCGCTGAGCAGCGTCGGCGCCTTGCGACCCGGGATCAGTGCCGTGGTGATGACGATGTCAGCCTGCTTGGCGCGTTCGTGTACGGCCAGGGCCTGACGCTGCATCCAGCTGGCCGGCATGGGGCGCGCATAGCCGCCGACGCCGACGGCGCATTCGCGCTCTTCATCGGTTTCGTACGGCACGTCGACGAATTTCGCACCCAGGGATTCAATTTGCTCCTTCACCGCAGGACGCACATCGGACGCTTCGATCACGGCACCCAGACGTTTTGCCGTGGCAATCGCCTGCAAACCGGCCACACCGGCACCGAGAATCAGCACGCGCGCCGCTTTCACAGTGCCCGCGGCGGTCATCAACATCGGCATGAAGCGTGGGTAGTAGTGAGCGGCCAGCAGCACGGATTTATAGCCGGCGATGTTCGCTTGGGAGGACAGCACATCCAGGCTCTGGGCGCGGGAGGTGCGTGGCGCAGCTTCCAGCGCAAACGCGGTAATGCCGCATTCGGCCAGTTTGGCGATGGTTTCATTGCTGAACGGGTTGAGCATGCCGACCACTACGGTGCCGCTCTTGATCAGCGTCAGTTCGCTGTCGCTGGGGGCGACCACCTTGAGAATCAGCTCGGCACCAAACGCATCGTTGGCGCTGCCAATGGTTGCGCCTGCCGCTTCATAAGCACTGTCGACAACGCTGGCGTTAATGCCGGCGCCGCTTTGTACAGTGACCTTATGACCCTGGCCGATCAGCTTCTTGATGGTTTCCGGGGTTGCAGCAACCCGTGTTTCACCCGTCTGGGTTTCGAGAGGAACACCAATGTGCACGTCAAATCTCCTGCGTGATCTTATTGAGTAAACCCAGGCACTTCGGATGGTGCGGCTGGGGCGGCCGATCAGCACGACCCCACCAAATCAGGGCGGGGCGCGGCATTTTGCAGGCGAACTTTGTGCCCTTCAAGGGATTATGACGGGTGACGGAAAATTAACTACAAGTCACCCCGTGACCGAATGTCGCACCTTTCCGTTAAATCCCTTGCAGGCTGTGGCTTCTAAGGATTTTTGCCAAAATTCAAGAATTTACACATCCGCACGGTGAATAGGTTGTCATTGCCTGCCAATAGAGGCTCAAAGCCACGTACTCAAACGCTTGTGGGACGTTTGTGCTGTTTGTCGGTACAGTCTGTCAATATGCGACAAATACTTATATCTGTAGTGCTTTTGTTTTGCTGACTACGCGGTCAGCTAATGGCTGTGAGCCTTTATCCTTCTAGGTTGTAGCTGTGTGCCTGATTCACCAGCCAATCGCGAAATGCCTTTAAAGAGGCTGATTCGACCTTTCGATCAGGAATCATCAGGTAATAGGCCTTGATGCTCGATAGTGCTTGGGTATTGGCAATGACCAGACGCTTCTCTGCCAATTCGCGCTGAATCAGGAATGGCGGAATCAGCGCGATCCCCATGTCATGCATCGCTGCCTGGGCGAGCATGGAGAATAGCTCGTAACGCGGCCCTGTCATGTCTCGCGGGATATTCAGGTTCTGGGAGTTGAACCATTGGCGCCAGGCATAAGGGCGAGTGGTCTGTTGCAGCAAGGGCAGCTCGGCGATTTCACCGGGGCTCAGGTTGGTTTTTTGGCCCAGCAGCGTGGGGCTGCACACCGGCATCGGGTTCTCGCCCATTAACCTGTGGGATTCGGTACCTGGCCAGTCCGCGTCGCCGAAATAAATGGCGGCATCGAAGTCGGTGTCGGCAAACAGGAAGGGGCGCGTACGGTTGGTGAGGTTGACCGTCACCTCCGGGTGTTTGTGCTGGAAATCCTTGAGTCGTGGCAGCAGCCACTGAGTGCCGAAGGTCGGAACCACCGCCAGTTCGATCGAGTTGGCGCCTTGCTGGCCCATCACTGACAAGGTGTCCCGTTCAACCGCGTCGAGTTGGGTGGCCACCCTGCGACTGTAGGAAAGCCCGGCTTCTGTCAGCTTCACTCCGCGCCGTGAACGCCGGAACAGCTCGACATTGAGGAACTCCTCGAGGCTGGCTATCTGTCTGCAAATCGCTCCCTGAGTGAGAGAAAGCTCCTGGGCAGCCTTGGTAAAGCTCTCGTGGCGCGCTGCCGCTTCAAAGCTGATCAGGGCTGTTGTGCTGGGGATCTTCCTGCGCATGTACGTCAACCTCACTAATGCATTGCATAAAGGCGATTTTGCAACGTTTCGAAGTGAGAAATTAGCACAACAGTATGCGAAAACCTCGTTTGCCGGGACGCCGAACCCGGCCTAGGATCAATCCACGTTATTTGACCCGATTCGAGAGGACTCACTCATGGGCGGTAAAGCTAGCTTCAACTGGATCGATCCCCTGTTGCTGGATCAACAGCTCACTGAAGAAGAACGCATGATTCGCGACACGGCCGAGCAGTTTGCTCAGCAGAAGCTCGCACCGCGTGTTCTCGAAGCTTTCCGTCATGAGAAGACTGACCCGGCGATCTTCCGTGAGATGGGTGAGGTGGGTCTGCTGGGTGCGACCATCCCTGAGCAATACGGTGGCAGCGGCCTGAACTATGTCAGCTACGGCCTGATTGCCCGTGAGGTCGAACGTGTCGACTCCGGCTATCGCTCGATGATGAGTGTGCAGTCTTCGCTGGTCATGGTTCCGATCAATGAATTCGGTACCGAAGCACAGAAGCAGAAATACCTGCCGAAGCTGGCCACGGGTGAATGGATTGGTTGCTTCGGTCTGACCGAGCCCAACCACGGTTCCGACCCGGGCGCGATGATTACTCGTGCACGCAAAGTGGAAGGTGGCTACAGCCTCACCGGCAGCAAGATGTGGATCACCAACAGTCCGATCGCTGATGTATTCGTGGTTTGGGCCAAGGACGACGCGGGCGACATTCGTGGTTTTGTGCTTGAGAAGGGCTGGAAAGGTCTGAGCGCTCCGGCGATACACGGCAAGGTCGGCTTACGTGCGTCCATCACCGGCGAGATCGTCATGGATAACGTGTTTGTTCCTGAAGAGAACATCTTCCCGGATGTCCGTGGTTTGAAGGGCCCTTTTACCTGCCTTAACTCGGCGCGTTACGGCATTTCCTGGGGGGCATTGGGCGCTGCCGAGTTCTGCTGGCACACCGCTCGCCAGTACACCCTGGATCGTCAGCAATTTGGTCGTCCATTGGCGGCCACTCAGTTGATTCAGAAGAAGCTGGCCGACATGCAGACCGAAATCACTCTGGCGCTGCAAGGCTGCCTGCGTCTGGGGCGTATGAAAGATGAAGGTACTGCTGCGGTCGAGATCACTTCGATGATGAAGCGCAACTCCTGCGGCAAGTCCCTCGACATCGCTCGCATGGCGCGCGACATGCTGGGTGGCAACGGTATCTCCGATGAGTTCGGTGTGGCTCGCCACCTGGTCAACCTGGAAGTGGTGAACACCTATGAAGGTACGCATGACGTCCATGCGCTGATCCTCGGTCGCGCGCAGACCGGCCTCCAGGCGTTCTATTAATAGGAGAACGGCCATGGGCGCGCTTTCGCATCTACGGGTACTGGATTTGTCGCGGGTGCTCGCCGGGCCTTGGGCCGGGCAGATTCTTGCGGACCTTGGCGCTGACGTCATCAAGGTCGAGCGCCCGGGTAATGGCGATGACACGCGTGCCTGGGGGCCTCCGTTCCTTAAGGACGCTTATGGCGAGAACACCAGCGAGGCGGCTTATTACTTGTCCGCCAACCGCAACAAGCAATCGGTGACCATCGACTTCACGCGACCAGAGGGGCAGCGGCTGGTGCGTGAGTTGGCGGCGAAGTCGGATATCCTCATCGAGAACTTCAAGGTCGGTGGTCTTGCGGCATATGGGCTGGACTACGAGTCGCTAAAGGTGGCCAATCCGAAGCTGATCTATTGCTCGATCACCGGGTTCGGTCAGACCGGCCCGTATGCCAAGCGTGCGGGTTATGACTTCATGATCCAGGGCTTGGGCGGTCTGATGAGTTTGACCGGTCGCCCCGAAGGAGATGAAGGTGCAGGCCCGGTGAAAGTTGGCGTGGCGCTGACAGACATTCTGACTGGACTCTATTCAACGGTAGCGATCCTGGCTGCGCTGGCTCATCGGGATCATGGTGGCAGCGGTCAGCACATTGATATGGCATTGCTGGACGTTCAGGTGGCGTGTCTGGCGAACCAGGCGATGAACTACCTGACTACGGGCATTGCGCCTAAGCGCCTGGGCAACGCCCATCCGAATATCGTGCCTTATCAGGACTTCCCTACAGCCGATGGCGACTTCATCCTTACCGTGGGTAATGATGGGCAGTTCCGCAAATTTGCGGAGGTGGCCGGGCAGCCGCAGTGGGCGGATGATCCGCGTTTTGCGACCAATAAGTTAAGGGTGGCAAATCGGGCGGTGCTGATCCCGCTGATCCGCCAGGCGACCGTGTTCAAGACCACTGCTGAATGGGTGACGCAGTTGGAGCAGGCAGGCGTGCCGTGTGGGCCGATCAATGATTTGGCCCAGGTGTTTGCCGACCCTCAGGTTCAGGCTCGAGGGTTGGCTATTGAGCTGCCTCATGCTTTGGCCGGGATCGTACCTCAAGTTGCGAGCCCGATACGCCTGTCCGAGACGCCAGTGGAGTACCGTAGCGCACCTCCTTTATTGGGTGAGCACACACTGGAGGTTTTGCAGCGGGTATTGGGTCTGGATGCCGGTGCAGTCGCTGCTTTCAAAGAGGCGGGGGTGCTCTGAAGTCCTCTTCTATATAGAGGGAGTGGTTTTGCTCTCCTCTATAGAAGGAAAACGGGCGGTTTTCCGGCTTTCTGCAAGCTATTGATAGAAAAGCCAAATTAGAGGTTGACGGCAGATTCTGGACGTCTATAATTCGCCCCACTTCCGGCGCAGTCGAAACGGAAAACTCCTTGGTAAACA